>NZ_JARAXF010000129.1:0-682 GCF_033793745.1 Streptomyces sp. ME19-01-6 | reverse complement strand
ACCGGCAGCAGGGACGCCCAGTCCACCTCCACACCATGGACCCACGCCTCGGCCGCACTGGCCACCATCCGCTCCTGGCCGCCCTCCCCACGGCGCAGCGTCCCCAACGCCACCGCGTCCATGCCCGCCTCGTCGATACTCTCCACCAGGCTCGGAACCAGCACCGGATGCGCACTGACCTCCACGAACACACCGAACCGCTGCTCCAACAACGCGTCGATCGCCGACTGGAAACGCACCGTTCCCCGAAGGTTGCGGTACCAGTACCCCGCGTCCATCTCCTCCCCCGCGCACAGCGCGCCAGTCACCGTGGAATACACCGGCAGCCGTCCCGGCATGGGCGCGACACCAGCCAGCACCGCACCCAACTCCTCCTCGATCCGCCCCACCTGGTCCGAGTGCGAGGCGTAGTCCACCGCCACCCGCCGCGCCCGCACCCCATCGGCCTCGCACCCGGCCAGCAACTCCTCCAACGCCTGCGGCTCACCGGACACCACCACCGACCGCGGACCGTTCACCGCCGCCAGAGCCAGCCGCCCGGGCCACCGCTCCAGCCATCCCCGGACCTCGTCCGCCGACACACCCAACGACACCATGCCGCCCAACCCCGCCAGCTCACCAGCAATCAACCGACTGCGCAGCGCCACCACACGCGCCGCATCCTCCAATGACAACGCACCCG
>NZ_JARAXF010000128.1:0-689 GCF_033793745.1 Streptomyces sp. ME19-01-6 | reverse complement strand
CCTGGCACCACCACCACACACCCACCCACCACCCCAACCTCCCCACCTACCCCTTCCAACACCACCACTACTGGCTCAACACCACCACCCCCAACACCAACACCAACACAACCAGCATCCGCTTCTTGGATTCGTTGGAGAGACAAGACGTCGACGCAGTGGCCTCCGCCCTGGCCATCGACCGTGACTCCTCTCTCGAAGCAGTCCTGCCGGCTCTCTCCACCTGGCGCAAGCGCCACGACGACCAAGCCATCATCGACTCCTGGCGCTACCGCGAGACGTGGAAACCCGTCTCTCTCCCCCAGACCGGCCCCAGGTCACCCGGCACCTGGCTCATCGTCGTACCCACTCTGCAAAGCCGACACGCCCCCATCGACGTCATCGTCGACGCCCTGCGTCACCTCGGGGCGCGGACCATCACGCTCTCGCTCGACTCCTCCTGTGCCGACCCCGAAACCCTTGCTCAGCGGCTTGTCGAGCACAGTGACGCGGTGAGCATCGACGGCGTGCTCTCACTACTCGCCTTCGACGAGGAGCCCCACCCCGAACACCCCCACGTACCCACCGGCACCGCACTCACCCTCACCCTCATCCAAACCCTCACCACCCACCCCACCATCACAGCACCCCTGTGGTGCCTCACCCAAACCGCCACCACCACCCACCCAACCGACCCCCTCAACCACCCC
>NZ_JARAXF010000127.1:0-709 GCF_033793745.1 Streptomyces sp. ME19-01-6 | reverse complement strand
AAGATGGTGATGGCGTTGCGGCATGGGGTGTTGCCGCGGACGCTGCATGTGGATGCGCCGTCCTCACATGTGGACTGGTCGGTGGGTGCGGTGGAGTTGCTGACGGAGGAGCGTGCTTGGCCGGAGGTGGGTCGGCCGCGGCGGGCGGGGGTGTCCTCGTTCGGGATCAGCGGCACCAATGCCCACGTCATCGTGGAACAGGCACCGGACAGGGCCGAGCCCGCCGTGAGCGGTGCGGTGCCGTCCCTGTCGCCGACGCCATGGCCGATATCGGCGAAGGACGCGGTGGCGCTGCGGGAACAGGCCTCGCGGCTGGCAGCGCACCCCGTCGCCTCAGCGACGGATGTGGGACGGTCGCTGGCAGTGACTCGGGCAGCGCTCGAGCACCGTGCGGTGCTGGTGGGCGGATCCGTCGAGGAACTCCTTGGCAAGGCCGCGGAGTTCGGCGCGGGTGCGGGCGGCCCGACCGCCGTGGAAGGCCGAACGCTGACGAATGCGCGGACGGTGTTCGTGTTTCCGGGGCAGGGGTCGCAGTGGGTGGGTATGGGGGTTGACCTGCTGGAGTCCTCGCCGGTGTTCGCCTCACGGATGGAGGAGTGTGCGGCAGCGCTGGAGCCGTACGTCGACTGGTCGTTGGTTGAGGCGTTGGTGGATCCGGTGTTGTTGGAGCGGGTGGATGTGGTGCAGCCGGTGTTGTGGGCGGTGATGG
>NZ_JARAXF010000126.1:0-746 GCF_033793745.1 Streptomyces sp. ME19-01-6 | reverse complement strand
CCACCTGACGACAACCACAGCCGGGTTGGGGATGGAGCCGGACGCCTTCAGTGAGCTGGGGCGCCGACGAGGCCTGTGGACCGCGGTCACCTGGAGCTCGCACGGTGAAGACGGCCGTTTCGATGTGCTGTTCGCACCGGAGGAGACCATGTCCCGCGCCGTGGCGACGGATGTTCATCTGGCGACCGACCAGGCACACGGTGAGCTGTCCGCGTACACCACGAATCCGGCAGCATCCCTCAGTACCGCCGCGCTGACCACCGAACTCCGCCGTCATCTGCGCGAGCGACTCCCCGAGTACATGGTCCCCTCCGCGATCGTGGCGCTCGACGCGATTCCACTGACGCCCAACGGCAAGGTGGACCGCAAGACGTTGCCCGCACCCGACTTCGGCACAGCGGCCCGCGGACGCGCACCACGCTCACCGCGGGAGGAGGTTCTGTGTGAGTTGTTCGCGGACGTTCTGGGCATCGCTGGAGTCGGTATCGACGACAACTTCTTCGCGCTGGGCGGTCATTCGCTCTTGGCCACTCGGCTGATCAGCCGAGTACGTGCGGTGCTGGGTGTGGAGTTGCCGATAGCGGTGTTCTTCGAGGCGCCGACCGTTGCGGGTTTGGCCGAGCGGTTGCGTACGGCGGATGCGGGTGTGCGTCCGGCGTTGGTACGGGCGGTGCGGCCGGAGGTGCTGCCGTTGTCCTTCGCGCAGCGGCGGTTGTGGTTCCTGCATCGGCTCGAAGGGCCGAGTG
>NZ_JARAXF010000125.1:0-759 GCF_033793745.1 Streptomyces sp. ME19-01-6 | reverse complement strand
AGGACTCTGCTGGCAAAGGCGTAATTCGGGCGCTCAGGCCGCGAGGATGAGGGCTTCGAGGTGGGAGGTGCGGGTTCCGCCGAGAGGGGTGCCGGTCAGCCATCGGTCAATGCGGATGAGGTTGAGTGCGGTGGCGGCGAAGACGTGGCCGAGGCGGGTCGTGGGCAGATTGCGGTAGCGGGTGCGGCGGAGGGCGGTGACGCGGACGGCCTGGGAGATCGTGCCTTCGACGCCGGCCCGGATCGCGTAACGGTCCTTCCATTCGTCGGTCTCCTGGGCCTGGCGGACGGCTTCGAGGGCCTCGTGCCGTTCTCGTGGCAGGAAGGTGATGCCTCTGCCCCGGCGCCCGGACGGGGGCTTGGTGCACGACGTCTGCTTCGGGCAGGGGCGGCAGTGCTCGGCGGAGAAGAACACCTTGAGGACCGGAGTGCCGTTGCGGTGGTGCTTCTGTTCCCACCACTCGAAACTTCGGTGCCCTCCTGGGCAGACTGCGCTCTCGTCGTCCCAGTCGATGGTGAAGTCAGCGCGGGAGAAGCCCTGATCCTCTCGGGACTGGCGGCTGCTGTCGTGCGGGGCCGGACCGAGCAGTTCCATACCCCGCTCGGTGGCGGCCAGGAACAGGGCGGCTGTGGTGTAGCCGGCATCCACGACATGCACGTCCGGCAGCAACTCCCGTTCCGCGAGCGTCTGGTGGACCGGTTCGGTCATCTCCGTGTCGGCCACCACAGCGTCGGTGGTGACCACCTGCGTGATCACATG
>NZ_JARAXF010000124.1:0-761 GCF_033793745.1 Streptomyces sp. ME19-01-6 | reverse complement strand
GGTCGAGGACTGGGTCGAGGACCGGGTCGAGGATCTCGGTGAGGCCGTCGACGTCGCGGGAGACTGGACCGCCGACTGGCTGGATGACGTCGGCTGGGAGAGCGGTGCGGACTGGGTCCGGGACAAGAGCGACTCGGTGGCGAACGCGCTGGGCGCGGACGTCGACGAGATGCAGCTCGGTGAGACCGAGGACCCCAAGAAGCTGGTGCACGGCAGCCCGGACAAGCTCCGCTCCACGGCGGGTCATCTGAGGGACTTCCAGACCGCGTTCGACAACGTGGGCAAGGGGTTGCAGGGGCTGGACGCCGGTCATCTCAAGGGTCAGTCGGCGGACGCCTTCCGGGAGAGCGTGTCGGTCGAGCCGAAGAAGTGGTTCACGGCGGCGGACGCGTGTGAGAAGGCGGCCGGGGCGCTGGAGAGCTTCGCCGGGACGGTGGAGTGGGCGCAGAAGCAGGCCGAGGACGCGATCGCGCGTTACAAGAAGGGCAAGAAGGCGTCGGAGGACGCGCGGTCGGCGCACAACGACAAGGTGTCGGCGTACAACACCGCGGTGGACGCGTACAACGCCAAGCCCGCCGACCAGCGTGACAAGTCGAAGCTGCCGGACAAGCCGGGGGAGTTCCACGACCCGGGCACCGCGGATCTCGCCGCCGCCCGGGACATCCTGAGCGAGGCGCGGCGGCAGCGGAACGAGGCCCATACGACCGTGAAGACCGCGGTGGAGACGGCGCGTGACAAGGCGCCGGACAAGCCCTCGTACG
>NZ_JARAXF010000123.1:0-786 GCF_033793745.1 Streptomyces sp. ME19-01-6 | reverse complement strand
TAAGTAGCTGTTGTCTTTTCGATCTTGGGTGGTGGCGGTCGAACGCGGATTCCCGGTCGGGTGATCCTGCCGTGGCGAGAGCATGAAGACGGGGCCTCCTGAACAGCTCGTGGGTGTCGAATCCATAGAGCACCAGGAGGCCCCGGTGCCGCAGTCTTCCGTGTCGATGGCCGGGCAGTCCAACCTGGCTGCTCCATCGTGTGATTGCCTCGCGCATGTGTACGGCAACGCGGCCGACCGGCCTGAGCGGCAGCGCCGGTATCCGTCGGACATGACGGACGCGGAGTGGGTGGCCATTCGGCCGCTGCTGCCGGTACCGGGCTGGATGCGCGGCCGGGGCGGCCGACCGGAGGCGTACTGCCAGCGCACCATGCTGGACGCGGTCCGCTACCTCGTGGACAACGGGATCAAATGGCGCGCCATGCCGGCCGACTTCCCGCCGTGGGACCGGGTCTACGCGTTCTTCCGCCGCTGGCGCGACCACGCTCTGATCGCAGAGTTCCACGACCGATTGCGCGTGCGGGTCCGCATCAGGATGGGGCGGGACGCGGAGCCGACGGCCGGGGTGATCGACTCGCAGTCCATCAAGGCGGACGCTGTCGTCGGTTCCGACAGCCGCGGCTTCGACGGCGGCAAGCTGATCAACGGGCGCAAGCGGCACGTCGTGGTCGACACCCTCGGGCTGGTGCTGGCCGTGATGGTCACGAGCGCGGACACCGGCGACCGCGCCGCTGCCGAGGTCCTGCTTGCGCAGGTGGCCGGCGCCCACCACTGCCTTGCCCTCAT
>NZ_JARAXF010000122.1:0-821 GCF_033793745.1 Streptomyces sp. ME19-01-6 | reverse complement strand
GCGTTCCTGTTCTCGGGGCAGGGGGCGCAGCGGTCCGGGATGGGGCGTGGTCTGTCGGGGTTGCCGGTGTTCCGTGAGGTGTTGGGGGAGGTGTGTGGGGCGTTCGAGGGGCTGTTGGGGGTGCCGCTCAGCCGGGTGTTGTCCGCCGAGCCGGGTTCGGCGGAGGCGGAGTTGGTGCATCGGACGGAGTACACGCAGGCGGGGCTGTTCGCGTTCGAGGTGGCGTTGTTCCGGACGTTGGAGCGGTGTGGGGTGAGCGCGGATTTCCTGATCGGGCATTCGGTGGGGGAGTTGGCGGCGGCTCATGTGTCGGGTGTGTGGTCGCTCGGGGACGCTGCGCGGGTGGTGGCGGCGCGTGGTCGTTTGATGGCGGGGTTGCCGTCGGGCGGTGCGATGGCCGCGGTGGAGGCCGGGGAGGGGGAGGTCGCCGGGTGGATCGGCGAGGATGCGGACCGGTTGGCGGTGGCTGCGGTGAACGGTCCGCGGTCGGTGGTGGTCTCCGGTGCCGAGGACGCGGTGGAGCGGGTTGTGGGGTTGGCGCGGGAGGAGGGTCGGCGGACGCGGCGGTTGCGGGTGGAGCGGGCGTTCCATTCGCCGTTGGTGGAGCCGATGCTGGCGGAGTTCGCCGAGGTGTTGGGTGGTGTCTCGTGGGGCGAGCCGCGCATTGCGATCGTGTCGAATGTGACGGGTGAGGTGGCCGCGGCCGAGGAGCTCGGAAGTGCCGAGTACTGGTTGCGGCATGCGCGACAGGCCGTGCGGTTCGCCGACGGTCTGGCATGGCTGGGCAGGCAGGGCGTCACCGACTACGTCGAGATCGGCCC
>NZ_JARAXF010000121.1:0-838 GCF_033793745.1 Streptomyces sp. ME19-01-6 | reverse complement strand
CCTTGCGCAGCACAACGTCATACCGGTGCCGAGTCAACTCATTGTGGTGGGCACCCTCCTTGATCCGGACATCAACCGCCACGACACCCGGCAGAACATCCGCAAGAGCTGCGAAGAACTCGGGATCGACCAGGAGTTCCCTCTCCAGCGCAATGCTCTGCTCGATTGACGCGCGCACCTCGGAGATCTCAGCGCCGGTTCCGGCTCGCCCCAGCTCGATCGCGGTGCGGAAGGTCCTGAGTGCGCACATGTTGCGTATGTCGCCGATGAACAACGAGCCGCCGGGGGCGAGCAGTTCCATTGCCTGCCTTAGCACACGTACCAGATATTCGGTGTTCGGGAAGTACTGTGACACCGAGTTGATGACGATGGTGTCGAAGAAATCCGTCGGCAACCCCGCCACCACATCAGCGGCCTGACCGCGCAACTCCACCCGGCCCGAAAGCTCGGGAACAGACGCGATCTGCCCACGCAGTCTCTCGATCACCGCGGCCGAGAAGTCAGTTCCCCAATAAGCCTCACACTCCGGGGCGAGCTTGGCCATCAACAGACCGCTGCCGACGCCGAGCTCGAGCACCCGGCGCGGATTGAGCGAACGAATCCGCTCAACTGCAGAGGTGCGCCACGCCCGCATTTCCTCCAATGGAATCGGCGAACCGTCATAGCTACTGTTCCAACCGGAGAAGTCCTCGCCGAGGAGCAGGTCAGCCGTATTCGTGTAGTGCTGGTCGTAGATCTTCTGCCATTCGTTGACTTGGTGGGCGTTGGCCTCTTCATCGGGCTCGGCATGCTCGGAGGGCACCACATAGCCGACCAGCCGCACATCCCCCGAACGATC
>NZ_JARAXF010000120.1:0-857 GCF_033793745.1 Streptomyces sp. ME19-01-6 | reverse complement strand
TCGGGCTGGGTGCGGGTGAGGGTGGGGATGAGGACGGGCGGGTGCGCGGGCGGGGTGTCGAGTGCGTCGAGGGTGTGTTGGGCGCCCGGGATCAGGACGGGGTCGGGGCCGATTTCGATGTAGGCGGTGGTGTGGGGTGCGGTGTGGGTGATGGCGGGGTGGAAGTGGACGGGTTGGCGGATGTGGTTGGCCCAGTAGTCGGGGGTGGTGATGTCCTTGCCTGCCGGCTGGCCGGTGAGGTTGCTGATCAGGGGGATGTGGGGTGGGTGGTAGGTCAGGTCGTGGATGGCGGTGGCGAAGTCGTCCAGGATCGGGTCCATCAGGGGGGAGTGGAAGGCGTGGGAGACGGTCAGCTGTTTGGCCTTGCGGCCGTGTGCCTTCCAGGTCTGGTGGATCTCGGCCACGGCCTGTGCCGGTCCGGAGATGACGGTGCTGGTGGGGGCGTTGAGGGCGGCGATGGTGACCTGGCCGTCGTAGGGCGCCAGGAGGCCGGCTGTTTCTTCTGCGGTGGCTTCCAGGGCGGTCATGGCGCCGCCGGGCGGCAGGCCGCCGAGAAGGGTGGCGCGGGCGGCGACCAGGCGGCAGGCGTCCTGGAGCGAGAAGACGCCCGCCACGTGGGCGGCGGCGATTTCGCCGATGGAGTGGCCGATCACCGCGTCCGGGCGTACACCGCTGGCGTCCAGCAGCCGGGCCAGCGCCACCTGGAGGGCGAACAGCCCGGCCTGGGTGTAGGTGGTGTGGTCCAGCAGGCCCGCCTCCGGCTGGGAGCGCAGCACCACGTCGGCGAGCGAGTGCTCCAGATGCGGGTCGAGCAGGGCGCACACCTCGTCGAACGCCTCCGCGAAGACCGGGAAACG
>NZ_JARAXF010000012.1:0-271816 GCF_033793745.1 Streptomyces sp. ME19-01-6 | reverse complement strand
CACACCCCGCGCCACCAACAACCGCGCCAACCGATTAGCCCGCGCATTCAACTCCCCATACGACACCTCCACATCCCCGCAGACCAACGCCACAGCCTCTGCACACCGCACCACCTGAGCCTCGAACAGGTGCGACAGAATGGCCTGCGGTGGCGTCTGAGTCATGTCGCTCACGTATTCCTCCGACTCATAGACCGAGGGCCGCGACAGGCCATCGGGAACATGTAAAGGGCGAGCTGAAGAGTGGTCGACCGGCACCCAGCACGGCACACCGGTCATCGCCATAGACGGCACCCCGACCCGCAGAACCACGGGTGGACTGCGGTTGGTGACGGTCGTTTCGGTTACTCCACCGGACGGGTCGGTGAAGTCGCCGGAAATAGTGGGCGCGTGGTTCGACGAACACCGGGCAGTGGTACCGCGAGACGCCGTCTACCCCGCGGGTCGGTCCACCGAACAGACCGCGCGGCACAACACGCAGGAGATGAACGACTCCCAGGATGCCGCTGTGGCAGCGGCACTGAAGCAGCAGGGACTTTCCCCGAAGAAGGCCCGTGTGCGGTTGACGCTGCCGGACGTGGGCGGACCGAGCGCCGGGCTGATGTGCGCCCTCGGCATCATCGACAAGATCGACGGCGACGCACGGGGCGGGGACCTCACTGGCGGCCAGACCATCGGCGGCACCGGCAGCATTGCCGCGGACGGCACGGTGGGTGCCGTGGGAGGCATTGAGCTCAAGGTGCAGGCCGTATGGCGGAAGGCGCTGCGCGGCGCCGGTGGCAGAGTTCCCAGTTGCTGATCCGGTGAGCGTCGGCTGCCGTTGAGACGAGCTCAGGGACGCCGTGGTGAGCGCCGGGCGGCCGAGGCTTGGGGGCGTGGAGATACCGCTGTCGGACATCACTGATGGAAATCAGGCCAACAGCTCTGCGAGCCGTTTGCGGTCCAGCTTGCCGTTGTCGTTGTAGGGGAACTCCTCCAGGTGCTGTATCCGGCGCGGCACCATGTACAGGGGGATCTGCTGCCGCAGCCAGCGGGTGAATTCCTGTGCCCGCATGTTCTTGCCCAGATAGGCCGCCACCAGTCGCTCCTCGCCCTGTACACGGACCACGACCACGGCAGCCTCGACGACCTCGGGGTGGCGGCGCATCGCTGCCTCCGTCTCGCCGGGTTCCACCCGGTGTCCAAGGACCTTCACCTGGTTGTCGAGTCGGCCGCGGTGCACCAGTCGGCCGTCCTCGCGCCGCACCCGGTCTCCGGTGCGGTACCAGTGGCGTGCGGTGAGTTCGCCGGTGCCGTCGTAGGGGATGGCGGGCGCGCCGGCTTCGTACGTCAGGAACCGTCCTGCGTTGTCGGCCGGGTCCAGGTAGCCGTCGAACCGCTGGGGACCGCGGACACACAGCTCGCCGTCTTCGCAGGGCCGGCCCTGCTCGTCCAGGATGACCGCCTCCATCTGCGGGTACGGCCGGCCGATCGGCACCGTCCCGTTGGAGCCGGCCGACCACTGCGAGCGGTCGGCGGGAAGCTCGTGGTCGGTGCATGTGATGGTCAGCTCGGTCGGCCCGTAGAGGTTGTGGATGCGGCTGCCCGGTGCCACTTGGCGCCACAGGTCGACCAGCTCCGCGGTGACCGGTTCGGCGCTGAAGGAACTGTGCCGCAGCGACGTCACCCGGCCCAGCGGCAGGTTGCCCAGCCGCTGCGCTGTGGTGACCACCGAGGGCACGCTGAACCAGTGGGTGATGCAACGGTTCACCACGAAGTCCACCGGGCGGTAGAGGTCGTCGCGGTCCGGGACGACGAGGACGGCTCCGGACCCCCAGGCGACGAACATGTCGAAGACCGAGGGGTCGAAGGTGAGCCCGAAGGCCTGGGACATCCTGCTGCCGGGCCCCACCTCGTAGCGGGCGATGTTGTAGGCCACGTACGGGGAGACGTTGCGGTGCCGGATCGGCACCCCCTTGGGGCGACCGGTCGATCCCGAGGTGAACAGCAGGTATGCCTCCCGCGCCGCGTCGGTGGGGCAGTCGGGTAGCCGGTCCGCGGGCGGCGGTGAGGACGGTGCGCCGTCCGGGGGGACGATGAGCACCGTGGGCCGGAAGTCTGCGGGCAGGTCGGCGAACGCGGTGCGGTGAGCCTCCTGCGCCACCACCACGCCGACTTCGGCCCTCCGTGCGATGTCGAGATTGCGCTGCCGCGGGTATTCGTCGTTGAGCGGCACCGCGGAGGCCCCGAGCCGCTGGATGGCCAGGTATCCGATGTAGGCGGCCGCGGTGCGCGAGGCCACCAGGGCGATCCGGTCCGGTACCCGCCCGTGCTCGCTGACGATGCGGGCGGCCAAGGCCAGGACCCGCCGGTGCAGCTCGCGGTAGCTGAGGATCCGGTCCCGCAGTTCCAGCGCGGGCTCGTCCGGCCAGCGGTGGACGGACTCGGCGAACCACTGATACAGGGTGTGATCTTGCAAGGGGAGCTCCATGCGGGACGAGGTCGGGGCTGCGGCTGGGCCATGGTCCCCGGGGTCTCGGGTCATGGCGCGGTCTCCAGCTGTCGGGCCGCCATGCGCAGCACTGGGCAGGTGGTCACCGCGGTCAGGAGGAGGATGCCGACGCCGGCCGCCACGAAGGGGACGTTGACCTGCATCAGCTTCGCCACCGCGCCGCCGGCCACCGCACCCATGGGGATGGTGCCGGTTCCCACCAGGCGGTAGAAGCCATTGACTCGGCCGAGCTTTTCCGGTGCGGTGGCGGCCTGGCGGAACGACACGGTCAGAGACTGGTAGACCGCCGCGCCCAAGGCGAGTGCGGCGAAGCACGCGGCGGCGACGAGCGGCTGCCGCACCAGGCCGATCGCCAGCGTGGCCGCGCCCACCAGGCCCATCGCGGCGAGGGCGGCGGGAAAGAGGCCGAACGCGCGGGACAGCCGCGCGGTCAGCAGTCCACCGGCGATGCCCCCCAGCGCGCCGACGGCCAGGAACACACCGAAGGAGCCCTCGGGCAGACCGAGCCACTGGACGACGTACAGCACCTCAAGCGCCCCGATGGCGCCCATGAAGAAGTTCAGGGCGCCGAGCATGCCCGCAAGGGACATCAGCAGGCGGTCGGAACGCACATGGCGAGCGCCGTCGGCGACCAGGATGTGCCAACGCGGAGTGGTTCCGCGCTCGGTTGGCCGGGCGGTTGCCGGGGTGCCTCCACGCCCGATCGTGGCGAGCAGCGCGGCGCCCAGCAGGAACGACACGCCGTCGATCAGGAAAGGCAGTGCGGCCACCGCGGCGAAGAGCACGCTGCCCAACGGCTGTCCGGCCGAGTCACGGAAGACCAGCTGAGCGATGTGCAGCCTGCCATTGGCCGCGGCCAGCCGGGAGTTGTCGACGACCGCGGGGAGGAACGACTGGGCGGCCACCACGTACACGGTCTCGCCGAGTCCCATCGCCGCCGCCGCGACGCAGACGATCGCCAGGTTGTCCGTGCCCGTGGCCACGCTCAGCCCGAGCAGCAGGACGACCACGGCGCGTGCGATGTCGAACCCGATGAGCAGCGACCGCCGATCGACGATGTCGGCCCAGGCTCCGGCCAGCGGCGACAGCAGCAGGGGTGACCAGTTGGCCACCGTCACCAGGGAGATCAGCAGTGGGTCGTCGGTCAGCGAGAGAGCGACCAGCGGGAGCGCCGTCAGCCGGATGCCGTCGCCCAGTGACGAGACGGCGCCGGCCGTCCACAGCCGTCCGAAGGCACTCCACCGCACACCGCCGTCCTCGGTCCGGCCCGGGACACTGCCCGCCACGTCCCGCCCGCCCGGCGTGGTGCCACTGGTCTCGTCGGTCATGACCACTGGCCCGGGGTGCCGTCCGCGTCCCACAGGGTGGCACCGAAGGTGGTCAATGTCGTGGGGGCGGACTGCCGTTGCGGGACCAGATGCAGCCGCTGCACACCCTCATCGGCCTCGGACGGCAGGTCGTCGCCGCGGCACTCGCACGGTGCGCTGCCGAAGCCGGCGAACCGGTAGGCGACCTCCATGATCCGGTTACGGGCGGTGCGCCGGAAGTCGGCCTCCAGATGGACTCCGGCCCGGGCGGCCTGGTCCGTCACCCAGCGCAACAGCTGCGTGCCGATGCCGAAGTTGACCACCCGGCAGGAGGTGGCCAGCAGTTTCAGGCGCCAGTTGTACGGACGTCGCTGCAGCAGGACCACGCCCACAGCGCCGTGTGAGCCGAAGCGGTCCTCGACCGTGGCCACCAGCACCTCGTGCGTGGGGTCGTTGACCAGGGCGCGCAGGGACGCACTCGAGTAGTGCACGCCGGTCGCGTTCATCTGGCTGGTGCGCAGGGTGAGTTCCTCGACCCGGGACACATCCTCCGCCCGCGCCCGGTTGATGCGCATACGCATCCTCAGGGAGCGTACGAAGTCCTCGTCGGGGCCGGTGAACGCGGATCGGGCCGCGTCCCGTTGGAACCTCCGCTGGTACAGGCTGCGCCGTTGGCGGGCGTCGGCGGTCACCACCGGGCTGAACTCCGGGAGCGCCGCCAGTCCCGCCGCCTGCTGGGCGTCGTAGCAGCGGACGTCCGGCAGGTGGTGGGTGACCTCGGCACGCTCGGTGTGCTGATCGTCGATGAAGGCGATGGTCTCCGGCGCGAAGTTCAGTTGCTCGGCGATGGTCCGGACCGAGTCGGACTTGCGGCCCCAGCCGATCTGCGGCAGTACGAAGTACTCGGCGACGCCCAGTTTTTCGAGGCGCTCCCATGCGTCCTCGTGGTCGTTGCGGCTGGCCACGGAGTGCAGGATGCCGCGCTCGTCGAGCTGGCTGAGCACCTCCAACACCCCGGGACGCAGGGTGAGCGTGTCGTTCTCCAGCAGCACTCCTCGCCACAGGGTGTTGTCCAGGTCCCACACCAGGCACTTGACCGTGCCCATCACACCTCCCAGAGGGTCACGGCCCAGGCCGCCACGGGGCTGTTGTTGAGGACCAGGACCAGGTCACCGGGCGCCAGTTCGCCGGTGGCCAGCAGCCGGTCCAGGTTGAGCACCACGTCCATGGCTCCCAGGTGCCCGTACTCCGCCAGGTGCCGGCCGCAGACCGGGTGGATGGGCAGGCCGAGGAAGGACTCGTAGAACTGGAAGGCGGGTGCGGTCACGTTCTGCATCAGCGTGGCGGCGATCTGGGCGCGGTCGGCTCCGGCTTCGGCCAACACCTCGTCGACCAGCCGGGCCAGCCGCTGCTGGCTGTGCAGGGCGAGCTCGAACCGGTACCGGTCGGAGGACTGGCACTCCTCGCGCCACTCGTACCAGGGCGCGCTCTTGTAGTCGACGCGGAACAGGTCGTGGAACTTGCCGTCGGTCTCCTGGCGGTGGGCGCGCAGCACCGGCCTGCCGCCGAGGACCATGGTCATCGCGAAGGCGCCGTCGCCGATGACGGTCACCGGGTAGCGCACCCGGTCCAGCGACACCGGACGGCTGGCATGGGTGATCAGCACGCTGTGCCGGGATGGGTCGGCCACCAGCAGGTCCCTGGCCAGGGACCAGGCCGTGCTGGAGCCGGTGCATCCGAGTCCGTCGAGCACGAAGGAGAAGGCGGAGGTCAGCCCGGCCTCCGTCGCGATGCGGCCGGAGTCCGAGCCGAGCAGGACCTCCGGAGCGCGTGCTCCCACGGCCAGCAGCACATCGGGTTCCCGGTCGGCGCCGTCCAGCAACTCCCGTGTGGCCTGAGCGGCCAGGCCGGCCGGTGTGGCCTCGTCGGTGAACCGGCTCACCGTGCGGATCCCGCACCCGCGGGCGAAGTCCGCCTCCGCGCGCGGCAGGTTGTCCAACTCCGGCAGCTTGTCCACGGGGAAGCGCTCTTCGGGCAGTACGCAGTGGATGGCGCCGATGCCCACCGCCGTCGCGTTGCCGCCGTTCACAGTCGTGGTCATATCGACCCCAGGAGTGCGTGTTCCGCGAGGAGCAGCTGGCTGATCTCCGTGCTGCCCTCGATGATCTCCATCAGCTTCGCGTCGCGGTACGCCCTGGCGACCGGGTGGCCGTCCTGCGCTCCGCGGGAGGCCAACACCTGGACGGCGGAGGCCGCGCCCTTGACGGCTTCCTTGGCCGCCACGTACTTGGCGAGCACCGCCTGCGTTCCGGTCTGCGGACTGCCCTCGTCCCAGCACGCGCTGGCGGACGCGCAACAGAGTCTGGCGACTTGATCACTGACGGACAGCTCGGCCAGGTAGCGGGCCACCAGTTGGTGCTCGGCGAGGGGTTTGCCGAACTGGACGCGGTGCTTGGCGTGTCGGGTCGTGGCATCCAGGCAGGCGCGCAGGATGCCCGCGCAGCCCCAGGCCACCGAGAGCCTGCCATAGGTCAGCGCCGAGGTGGCCAGCATGGCCAGCGGCATGCCCGCCCCGCCCAGTAGTTGGCCGGCCGGCAACCTGACGTCGTCCAGGTGCACATCGGCATGACCGGCCGCCCGACAACCCATCGGGTCAGGGAGCCGCTCCACCCGGACACCGGGCGCGTCGGTGGGTACCAGGATCACGGCTGCTCCGTCGCCGCAGGTGCCGAAGACGGCGAGCAGATCGGCGTACGTACCGCCGGTCGTCCAGATCTTGGAGCCGTGGACCCGTACCGCATCACCGTCGCGGCGGATTTCCGTGCGTATGCCGGACAGATCGCTGCCCGCTTCCGCCTCGCTGAACGCCACGCCGATGACGGCGCCACCGGTCAGCCGGGGCAGGAACGTCCGGCGCTGCTCGGCGTTGCCGAAGCGCTGGATGGTCCAGGCGGCCATGCCCTGCGAGGTCATCAACGACCGCAGCGAGCTGCACAGGCTACCGATATGTGCGGTCAGTTCGCCGTTGTCCCGGCTGTTCAGGCCCAGGCCGCCGTACTCCGAACCGACTTGGGCGCACAGCAGTCCGCGGCGGGACGCCTCCCGGACCACCGACTCGGGGATCCGGCCCTGCCGGTCCCACTCGTCGGCCTGGTCGCCGACGAGTTCGGTCAGCGCGGCACAGGCGGCAGCGACCGTGTCGTCCATCACAGTTCCGGTCCTGGCTCGCCGGGCGCGCCCGCGCGCAGCCGCTCGACCAGTGCGGCCATGGCCTGCGCGGTACGGAAGTTGTCCAAGGTGATGTCGTCCCCCTCGACGGTGACCTGGAACTCCCGCTCCATGTACTGCAGCAGTTCCAGGGAGAACAGCGAGGACACCACTCCCGAGGCGAACAGGTCCTGATCGGCCGCCCATTCCTGCTTCGTCCGGGCACGCAGGAACCCCAGCAGGCTCATCCGCACCGGGTCGGCAGCGGATTCGGCGCCGGGCTGCCGGGCCAGGTCGTTGTCGAGGGTGCTCATGCGCTCGTTCCTCCGTAGATGTGAAAGCCCTTGCCG
Organism: Streptomyces sp. ME19-01-6; assembly: GCF_033793745.1. Classification (NCBI taxonomy): domain Bacteria; kingdom Bacillati; phylum Actinomycetota; class Actinomycetes; order Kitasatosporales; family Streptomycetaceae; genus Streptomyces; species Streptomyces sp. ME19-01-6. The sequence continues at coordinate 264,461 of NZ_JARAXF010000012.1, read as the reverse complement.
GTCTTGCGGCCGTGGTCGCCCGACCGCACCATGTCCAGCAGCAGGTCGCAGGCGAAATAGCCGTCGTCCCCGGTGCGGTCGTGCAGGACCCGCAGGGTGTCGACGACGTTGTCGAGGCCGATGAGGTCGGCGGTGGCGAGGGGGCCCGTGGGGTGCCCGAAGCATCCGGTGAAGACCCGGTCGATCGCTTCGGCCGGGGCGCGCCCCTCCTCGACCAGCCGGGCCGCGTCGTTGATGACACGCATCAGGATCCGGTTGGAGACGAACCCGGGGCCGTCGCCGACCAGCACTTCGTCCCGGTCGAGTGCGGTGAGGAGCGAGCGTAGGGCGGCCATCGCCGCCTCGCCGGTGCGCGGGCCGCGTACCACCTCGACGGCTCGGATCAGATAAGGCGGGTTCATGAAGTGGGTGCCGACGACGTCCTGCGGCCGTGTGGTGTAGCCGGCCAGTTCGTCCACCGGAATGGCCGAGGTGTTCGAGGTGATCAGAGTTCCGGGTGTCACCGCCGCGCAGATCGCGGCCAGTGCCTTCGCTTTGGCGTCGGTGGTCTCGGTAACCGACTCGATGACGGCGTCGGCGTCGCGCAGGTCGTCGTAGGAGGTGCTGATGGTCAGCTCCCCGGCAGCGCCCGCCGGGAGCTTACCCATCAGGCGGGCGAGCATCAGTTCCTGGCGCACGGCGTCCTGTGCCTGGCGCAGCCGCTCCTCGCGGATGTCGAGGAGCAGCACCGGAACACCGTGGCCGACGGCAAGCGTGGCGATCCCCACGCCCATGACACCCGCACCCACGATCGCCAGCCTTCGGCTGGTCCAAGCCCCGTTCATCGTCGTCCCGTCTGTCGTCACTGGGTTTTCCCGCCCTCCGCCTGTGCTGCTTGCCTCGGGTCCTGCGGTGGGCGGGCTTGCGCCGGTCCGGTCAACAGGCCCTGGAACGACGGGCGTTCGGAGAGGTACCGCAGGGTGTGCAGGGCCCGTGCGCCGTCCAGTCGCGGATCGAGACCGGCTGTGCGCAGCCAGTCCCGCCATTGGCCGCACTCGACCGACCAGCGGGGTGCGTCGACGCCGCTGTTCTCGTAAAGCGCCATGCTGGACAGCACCGGGTCGCCCGTGGCGAGCGCCCGCTCGGACACCAGTCGCACCCACTCCCCGACGGATACGCCGCGGGTCGCCATTCCCAACTCGGCAAGTTCCGCGAAGAGGTCCGGAAGCATGCCGTTGGACTCGCCCACCAGGTGGTAGGCCCGGCCCACCGAGGCGGGCCGCATGCCGAGTTCGACGATCGCCCGGGCCACCAGGTCGACGGGGGCGATCGCCAGCCGGTTGTCGTCCAGCGGATGTGCGCCGACGGCCAGGCAGGCGGCGACCATCCGCCACAGCATGTCCAGATCGTTGCACGCGCCGGTGGTGGTGGCGCCGGCGATGAGCCCGGGGCGGAACACCCGCACTCGCATGCCGTCGCGCTCCGCCTTCTCCAGCATCCGCTCGCTGACCCACTTGGATATCCCGTAGCCGCCGGACGCGGGGTCCAGAGGCTGCTCCCGGCGCTCCAGCAGCCGGTCTCCCGTGCCCAGTGCCCGGCCGCACGCTGCCAGGGTGGAGACATAGCTGATGTCCACGATCCCGTTGGCCCGCATCCAGCTGAGCAGGCCGTGGGTGGCCAGGGTGTTGGCCGCCCGCAGCACGGGGTACGGCTCGGTGAAGACGACGTGCGCCGCGCAGTGCAGCACATGGCCGATCCGACGGCCCAACTCGCCGTCCCGGTAAGTCCCGCAAACCTCGGCGATCTCACTCAGGTCGCCCGGCACTATGTACACCCGCCGCGGATCGGGCTCGGGAAGCCGGAAGCGCCGCGCCGCCTCACGCAGCCGCCTGCGGCCGTGAGCCTCGTCCCCGGCCCGTACCAGGCAGTAGACCCGGCCCTCGGTACCCCGTATCAACTCGTCCAGCAGGAACGCGCCGACGAATCCGGTCGCGCCGGTGAGCAGTACGTCCTGGCCCGGATCTCCCTGCCGCGGCCGCAGCGGTGGCAGCTCCCTGGCGAGGTCGGCGTCGATCAGGCCGCTGTCGGACGCGTTGTCCGTCCCGGGGCCGTCCTTCGCGGACCACCCGCGGATGGCATCGGCGACTCGTGTGACGGTGGCCTGACTGCCGCCGACCCGGTGCAGGTTCAGCAGCATTCCGTACCGGCTCTGCACTTCCAGCACCATGCGCAGCCCGAGCAGCGAGTTGCCGCCGAGCGTGCCGAATTCGTCGCGCAGGCCAATGCCGGTCACGCCGAACAGTTCTTCCCACAGAGTCAGCAGTTCGCCTTCCAGACCGCCTGGTCCGGGGCCCGTGGCCACGGGGGCGGGGGCGGGGGCGGGGGTGTGCAGTGTGATGCCGTCCAGGGCCGAGTAACGGTGGCGGGTGAATGGATAGGTGGGCAGTGCGACCCGGCGGCCGGTGCCGTCGTAGAGCGTCTTGTTCACGGGGACGCCGTGCAGCCAGGCGTCGGCGAGGGCGGCCGCCACCTGGTCGGTGGACACGTCCGCGCTGTCGGCATCGACGCGCAGCACATGCCGGTCGGGACCGGGGTCGGCGTCACCGACCACCAGAAGGTAGACGTCGGAAGGCAGTGGCGCGGGGATCGTGTCGCACTGCTCCGCCCGTCCACCGAGCCCCGCGAGCAGGGCCGGCAGCACCCGGCCGGCCCTCTCTTTGGGGGCCGTGACCGCCACCACGGCCTTGCGCGGCTGAGCGCGGACGGTGCGGGCCGCGGGTGGCCGGGGCAGTCGCAGGGCAGCGGCCAGCCGGTCGGGGGCGGCGGCCACCAGCCGCCGTTCAGCGAAGTCATGTCGGCCGCTGCGCAGGGTGTGGGCGATGTCGGCGGGCGCATAGCGGTCCTGGTCCAGTTCGTCGGCCAACCTGCGGGAGAGTTCGTCCAGTTCGGTACGGGTCCTGGCCGACAGCTGCAGCCGGATCACCGGTCGCGCAACGGCGGAGGGGCGGGTCGGGGGCGGCGGCGGGGCCAGCACGACCGCCGCGTTGGTGCCGCCCAGGCCCATCGAGTTCACCAGCACCTGCCGGTCCGGTTCGGTGCACCGCCGCAGTTCGGTGGGGATGTGGAACGGGCTGACGGCGAGCACTCCTGGATCGCGGGGGCGTTCGAACATCGGGTGGGGAACCAGATTGCCGGTGCGCACCACATGGACGGCCTTGATAAGACCGGCGATACCGGCCGCGGAACCGGCGTGCCCGATGTTCGCCTTGACCGTCCCGAGTGCGCAGTATTCGCTGCGCGAGGTCGTGGCCCGCAGTCCGTCGATGAGACCGCGCAGCTCCACTTGATCGCCGAGCGGGGTGCCCGAGCCGTGCGCCTCGACATAGCGCAGCTGGTCGGCGGTCACCTCGGCCACGCCGAGCGCGCCGGCCACCACGTCGGCCACGCCCGCGGGACTCGGCGCGGTGAATCCGGGCCGGGCGCCGCCGTCGTTGCCGACCGCACTGCCGCGGATCACCGCGAGGATGGGGTCGCCGTCGGCGAGGGCGTCGTTCAGCCGGCGCAGGACGACGACGCCGATGCCGGAGCCGGCCCCGGTGCCGGAGGAGCGGATGTCGAAGGCCCGACAGTAACCGTCCTCGGACAACACGCCGCCCGGCTGGTAGCGGTAGCCGGCGGGCGGGTGAGCCAGTCCGGTGCCACCGGCCATGGCGATGTCGCACTCCTCGGAGAGCAGGCTGATCACCGCGTAGTGCACCGCGGTCAGGGACGAGGAGCAGGCCGTCTGCACGGCCACCGACGGGCCGCGCAGTCCCAGTTTGTAGGCGACTCGTGCGGCCATATAGTCGGCGGAGCCACCGAGTTGCAAGGTCAGGTCGCCCAGCGCAGCGGTGCCGTGGGCGCGGGCCCGGGCGAACTGGAGCATGCTGGAGTACGAGCTGTGGCTGGACCCCGCGAACACGCCGATCCGCGGGCCGGCTTCGTCGTGGGGCGGATGGCCGGACCGCTCCAGGGCCTCCCAGCACGCTTCCAGAAATAATCGCTGCTGAGGATCGATGAGTTCGGCTTCCACCGGCGGATAGCCGAAGAACTCGGCGGCGAACCGCTCGGCGTCCGGGAGCGTTCCGGCGCGCGCGACGAAGTCGGCGGCGGCCGACATCTTGGGGTCCACCCCGGCGCGGTGCAGTTCCGCGTCTGGGATGTCGCGGATCGAGACCAGACCCTTGTCCAGGTTGTCCCATAACTCCTGCGGGGTCACGGCGTCCGGGAAGCGGCAGCCGATGCCCACCACCGCGATGGCGGTCTCGGTGTTCATCTGGCGGCGTATCCTTCCGGCTGTGCCTCGGGGCGCGTGGGTGCGGTGTCGCCGCGGCCTCGACGGCCGGCGCCGAGCAGTCGCCCGCGGCCGGTGGCCGCGGGCGGGGCCGGGCGGTTGTCCGTTTCGTAGTCGGGGTCGAGCAGCCTGGCCTGCATCAGGACGGTGTCATGGCGGAAGAGCTCGGCGACATCCAGTTCCCGGCCGGTGAGGTCGGCCAGTTCATCGGCGAGCATGACCAGCAGCATGGAACTGCCGCCGGCGTCGAAGAAACCAGTGTCCAGGGGTGCCGTGTCGATGCACAGCACGCTCTGCCACGCCTGTCGTACGAGTTGGACGGGGTCGGGCGAGGCCCCTGGTACGGCGACGGGCTGCCGTTCGGGTGTGGCTCCGCCGTCGGAATCGGCTGCGGTGTTCGGCATCAGGGCCTCCGGGAAGGGAACGGGATCGACGCTCGGGACCGTTCAGCCACGATCGGCGTCCCGTGCTTGACGCGCGGCGTCGAAGAGCCGCCTGGTGTCGGCCAGCGACCTGGCGACCTTGCCGTAGGCGTTCTCCGGGTCGGCGAACGGGCCCACCTCGACACCGATCCATTCGGCGCCGACAGCGAGGAGCTGCTCGGTGAAGGCGGGCAGGTCCGCTACGCCGTCTCCCGGTGGAAGGTGCTCGTGGTACTTGCCGTTGGAGTCGGAGAAGTCGACGCTGTTCACCCGGTGGGGCAGTCGGCCGACTTCGGCGGCGGGCACGCCCCGCACCACCAGATGCGACACGTCGATGTTGGCCTGCAGGCCCGGTGACGCCACGTCGTCCAGCAGCCGCACCAGCGCGTCCACGTCGGGGACGAAGGCACTGTCCAGCGGTTCGGGTTTGACGCTGAGCTGTACGCCGCGGGCTTGCGCATAGTCGGCGAGTCGGCGCAGTGAATCCACCAGGATCTGCCACTGCGCCTCCTCCGGCCACATGCTGCGCCAGATCCATTCGCCGAGCAGCATCTTCAGGACATGGCCACCGAGTTCGCGAGTGAGGTCGATATGGGCCTCGGTCCGCGAGAGGTTGAACTCCCGCACGACGTCACGGTGGTCGCCGAGGCCGAAGGCATGGCAGGCCGTCAGGGATATGGGCAAGCTCACCGCGTCCGCGTCGTCGCGGAGTTGCAGCAGCCGTTCGGGTTCGAGGTCCATCGCCTCTTCGACGATGCACAGCCATTCGGCTCCGGATTCCGCGGCGGCACGCCATGCGTCGCGGCCCTGGTATGCGGAACCGTAGAAGGCCTGGTCCACCAGGAGGCCAAGTCGGTGTTGATCGGTCATGGCTTCACTCCGCTCGTTGCTCGAGGCTTCCGCGGATCCGCCGGATTCACATCCCTGGATTTACGTCCACGGAATTCCGGGCCAGCCGAATTCGAGCGTGCGGAGACCGCGTCGAGCAGAGAGCATCGTCCACTCCGCGCCTACGCATGAGAAAGTCGCGTCGCTCGACACTTCACCGGCCGCTCGTAATCCAGGCCGTTCATCATTCGTAGGAACGTCAGTAACTGGCGGCGCTCAAATTCGAGTTCAGCACATAGGCGCGCTTGGCCATGGATGGATGACTTTCAGTGGATCTGTCAGGGTGGGCGCCACCACGGCCCGCTGTGGTCAATCGAGCGGCGGCCGGCACTACTCCCACTACATCGTCACCTGCGAACACGCTCATTCCCCCGCTGGAACGTCGATTTGACGGATCGGCATGTCGTGATCGAACATGTGAATGCTAGCATGAGGCCCCTTGGCGATCACCTGTATCGCGTAGGAACTCGACGTCCCCGTTCCCTCACCCTCGGTGAGCTGTGGAGGGGGCTTCAGGGCGATCGCGGGTTTTTCGGTGATTGCGGACGAGTAATTGCGGATGACGTCAAATGCGATCGGCCGATCTATCCAATGACGATCTGTCAGTGCCACCTCGCGTACGGCGGGGACGTGCGCGGTCGTAGCTGGGCGGTTCCCCGACGACCGGGCACGCGAGTGCCAGGAGCCTTTCTCAGGTGGTTCAGGAGAACCCGAGCTTCTTGGGGGAGTAGCTCACCGGCAGGTTCTTCGTCTGCTGGTGGCACACGGGTGGCAATCCGTTGACCAGCAGAGATTCCCTCAACGAGGCTAGGATCGGTTTCCTGGCCCGGGAATGGCCCGGATCTCTCCATCCATCATGGCGTCGCAGTCTCTGGGCAGCCGGGCCGCGCCGCTGATGGAGCGCGGCCGATCGAAGGGGGTCACGAACCAGTGGTCCGAGCGTGCGGCACGTCAGTGCAGTGGTGAGTCGTCATTTGACCGCGTGGTCGCGGCGGATCTTCCAAGGATCCGCGCTGTAGCCGTAGCCGTAGCCGTAGCCGTAGCCGTCCTGGCTGCCAGCTGGGCGACTGCGTCCTCGGAGAGAAGCTCGGTCACCACTTTGGTGTGCGGGCAGGTGCACCCGCCGGGGCGGAGTGCGGACCGCCCACCACCCACTCTCTTTCGGAGCCAGCCCCATCTGCTCAATGAGCAGCGGTGGGGCGATCGCCGGTCGCGGACATCTCCGGTCGCACTTCGACTCTGCTGCTGCCCTCCTCGTTGTCCAGGACTGGAAGGTCGTTCCGCCTGACCGGGCGCGCAGTCAATCGCGCATTCGGTGTCTACCGCGACGAGGGCGGTGTGTAAGCCGGGTGCCGCCTTGAATCGGCACAGCGGCGGCCTTGACAAGGGGGCTGAGGGTCGGGCTTCCTTAGGTTTGTTGCGCATCAAGATACTGTTGTGTAATTTGCAACAGACCTATCTTTGGTGGGGCGGCTCCCCGAACGGTGGCCGCGATGCCCGGCGATGGAATGGCTCTGTTTCCCCTATTACCGCGGAGTAGCGCTACAGATGACGCGCAAGCCACCTGCTGAGGACCCCGGTGACGCCCGACTGCGGGTCGGCCCGCCGAAGGAGTACGCCGCCGGCCTCCCCGCGGTTACCTCCTCGTTGCGGCACGCCGGCGAACAGATGGGGGCCCGTCGCAGCCTCCTCACTCTGCTCCGGGTCAATCAGAAGCAGGGCTTCGACTGTCCGGGCTGTGCCTGGCCCGAGCCCGACCACCGGCACAAGGCGGAGTTCTGTGAGAACGGTGCCAAGGCTGTGGCCGAGGAGGCCACCGTGCGCCGGGTGACCCCGGACTTCTTCGCCGAGCACGCCCTGGAGGATCTGCTTCCGCGCAGCGACTACTGGCTCGGGCAGCAGGGACGTCTCACCCACCCCATGTACCGCCCGCCCGGCGCCGACCGCTACCGGCCGATTTCCTGGGACGACGCGTTCGCCGTGATTGCCCGCGAACTCGACGCGCTCGACAATCCGGACCAGTCCGCCTTCTACACCTCTGGACGGGCGAGCAACGAGGCCGCGTTCCTCTACCAGCTCTTCGTGCGTGCCTTCGGTACCAACAACCTGCCGGACTGCTCCAACATGTGCCACGAGTCCAGCGGCTCGGCCCTTGTGGAGACCATCGGCATCGGCAAGGGCAGCGTCAGCCTGGAAGATCTCTACGAGGCCGATCTCATCCTCGTGGTGGGCCAGAACCCCGGCACCAACCACCCCCGGATGCTCTCCGCGCTGGAGAGGGCCAAGCAGCAGGGTGCCCGCGTCATCGCCGTCAACCCGTTGCCCGAGGCGGGACTGATCCGGTTCAAGAACCCACAGAAGCCTTCCGGTGTCATCGGCGGCGGCACCAAGCTGGCGGACCAATTCCTCCAGATCAGGCTGGGCGGCGACCAGGCGCTGTTCCAGGCTTTCAACCGCATGCTGCTGGAGGCGGAGGACGAGACGCCCGGCACCCTGGACGCCTCCTTCATCGAGCGGTACACGCATGGCTTCGAGGAGTTCGCCGAGCACGCCCGCATGGCGTCGTGGGACGAGATCCTTCAGGCCACCGGGTTGCCCGAGGCGGAGATCCGGGAAGCGTTCGCCCAGGTGCTGGCAGCCGAGAAGATCGTCGTCTGCTGGGCGATGGGGCTCACCCAGCACAAGCACTCCGTGCCCACCATCCGCGACGTCGTCAACTTCCTTCTGCTGCGCGGCAACATCGGTCGCCCCGGCGCCGGCCTCTGCCCGGTGCGCGGCCACTCCAATGTGCAGGGCGACCGCACGATGGGCATCTACGAGAAGCCGGACGACGCGTTCCTGGACGCGCTCGGCGCCGAGTTCGCGTTCACGCCCCCGCGGCGCCACGGGCACGACGCCGTGGACAGCATCCGCGCCATGCGCGACGGTGACGTACGGGTCTTCATCGCGCTGGGCGGCAACTTCGTCGCCGCGGCCCCCGACACCGACCTGACCGAGCAGGCGCTGCGCCGTTGCCGCCTCACCGTCCAGATCTCGACCAAGCTCAATCGCTCGCATGTCATCGCCGGGGAGTAGGCGCTCATCCTTCCGTGCCTCGGCCGTACCGAGGCCGACCTGCGGCCGGGCGGGCCCCAACTGGTCACGGTGGAGGACTCCATGGGCATGGTGCACCTCTCGCGAGGGCGGCTCGCACCCGCGTCCGAGCACCTGCTGAGCGAGGTCGCGATCATCTGCGGGATGGCAGCGGCCACCCTCGGGGAAACAGGTCCGCAGGTGCCGTGGGGCGACTTCGCGTCGGACTACGACCGCATCCGCGACCGCATCGAACGCGTGATCCCCGGCTTCGAGGACTTCAACACCCGGGTACGGCAGCCGGGCGGCTTCGCCCTGCCGCACCCGCCCCGCGACGAGCGCCGGTTCACGACCGCCACCGGCCTGGCCAACTTCACCGCCAACCCGCTGGAGAGCCCCAAGGTCCCGCCGGGCCGGCTGTTGCTGCAGACGCTCCGGTCCCACGACCAGTACAACACCACCGTCTACGGCCTGGACGACCGCTACCGCGGTGTCCACCAGGGCCGCCGGGTCCTCTTCCTGCACCCCGACGACCTCACCGAGCGCGGCCTCGCCGATGGGGACCTCGTCGACATCGTCAGCGAGTTCGGCGACGGCGTGGAGCGCAGGGCGCCCTCCTTCCGGACCGTGTCGTACCCGACGCCCCGAGGGTGCTGCGCCGCCTACTTCCCCGAGACCAACGTCCTCGTACCGCTGGACTCCACGGCGGTCATCAGCAACACACCCACGTCGAAGTCCGTCGTCGTCCGGCTGGAACCGCGGTCCGCCGACGCATAGCCCACTTCTGGCCCGGCGGGTGTGTAACGGCCCGCCGGCCGACCGTTCCCTGCCGGAGAGGCGGTGACCGATGATCGGCCCCCTGCACGACCATGTCCCGCTGGCCCGCTTCGGCGACCTCCTCGCCGCCGATCTCCGGGACGTGACCAGCGATCCCGCGGCCTTGGACTCCACCGGTTTGTGGGCCGTGGTCGCCGACTTCGAGGGGCGCCTGGTGTGCGCGCTTTTCGGGGACGTACGCCGTGCGCCCGTGCCCACCGCCGAGCTCGGGGCGTGGCGCGGCCCGGGCCCGGACGCCTGGACGTCCTCCCTCGACCGGGCCGCCTACATCGCCGGAGTCCGGCGCATCCGCGAGGACATCGCCGCCGGCGAGGTGTACCAGGCGAACCTGTGCCGGGTCCTGTCCGCGCCGCTGCCCGACCCGGGACGGGCGGACGCCGACGCCCTCACCGCGTTACTGGCCCGGGGCGCCCCGGCTTAGGGGTCCTTGCACTATGCCCGCCCGGGTCGCGCGGCCTGGCACCGCGCCTCGCCGCGTTGCCGAAACGCCCACGTGACTCCTCCCCCACTCTCGGCTTCGCTCGAGCGGGGGGACCCCCATCGAGGGCGCTCCGACGCCTTGCGATGCACGGCACCAGACCACGCGACTGATCGGGCGCTCATAGTGCAAGGACCCCTTACACCGGCACGGTCCGCCTCCCGGCGCACGGTGTGGAGATCGCCACGGCCTCGCCCGAGCTCTTCCTCCGCCGCGACGGCCGTACGGTGGAGTCGGGCCCCATCAAGGGCACCGGCCGGACCGCCGCGGACCTCTTGGAGAAGGACCACGCCGAGAACGTCATGATCGTCGACCTGGTCCGCAACGACCTGGGACGTGTGTGCGCCAGCGGCTCGGTGACCGTTCCCGACCTGTGCGCCGTCGAGGAGCACCCCGGCCTGGTGCACCTGGTGTCCACGCCGGATGGCCGGAGCTGCTCGCGGGAACCTTCCCGCCCGGCTCCGTCACGGGCGCCCCCAAGTCCAGTGCGCTGCGCATCATCGCAGCGCTGGAGACCGCGCCGCGCGGCCCGTACTGCGGTGGGGTCGGCTGGGTCGACGCCGACCGCTCCACGGCTCAACTCGCCGTCGGTATCCGCACGTTGGATCGACCGCACTGCTGTCGGCGGTCCGTCACTGCGCTTCGGCACCGGGGCGGGGATCACCTGGGGTTCCGACCCCGAGCGCGAGTGGGCCGAGACGCAGCTGAAAGCCCGGCGGTTGCTGACGGTGGCGTCGGGTGGGTATCGGCGCAGCCCCGGAACGCCCTCGCGCGCAGGCTCCTGACGGTCCTCCCTGACGGGTCTTGTCTTGCTGCCGTTCCCGGTGGCCGGTCGGTCGCGGTAGGACAACTCCGCACGTCCGACCCCTTGACAGCCTTCCCCCAGGCCCAGAGGGTTGTTTCCCATAGTGAATTCCCATGCGTTATCCGCAACGACGCACGTGGGCGGCCGTTCCGCCACTGCTTCTCTCGTCGTCCTCCCATCCGCTCCGGCGTGTCAGTCGGTCAGGCGGAATCGCCGACGAGTTCCCCTGTCGTCGTCCGCGACAACGACTCCACCGCCGTCTGTGGAAAGGACGAGTTGATGAACAATGCCCGCGAAAGAGACGGGAGCCGCAGCCATCCCGTCGACGCGGATCTGCCAGGAAGCCCAGCAGTATCCGCCGGTCCTGGGACCGACCTGGTCGTCTTCGGTGTCGCCGCGGCCCTCACCCTCGCCTTCGTCGTGTGGGGAGCCACCGCGACCGACTCGCTGGAGAGCCTGTCCGGCAAGCTCCTCGACGGGACCATCCGAAACGGTGGCTGGGCCTTCGTCCTCGCCGCCTCGGGCTTCGTGGTCTTCGCCCTGTGGCTCGCCATGAGCCGTTACGGGCGGATCACCCTCGGCGAGGAGGGGGAGCGGCCCGAGTTCCGCACGGTCTCGTGGATAGCCATGATGTTCAGCGCGGGCATGGGCATCGGCCTGATGTTCTACGGCGTGAGCGAACCGCTGTCGCACTTCGTCACACCGCCGCCGGGCACCAACCCTGCCGACGCCCACGAGGCCATGGAGACCGCCATGGCCACTACCCTCTTCCACTGGACGCTCCACCCGTGGGCGATGTACGCGGTGGTGGGGCTGGCCATCGCCTACAGCACCTTCAGGCGCGGCCGTCGGCAGCTGATCAGCGCCGTGTTCACCCCGCTGATCGGGGAGAGGCGGGCGAACGGCTGGGGTGGCCGGATCATCGACATTCTCGCCATCTTCGCCACCCTCTTCGGCTCCGCGGCCTCCCTGGGGCTCGGCGCCCTGCAGATCGGCAGCGGCTTCACCGGGCTGGGCTGGCTGGGATCCGTCGGCACCGGCCTGCTGGTCGTCGTGATCGCGGTGCTGACCGTCGCGTTCGTCGCCTCGGCCGTGTCCGGGATCGAGAAGGGCATCCAGTGGCTGTCCAACATCAACATGGTGCTGGCGGTGACCCTGGCGGTCTTCGTGTTCCTGGTCGGACCGACCATCTTCATCCTCGACCTGCTGCCCACCTCGATCGGCGCGTTCCTCGGCGACCTGGCCCAGATGGCCGGGCGTACCGAGGCGTCGAGCGGCGAGGGCGTCGCCGACTGGCTGGCCGGCTGGACGGTCTTCTACTGGGCCTGGTGGATCTCCTGGACGCCCTTCGTCGGCATGTTCATCGCGCGCATCAGCCGGGGCCGTACCATCCGGCAGTTCGTGGGAGGGGTCATCCTGGTGCCCAGCAGCGTCAGCCTGCTGTGGTTCGCCGTCTTCGGCGGCTCGGCGATGCACCTCCAGGACGAGAAGCGTCTCAGTGACGCCTCGACCGCCCAGGGCCAGCTCTTCGACGTGCTCCAGCAGTACCCGGTCGCCACGATCACGAGCGTGGTGGTGATGATCCTCGTCGGGATCTTCTTCGTCTCCGGCGCAGACGCCGCCTCGATCGTGATGGGCACGCTCTCGCAGCGCGGATCCCTGGAACCGACGCGGGGTGTCGTCGTCTTCTGGGGCGTGCTGACCGGAGCGGTCGCCGCGATCATGCTGCTCATTGGCGGCGGCAAGGGTGACGCGCTCACCGGCCTGCAGAACCTCACGATTCTTGCGGCGGCCCCCTTCACCCTGGTGATGGTCGGCCTGTGTATCGCGCTCACCCGAGATCTGCGCCAGGATCCGCTCATCATCCGCGGGCGCATCGGCAAGGAAGCCATCGAATCGGCCGTCATCGCCGGCCATGAGAAGTACGACGGCGACTTCGAACTCCGCATCGGTCCCTGCGCGCCCTCCGACGGCACGGAGGCCGACCACTCCCGGCAGTCCGCACAAACCACGCAGTCCACTTCCACCTCCGCTCCCTGAGAGCGGCCGGACCCGCGCCCGGCGGGGTCGTGGCACCGACTTGGTCGGTCACGGCCCCGCCGGGCGTTCGTGCTGCTCCGGCCGCGATCCCGGCCGGCTGCGGGAACCTCGTCGCGCTGCTTGACCCCCGGTCGGCGCTCAACGATGCTGTGTTGCGACACGTGAGATGTGTGCCGTAATGAGCAACATCTGTTTCAAGTCTCGACCAGCCGAGGAGTGGCCATGACGCACCAGGTCCGTGCTGTCGTCGCGCGGGGCAAGGGCGCCCCCGTCAGCCTGGAAACGATCATCGTGCCTGACCCGGGCCCGGGTGAGGCGCTGGTGAAGATCGAGGCCTGCGGGGTCTGCCACACCGATCTGCACTATCGCGAGGGCGGCATCAACGACGACTTCCCCTTCCTGCTGGGCCATGAGGCCGCGGGTGTCGTGGAGTCGGTGGGGGAGGGGGTCACCGATGTCGCGCCGGGCGACTTCGTGATCCTCAACTGGCGTGCGGTGTGCGGTCAGTGCCGGGCCTGTCTGCGCGGGGAGTCGTGGTACTGCTTCAACACCCACAACGCCAAGCAGAAGATGACCTTGCTCGACGGCACCGAGTTGTCGCCGGCGCTGGGTATCGGCGCCTTCGCGGAGAAGACGCTGGTCGCCTCCGGGCAGTGCACCAAGGTCGACCCGACCGCGTCGGCGGCCGCCGCCGGTCTGCTGGGGTGCGGCGTCATGGCGGGCATCGGCGCGGCCATCAACACCGGCAACGTCGGGCGAGGTGACTCGGTCGCCGTCATCGGCTGTGGCGGTGTCGGGGCCGCGGCGATCGCCGGGGCGAACCTGGCGGGGGCGGCCAAGGTCATCGCGGTCGACATCGACGACCGCAAGCTGGAGACCGCCGCGAAGCTGGGCGCGACCCACACCGTCAACTCAAAGAACGCCGACGCGGTGGGGGCGATCCGGGAGCTGACCGGCGGACACGGCGCCGACGTCGTCATCGAGGCGGTCGGCCGGCCGGAGACGTACAAGCAGGCGTTCTACGCCCGCGACCTCGCCGGCACGGTGGTCCTGGTCGGTGTGCCCACCCCGGAGATGAAGCTCGAACTGCCGCTGCTGGACGTCTTCGGCCGCGGCGGCTCCCTGAAGTCCTCCTGGTACGGCGACTGCCTGCCCTCCCGTGACTTCCCGATGCTCATCGACCTCTACCTCCAGGGCCGGCTCGACCTGGATGCCTTCGTCACGGAGACGATCGCGCTGGACGAGGTCGAGAAGGCCTTCGAGCGGATGCACCACGGCGACGTGCTGCGCTCGGTGGTGGTCCTGTGATGGCCGCCCGCATCGAACATCTCGTCACCTCGGGGACGTTCTCGCTGGACGGCGGCACCTGGGACGTCGACAACAACGTGTGGATCGTCGGCGACGACGGCGAGGCGATCGTCATCGACGCCGCGCACGACGCCGAGGCCATCGCCGAGGCCGTCGGCGACCGGCGCCTCATCGCGATCGTGTGCACCCACGCGCACAACGACCACATCGACGCCGCACCCGAACTCGCGGCGCGCACGGGCGCCCCGGTCCTGCTCCACCCGGACGACCTGCCGCTGTGGAAGCAGACCCACCCCGACCGGGCACCGGACGCCGAACTCACCCACGGCCAGGGCCTCTCGGTGGCCGGCGTCGAGCTGACCGTGCTGCATACGCCGGGCCACGCCCCCGGGGCGGTCTGCCTGTACGCCCCGGCCCTCACGGCGCTCTTCAGCGGCGACACGCTGTTCGCCGGCGGGCCAGGGGCGACAGGGCGGTCGTACAGCCACTTCCCGACCATCGTCGAGTCGATCCGGGACCGGCTGCTGACGCTGCCCGCAGACACCGTCGTGCACACCGGCCACGGGGACACGACCAGCATCGCCGCCGAGGCCCCGCACCTCCAGGAGTGGATCGACCGCGGCTTCTGACGCCCCCGGCGACCTGTTGAGCGCCCGCCCTCGGCTCGCGGCCACCGCGAGCCGATGTGGCGGGCTGCTGTTGTTCTATATGAGTTGAGTTTTTTATGGCGCAACGAAATGAACGGCCTCAGAGTGCCCTCTGGATGCCTTGACAAGGGTTCAGGGCGACCTCAGACTGATGTTGCGCTTACCGCAATCCGTTTCGCTATACGCACCCGAGGTGTCATGATGATTCCCGCGTGCCGTCTTGAGGATCTCCCCCAGGGCGAGGCTCACCGGCTCGACATCGATCCGCCGGTGTCGGTGTTCCACACCGACGACGGCGAACTCTTCGCCATCGACGACACCTGCACCCACCAGGACGCGTCGCTCGCCGACGGCTGGCTGGAGGGCTGCGAGGTGGAATGCCCGCTGCATGCTTCCAAGTTCGACCTGAGGACCGGTGCGGTCGACGCCCCGCCGGCCAAGCTCCCGGTCCGGACGCACGAGGTCCACGTCGAGGACGGCATGATCTACGTCCGTCTGTCCACCGACGCGCCCAACCTGCCGCCCTGCATCTCGGCCCGGCTCGCCGGGGGTCCCGCGTGAGGACGGTCGCCGTGGTCGGCGCCTCGCTGGCCGGACTGTCGGCGGCGCGCTCACTGCGCAAGCAGGGCTACGACGGCCGGCTGGTCGTCATCGGAGACGAACTCCACCGCCCGTACGACAGGCCCCCGCTGTCCAAGGGGTTCCTGGCCGGCACACTCGGCGAGGCCGAACTCGCCTTGGAGGCTGATGGCGAGGACCTCCGGGCGGAGTGGCTGCTCGGCGTCCGTGCCGCCGGACTCGACCACGCGGCGCGCACCCTGCGGCTCGCCGACGGACGGAAGGTGCAGGCCGACGGCATCGTCATCGCGACGGGCGCCGCGGCACGCACGCTGCCCGGCTCCGAGGGGCTGGCCGGAGTGCACACCCTGCGCACCCTGGACGACGCCCGCGCCCTGCGGGACGAACTGTCCCGCGGGGGACGGCTGGTGGTGATCGGCGGAGGCTTCGTCGGAGCCGAGGTCGCCTCCACCGCGTACGCCCTCGGCCTCGACGTGACCGTTGTCGAGGCCGCCCCGACACCGCTCGCCGGACCGCTCGGCGAGACCATGGGCGCCATCGTCTCCGCCCTCCACACCGACCACGGCGTACGGCTGGAGTGCGGTGTGGGCGTCAAGGGGCTGAGCGGGGAGACCCGCGTCGACGCCGTCCTGCTGGAGGACGGCCGC
The DNA here is from genome assembly GCF_033793745.1 of Streptomyces sp. ME19-01-6. NCBI lineage: Bacteria > Bacillati > Actinomycetota > Actinomycetes > Kitasatosporales > Streptomycetaceae > Streptomyces > Streptomyces sp. ME19-01-6. The sequence goes on along the minus strand of NZ_JARAXF010000012.1, from coordinate 248,426 downwards.
AGCATCCCCGCCGACATCGTCGTCGTTGGTGTGGGCGCACGCCCGTGCGTCGAGTGGCTGGAAGGCTCGGGCATCGCCCTCGACAACGGCGTCAAGTGCGGCATGGACGGCCGCACCAGCCTGGCCGGCGTGGTCGCGGTCGGCGACTGCGCCAACTGGTACGACCCGCGCGTGGGTCACCATCGCCGCGTCGAGCACTGGACCGGCGCGCGGGAACGGCCCGACGCCGCGGTCGCCACCCTGCTGGCGGGCGGTGCGGTGGAACCGGGTGTGCCCCGGCCGCCGTACTTCTGGTCCGACCAGTACGGCGTGAAGATCCAGTTCGCGGGTCACGCGGTCGGCGCGGACACCGTCACCGTCGAGGCAGGCACCACGGACGACCGCGACGTCCTGGCCGTCTACCGGCGGGCCGGGAACCTGGTCGCGGTGCTCGGGATGAACCAGCCGCGGCTGTTCACGCGCTGGCGCAAGCAACTCCTCGCCACCGCATCCTGACGCCGCCCGCATTCCGACGCCGCCCGCATCTTGACACCGCCCCAGCGGCATCCCATGCTGCGGTTGCACATAGCACGCAATGTTGCTCTATACACAACGCCGTCCGAAGTCGCTCTTCCCGGCGCGTGAATGACCCCTCCACGACGTTCTCCCGAGGAGTGCACCGTGACCTCGACCAGCCTGCCGGACAGCCTGATCGCCACCCTCCCCGGCTCCTCCTACACGGACCCGGAGTTCTTCGCCCAGGAACAGGAGCACATATTCGAGACCATGTGGTTCTGCGTCGCGCGCGCCTCCGAGCTGGTGAAGCCCGGAGCCTTCCGCACCGTCGACGTGGGCCGCGAGAGCATCCTCGTCACCCGAGCCCGGGACAACTCCATCCGCGCCTACTTCAACGTGTGCCGGCACCGCGGCGCCAAGCTCTGCACCGAGGAGACCGGCGAGGTCAAGCGGGCCTTCCAGTGCCCGTACCACGCCTGGACGTACGACCTGAACGGCAAGCTCGTCGCGGCGCCCAACCTCACCAGGATGCCCGACGTGGGCCGTACCGAGTATGGACTGGTGAGCATGGCCGTGCGCGAGTGGCTCGGCTATGTGTGGGTCTGCCTCGCGGAGAACCCGCCCTCCTTCGAGGAGGACGTCATCGGTGAGATCGTCGCCCGCCTCGGCGACGTCGAGTCGATCGAGCGCTACGACATCGACAACCTCTCCGTCGGCAAGCGGATCGTCTACGACGTGAAGGCGAACTGGAAGCTCATCATCGAGAACTTCATGGAGTGCTACCACTGCGCCACGATCCACCCCGAACTCACCGAGGTGCTCCCGGAGTTCGCGGACGGCTACGCCGCCCAGTACTACGTCGGCCACGGCGCGGAGTTCGGTGACGAGGTCCAGGGCTTCACGGTCGACGGCTCGCAGGGGCTGGACCGGATCCCCGGGGTCGCCGACGACCAGGACCGCCGCTACTACGCGATCACCGTCAAACCCCAGGTCTTCATCAACCTCGTCCCCGACCACGTGATCTTCCACCGGATGTACCCGGTGTCCGTGGACCGCACGGTCGTCGAGTGTGACTGGCTGTACCTCCCGCACGTCGTCGAGAGCGGCAAGGACGTCAGTCGGTCCGTGGAACTCTTCCACCGGGTCAACCAGCAGGACTTCGACGCCTGCGAGCGCACCCAGCCCGGAATGAGTTCGCGGATGTATGCCAAGGGTGGCGTGCTGGTGCCCAGCGAGCACCACATCGGCGCCTTCCACGACTGGGTGAACGAGCGCCTGGGCGCGCCTCGGGCCTGACTCAGCCCAGGTAGCCCATCCGGTGGCTGATCTCCTGGGCGCCCTTGAGTAGCACCGGGGAGAGCTCGTGCAGACGCTCCTCGGTGAGCCGGTAGCCGGGCCCGGAGGCGCTGAGCGCCGCGATGACGTCGCCGTCCCGGTTGCGGACCGGTGCGGCCATCGCGTGCAGACCGACCTCCAGTTCCTCCAGCGTGAAGGCGTAGCCACGCTCCCGCGCCTCGGCGAGGTTCTTCTCGAGCTTCGTCTTGGCGGTGATGGTGCGCGGGGTGACCTTCTGCATGCCCACGGAGGACAGCAGCGAGGCGCGCTCCTTGGCGGGCAGATGCGCCAGCAGGATCTTGCCGCTGGAGGTGGCGTGCAGGGGGGTCAGCTGGCCGACCCAGTTGTGAGCGGTGATGGCTCCTGGACCGCGCACCTGGTACAGGTTGATCGCGTAGTGCTCCTGCATGACGGCGATGTTCACGGTCTCACCGAGCTCCTCGGCGAGACGTTCGCAGACCGGCCGGCCCTGCTGGGTGATGTCGATGCGGCTGGTGACGGCGCCGGCCAGGCGGACGACGCCGAAGCCGAGCCGGTACTTGCCGCGCTCGCCGGCCTGCTCCACCAGACCGCGCGCCTCCAGCGCGCCGAGCAGCCGGAAGGCAGTCGACTTGTGCACCTCGATCTCGCCCGCCACCTCGCTGACGCCCGCCTCGCCACGCTGAGCGAGGATCTCCAGGACGCTAATGGCGCGGTCCACCGACTGCACACCGCCAGCATGTGAATTCGACGTTTCCGTGTCAGGGCTGTAGTTGCTCACAGTGAGACTATACGCGTAGTAAACAACGTCACTGCAGATAACGTTGTCGAAATCAAAATCCTGAAGTTGCGCTGTTCGCAACCTGGTGCGTATGACGCGACCGGGTTTAGCATGCCTCGCATATCTACGGCGCGAGCGAGACGAGGCACCATGGCTCCTGTGCAATACGACTTCGTCATCGTCGGTGGCGGTTCGGCCGGCAGTGCGCTGGCGAACCGGCTCTCCGCGGACCCGGCCAACCGGGTGCTGGTCCTGGAGGCCGGCCGGTCGGACTATCCGTGGGATGTTTTCATCCACATGCCCGCGGCGCTGACCTACCCCATCGGCAGCCGGTTCTACGACTGGAAGTACGAGTCCGAGCCCGAGCCCCACATGGGCGGCCGGCGTGTCTATCACGCGCGCGGCAAGGTGCTGGGTGGCTCCAGCAGCATCAACGGCATGATCTTCCAGCGTGGCAACCCCATGGACTACGAGCGCTGGGCCGCCGATCCCGGCATGGAGACCTGGGACTACGCGCACTGTCTGCCCTACTTCCGGCGCATGGAGAACTGTCTGGCGGCCGATCCGGACGACGAGTTCCGCGGCCACGACGGCCCCCTCGTCCTCGAACGAGGCCCGGCGTCCAACCCTCTCTTCGCCGCCTTCCTCAAGGCCACGCGGGAAGCGGGTTACGCGCCCACGGACGACGTCAACGGCTACCGGCAGGAAGGTTTCGCCAAGTTTGACCGGAATGTCCATCGCGGACGCCGGCTCTCGGCGTCGAAGGCGTATCTCAAGCCCGCGATGAAGCGGCCGAACCTCACTGTCAGGACCCGCTCCCTGGTCACCCGCGTCCTGTTCGAGGGCAAGCGCGCCGTGGGTGTCGAGTACCAGCGCGGCCGCGGCGCGCTCCAGCAGGTCCGCGCCAAAGAGGTCATCCTGTGCGGCGGCGCCATCAACTCCCCGCAGCTGCTGCAGCTCTCCGGCGTCGGCAACGCCGAGGAACTGCGCGCGCTCGGCATCGATGTCGTCCACGACCTGCCGGGCGTCGGCGAGAACATGCAGGACCACTTGGAGGTGTACATCCAGTACGCCTGCAAGCAACCCGTCTCCATGCAACCGTACCTGGCGAAGTGGCGGGCCCCCTTCATCGGCCTGCAGTGGCTGTTCCGCAAGGGCCCGGCCGCGACCAACCACTTCGAGGCCGGCGGCTTCGCCCGCAGCAACGAGGACGTGGACTACCCCAACCTGATGTTCCACTTCCTGCCCATCGCGGTCCGTTACGACGGCTCCGTGCCCGCCGGCGGCCACGGTTACCAGGTGCACGTCGGGCCCATGTACTCCGACGCCATCGGCTCGGTGAAGATCAAGAGCAGGGACCCGCGCGAGCACCCGGCACTGCGGTTCAACTACCTCTCCACCGAGCAGGACCGCCGCGAGTGGGTCGAGGCGATCCGGGTGGCCCGCAAGCTCCTCAACCAGCCCGCGCTCGCCCCCTACAACGACGGCGAGGTCTCTCCCGGCCCGTCCGTGGAGTCGGACGAGGAGATCCTCGCGTGGGTGGCCAAGGACGGCGAGACGGCCCTGCACCCATCCTGCACCTGCAAGATGGGCACCGACGAGATGTCCGTCGTCGACCCCACGAGCATGCGGGTGCACGGCGTGGAGGGCCTTCGGGTCGTCGACGCGTCCGTGATGCCGTACGTCACCAACGGCAACATCTACGCCCCGGTGATGATGGTCGCCGAGAAGGCCGCCGACCTGATCCTCGGCAAGGAGTCGCTCGCGCCGTCGAAGGCCGCGTACTACCGCCACCGTCACGTCCAGAAGCAGGCGGAGTAGGAGTTGGGCGCCACAGGGCTCCGGGCGCTGTTGAACAGGGTCCGCTATGAGGTGCTGCCCGCGAAGACGACCGAAAACAAGGTCCTCGCCCATGTCCCGCGCGACGTCGTCGTCACCGTGACGGCGTCGCCGGTCAAGGGCCTGGAGCCGACCCTCGACCTCGCTGGCCGGCTTGCGTCGCACGGCTACCGTGTCGTCCCGCACGTGCCGGCGCGGCTGCTGCGGGACGACGTACACCTGAAGGAGGTCACGGCCCGGCTCCGCGAGTCCGGCGTGGACGACGTCTTCGTCCCCGCCGGCGACTCCGACCCGCCGGCGGGAGTCTACGACGGGGCCCTGCCGGTGCTGCGCGGGCTGAGCGAGCTGGGCAGACCCTTCGCCCGCGTCGGCGTCACCGGCTACCCCGAGAGCCATCCGCTCATCCACGACGACATCACCGTCCAGGCGATGTGGGACAAGCGCGAGCACGCCACGTACATCGTGAGCAACCTGTGCTTCGACCCGCGGGTGCTGGGGGAGTGGCTCGTTCGTATACGGCGCCGGGACGTCACCCTTCCGGTTCATGTGGGCGTCGCGGGGCCCGTGCAGCGGGCGAAGCTGCTGGCGATGGCCACGAAGATCGGGGTGGGGGAGTCGACGCGCTTCCTGACCAGGCACGCCTCGTGGTTCGTGCGTTTCGCGGCCCCCGGTGGCTATGTGCCCGAGCGGCTGCTGTCCCGCACGGAAGAGGCCCTCACCGCACCATCGGCGGGGGTGGTCGGGCTGCACCTGTTCACGTTCAACCAGATCGCCGAGACGGAGCGGTGGCGCCGCGCGCTGCTGGACCGGTTGGGCGGCTGAACCAGGAGTGGCGTGCCGTGGCCCGCTCGCTCGCCCGTGACCATCAGGTGTTCGTCTGGGACATGCCCGGCTATGGACATTCGGAGAAGGCCGCGGGGCAAGAGGTGTCCCTGGCCGCCCAGGGCCGCGTCTTCGCCGAACTCGTGGGCCACTGGGGCCTGGAGCAACCGCTCGTGGTCGCCCACGACTTCGGCGGTGCCGTCGCCTTGCGGGCGCACCTGCTGCACGGCGCCCGGTACCGGGCACTGGCCCTGGTGGACCCGGTCGCGCTGGCGCCGTGGGGCTCGCCGTTCTTCCGGCTGGTCCGCGAGAACGCCCACGTGTTCGAGCGGCTGCCGCCCGCGTTGCACGCAGCCCTGGTGCGTGAGTACGTCGCCTCCGCCAGCAGTCCCGGCCTGCATCCGGCTGTGCTGGACCGACTCGTCGAGCCCTGGCTGAACGACCCCGGCCAGGCCGCCTTCTACCGGCAGATCGCCCAGGCCGACCAGCGCCACACCGACGAGATCCAGGGCCGGTACGGCGAGATCGGCATCCCCGTGCTCGTCTGCTGGGGCGAGGACGACACCTGGATCCCGGTGGCGAAGGGGCGCGAGCTCGCCGCTCTCGTCCCCGGCGCGCGTTTCGAACCCCTCTCCGGCGCGGGCCACCTCGTCCAGGAGGACGCCCCCGCGGAGCTCACGGCCGAGCTCATCGCGTTTCTCCAGCAGCCCCCGTGACCTGGTCCGCTGCTCCCGGCGCCGTATACGACAAGGGCGGGACCGGAATCCGGTCCCGCCCTTGTCGTATACGGCTCAGCGGAAGACCACCGTGCGGTTGCCGTCCACCATCACGCGGCTCTCGCTGTGCCACTTCACCGCGTGTGCGAGGACCTGCGCCTCCACGTCCCGCCCGACCGTGACCAGGTCGCCGGGGTCGAGCGAGTGGTCCACGCGGACCACGTCCTGCTCGATGATCTGCCCCTCGTCCAGGTCCGACGTCACATAGTGCGCTGTCGCGCCGACCAGCTTGACTCCGCGCTGGTACGCCTGGTCGTAGGGGCGTGCGCCCTTGAAGCTGGGGAGGAAGGAGTGGTGGATGTTGATGGCGCGGCCCTCCAGCTGCTTGCACAGGTCGTCGGAGAGGATCTGCATGTAGCGGGCCAGCACCACCAGGTCGACGTCCAGCTCACGCACGAGCTCCATCAGCCGTGCCTCGGCGTCGGCCTTGCTGTCCTTGGTCACCGGGATGTGGTGGAAGGGGACGCCGTACGTCTCCGCGAGCTTCTCGAAGTCGCGGTGGTTGGAGACGATCGCCGGGATCTCGATGTTGAGCGCGCCGGTGCGCCGGCGGAACAGCAGGTCGTTCAGGCAGTGGCCGAACTTCGACACCATGATCAGCGTCCGGGTCGGCGTGGCCGCTTCGTTCAGGGTCCAGGAGATGCCGTAGGCCTGGGTGACCGGGCCGAACCGGGAGCGCAGATACTCCAGCTTGACGTTCGGGTCGGAGACGTCGAAGTGGACCCGCATGAAGAAGCGGCCTTGAAGTCGATCGTCGAACTGCTGGCTTTCCAGGATGTTTCCGGAGTTCCTGACGAGAAAGCCGCTCACGGCGTGAACCAGTCCCGCGCTGTCAGGACAGGAGAGGGTGAGGACGTACTCACGGCCAGGTTGCGGGCGAGGGGACATGTGCGGCCTCCGTCGGTGCGCATTGCACAACAAGGTGAGCGATACGCAACATAGTCGGCTCGGTGTCGCCTGTGGTCAAGGGTGGGCGAGTAAAGGTGCGCATGGTGAAATCGTCATCAGCCAACCTCTTGACGCCGGTCTGTCCATTCGCCACTGTGTTCCACCACAAGCAATACGATGCACGATGCGCAACGAATTTCCATGGAAAGGCTCGGCGCGTGGCAGACCTGTATGTCGATGGCGAATGGCGGGATCCGGTCGCCGGTGGACACCGGGACATCCGGTGTCCCGCCGACGGTACGCTCGCGGCGACCGTATCGGAGGCAACCCGCCCCGACACCGAGGCCGCGATCGCCGCGGCCCGCCGGGCCTTCGACGAGGGGCCCTGGCCGCACACCCCCGAGCGTGAGCGCGGCGCCCTGCTGCTGCGCACCGCCGACCTGATCGAGCGCGACGCCAAGGAGTTCGCCCGCGCAGAGTCGCTGGACTCGGGCAAGCGGCTGGTGGAGAGCGAGTACGACATCGTCGACGTCGTCTCCTGCTTCCGTTACTACGGCGGGCTCGGCGGCACCGACGCCGGCCGGGTGATCGACACCGGCCGGGACGACGGCGTGAGCCGCGTGGTCTATGAGCCGGTCGGGGTCTGCGGACTGATCACACCCTGGAACTACCCACTTCTGCAAGCGAGTTGGAAGGTCGCCCCGGCCCTTCTCGCTGGCAACACGATCGTCCTCAAGCCCAGCGAGCTCACCCCCTCCACCTCGATCCTGCTGATGAGAGCCCTGGAGGAGGCCGGGCTGCCGGCCGGTGCCGCGAACCTTGTCCTCGGCACCGGGCCCGAGGTCGGTGCGCCGCTCTCCGAGGACCCCCGGGTCGACATGGTCTCCTTCACCGGCGGTCTGGAGACCGGCAAACGGATCATGGCGACGGCCGCCGCGAGCGTGAAGAAGGTCGCGCTGGAGCTCGGCGGCAAGAACCCCAACGTCGTCTTCGCCGACGCCGACTTCGAGACGGCCGTGGACTTCGCGCTCACGGCCGTCTTCCTGCACTCCGGGCAGGTCTGCTCGGCCGGCGCCCGGCTGATCGTCGAGGACTCGCTGCACGACCGCTTCGTCGACGAGGTGGTCCGCCGGGCCCGGCAGATCCGCCTGGGCGGCCCCTTCGACCCCGAGGCCGAGACCGGGGCGCTGATCTCCGCGCAGCACCTGGCGAAGGTCGAGGCGTATGTGGCGGCCGGTGTGGCCGAGGGTGCGGTGCTGCGCTGCGGCGGCGTACGGCCTGACGACCCCGCCCTCGCGAACGGCCACTACTTCCCGCCCACCGTGCTCGACGAGTGCCGGCAGGACATGCGGGTGGTGCACGAGGAGTCCTTCGGGCCCGTGCTCACCGTGGAGCGTTTCACCGACGAGGACGACGCCGTACGCATCGCCAACGACACCGAGTACGGGCTCGCCGGGGCCGTGTGGACGCAGGACGCCGGGAAGGCCCAGCGCGTCGCCCGCAGGCTGCGGCACGGCACGGTGTGGATCAACGACTACCACCCCTACGTGCCGCAAGCGGAATGGGGTGGCTTCGGGCACTCGGGCGTGGGCCGGGAGCTGGGACCGACCGGCCTGAACGAGTACCGAGAGCCCAAGCACATCTGGCAGAACATCCAACCCCGGCCGCAGCACTGGTTCCGCGGCTGAACGCCGAAAGAAGGTCGAACGTGACCACACAGACCGAGGTGCCGCAGCGGCGCGGCACGCCCCAGGACCCGGGCTCCACCCCGGTCATCTCCGTGCGCAGGCTGTGGAAGGTGTTCGGGCCGAAGGCCGACCAGGTGCCGGACTCCGAGGAGCTGTGCGGCCTCACCCGCCGCGAGCTCATGGACCGCACCGGATGCACCGCCGCCGTACGAGACGTTCACTTCGACGTCTCGCCCGGCGAGGTCTTCGTCGTCATGGGCCTGTCCGGCTCCGGCAAGTCCACGCTGGTGCGCTGTCTGACCCGGCTGATCGAACCCACCGCCGGTGAGATCGTCTTCGAAGGCGAGGACATCCGCCAGGCCGACGACAAACGCCTGCGCGACCTGCGCCGTCGCAAGTTCTCCATGGTCTTCCAGCACTTCGGTCTGCTGCCCCACCGCCGCGTCGTGGACAACGTGGCGTTCGGTCTGGAGATCCGCGGCATGGGCAGGGCCGAGCGCACCAAGCGGGCCCAGGAAGTCGTCGAGCTGGTCGGCCTCGCGGGCTACGAGAACTCCTACCCCGACCAGCTCTCCGGCGGTATGCAGCAACGCGTGGGCCTGGCAAGGGCGTTGGCGGGCGACCCGGACGTCCTCCTCTTCGACGAGCCGTTCTCCGCGCTCGACCCGCTGATCCGCCGTGACATGCAGAGCGAGGTCATCCGGCTGCACCACGAGGTCGGCAAGACCATGGTGTTCATCACCCACGATCTCTCCGAGGCGCTGAAGCTCGGCGACCGCATCCTGATCATGCGGGACGGCAGGACCGTCCAGTGCGGCACCGGCGACGAGCTCGTCGGCGCCCCCGCCGACGACTACGTCCGCGAGTTCGTCAAGGACGTGCCGCGGGGTGACGTGCTCACCCTGCGCTGGATCATGCGCCCGCCGGAGGACGGGGACGCCCTGGACGGCCCCGAGCTCGGCCCGGACGTCGTGGTGAAGGAGGCCACCCGGGCGGTGCTCGCGGCCGACAAGCCGGTCAAGGTCGTCGAGAACGGCAAGCTGCTCGGCATCGTCGGCGACGAGGAGATCCTCGCGGTGGTCGCCGGGCAGGAAGGCGGCGCGTGATGACCGTCGCCATAGAGAAACCCGAGAAAACAGAGGCCGCGGAACCGGCCGCGCCCGCCAGGAGCGTGCGCAAGGTCAGCCGGCCGGTGGTGATCGGCGCGGTCCTCGTCGTCTGGCTGGTGCTGTTCGCCGTCCTGCGCGGCAAGCAGACTCTGTCCCTGGCGGTGGCCGATCTGACCGATCTGCACCGGTGGATCAACGACTTCTACGACTCCATCGGCGCCAACCGCAACTCCAACCCGCTCTTCCTGTACTTCTTCAACGAGATCCGGCTGGTCATCGACGACCTGGTGACCTTCGTCCAGCACCTGATCTCCCAGCCGTCCGGGGCCCGCCCGGTCCCCGAGATTGGCTGGCTCGGCGTCGTGGGCCTCGCCGGATTCGTCTCCTGGGCCGTGGGCAACTGGAAGGTCGCGCTGCTGGCCGTGGCCGGCTTCACCTTCTTCGGGCTGCAGGGACTGTGGCAGGAGAGCATGGACACCCTGGCGCTCATCCTGTGCGCGGTGTTCGTGGCCCTGCTGTTCGCGATCCCGCTCGGGGTGTGGGCCGGTCTCTCGGACGGGTTCAACCGGCTCATGACGCCCTTCCTGGACTTGATGCAGACGATGCCGACCTTCGTCTACCTGGCGCCGCTGACCCTGTTCTTCCTCATCGGCGGCGCGTCCGCCACGATCGCCACCGTGATCTACGCGGCCCCGCCGACGATCCGCATCACGGCGCACGCCATCCGCAACGTGTCCAAGACGACGGTCGAGGCGGCCGACTCACTGGGCGCCACGCGCCGCCAGTCGCTGCTGAAGGTCCTGCTGCCGATGTCCAAGCGGACCGTGGTCATGGGCGTCAACCAGACCATCATGGCCGCCCTGGCCATGGTGACCATCGCGGCCCTGATCAACGCACCGGGCCTCGGCGTGAACGTCCTCCAGGCACTGCAGTCGCTCGACGTCGGCACGGCCTTCAACGCGGGCCTCGCCATCGTGATCATGGCTATCGTGCTGGACCGGGTCACGACCGCGGCCAGCGCCCGCGAGGAGCACGCCCGCAACTCCAAGAACCGCTTCGAGAAGTGGCGGCGGCCGCTGCTGGGCGCCGGAGCCGTGGTCACCGTGGTCCTGGTCTACCTGTCGAACACCTACGTGTGGGCGGCCGACTTCCCCGGTGACGGCACCGTCGGCACCCACATCGCGAGCGCGACGGACACCGCTGCCAACTGGGTGCAGGACAACCTGTCGGGCCTGACCAACGCCGTCCGCGACGCCATCACCAACGGCCTGCTCAACCCGTTCCAGACACTGCTCACCGACTCCCCGTGGTGGCTCGTCGGCGCGGTGCTGGTCGCACTGGCAGTGGTGCTCGGCGGCTGGAAGGCCGGGATCACCACGGCCGTGTGCGTGGGCCTGCTGGTCGCCTCCGGCGTGTGGTCGGACGCCATGACGACGATGGCCTCGACGCTCGTCGCGACGGTGCTCGTGATGATCCTCGGCATCGTCTTCGGGGTGTGGATGGGCCGCAGCATGCTGGCCGACCGCATGATCCGGCCCACCCTGGACGCGGCCCAGGTCATGCCGCCGTTCGTCTACCTCGTGCCGTTCCTCGCGCTGTTCGGCCCCACCCGCTTCACGGCCATCGTCGCCGCGATCGTCTACGGGGCGCCCGTCGCCATGAAGATCATCGCCGACGGGATCCGGGCCGTGCCCGAGACCACCGTGGAAGCGGCCACCTCCGCCGGGTGCAACACCTGGCAGATCATCACCAAGGTTCAACTGCCGATGTCACGCAGTGCCCTGACGCTTGCCACAAACCAGGGCCTGATCTACGTGCTGTCGATGGTTGTTGTGGGCGGCCTGGTAGGCGCGGGCGCCCTCGGCTACGACGTCGTGGCCGGTTTCTCGCGGGGAGAGTTGTACGGCAAGGGGCTGGCGGCAGGACTCGCCATCGTACTGCTCGGAGTCATGTTCGACCGGATCACTCAGGCAGCGGCGCGACGCGCAGGCGCTTAAAGGAGCACGACACCATGGCAAGACACTGGCGAGCCGGCGCGGCCGGCCTGGCCGTCCTCGGCCTCACCCTCACCGCGTGCGGCGGGGCGAAGGTCGGAGACAGCTCCTCCGCGGGCTCGGGAAGCTCGGGCAAGTGCGGCACCTTCAATCTGGCCGTCAACCCGTGGGTGGGCTACGAGGCGGACGCGGCGGTCGTCGCGTACGTCGCCCAGCACGACCTCGGCTGTACGGTCAACAAGAAGAACCTCAAGGAAGAGATCGCCTGGCAGGGCTTCGGCTCCGGCGAGGTCGACGCGGTCCTGGAGAACTGGGGCCACGCCGACCTGGTGAAGAAGTACATCGACCAGCAGAAGACCGCCATGGACGCCGGCCAGACCGGCAACAAGGGCGTCATCGGCTGGTACGTGCCGCCGTGGCTGGCCAAGGCGCACCCTGACATCCTTCAGTGGAAGAACCTCAACAAGTACGCGTCGAAGTTCGAGACGTCGGAGTCGGGCGGCAAGGGCCAGCTCCTGGACGGCGACCCGTCGTACGTCACCAACGACGCGGCGCTGGTGAAGAACCTGAACCTGAACTTCAAGGTGGTGTACGCGGGCAGTGAGGCCGCCCTCATCACGGCCTTCCGCGACGCCGAGAAGAACAAGAAGTGGGTGATCGGCTACTTCTACGAGCCGCAGTGGTTCCTGTCCGAGGTCCCGCTGAAGAAGGTCAGCCTGCCCGCGTACAAGGACGGCTGTGACGCCGACGCGGCGAAGGTCGCCTGCGACTATCCCGTGTACAACCTCAACAAGATCGTCAGCGCGAAGTTCGCCAAGTCCGGCAGCCCCGCCTACAACCTGGTGAAGAACTTCAACTGGACGAACGACGACCAGAACGAGGTCGCCAAGTACATCGCGCAGGACAAGCTGTCCGACGAGGCGGCGGCGAAGAAGTGGGTCGAGGCCAACCGCGACAAGGTGGACGCCTGGATCAAGTAGCGCCGGAGCCAGAGAGTAGGAAACCGGTCGGATCACGCCCGGCGGGCGGTGCGCACACCACGCGCACCGCCCGCCGGGCATCGCCGTGTTCAGGCCATGTCGCGGGCCATGTCGCGGCGCGTGTCCCGGCTTGTGTTCCGGCCCGTTTTCGGAGGTCCCGCAACCCTTGACACCCACCTGCGCGCCAGGCACATTGAGTTGCGCAACCTGAATCAAGTTGCGTACACAGCAACTCGATCGGCTCGACTGGTGAACAAACCGGAGGTGCGGCGATGGCGGGACCGCGTGTGGTCATCATCGGAGCGGGAGTCGTCGGCGCGGCTCTCGCGGACGAGATCTCGGCGCGGGGCTGGACCGAGGTGACCGTGGTCGACCAGGGGCCGCTCCCGGCCACCGGAGGCTCGACCTCGCACGCCCCCGGCCTGGTCTTCCAGACGAACTCCTCGAAGACCATGACGGAGCTGGCCCGCTACACCGTCGAGAAGTTCTGTTCCCTCGACGTCGACGGCAAGCCCTGCTTCCTCCAGGTCGGCGGCCTCGAAGTGGCGACCACGCCGGAGCGCCTCGCGGAACTGCACCGCCGGCACGGCTGGATCACCGCCTGGGGCATCGAGTCGCGGATCCTGAGCGCCGACGAGTGCGTCGAGAAGCACCCGCTTGTCGACCGTGACAAGGTCCTCGGCGGCCTCCTCGTCCCGACCGACGGTCTCGCCAAGGCGGTCCTCGCCGTCGAGGCACAGATCCGCCGGGCCACCCAGCGCGGTGTGCGCTTCCTGGCCCGCCACGAAGTCCTCGACGTCCTGAAGGCCGACGGCGAGGTGACCGGCGTCCGTACCGACCACGGCGACCTGGAAGCCGACATCGTGGTGTGCTGCGCCGGCATCTGGGGCCCGAAGATCGCCCGCATGGTCGGCATGAACCTTCCGCTCACCCCCCTGGCCCACCAGCTCGCCTGGACCGGCCCCGTCCCGGCCCTGGTCGGCCAGACGGAGGAGGCGGTCCGCCCGATCCTGCGGCACCAGGACGCCGACCTCTACTACCGCGACCGCTTCGACACCCTCGGCATCGGCTACTACGGCCACCGCCCCATGCCGATCACCGCCGACGAGATCCTCTCCGTCGACGAGGCCGACCAGATGCCGTCCATCCTGAAGTTCACGGAGGAGGACTTCGAGGAGGCATGGAGCCAGACCCAGTCCCTGCTCCCCTCGACGCGCGAGGCGAAGGTCGAGGAGGGCATCAACGGCCTGTTCTCCTTCACCACCGACAATTTCCCGCTCCTCGGGGAGTCCCCGGACGTCAAGGGCTTCTGGGTCGCCGAGGCGGTCTGGGTCACCCACTCTGCGGGCGTGGGCCGGGCGCTGGCCGAATGGCTGGTCGACGGTCACTGCTCGTCCTTCGACCTGCACGAGTGCGACGTCAACCGCTTCGAGCCGCACCAGCTGTCCCCGGAGTACGTACTGGCCCGCGACTGCCAGAACTTCGTAGAGGTCTACGACATCCTGCACCCGCTGCAGCCGTCCGGCGCCCCGCGCCCGATCCGCACCAGTCCCTTCCACACCCGCCAGCAGGAGCACGGCGCCTTCTTCCTGGAGGCGAGCGGCTGGGAGCGGCCGCAGTGGTACGAGGCCAACGCGAAGCTGGTCGAGGGCCGCAACATCCCCACCCCGAACGACTGGGCCGCGCAGTTCTGGTCGCCGATCGTCGGTGCCGAGGCGCAGGCCACCCGCGAGACCGTCGCGATGTACGACATGACGGCCCTCAAGCGCCTGGAGGTGACCGGGCCCGGCTCCGCCGAGTTCCTGGAGCGCCTGTGCACCGGCAAGGTCGCCAAGTCGGTCGGCTCGGTCACTTACACCCTGCTGCTCGACCACGACGGCGGCATCCGGAGCGACGTCACCGTCGCCCGCCTCGCCCACGACCTCTTCCAGGTCGGCGCCAACGGCAACCTGGACCTCGACTGGTTCAGCCGCCACCTCCCCGCCGACGGCACGGTCCAGGTCCGCGACATCACCCCCGGCACCTGCTGCGTCGGCCTGTGGGGACCGCTCGCCCGCAAGGTCCTGCAGCCCTTGACGGACGAGGACTTCTCCAACGACGGCCTGAAGTATTTCCGTGCCAAGCGCGCCTATATCGGCTCCGTGCCCGTCACCGCGATGCGCCTGTCGTACGTCGGCGAACTCGGCTGGGAGCTCTACACGACCGCCGACCAGGGCCTGAAGCTGTGGGACACCCTGTTGCGGGCGGCGGGGCCGCTCGGCGGTGTCATCGCCGGCCGCGGCGCCTTCAACAGCCTCCGCCTGGAGAAGGGCTACCGCTCCTTCGGCACCGACATGACCTACGAGCACGACCCCTACGAGGCCGGCGTCGGCTTCGCCGTCAAGGCCGACAAGGAGGACTTCATCGGCAAGGGCGCGCTGGAGCGGCGCAAGGCCGACGTACGGCGCAAGCTCACCTGCCTCACCATCGACGACCCGCGGTCGGTCGTCCTGGGCAAGGAGCCGGTGTACGACGGTGACCGCCCGGTCGGCTACGTCACCAGCGCCGCCTACGGCTACACCATCGGCAAGGGCATCGCCTACGCGTGGCTCCCGGCCGAGCTCACCACTCCCGGCACGCCCGTAAAGATCGGCTACTTCGACCAGCGCGTCGAGGCGGTCGTCGCCGAGGAACCCCTGTTCGACCCCACCATGTCCCGCCTCCGTGGCTGACACCCCGCGCCGACTCCGAGGGAAGGAACACCGCCGGTGAACGCACAGCTGCTCGACGGCAAGGCGACCGCCGCCGACATCCGCCGCGAACTCGCGGAGCGCATGGTCAAGTTGACGGCCACGGGCGGCCGCCCGCCGGGCCTCGGCACGGTCTTGGTCGGCGACGACCCGGGCAGCCGGGCCTACGTCGGCGGAAAGCACCGCGACTGCGCCCAGGTCGGCATCTCCTCGATCCGCCGGGACCTGCCCGCCGACGCCTCACAGGAGCAGGTCGAGGAGACGATCGACGAGCTCAACGCCGACCCTGCCTGTACCGGCTACATCGTCCAGCTCCCGCTTCCGCGCCACCTGGACGCAAACGCCGTACTGGAACGAATGGACCCGGCCAAGGACGCCGACGGACTGCACCCCGTCAACCTCGGCCGGCTCACCCTGGGCGTCGAGGCACCGCTGCCGTGCACCCCGCGCGGCATCGTGGAACTGCTCCGCCGCCACGACGTACCGCTCGCCGGAGCACGCGTCTGTGTGATCGGCCGGGGCATCACGGTAGGACGCCCCATCGGCCTCCTCCTCACCCGCCGCTCCGAGAACGCCACCGTCACCCTGTGCCACACCGGCACCAAGGGTCTCGCCTGGCACGTACGCGAGGCGGACATCGTCATCGCCGCCGCCGGCTCGCCCGGACTGGTCACCAAGGACATGCTGCGCCCCGGCGCCGCGGTCCTGGACGTCGGCATCACCCGCACCGACCAGGGCCTGGTCGGCGACATCCACCCGGACGCCGCCCAGGTCGCCGACTGGATCGCGCCGATGCCCGGCGGTGTGGGCCCCATGACCCGGGCGATGTTGCTGGCCAACGTCGTCGAGGCCGCCGAGAGGAACGCCACCGCCGTATGAACGTGCACGCCCCCGAGCACCCGCAGAATCCGCATTTTTCAGAAGACGGAGACGTCCGATGAGCCCCCGCATCCCCGGCGCAGACCTGCCCGACCACCCCGACTGGCTGTGGCGCAATCCCGAGCCCAAGCGGTCGTACGACGTGGTGATCGTCGGCGGCGGCGGACACGGTCTGGCCACCGCGCACTACCTCGCCAAGAACCACGGCATCACCAATGTCGCGGTGCTGGAGAAGGGCTGGCTCGCGGGCGGCAACATGGCCCGCAACACCACGATCATCCGCTCCAACTACCTGTGGGACCAGAGCGCCGGCATCTACGAGCACGCGCTCAAGCTGTGGGAGGGCCTCGCGGAGGAGCTCGACTACCCGATCCTCTTCTCCCAGCGCGGTGTGCTGAACCTGGCTCACAGCCTCCAGGACGTCCGCGACAGCGTGCGCCGGGTCGAGGCGAACCGCCTCAACGGCGTGGACGCGGAGTGGCTCGACGCGGACGGCGTCAAGGAAGTCTGCCCGATCGTCAACATCTCGCAGGACGTGCGCTACCCGGTCCTGGGCGCCACGTACCAGCCGCGCGCGGGGATCGCCAAGCACGACTACGTCGCCTGGGGCCTGGCCCGCTCGGCCGACGCCGCCGGCATCGACATCATCCAGAACTGCGAGGTCACCGGCCTCGACGTGGTTGGCAACCGCGTAGTCGGAGTCCAGACCAACCTCGGCCCCATCGCGGCCGGCAAGGTCGCACTCTGCTCGGCGGGCCATACCTCGGTCCTCGCCGCCATGGCGGGTATCGAACTGCCCATCCAGAGCCATCCGTTGCAGGCCCTGGTCTCCGAGCTCCTGGAGCCGGTGCACCCCACGGTCGTCATGTCCAACGCCGTCCACGTGTACGTCAGCCAGGCACACAAGGGCGAGCTGGTGATGGGCGCGGGCATCGATGCGTACAACTCGTACACCCAGCGCGGCGCGTTCCACATCATCGAAGAGCAGATGGCGGCGGCCCTGGAGCTGTTCCCGGTCTTCGCCCGCGCCCACGTGCTGCGCACCTGGGGCGGCATCGTCGACACCAGCCCCGACGCCTCACCGATCATCGGGCTCAGCCCCGTCGACAACCTCTATCTCAACTGCGGCTGGGGAACGGGCGGTTTCAAGGCCACCCCGGGCGTCGGCTGGGTCTACGCCCACACCATCGCCCACGACACCCCGCACGCCCTCAACGCCCCCTTCTCGCTCGACCGTTTCACCACCGGCGCGCTCGTAGACGAGCACGGCGCTGCCGCGGTGGCCCACTAGGGAGCCGAACCCATGCTGCTCATCCCCTGCCCGTGGTGCGGGCCCCGCGACGAGGCCGAGTTCCACTACGGCGGCCAGGCCCACGTGCCGTACCCGGAGAACCCGGCGTCCCTCCCCGACAAGGAGTGGGCCCGTTACCTCTTCTTCCGTGACAACCCGAAGGGCCCCTTCGCCGAGCGCTGGAGCCACGCGGCGGGCTGCCGACGGTGGTTCAACGCGGTACGGGACACGTCGACGAACGAGATCCTGACGGTGTACAGGTCGGGCGAGGACCGCCCGGCACCCGTTGAGCCGAGGTCGGCTGTCGCAGCCCGTCCGGGGGTTGCCCCTCTGGGGGAGTTTGAGGGCGAGGCTCCTTCAGGGCCGACGGGGGTCCAGGGGGCGGAGCCCCCTGGCGGGGTCGAAGGGGCGGAGCCCCTTCAGGATGGGACGGGTAGGGGCGGCGGGGGCGAGGAAAATCCCCACCGCCACCCCACCCGCGGCCGCATCGACCGCGACACCCCCCTCACCTTCACCTTCGACGGCACCGAATACCAGGGCTACCGAGGCGACACCCTCGCCTCCGCCCTCCTCGCCAACGGCGTCATCCAGGCCGGCACCAGCATCAAGCTCGGCCGCCCCCGAGGCATCTTCTCCGCCGGCGTCGAAGAACCCAACGCGGTCGTCCAGATCGAGGAACCCTTCCCGGAGCCCATGCTCCCCGCCACGGCCGTCGAGCTCTACGACGGCCTGGTCGCGAGCAGCCTCCCCGGCCAGGGACGCCTCGCCACCGAACCGGACCCCGCCCGCTACGACGCCGTACACGCCCACTGCGACCTGCTGATCGTCGGCGCCGGCCCGGCCGGCCTCGCGGCAGCGGCGGCCGCAGCGGGAAGCGGCGCCCGCGTCATCCTCGCCGACGACCAGCCGGAACTCGGCGGGAGCCTCCTCGGCACGGCCCAACACCTCGACTGGGTAAGGGAGGTGACGGAGCAGCTCGACGCCGCCCCCGAGGTCCGTGTCCTGCGCCGCACCACCGTCTTCGGCTACTACGACGACAACCACCTCCTCGCCGTCGAGCGCCGCACCAACCACCTCGGCGCCGCCGCCCCCGAGGACGTCTCCCGCGAACGCGTCTGGCGCATCCGTGCCCGCCGGGTCGTCCTCGCCACCGGCGCCCACGAGCGTTCGCTGGCGTTCGCGAACAACGACCGCCCCGGCGTGATGCTGGCCTCCTCGGCCCGCACCCACGTCAACCGCCACGGCGTTCTGCCCGGCCGTCACGCTGTGGTCTTCACGACCAACGACAGCGCGTACGCGGCGGCCCTGGACCTCGCCTCGGCGGGCCTGGCCGTTGCGGCGATCGTCGACACCCGCCCCGAACCGGGGGAGTGGGCCGAGTGCGCGAGGGCGGCCGGTATCGAGGTACTCGCCGGGCACGCCGTCACCGGCACGCAGGGCGAGGCCCGCCTCACCGCCGTGACCGTCGCACCGTACGGAGAGTCCGCGGGGCAGCGGGAGTTCGCCGCCGACCTGCTGCTGGTCTCCGGCGGCTGGAACCCGGTGGCGCACCTGTTCAGCCAGTCCGGCGGCAAGCTGCGCCACGACGAGACGCTGGGCTCCTTCGTCCCCGACACCTGCCGTCAGGCCGTCGAGGTCGCCGGCAGCGCGAGCGGCGTCCTCGATCCGGCCACGGTCCTGGCACAGGGCGCGGCCGCCGGTGCCCGCGCCATCGAGGCCGAGGGCTACCCGCCCGAGGCGCTTCGCCTGCCCGAGGTGCCCGCGCAGCCACGGCCGACGCCGCCGATGCACGTGTACGTCGTCCCGGGTGCCGCGGACGGTCCCCGCTTCGTCGACCTCCAGCGCGACGTCACCGTCGACGACCTGGCCCGCGCGACCGGCGCCGGTCTGCGCTCGGTCGAGCACACCAAGCGCTACACCACCGCCGGCACCGCCAACGACCAGGGCAAGACCTCCGGCATCCTGGCCAGTGGCGTCGTCGCCGAACTGCTCGGCGTGGACATCTCGGCGCTCGGCACGACCACGTTCCGCCCGCCGTACACGCCCGTCTCCTTCGCCGCTCTCGCCGGCCGCGACCGGGGTGTGCTGAGCGACCCGGTCCGCACGACCGCCATCCACGAGTGGCATGTCGCGCACGGCGCCCTGTTCGAGAACGTCGGCCAGTGGAAGCGCCCCTGGTACTACCCGCAGGACGGCGAGGACATGGAGGCGGCCGTACTGCGCGAGTGCGCCGCCACCCGCGAGAGCGTCGGCTTCATGGACGCCTCCACCCTCGGCAAGATCGACGTACAGGGCCCGGACGCCGCCGTCTTCCTCGACCGGCTCTACACCAACATGATGAGCACCCTGAAGGTCGGCATGATCCGCTACGGCGTCATGTGCCGCCCGGACGGCATGGTCTTCGACGACGGAACGGTCATCCGCGTCGCCGCTGAGCGCTTCCTGGTCACCACGACGACGGGCAACGCCGCCGCCGTACTCGACTGGATGGAGGAGTGGCACCAGACCGAGTGGCCCGAGCTGAAGGTCCACTGCACCTCCGTGACCGAGCAGTGGGCCACGGTCGCGCTCGTCGGTCCGAAGTCCCGTGAGGTCCTCGCCTCCCTCGCGCCCCAACTCGTCGTGTCCAACGACGACTTCCCGTTCATGGCCTGGCGGGAGACGACCGTTGCGGGCATCGAGGCCCGGGTCTGCCGGATCAGCTTCTCCGGCGAACTCGCCTTCGAGATCAACGTGTCACCGTGGCAGGGCCTCGCCCTGTGGGAGGCCGTGTACGAGGCCGGCGCCCCGTACGGCATCACCCCGTACGGCACGGAGACCATGCACGTCCTGCGTGCCGAGAAGGGCTACCCGATCATCGGACAGGACACCGACGGCACGGTGACTCCGCAGGATCTCGGCATGAGCTGGGCGGTGTCGAAGAAGAAGCCCGACTTCATCGGCAAGCGGTCCTACGCCCGCGCGGACACGTCCCGCCCCGACCGCAAGCACCTGGTCGGCCTGCTCCCCGAGGACCCGGGCACCTTCCTCCCGGAGGGCACCCACCTGATCGCCGATGGTGTGCTGCCGGCCCCGCCCGTCCCCATGCTCGGCCATGTCACCTCCAGCTATCGCAGCGCCGCACTCGACCGGACGTTCGCGCTCGCCCTGATCAAGGGCGGCCGGGACCGCATCGGCGAGCGGCTGTACGCCCCCGTCGGCGACCAGCTGGTGCCGGTGACCGTCGCCGGTCCTGTCCTCTACGACCCCGAGGGAGCTCGCCGCGATGGCTGACACCGCCCTTACCGTCCCGCTCCGCAGCCCGCTGTCGCAGGCCGCGGACCGCCTGGCCGCCGCGACCCGCTCGTCCGGGGGTGCGATCAGGCTGGCCGAACTCCCCTTCCTGACCCAGCTCAACGTGCGCCTGGACGCCAAGGGAGCGGCGGCGGCAGCCGTCGGGCTCGCGCTGGACCTCCAGCTGCCACTCCAGCCGAACACCGTCGTGCGCGCGGGGGAGTTGACCGCGCTGTGGCTCGGCCCGGACGAGTGGCTGCTGGTGGGACCGCCGGGGAGCGAGCGGGACCTGGAGAGCCGGATCCGGGAGGCCGCGGGCGACGAGCCCGTCTCCGTCACCGACGTCTCCGCACAGCGCACCACGCTCCTCGTCGCGGGCCCGCGCGCCCATGACCTGCTGGCCCACGGCTGTTCGCTGGACCTGCATCCGCGGGTCTTCGGCTCCGGCCGCTGTGCCCAGACGACACTGGGCCGCACACAGGTCGTCCTGGTCGCCCGGGGCGAACCCAGGGCCGGATTCTGGGTCCTTGTGCGCTCGACGTTCGCCGGCTATCTGGCGGACTGGCTGCTCGACGCGGCGACCGAGTACCTCTGAGGAAAACCCGACGGGCCCGCACCCCGTCGGCCCCTGTGGAAGCTCCGCTCAGGAGCTCCCACAGGGCTTTGCACAGCACGTTTCGTCATACGCATCGAAAGCCGG
Source organism: Streptomyces sp. ME19-01-6 (assembly GCF_033793745.1). Taxonomy (NCBI): domain Bacteria; kingdom Bacillati; phylum Actinomycetota; class Actinomycetes; order Kitasatosporales; family Streptomycetaceae; genus Streptomyces; species Streptomyces sp. ME19-01-6. The sequence continues at coordinate 226,868 of NZ_JARAXF010000012.1, read as the reverse complement.
ACGCCTGTGACCGCCACCGCCACCGCCACCGCCCACACCACCGGTGACCCACTCGGGCTGCCACGCCCCGCCCGGACGCTGGTCATGGGCGTGGTGAACGTGACGCCGGACTCGTTCTCCGACGGCGGGCTGTCGTTCGCGGCCGACGCCGCTGTCACGCACGGGTTTGCGCTGCTCGAACAGGGCGCTGACATCGTGGACGTGGGCGGCGAGTCGACCCGCCCCGGCGCGGCGCGCCCGCCGGTCGAGGAGGAGCTGCGACGCGTCCTGCCCGTCGTCCGGGAACTCTCCGGGGCGGGCGCGATCGTGAGCGTCGACACCATGCGGGCGGAGGTCGCCGCACGCGCGCTGGACGCGGGTGCGCGGTTGGTCAACGACGTCTCGGGGGGCCTCGCCGACCCCGCGATGCTCCCGCTGATGGCCCGGGCCGGCACGCCGTACGTGCTGATGCACTGGCGTGGCCACTCCGCCGGCATGCAGGCGAACGCCGTCTACGACGACGTCGTCACCGATGTGCTCGACGAGCTGCGGCTGAGGATCGACGCCGCGCTGGAGGCGGGGATACCGCCCGACTGCCTGGCCGTCGACCCCGGGCTGGGCTTCGCCAAGACGCCCGACCACAACTGGGAGCTGCTGGGCCGCCTGGGGGACGTCATGGCCCTGGGGCACCCCGTCCTCGTGGGCGCGTCGCGCAAGTCTTTCCTTGGCAGTCTGCTGGCCGACCGTACGACGGGGCAGCCCCGCCCCGCGCGGCTGCGCGATGCCGCGACCACTGCCGTGTCCGTACTCGCCGCCGCCCAGGGCGTCTGGTGTCTGCGCGTGCACGACGTCGCGTCGACGGCGGACGCGGTACGTGTGACGGCCCGCTGGGGCGTCGAGGCGGCGGCGTCGGAACGGTGGCCGCTGAGCTGAACGCGACGGAGGCTGAACGCGGCGGATGTCGAACGCCGCTGGGCCGAGCGCCCCTGTGGACCTCAGCCCAGATAGCCCATCCGGTGGCTGATCTCGTCCGCGCCACTGATCAGCACGGGTGCGATCTCGTGGATGCGTTCCTCGGTGAAGCGGTACGCGGGGCCGGAGGCGCTGAGCGCGGCGATGACATCGCCGTCGCGGGAGCGGATCGGGGCTGCCAGGGCCTGGAACGCCCGGCCGGGCGGCCCTGCTGGGTGGTGTCGAGGCGGCCCGTGACCGCGCCGGCCAGGCGTACGATCCCGAAGCCCAGCCGGTACTTGCCCCGCTCGGCCGTCTGCTCGACGAGTCCGCCCGCCTCCAGCGCCCCGAGCAGTGGCCCCGGCGCTCGGCATCGGCGCCTTCGCCGAGAAGGCCCTGGTCGCCGCTGGCCAGTGCACCAGGGTCGACTCGACGGCCTCGCCCGCCGCGGCCGGTCTGCTCGGCTGCGGGGTGATGGCCGGGTTCGGCGCCGCGGTCAACACCGGCGGCGTGGGCCGCGGCGCCTTCCAGTGTCCTTACCACGCCTGGACCTACGGCCTGGACGTGGTCGCCGCACCGAACCTGACGCGCGATCGTCGAGCGGCTCGGCGACCTGGAGTCGAGAACTTCATGGAGTGCTACCACTGCGCCACGATCCACCCCGAACTCATCGAGGTGCTCCCGGAGTTCGCGGACGGCTACGCCGCCCAGTACTACGTGGGTCACGGCGCGGAGTTCGGTGAGGACGTCCAGGGGTTCACGGTGGACGGATCCGAGGGCCTGGACCGCATCCCGGGTGTCGCTGACGACCAGGACCGCCGCTACTACGCGATCACCGTACGGCCGCAGGTCTTCATCAACCTCGTGCCCGACCACGTGATCTTCCACCGGATGTACCGATGGCACCCGACCGTACGGTCGTCGAGTGCGACTGGCTGTACCTGCCGCACGTCGTGGAGAGCGGCAAGGACGTGGACCGGTCGGTGAAGCTGTTCCACCGGGTCAACCAGCAGGACTTCGACGCCTGCGAGCGTACGCAGCCCGGGATGAGTTCGCGGATGTATGCCAAGGGCGGCGTGCTGGTGCCCAGCGAGCACCACATCGGCGAGTTCCACACCTGGCTGCAGAACAAGCTCGAGGTGCGGCCCACGCGCTGACCTCACCCCAGTACCGCCTGCTCACCTGCTGTTGTGGCCCCTCCGGCAGGTGGGCGGGCGATCGGGCTGTCCGCGAGCCATGGCGGCGGCATGTGGAGACCAGGGACGGGGAGAACGCGGCCGTCACCGGGGCCACCTGTCTGTTCGCGATCTACGACCCGGTCTCCGGCCACTGTGCCATCACCCGGGCCGGCCACCCGGGACCGGCCCTGGTCCATCCCGGTCAGACCCCGGAACAGGCCTGCCAGGCGGTGCTTGACGCCCTGCTGCCGACCGCCCCGCGACGACATCGTCCTCATGGCGGCCCGCCCCGAACGGCTCGCCCCGGACCGGGTCGCCGACTGGGACGTACCTTCCGACCCCGCCGCCCTCAGCCCCATTCCGTGCCGCCTGCGCCCGCCGGCTCCAGGACTGGGGCCTGGACGAGATCGCGTTCACCGCCGAGCTCATCCTCAGCGAACCGGTCACCAACGCCATCCGCTACGGCGGCGGCCCCATCCGCGTCCCCGCGTCTGCGCCGCGCTGCCACCACCGACGAGGGCGGCACAGGGCAAGGTCATCTGGAGCGAAAACCGTGAACTCTCGGATTTCCCCTCGCACGTAGGTTGCGAATCGTGCAACGAAGAGCATCGTTAGAAATTGATTTGCACCACCTCCCTTGACAATGCCCGCACCGCGCGGAAAACATGTTGCGTATAGCGAGTGTCGTTGTGTTATGCGAGACAACTCCCCGTCTGGAGCCGGCATGAGGAGCATCACCGTCGTCGGAGCGTCGCTGGCAGGACTGAGCGCGGTCCGCGCGCTGCGGGCAGAGGGATATGACGGCGAGATCGTCGTCGTGGGGGAGGAGCGCCACACCCCCTACGACCGCCCCCCGCTGTCCAAGGACTTCCTCAAGGGGGACATCGACGTCGAGGGGCTCGCGCTCGGCGACGCGGACGAGTACGAGGTCCTGGACGTGCAGTGGCTGCTCGGCGAGTGCGCCGTGCGGCTCGACCCCGTAGCCCGCACCGTCGCCCTGGCCGGAGGACGGCATGTGCGCACCGAAGGTGTCGTCATCGCGACCGGCGCCAGCCCCCGCACCCTCCCCGGCACCGACGGGCTGGCGGGCGTCCACACCCTGCGTACCCTGGACGACGCCCGTGCCCTGCGCGCCGAACTGCTCGACGGCCTGCCCCGGGTCGTCGTCATCGGTGCCGGGTTCATCGGCGCCGAGGTGGCCTCCACCGCGCACCGGCTCGGGCTCCACGTGACCGTCGTCGAGGCGCTCCCCGTGCCCCTGGAGCGCCAACTCGGGCGTGAGATGGGGCTCGTGGTCTCCTCGCTCCACAGCGATCACGGGGTTCAGCTGCTGTGCGGAACCGGTGTGGCGGAACTGATCGGTGAGGACCGGGTTACGGGCGTACGGCTGGCGGACGGGCGGGTGCTGCCTGCCGACATCGTCGTGGTCGGCGTGGGCGTGCGGCCCAACACAGACTGGCTGGCCGGCTCCGGAGTGCAGGTGGACGACGGCGTGGTGTGCGACTCCGGCTGCTCGACCGGCATCACGGGCGTAGTCGCCGTCGGTGACGTCGCCCGCTGCCCCAACCCGTTCACCGGGCGGCACGCCCGTATCGAGCACTGGAGCAACGCCACCGAGCAGGCGAAGACCGCCGCCCGCACGCTGCTGACCGGTGTGTCGGCCTCCGCCCCGATCACCGCGCCGTACTTCTGGTCCGACCAGTACCAGTCCCGCATTCAAGTCGCCGGGTACGTAGCCCCCGGCGCCGAGCCCGAGGTCGTCGAGGGCGACGTCGACAGCCGCACCTTCACGGCCGTCTACCGGCGTGAGGGCACTCCCGTCGCCGTCCTCTCCCTCAATCAGCCGAAGTTCTTCAACCGGCTCCGCCGTACCCTCGTCCCCGCCGCCGCGGCCGTCGTGTCATGACCTCCGTGCCCCAACTCTCCCTGGAACCCGCAGCGGAGAACGACACGAGCATTCCTCGGCACCTGCGTTACGCCTGGGACCACGAGTGGCTCGTCGTGGACGAGGGCAACGCCACCGTCGGCATCACCGCGTTCGCGGCGAAGGTCCTCAGTGGCGTCGTCCACCTCCGACTGCCCGTGGTCGGCTCCTGGGTCGAGGCGGGGGAGAGCTGTGGACGGATCGAGTCACTGACCGCCGTCAGCGGCCAGTACGCCCCCGCCTCGGGCCGGGTCCTGGAAGTCAACACCGCGCTGGCCGACGACCCCGGTGTCGTCAACGCCGCCTCCTACGCCGACGGCTGACTGTTCAGGCTGCGAGTCGAGAACATCGCCGGCGCGCTGACCCCGGATGCCTACGCCGCCCACTGCGCCCACACCCAAGGAGATCGCCGATGACCCTGTTCAACCAGGCACTGCACGAGCTGGACCCGGCCATCGCCGCCGCGGTCGAGGCGGAGCTGAGGCGTCAGCAGTCCACCCTGGAGATGATCGCCTCCGAGAACTTCGCGCCGGTCGCGGTCATGGAGGCGCAAGGTTCGGTCCTGACGAACAAGTACGCGGAGGGTTACCCGGGCCGGCGCTACTACGGTGGCTGTGAGCACGTCGACGTCGCCGAGCAGATCGCGATCGACCGGGTCAAGGAGCTGTTCGGCGCCGAGTACGCCAACGTGCAGCCCCACTCCGGTGCCTCCGCCAATCAGGCCGCGCTGTTCGCCCTCGCTCAACCCGGCGACACCATCCTCGGCCTGGATCTGGCGCACGGCGGTCACCTCACCCACGGCATGAAGATCAACTTCTCGGGCAAGCAGTTCAAGGTCGTCCCGTACCACTTGGACGACGCCGGTCTCGTGGACATGGCCGAGGTCGAGCGGCTGGCCAAGGAGCACCGGCCGAAGGTGATCATCGCCGGGTGGTCGGCGTACCCGCGGCAGCTGGACTTCGCGGAGTTCCGGCGGATCGCCGACGAGGTCGAGGCGTATCTGTGGGTCGACATGGCGCACTTCGCCGGGCTGGTGGCGGCGGGGCTGCACCCGAACCCCATCGAGCACGCGGACGTGGTCACCTCCACCACCCACAAGACGCTGGGCGGACCGCGCGGCGGGATCATCCTCGCCAAGCAGGAGTTCGCGAAGAAGCTGAACTCCTCCGTCTTCCCGGGCTTCCAGGGCGGTCCCCTGGAGCACGTGATCGCGGCCAAGGCGGTCTCCTTCAAGGTCGCCGCGTCGGAGGAGTTCAAGGAGCGCCAGCGGCGTACGGTGGACGGTGCGCGCATCCTCGCCGAGCGTCTGACGGCCGACGACGCCCGCGAGGCCGGGGTCAACGTCCTGTCCGGCGGTACGGACGTGCACCTGATCCTGGTCGACCTGCGCGCCTCGGAGCTGGACGGCCGACAGGCCGAGGACCGTCTCCACGAGGTCGGCATCACGGTCAACCGCAACGCCGTCCCGAACGACCCGCGCCCGCCGATGGTTACGTCGGGCCTGCGGATCGGCACGCCCGCCCTGGCCACCCGCGGCTTCACCGGCGAGGACTTCGCCGAGGTCGCGGACGTCATCGCCGAGGCGCTGAAGCCGTCGTACGACGTCCAGACGCTGAAGTCCCGCGTGAAGACGCTGGCAGACAAGCACCCCCTCTACCCCGGCCTGTAACCGACACCCTCCCGCAGGGGCGTGCCGCACCCTCGGCACGCCCCTCCAAATCGCACGGAGTATGGCGTGGCAATCAGCGTCTTCGACCTGTTCTCCATTGGCATCGGACCGTCCAGTTCGCACACCGTCGGTCCGATGCGTGCCGCCGGGATGTTCGTTGCCCGGCTGAAGCAGGACGGCGTGCTCGCCCAGACCGCCGCGGTGCGGGCGGAGCTGTTCGGCTCCCTCGGTGCCACCGGCCACGGTCACGGCACCCCCAAGGCGGTGCTGCTCGGCCTGGAGGGCAACCAGCCGCACACGGTCGACATCGCACGGGCCGACCTGGACGTCGAGCGAATCCGCTCCACCGGACGCATCCGCCTCTTCGGAACCGAGATCGGTACGGCCCACGAGATCGACTTCGACGCCTCGACCCAGCTGGTCCTGCACCGTCGGCGATCACTGCCGTACCACGCCAACGGCATGATCCTCTTCGCGTACGACGGCGACGGTGTGCCGCTGTTGGAGAAGACGTACTACTCCGTGGGCGGCGGCTTCGTGATCGACGAGGACGCGGTCGGCGCGGACCGGATCAAGCCCGACGACACGGTGCCGGCCCACCCGTTCAGCACCGGCGACGAACTGCTGCGCCTCACGAAGGAGACCGGCCTGTCGATCTCCGCGCTGATGCTGGAGAACGAGAAGGCCTGGCGCACCGAGGATGAGATCCGTGCGGGCCTGCTGGAGATCTGGCGGGTCATGGAGGCATGTGTCGCACGGGGGCTGGGCCGCGAGGGCGTCCTCCCCGGCGGTCTGAAGGTCCGTCGGCGGGCGGCTGCGGCGGCCCGGGCGCTGCGCAGCGAGGGCGACCCGGCGGGCCGCGCCATGGAGTGGGTGACCCTCTACGCGATGGCCGTGAACGAGGAAAACGCGGCGGGTGGCCGGGTCGTCACCGCCCCGACGAACGGTGCGGCGGGCATCATTCCCGCCGTCCTGCAGTACTTCCTCGGCTTCGTGCCGGGCGCCGACGAGGACGGCATCGTCCGCTTCCTCCTCGCGGCGGGCGCCATCGGCATGCTTTTCAAGGAGAACGCCTCCATCTCCGGCGCCGAGGTCGGCTGCCAGGGCGAGGTCGGCTCGGCCTGCTCGATGGCCGCCGGTGGTCTCGCCGAGGTGCTCGGCGGCAGCCCCGGACAGGTCGAGAACGCCGCCGAGATCGGCATGGAGCACAACCTCGGCCTCACCTGCGATCCCGTAGGTGGGCTCGTCCAGATCCCGTGCATCGAACGCAACGGCATGGCCGCGGTCAAGGCCGTCACCGCCGCCCGGATGGCGCTGCGCGGAGACGGCCGCCACCACGTCTCCCTCGACAAGGTCATCAAGACCATGAAGGAGACCGGCGCCGACATGAAGGTCAAGTACAAGGAGACCGCCCGCGGCGGCCTCGCAGTGAACGTCATCGAGTGCTGAGGAGGCGGACGGAGCGGACAGGGACGAAGCCGGAGAAAGGGCGGCAGCCATGCTCATCGACATCTACGGTCGCGTCGCCACCGACCTGCGGGTCTCGCTCACCGACGTGGGGGAGCAACCTGCGCCGTACGTACTGCATGCCGGAAGAGGGCCTGCGGTGGCCGGCCAGGCCCGACCTGCTCACGGGCGACGAGGTCGTAGGGCTGGTCCGGATCGCGGTCATCCGGCTCGGCGTAGAGGAGGTCCGCTTCACCGGCGGCGAGACCCTGCTGCGCCCCGGCCTCGTCGGGATCGTCGAGCGGTGCGTCGCCCTCGCATCGCGCCCTGCCGTCTGCATGGCCCTGACCCGACGGGACCGCCGCCACGACGTGCTTAAGGGCCTGGCCGCGGCTCGCGCCGCCGGGCTCACCCCGGTGAAGGTCAAGGCTCCGCGCCCACCGGACGCCGGCTGGGAGAGGGCCTTAGCGGAAGCTTGGCCCGGAAATGCCCCGGAACGGCTGGTCAGGGCTGGGATACCGGTGGGTGATATCGGGAGTAAGGGGATGTTTCGACTCGCGGCTTAGGTGTGCGCCGAGAAGGGCGCCTGACGGGCATCTGCCCGGGTCAGGCGCTCTTTTTCTGCGCCTAGAAGAAGCCCAGCTTCTTCGGCGAGTACGACACCAGAAGATTCTTCGTCTGCTGATAGTGATCCAGCATCATCTTGTGGGTCTCGCGGCCGATCCCCGACTGCTTGTAGCCGCCGAACGCCGCATGCGCCGGGTAGGCGTGGTAGCAGTTGGTCCACACCCGGCCCGCCTGGATGGCGCGCCCGGCGCGGTACGCGGTGCTGCCGTCACGGGTCCACACGCCGGCGCCCAGCCCGTACAGCGTGTCGTTGGCGATCTTGATCGCGTCGTCGAAGCCGGCGAACGGGGCCACAGCCACCACCGGACCGAAGATCTCCTCCTGGAAGACCCGCATGTGGTTGGCGCCCTCGAAGACCGTGGGCTCCACGTAGTAGCCGCCCGACAGCTCGCCGCCCAGCTCCGCGCGGGCGCCCCCGGTCAGCACCCGGGCGCCCTCCTGCCGGCCGATGTCCAGGTAGGAGAGGATCTTCTCCAGCTGGTCGTTGGAGGCCTGGGCGCCCAGCATGGTGTCGGTGTCCAGCGGATGGCCCTGGGTGATCTGCTCCGTACGGGCCACGGCCGCGGCCATGAAGTCCCGGTAGTGGCCCTGCTGCACCAGGGCGCGTGAGGGACAGGTGCACACCTCGCCCTGGTTCAGGGCGAACATGGTGAACCCTTCCAGGGCCTTGTCCAGGAAGTCGTCGCTCGCGGCCGAGACGTCGTCGAAGAAGATGTTCGGACTCTTGCCGCCGAGCTCCAGCGTCACCGGCTTCAGGTGCTCGCTCGCGTACTGCATGATCAGCCGCCCGGTGGTGGTCTCGCCGGTGAAGGCGACCTTGGCCACGCGCGCGCTGGAGGCCAGCGGCTTTCCGGCCTCCACGCCGAAGCCGTTGACGATGTTCAGCACGCCCGGCGGCAGCAGGTCGGCGACCAGGCTCAGCCACAGGTGGATGGAGGCCGGGGTCTGCTCGGCGGGCTTCAGGACCACCGCGTTGCCCGCGGCCAGCGCCGGGGCGAGCTTCCATGTGGCCATCAGGATCGGGAAGTTCCACGGGATGATCTGGGCGACCACGCCCAGCGGCTCGTGGAAGTGGTACGCGACGGTGTCCTCGTCGAGCTGCGAGAGGCTGCCCTCCTGGGCCCGGATCGCCCCCGCGAAGTAGCGGAAGTGGTCGATGGCCAGCGGGATGTCGGCGGCCAGCGTCTCGCGCACCGGCTTGCCGTTCTCCCAGCTCTCGGCGACCGCGAGCGCTTCGAGGTTCTCCTCCATGCGGTCGGCGATCTTCAGCAGCACCGAGGCGCGCTCGGCGGGCGAGGCGCGGCCCCAGGCGGGGGCCGCCGCGTGGGCGGCGTCCAGGGCCCGCTCGACGTCCTCGGCGGTGCCCCGGGCGATCTCGGTGAACGGCTGCCCGTTGATCGGGGTCGGGTTCTCGAAGTACCCGCCCTGCTTGGGCGGCACGTACTCGCCGCCGATCCAGTGGTCGTAGCGCGGCTGGTAACTGACGACGGAACCCTCGGATCCCGGGTTTGCGTAACGCGGCATGGGCGGCCCTCCCAGTGTGCGTCGGTACGCGGCGAGGTTTCGCCGCGGTGTACGTCGGCGGCGAGACTAAAGGCCGATACGTTGCACGGAGGTTGCGCCGGGGCGGCCGTCGAGGCTCAGCCCGTACGCCGCGCGCAGCCGCCGCACCCGGGGCGCCAGCGACGCCCGGCCCGGCGCGTGCGCAGGAAGCGCGGCCAGCAGGGCCTCACCGGCCTCCAGGTCCTCCTCGCCCCACGGCGACCTCGCCCACCACCGCAGCAGCTCCAGGTCGCCGCAGGCCAACACCGCGCGGCGCATGTCCTCCTCCAGGATTTGGCGCATCCGGCACACCCCCGGCGCCTCCGACAGCGGCAGCAGCGGCCCCGCGTACGCGCGCACCGCCGCATGCGCGTTCCCGGCCGCCAACTCCTCCGTCACGGCCGCCACATCGGCCCGTACCGGCGCGCCCAGCCGGTAGGGGCGCGAGCCCAGCAGCGGCCCCACCAGGCGGCGCAGCCGCGACAGCTCCGCGCGCAGGGTGACCGGGGAGCGCCGGCCGGCCTGCTCCCCGTACAGCTCAAGGGCCAGCCGGTCGCCGCTCAGGCCCTCCGGATGGGCGGCCAGCAACACCATGATCTCGCTGTGCCGCGGCCCCAGCCGCAGCCGCCGCCCGTCGGTCAGCAGCAGCGCCTCGTTGCGCCCCAGCGCGGCCAGGCGCACCCGCGGGCCCGCCGCGCGCGGCGCCTCGGCCGCCAGCTGGGCCTCCGCGGCCCGCGCGGTCGCCTGGACCAGGGCCAGGCTGTGCGGGGCCGCCAGATGGTCGCCGCCGGTGATGTCCACCGCGCCCAACAGCCGTCCGGTGTGCGGGTCGTGCACCGGGGCGGCCGCGCAGGTCCAGGGCTGCACCGCGCGGTGGTAGTGCTCGGCGGCGAAGATCTGCACGGCGTGGTCGACGGTGAGCGCGGTGCCGGGTGCGTTGGTGCCCGCGTGCCGCTCGTCCCAGCGAGCCCCCGCCACGAAGTTCATCCGCTCCGCCTCGTGCCGTACGCCCGCGTGCCCCTCCACCCACAGCATGCGGCCCTGCTCGTCGCAGACCGCGAGCAGATGCGCGCCGTCGTGGGCGATGGTGCCCAGCAGCTCGCGGAACAGCGGCATCACCCGGGCCAGCGGGTGGTCCGCGCGATACGCCTCCAACTCGGCGTCCGCCAGGTCGATCGGCGCCAGCCCCTCCTGGCCCACCCGCACTCTGGCCGAACGCCGCCAGGAGTCCGCCACCACCGGGCGGACGGCGGGCGAGACCGCCCCCTCGGTCACGAACGCCTCATGGGCGCGGCGCACCGTGCGGACGCGCTCGGCCGGATCCGCGCCCGACGCCATCGCCAGCCAGGGGTTGACCACAGATCCTCGCTCGAGGTCATGGAGAGTCTCACGGACGGTCAGGTCGGCGAGGGCGGCACGGGAGAGCCGAGCGGCACCGGCCGCCCTGTTTCCTCACACTCTCCCGAGCGCGGGCCGCCCCGCAAGAGCCGGGACGGCACCGGGTCCACGCGCAACATGCTCAACTTCCGCGCCCCTGGCGGCGCCCGGGAGACACGGGTGCGACGATGTGGGGGTCATGGAAGCGGGCCACGTACTGCGGGCGCTGCGAGCCGCGGTGTTCGCAGCGGTCTGCGTGCTGCTCGCGGCGCTCGGGCACGCCCTGATGTCGGGGGCCGCCGTCCCGTGGTGGGTGATCGGTGCCGCCGTGCCGGTCACCGGCGGCGTGGCCTGGTGCCTGACGGGGCGCGAGCGCGGGCCGCTGGCGGTCGTCGCGGCGACCGTGGGCGCGCAGACCGCGCTCCACGCCGCGTTCACGCTCGCGCAGGACACCATCGTCACCGTCGGTGCGGGGACGGGGACAGCCGCGGCCTCCGGTACTTCGCCGATGCGCATGCCGATGTCGATGTCGATGTCAGAGCATGCCCACCACATGGCCCACGCCCACGACGTCATGGCCGTGGCGCCGCTGCCCGGGGGCCAGAGGGACGGCGCGCTCGGCATGTGGTCCGCGCACCTGCTGGCCGCCCTGGTGTGCGGGCTGTGGCTCTCCGGCGGTGAACAGGCCGCGTTCCGGCTGGTGCGGGCCCTGGCCGTCGGACTCTTCGCGCCCCTGCTGACCCTGCTGTACGGCGCCCCGCGCGTGCCCGCGCGGCCCCGCGTCCGCGCCGTGCGCCACGGCGGCGCTCAGCGGCTGCGGCTGCTGCAGCTCGCCCATGTCATCGCCACCCGTGGTCCGCCGCCGGAGGCCGCCGTCCGCTGACGGACGGCGGCCCTCCAGGCCCACCACGTCACCGGGCGGCCCGCCGGGCCGTCCGGACTCCAGGAAGGACCGCAGGCGATGACACCTGCCCGCCCCCCGGCCCTGTTGCCGGTACTCCCGCTCTCACGGTCACGGTCCGTCGAGACCGGCCGCGAGCTCCCGCAGCCGCCACGCCCGCTCGCCCCAGCGGCGGCACTCCGGGCACTCCAGCAGATGGGCGTCGAGCGTCGCGTCCGGGACCTCCGGCGGAGGCGCCTCACCGTCGACACGGGCCGACACGGCGACCCGGAACTGAGCACAGCACACCCCCTCATGGTCCCCGATGCCGCGGAGGGCCGCGATGCCTGACCACGACGACGAGACCCTGACCTCCTGGGCGCTCGCCGCGGCCGGCGGTGACCCCGAGGCCGTGGACCGCTTCGTACGCGCAACCCGGCGCGACGTGTGGCGGTACGTCTACCGGCTCAGCGACGACCCGCACGCGGCCGACGACCTCGTCCAGGAGACCTATCTGCGCGCGCTGCGCGGACTGCCCCGCTTCGAGGGCAGATCCTCGGCGCGGACCTGGCTGCTGTCGATCGCCCGCCGGGCGGTCGTGGACCGGCTGCGCCGCAACGCGGTCAGGCCGCGGCCGGCCGACACCGACGACTGGCAGGCGGCGGCCGAGCGGGCCCAGCGCCGGGCGGCGCCGGACACCGGCTTCGACGAGGCGGTGGCCCTGACCCAGCTGCTCGCCCTGCTGCCGTACGACCGTCGTGAGGCCTTCGTCCTCACCCAGCTGCTCGGGCTGCCCTACGCCGAGGCGGCGCTCGTCGTCGGCTGTCCGGTGGGCACGGTCCGCTCCCGGGTCTCCCGCGCCCGCGAGGCGCTGATCGAGCAGCTGGCGACGGCGGAGCGGGGCGCTTCCGCCCGCGTCGGCGTACCCGAGCCGGTGGGCTCCCGCTAGTCGGAGGAGCCGGGGACGCGCTCCAGGACGATCACCGCCGCGTCGTCCTGGAGCCGCAGCGCGGGGTGCCCGTCGGATCGCCGAGGCCGAGCGGCAGACCGGGCTCCTCCGAGTCCAGCTCGCAGCCCCCGCCCCGAAGGTGCCCAGCCCCTTGCCCTGCACATCGCCGATCAGCAATGAGGGTGTTGCCGAGGGCGGAGGCGAACGGCTGAGGGGGACGGCCTCACGCGCCATGGCCAACGGGGCGGGGAGCCGGAATGCCGGCGCCCCGCCCCGCCCCGCGCTCCCGATCGGGAGCGGTCAGCTGAGGGGGTCAGCTGATGGACTTGATCAGTTCACCGTTCGACGTGTCGCCGCTGAGTTCCCAGAAGAAGGTGCCGCCCAGGCCCTGCTGCTGCTTGTAGGTCATCTTCCCGGCGATGGTGGAGGGCGTGTCGTAGCTCCACCACTGGCTGCCGCAGTGTGCGTACGCGGTCCCCGCGACCTTGCCGGTCGCCGGGCAGGAGTTCTTGAGCACCTTGTAGTCCTCGATGCCCGCCTCGTACGTGCCGGGGGCCGGGCCGCTCGCCGTCCCGCCGGGGGCGGCCTGGTTGACGCCGGTCCAGCCGCGCCCGTAGAAGCCGATGCCGAGCAGCAGCTTCGAGGCCGGGACACCGAGGCCCTTGAGCTTGGAGATGGCGGCGTCGGTGTTGAAGCCCTGCTGCGGGATGCCGTTGTAGGAGGTGAGGGGGGAGTGCGGGGCGGTCGGGCCCTGGGCCGCCCAGGCCCCGAAGAAGTCGTAGGTCATCGGGTTGTACCAGTCGACGTACTGCGCGGCGCCGGCGTAGTCGGCGGCGTCTATCTTGCCGCCGGAGGAGGCGTCCGCGGTGATGGCGGCCGTCACCAGGTTGCCGCTGCCGAACTTGGCGCGCAGCGCGGACATCACGTTCTTGAAGGCGTCCCTGCCACTGGAGTCACAGGTGTTGCCGCAGGCGTTGGGGTACTCCCAGTCGATGTCGATCCCGTCGAAGACATCGGCCCAGCGCGGGTCCTCGACCAGGTTGTAGCAGGACTGGGCGAACGCGGCGGGGTTCTTGGCGGCCTCGGCGAACCCGGACGACCAGGTCCAGCCGCCGAAGGACCAGATCACCTTCAGGTTCGGGTGCAGTTTCTTGAGCTTGCGCAGCTGGTTGAAGTTGCCGCGCAGCGCGCCCGCGTCCCAGGTGTCGGCGACGCCGTCGACGCTGCTCGCCGCGTCGTACGCCTTGTCGTAGTCGGCGTACGCGTCGCCGATGGCGCACTTGCCGCCGGTGACATTGCCGAAGGCGTAGTTGATGTGGGTGAGCTTGGCGGCGGATCCGGAGGTCTGGATGTTCTTGACGTGGTAGTTGCGCTGGTAGATGCCCCATTCGGTGAAGTAGCCGACCACCTTGTTGCCCGCGGCGGCCTTGGTGGTCTTGGCGGCCTTGGTTCCGGCCTTCGCGGCCTTCGTGTGGGGTTCGCCGGCGGCGGCCGGGCCGGCGAGCATCGTGGCGGCAAGGACCGCCGTACACAGCGCCGCGAGGGCGGCGAGCAGTCCGCGAAGTCCGCGAGGTCTGCGCATGGATTCTCCTCCGTGGGGGTGAGGGGAAAGGTGCTGCCTGACGACCTGCCCATGACTTGACATGAACGCGTAGGGCGTGGTGGGAGCACCGTAGAAGGACTAGACCAGTGAGGTCAATGGTTTGGACCAATGTGCTCGCCGTTCGCGGAACTCGGTTGAAGATCCACCGATCGGTGACGCAGGGCCCTGGATCGGGCATACTCCAACCGCCACGGCGCAGGTCACGCCCCGTTCGCAACCCGACGGGAGCATCTCCGACCGCCCGGCAGCACCCCCGGCGGCCGCCGCTGCACCCCCGGCGTCGCGCCGCCGCAGCAACTCCCGACAGGGAGGGAAGAGGGAGAGGAGAGCGCCGCCATGACCGACCACCGACCGCAGCCGGTGGAGCGTGAGCTGCCCACCGAGGAGGCCCACGACCTGATCTCGCTCGTCCGTGAGCTGATCGAGCGGGAGATCAGGCCGCCCGCCGCCGAAGAGGAGGCCGCCGGGCGCTTCCCGCGCGACCTGTTCGCCCTGTTGTCCCGCTCCGGGCTGCTGGGGCTGGTGTACCCCGAGGAGTTCGGCGGCGGCGAGCAGCCGTACGAGGTCTATCTCCAGGTCCTGGAGGAGCTGGCCGCGGCCCGGCTCACCGTCGGCCTCGGCGTCAGCGTGCACACCCTCGCCTGCCACGCGCTCGCCCACTACGGCAGCAAGGAGCAGATCGCCGAACACCTGCCCGCGATGCTGGGCGGCGGGCTGCTGGGCGCGTACTGCCTGTCCGAGCCCTCCTCCGGCTCCGACGCGGCCGGGCTCACCACCCGCGCCACCCGCGAGGGCGACGGCTGGACCCTGGCCGGCACCAAGGCCTGGATCACCCACGGCGGCATCGCCGACTTCTACACCGTCATGGCGCGCAGCGGGCCCGACCGCACCCGGGGCATCACCGCGTTTCTCGTCCCCGGCGACGCCCCCGGGCTCTCCGCGGCCACGCCCGAGCGCAAGATGGGTATGAAGGGCTCGCCCACCGCGCAGATCCACCTCGAAGACGTCCGGGTGTCCGACGCCCGCCGCGTCGGCGAGGAGGGCCAGGGCTTCGCCATCGCCCTCTCGGCCCTCGACGCGGGCCGCCTCGGCATCGCGGCGTGCGCGACCGGTCTCGCCCAGGCGGCGCTGGACGAGGCGCTCGCCTACACCGCGCAGCGGCGGCAATTCGGCCATCCTGTGGTCGACTTCCAAGGGCTGCGTTTCATGCTCGCCGACATGGCTACCCGCATCGAGGCCGGACGGGCCCTCTACCTCGCGGCCGCACGGCTGCGCGACGCGGGCAGGCCGTTCTCCAAGCAGGCGGCGATGGCCAAGCTGTTCTGCACCGACGCCGCCATGAAGGTCACCACGGACGCCGTCCAGCTGCTGGGCGGCTATGGCTACACCGCGGACTTCCCGGTGGAGCGTTATATGCGGGAGGCCAAGATGCTGCAGATCGTGGAGGGCACCAACCAGATCCAGCGGGTCGTGATCGCCCGCCATCTCGCGGGTCCGGAGAGTCGCTGAGGTGGTGCCGGTGACGGCCGAAGTGACGTACTGAAGCTCACGAGCTCACGCCAGTGGGGGCGCGGCGTGCCGGGCCCCCTCGCTGAGCGGCGGGCCTCAGGCCAGGGTCGTCCGCGGGCGGCGGCGCAGGCCCGGCATCCGGACGGGCCGCGATCCGGGGCCGCCGATGTGCGAGAACGGCTGCATCCGCCAGTCCAGCGTCTCCGGCAGCGTCAGCAGCATCGCCGGGTCCTGCTCCGACGCGTCCAGCGACGCGTCGGCGGCGGAGGCGTCCGTCACCCCCCGCCCCGTGCCGGGGCACACCGTGAGGCCGAACGGGTTCCATGGGGACGGGCACAGTGCGTGCTCCGGCAGCACGTCCTCGTCCGCGAGCAGGGCGATTGGACGAGCGCAGTCCGGGCAGACGACCCGGAAGATCTCGTAGGTCTCGTCCAGATCGTTGTCGCCTTCTTCGAGGCGCTCCAAATAGGGCATGAGTTTCCCCCTCGGGTGGGCTGGCCGGGCGCGTCGGCCTCGGCCTGGTCAGGCGCGTCGGCCTCGACCAAAGCAAGCATTTCCCGCGGCACTACGCGGGTAATCGCGGCACTCCCTGGGACCCCGGCGAATGTATGTGGCGTTCGTCACATGCCTGCTGCAGATGCTGCGAACATGGGCGTATGTCCCACCGCTTTCCGGGGGGACGCCGACTGGGCCGGACCGCCCCCGACCACATAAGGTGATCGGCTGTGGAGGAGCTGGACAGACAGATCGTGGAACTGCTCGTCAAGGACGGGCGGATGAGCTACACCGACCTGGGCAAGGCCACAGGCCTGTCCACGTCGGCGGTGCACCAGCGCGTGCGCCGGCTCGAACAGCGGGGGGTCATCCGCGGCTACGCGGCCGTCGTGGACCCGGAGGCCGTCGGCCTGCCGCTCACCGCGTTCATCTCCGCCAAACCCTTCGACCCCAGCGCGCCCGACGACATCGCGGATCGGCTGGCCGAGGTGCCCGAGATCGAGGCGTGCCACAGCGTGGCGGGCGACGAGAACTACATCCTCAAGGTGCGCGTCGCCACGCCGCTGGAGCTGGAGAACCTGCTCAGCAGGATCCGCTCGCTGGCCGGGGTCTCCACCCGGACCACCGTCGTGCTGTCCACGCCCTACGAGGCGCGCCCGCCCCGCGTCTGAGCGCGCCGCGCCCGGCGGGGCCGGCTCCGCGACCCGCGCCACCTCTGGTGCGGGCGCGACCCGCGCCACCCCTGATGCGGGCCGGCTCCGCCGAGGGGCGAGACTTGAGGGCCGTACCGCACGCCCGATCCGACCCCGCGAGGCAGCCCGCCGTGAACGACCCCACACCCGCCCAGGCCGAAGGCCGCACCGTTCTGCTGCGCGGCGGCGAGGTCCACAGCCCCGCCGACCCGTTCGCCACCGCCATGGTGGTCGAGCGGGGCACCGTCGCCTGGGTCGGCTCGGAGGGCGCCGCGGACAGCTTCGCCGACGGCGTGGACGAGGTCGTCCACCTCGAGGGGGCCCTGGTCACCCCCGCGTTCACCGACGCGCATGTGCACACCACCGCCACCGGCCTCGCCCTCACCGGCCTCGACCTCGCGGGCGCCCGCACGCTCGCGGACGCGCTCGGCCGCGTGCGCGCGTACGCCCGCGCCCACCCCGACGACCGGATCCTCCTCGGCCACGGCTGGGACGCCAGCGGCTGGCCCGAGGGGCGGCCCCCCACACGCGCCGAGCTCGACGAGGCCGCCGGCGGCCGCCCGCTCTACCTCACCCGCATCGATGTGCACTCCGCCGTCGTCACCACCGCCCTGCTGGACCTGGTCCCGGGCATCCCCGAGCCGGCCGCAGACCACGCCGTCGACGGCGCCGCCGCGCCGCTGACCGGCGCCGCCCACCACGCCGTGCGCGCCGCCGCCCGCGCGGGCGTGACCGCCCGGCAGCGCGCCGACGCCCAGCGCGCCGCCCTCGCCCGCGCCGCCTCCCTCGGCATCGGCTCGGTCCACGAGTGCGCGGGCCCCGACATTTCCGCCGAGGACGACCTCGCCGGGCTGCTGCGGCTGGCCGCCGAGGAGCCGGGCCCGCGCGTCTTCGGCTACTGGGCCGAGGCCGCCGCGAGCGCCGCCGACCTGGACAAGGTGCGCGACCTCGGCGCCCTCGGGGCGGCGGGCGACCTCTTCGTCGACGGCTCGCTCGGCTCGCACACCGCGCATCTGCACGAGTCGTACGCCGACGCGCCGCACACCGGCACCGCCCACCTGGACGCCCCGGCCGTCGCCGCCCATGTCATCGCCTGCACCGAGGCCGGGCTCCAGGCCGGCTTCCACGCCATCGGCGACGCCGCCGTGACCACCGTCGTGGAGGGCGTACGGACGGCCGCCGACAAGGTCGGCCTCGCCCGCGTCCGCGCCGCCCGCCACCGCGTCGAGCATGCCGAGATGCTCACCCCCGCCACCATCGCCGCCTTCGCCGAACTCGGCCTCACCGCCTCCGTCCAGCCCGCCTTCGACGCCGCCTGGGGTGGCGAGACGGGCATGTACGCGCAGCGGCTCGGCCCGGAGCGGGCCCGCACCCTCAACCCCTTCGCCGCGCTGCTGCGCGCCGGCGTGCCCCTGGCGCTCGGCTCCGACAGCCCGGTCACCCCGCTCGACCCGTGGGGCACCGTCCGCGCCGCCGCCTTCCACCGCACCCCCGAGCACCGCGTCTCCGCCCGCGCCGCCTTCACCGCGCACACCCGCGGCGGCTGGCGGGCGATCGGGCGTGACGACGCGGGCGTCCTGGTGCCCGGCGCGCCCGCCGACTACGCGGTCTGGCGCACCGGGGAGCTTGTCGTACAGGTGCCCGACACCCGCGTCGCCGATTGGTCGACCGACCCGCGCTCGGGGACGCCCGGGCTGCCCGATCTCACGCCCGGCGGCCAACTCCCCGTCTGCGTGCGCACGGTGGTCGCCGGGCGGACCGTGTACCTCCGGCCGGACGAGTGACGCACGGCCGTGCCGTACCGCCGAACGATGCTCCCGCGGCTTGTCGCGGGAGCTGAACACAGTCCGTACTGACCTGCTCATTTGAGGAAACAGCGCAGGTCGTGCCGGTGTTGACAGGGTGCGGTCGGCGGCCGGTAGGTTCGGCCGAGTCCACCACAGGACGTCCGACCGGGGAATCTCCACGCAGTCGTCGAACGCCGCTGGGCCATGGGGTGGTGCGCCGGACCGGCGCGCCGCCGCTGGGAGCCAGGTCCAGCGCACGGGGGCGAGGGAGGGATCGCCGGGTCGGCAGGTGCGACCCGGGAGGGGCCCGGACGCTCAGTAGACAACGGCTCTCGGTCGACCCGCAGCCAGCGGGTCCCAGGCCGGCCCGAAGGGCGCCGGGCCCCGATCCGCACTCATGGCGCACTCACAACGCCCTCGTGGCGCGTTCATGGCGCGTTCATGGCGTCCTCGTGACGGCTTGGGAACCCGGTTGTCGGTCTGAGCGTTCCGGACCTCGGGACACATATTCGAGCACCGCGTTATACGGTCACCTCACCACCGCACGACTTGCAGGAAGGCAGCACGTGCATCCGGGTACCGAAACCAACGCCGAGGCCGGCCTCCAGGGCGCGGCCGAGGACCGACCGGGGGAGCAGCCGGAGTCCGCCGCCGTGCCCGCCACGGCCGACGCCGACGCCCCGGCGCGCGACGCCGGGTCCCCGGCCGCAGCACGCCCGGAGCCGGGCCGCTCCGAGCCGGACCGCCCCGAGTCGGCCTCCGCGTTGGGCAGCCCCGAAGCGAGCTGCCCTGAAGCGAGCCGCACGGAGGACAGCCGCGCCGAAGGAGCCCGCCCCGGCCGGATGCGCCGCCTGGCCCGGCTCGCCCGCCGCGAGGCGCGCCGCAGCGCCATCGCGGCCGTATTCGGACTCGCGCTCGGCCTCGCCTTCCCGCCGTACGGGCTGTGGCCGCTGTCCCTGGTCTCCGTGGCGGCCCTGAGCCTGCTCACCCACGGCCGCACGGCCCGCCAGGGCGCCTGGACCGGCTTCGTGATGGCGCTGCCGTTCTTCGTGCTCCTGCTGAAGTGGCTGCATGTCGTCGGCTGGGACGCGACGGTGGGCCTCGCGATCCTGCAGGCGCTCTACTTCCTCCCGCTGGGCGCGGCCCTCGCCCTGACCTCCCGGCTTCCCGTGCCCTGGCTGCGGCCCCTGTGGGCGGCCTGCCTGTGGATCGCCGAGGAGTGGGTCCGCGGCCGGGTGCCGTTCGGCGGCTTCACCTGGGGCCGGCTGGCCTTCGCCAACACCGGGTCGCCCTACACGCCGCTCGCCGCGCTCGGCGGCGCGCCGCTGGTCAGCTTCGCCGTCGCCCTGACGGGCACGCTGCTGGCCGCCGCGGCCCTGGCCCTGTACGGCATGCGCGGCGGCACCCCGCGGCCGCGCGCCGCGCTGGCGGCGGGCGGGTCGGTCGCCGTGGCCGCGGTCGTGTCCGTGGCCGGGCTCGCCGTGCCGATCCCCACGGCCGCCGACGACGCCGTGGACATCGCGATCGTCCAGGGCAACGTCCAGAAGCCCGGTATGGACTTCCTGGGCCGCCCCATGAAGATCCTCAACAACCACGTCAACGCCACGCTCGATCTGGCCAAGGACGTGAAGGCCGGCCGGATCAAAAAGCCCGACTTGGTGATTTGGCCGGAAAACGCCTCCGACCTCGACCCCTTCCAGTATCGGGAGGCGTACGCGCGGATCGACGAGGCCGTGAAGGCCATCGACGTGCCCGTTCTCGTCGGTGCCCTGGTCGACCACCCCACCAAGCCGGGCTATGTGCTGAACCAGGGCATCGTCTGGGACCCCAAGACCGGCCCCGGCGCCTCCTACACCAAGCAGCACCCGGTGCCCTTCGGCGAGTACGTCCCCTTCCGCGCGGAGCTCTCCAAGTTCATCACCCGGTTCCAGCGGGTCCCGCGCGACTTCTACCCCGGTGACCACACCGGGGTGCTGAAGGTCGGCCCGGCCCGGCTGGGCGATGTGATCTGCTTCGAGGTCGCGTACGACGGGATCGTCCGTGACACGGTCAACGCGGGCGCCCGCATGATCGTCGTCCAGACCAACAACGCCACGTACGGCCGCACCGGCCAGCCCGAACAGCAGCTGGCCATGAGCCGGCTGCGGGCCATCGAGCACGGCCGCGCGGTGGTCACCGCGGCGACCAGCGGCATCAGCGCGGTCGTCGCGCCCGATGGCACGGTCGAGCAGCGGACGAAAGAATTCACGCAAGATGTGCTCACCGCGCGCGTCCCGCTGCGCGATGGCACCACTGTCGCCGACCGCGTCGGTGCGATCCCCGAGTGGGTGCTCGCTATGGTGGGCGTTCTCTCCTGCGCGGCCGCGATCATGATTGGCCGTCGGGGACGTACGGACGAGAAAGGGCAGTAAAACCGTGAGCGACGCACGCGAGGCCGACGAGCCGCGCCACTCTTCGGACGCCGCAGATTCGCCTCGCGGGCGGAGAAGCGAACAAAATGATGCTGTGAGCGACGCACGCGAGGCCGACGAGCCGCGCCACTCTTCGGACGCCGCAGATTCGCCTCGCGGGCGGAGAAGCGAGAAGGACGACGCCGTGGCCGATGGTGACGGTGGGCGGCGGAAGTACGGTCCGCTCGGCAAGGTCCTGGTGATCATCCCGACCTACAACGAGGCGGAGAACATCAAGCCGATCGTCGCCCGGGTGCGGGAATCCGTGCCGGACGCGCATGTGCTCGTCGCCGACGACAACAGCCCGGACGGCACCGGCAAGGTCGCGGACGAGATCGCGGCCGAGGACGACCACGTCCGGGTGTTGCACCGCAAGGGCAAGGAGGGCCTGGGCGCCGCCTACCTCGCCGGGTTCCGCTGGGGTATCGAGCACGGTTACGGCGTACTGGTCGAGATGGACGCCGACGGTTCGCACCAGCCGGAGGAGCTGCCCCGGCTGCTGACCGCGCTCAAGGGCGCCGACCTGGTGATCGGCTCGCGCTGGGTGCCCGGTGGCCGCATCGTCAACTGGCCCAAGCGGCGGGAGTACCTCTCGCGCGGCGCCAGCACCTACTCCCGGATCCTGCTGGATGTGCCGATCCGCGATGTGACGGCCGGCTTCCGCGCCTTCCGTAAGGAGACCTTGGAGGGGCTCGGCATGGACGCCGTCGCCTCCCAGGGCTACTGCTTCCAGATCGACATGGCCTGGCGCGCGGTCAAGGCGGGCTTCCACGTCATCGAGGTCCCGGTGACGTTCGTCGAACGTGAGCGGGGCGACAGCAAGATGAGCCGCGACATCGTCACCGAGGCGTTCTGGCGGGTCGCCACCTGGGGCGTGAGCTCCCGGGCGAACAAGCTGCTGGGGCGCGATCCCTCGTAGCGGGTCGTCGCGGGGCACCCCGCTCAGCGGAGGCCATCCCGCTCAGTGGAGATTGATGGCGGTCAGGGCGGTGAGCAGAGCCATTCCGGCGACCAGCCAGGCGACGTAGTCGCCGATGTGGCCGGACTGCAACCGCCGCACCGGGACCGCCAGCGCGGCCGCTCCGGTGCGGACCGGCCGCCACACCGTGAGGGCGGCGAGGGCGACGGCGAGGGCCGTGGAGAGCAGCCCGAGCAGGATTCCGGCCGTCGGCCAGTGCGGGCGTCACCAGGGCGGGGGCGGCCGTCGGCCGCCCGTCGAGGACGGCGGCGCGGTAGCCCCTCTCGTCGGTGAACAGGTGCCCCGCCCGGGCGGTCGCGGCGGCCACCGCGGGCAGGAGGCCCACCGCGAGCGCCCCGGCCAGCAGCGCGGCGGGCACCGCCAGCATCGGCACGGGAATGCGCCGGAGTCGCCCGCCGGTCTCCGGCTGCTCCTCGCCTCTGGTCCGGGACCCGTCCTCCTTTCCGCGCGGTGGGGGCCCGGCCCCGGTGAAGACCCGCAGCGCCACCCGCAGCACCGCGCCGCCGGTCACCGCGGAGACCAGGACGAACAGGGCGGGCAGCCACCCGGCCGTGCGGCCCGCCGCCTCTTCCGCGAGGGCCTTGCCGAGCCCGGTGCCGAACGGGGGCAGGCCGCTGAGCGCGAGCCCGCCCACGGTGAACAGGACGCCCACCACCGGCAGTTCCCTCGCCCTGCCGTAGAGTTCGTGCTCGTCGACGGAGGCGTACCGGTCGAGGAGGACGCCCGCGCAGGCGAACAGGGCCGCCTTCACGCCCGCGTGCCCCAGGACATACAGCGCCGTGCCCGAGAGGCCTTCCGGGGACAACACGGCCACACCGGTCAGGAACAGCCCGGTGTGGGCCACGGTGGAGAACGCGAGCAGCCGCTTGAGGTGCCGCTGCCGCCAGCACATGAGCGCGCCGAGGAGCGCCGTGGCGGCGCCGATGACCAGCAGCGAGCGGGTCAGGTCCGGGTGCGGAACGCCGCCCGGCCCCGCGAAGACGGTCCAGTACACCCGCGCGACCCCGTAGACCCCGAGCTCCACCATCACCCCGGACAGCAGCATGCACACGGGGGTCGGGGCGACCGCGTGCGCGTCGGGCAGCCAGAAGTGGAAGGGCACGGCGGCGGCCTTCACCAGCAGCCCCGTCGCCACCAGCACGAACGCGGCGAGGACCAGCCCGTCCGGAGCCCGCCCGTCGAGCGCCCGGCCGATCTGGGCGAGCCCCAGCTCGCCGGTGCGGGCGTACAGCAAGGTGATGCCCAGCAGCAGGCAGTACCCGCCGAGGGAGTTCACGATGCCGAAGGTCAGCGCGCCGTGGAGCGGCCGGGTCTCTTCCACTCGGTAGCCGGTCAGCGCGTACGCGACGACTCCCATCAGCTCGAAGAAGACGAACGCGTTGAACAGGTCGCCGGTGAGCGCGAATCCGCACATGCCCGCCTGGAAGATCAGGATCAGCGCGGGGAAGGCGCCGCTGTGACGGCGGGGCGGCTCCTCGAAGTAGCGCCAGGAGTAGATGAGCACGGCGACGACGAGCACGGACACCAACGAAGCGAGCCCCGCGCCCAGCGGATCGCCGACGAGCACGATGCCCACGCCCTCGCCCCCCACCGGCCGCCAGCCGCCCACCCACTCCACCGCGTACGGCGTGGCCCCGGCCGTCCCGGAGACCCCGGCCAGCACCAGGAGCGCCGTCGCCGCCGTGGCGGCCGCGAAAGCGCAGCCCAAGGCGTCGGCCGCGATCCGGGGCAGTCGCCGCCCGCCCGCCACCAGCACGGCCGCGCCGAGCAGCGGCACGGCGAGCACCCACGGCAGCAGTCCCGCTGCGTCCACCGGCCGTCACCCCCGCAGATCCGACAGGCTGTCGGGGTCGACGGTCCCGTGGCGTTTGCGGAGCTGGACGACGAGCGCGAGCAGCAAGGCGGTCACGGTCGCCCCGACCACGATGTCGGTGAGGGCGAGGGCCTGGACCACGGGGTCGACGACGCGGCGGTCGGCCGGCACGTCGGAGAAGACCGGCGCGGTACCGCCCCGCCGGTAGCCGACGCCGAGCAGCAGCACATAGGTGGAGGACTGGGCCACTGACAGACATCCCACCGCGTGGATGAGGTTCCGGCTGGTCACCAGCCCGTACACACCCACCAGGAAGATCCATCCCGCGACCAGGTACGGCAGCACCGTCACGCCCGCTCCCTTCCGCTCGCCCCTTGGGGTCCGTTGCCTTCGGGCCCGTTGCCGTCGGATCCGCTGTCCTCGGCCCCCTCGATCTCCGCCGCCTGGTCCAGGAACTGGGCGAGCAGCACAACCACCCCGCAGGCGACCTCCATGCCGACGGCGGCGTTCAGCAAGGGGACGGTTCCGCCCGAGGACAGGGTGGCGAAGGTGCCGTACGGGAGGACGTTGGCCAGGAACGCCGCCCCGGCGAGGACCGCCGCGACCCCCGTGATCAGGTACGTCGCCTCGCCGACGGCCTCCCCGACCTCGTACGGGCCGAGCGGCCGGACGCGCTCCAGCGCCCGGTAGTCGGCGGCGAGGTACAGCAGGTGCAGCGCGGTGGCGGTGGCCACGCCGCCCTGGAAGCCGCCGCCGGGGCTGAGCTGTCCATGGGCGACCACATACAGCCCGACGACCAGCGCGACGGGGAGCATCAGCAGGGCGAACCGGCGGACGCGCGGGCGGCTCGCGGCGGGGGCGGGGGCGCAGCGGCGCTCGTCGGCGGTCTGGCGGAGCAGCACGACGGCGCCGAGCACCGCGGAGAAGAGGATCGTCTCCTCGCCCAGGGTGTCCAGGGCGCGCTGGTCGAAGTTGACCGAGGCGATGGCGTTGGAGGTGTGGTGGCGCAAGGCGGCGCGGACCGCCCTGTCTCCGTAGGGATGGCGATCGCCGCCGAAGGACGGCAGGTCGAAGCAGGCGGCGGTGAACAGCGCCGCGACGACGGCCGCTCCGGCGAGGAAGAGCCACAGCCTGCCGCGCCGACTCATCGCCGCGGCCGCCCGTCCCGGTCCGCGCCCCGAGGCCCGCCCGCCGATGCCCCGTCTCCTGACCCGTCTCCCGAGCCGCCTCCCGAGCGGCTGTCGCCGGGGCGCCGCCGCACCTTGCGCACGGTCAGCAGGATCATCAGGGGGGTCACCGCGGAGCCGACCGCCAGTTGCGACAGGGCGACGTCCGGCGCCTGGAGGAATGTGAAGAGCAGGGTCAGCGCCAGCCCGAGGAATGAGAGGACCAGTGACTGCCGGGCGGGGTCGCGGTTGAGTACGGCGGCCGTGGCGGCGGCCGCCACCAGCAGCAGTGCCACCGCGATCAGCACATCGGTGAGCGCGTCGGTCATGCCCGTCCGCCCTCGCTCCGGCTCCCCGCGCTCGTGACCAGGCTGCCTGCGATCAGCAGCGCCCCGATCAGCAGCAGCTTCACCGCCGCCCGGCCGGGTCCGGTCGCCACGCACAGCGGAAGCACGACGGCCGGGGCGCCCGCCAGGGCGGTCCACCGCACCACCGGCGAACCGGGCAGCACCCCGAGGAAGCGGGCGTAGATGAGCGTTCCGGTGGGTCCGAGCACGGCCAGGACGAGCGCCACGTCCACATACGCGGGACGGCCGAAGCCCTGGGCCGTCAGCAGCAGCGCCAGGGCGGCCAGCAGACAGGCCAGATTCTGGGCGATCAGCCGGTCGCGCGGCTCTCCGCAGGCGATCCGCCACAGCACCGGCACCAGCCCCAGCAGCGGCACCAGTCCGGCCAGCAGCCAGCCGTCGGCCGCGCTCACGGCCGGGCCGCCGCGCGCCGGGCGGCCCGCGCGGCGACGGCGGCCAGCAGCCCGACGCCCGCGCCCACCGCGACCTCCAGGAGGTCCACGGTGGAGATCAGTACGATCCACAGCGCGGTCAGCGCCGCCCACCAGGCGAGAACCTCCAGCACACCGGCCATCCCGGCACCTCCCTCTCGAGGGCTCGGTTCGCCCCTTCTTTCGCGGCTCGGTTCCCCGCCGGATCGCCTCAGCCTGTCGACGGTCGACCGTGGGCGCTGCCGAGTACCCGGATGTCCGCGGCCGATTCCCGCAGATCTTCGGCCCCGGGGCTCGGCCGCACCGCCGGTCCGGGCACACTTGGAGCATGATGACCGGCCCATCGCAGCAGACCGACCCGACCCGCCGCCCGAAGCGCTCGCGCGCCCGCACTTTTCTGCCGCTGGGTATCGCGGCCTGGCTGGTGCTCGAGATCTGGCTGCTGACCGTGGTGGCGGAGGCCGCCGGCGGGTTCACGGTCTTCCTTCTGCTGCTCGCCGGTGTGGTGGTCGGCGCGGCCGTGATCAAGCGCGCCGGCCGCCGGGCCTGGCAGAACCTCTCCCGATCCATGCAGCCGGGCGCCGCGCCGCAGGAGCCGGCGGCGGGGAGGGGCAGCAGCTTCACGATGCTCGGCGGGCTGCTGCTGATGATGCCCGGCCTCATCTCGGACGTGGCCGCGCTGGTGTGTCTGTTCCCGCCCACACGTGCGCTGCTGCGCGGCCGCGCGGAGGCGATGCTCAGGCGCCGGGTCGGACATGTCCCCGGGCCGATGGGTGGCGGCTTCGGGCCGGGCTACGGCCAGGACCAGGTGCGCCGCCCCGACGGCAAGGTCATCCAGGGCGAGGTGATACGGGACGACGAGGACCCGCACTCGGCGCACAGGGACTGACGCGTTCCCGTTCCACTCCGGTCCCGTTACGCAGGGTCGACAAGGGCCGGGGCCACTGCTCGGCAGTGGCCCCGGCCCTTGATGTTGTCGCTGTCAGTGCTGCTGTGTGATCAGGCAGACTTACGGGTGTCGCGCGGATGCACAGCGATGTTCATGGCGCCGGAGCGCAGCACGGCCAGCCGCTCGGCCAGCACCTCCTCAAGCTCCTCGCGGGTACGCCGCTCCATGAGCATGTCCCAGTGCGTGCGCGCGGGCTTGCCCTTCTTCTCCTCAGGACCGTCGCCGTCCACCAGGAGTGCCACGGCGCCACAGGCCTTGCACTCCCACTCCGGCGGGATCTCCGCCTCTACCGAGAACGGCATCTCAAATCGATGTCCGTTCTGGCATGCGTACTCCACCGCCTGGCGCGGGGCCAGATCGATGCCGCGGTCGGTCTCGTAGCTGGTCACCACGAGTCGCGTGCCGCGGAGAGCTCGCTCACTCATGAATCGTGCCTCCCGGGCTTGTCGCCCACAGGACAGGTGTCGCTGTCGTCGTCATCCGGTCAACGTCCGGTCGGCGGTGAAGATTCCCGTAGATGGGACATGCGTCGCCCGTCGTGCCGCCCCGTTGTTCTACCCACAGGCGCCCGGTTTGTCACATCTGGCAGCAGATGTCACCCAGCGTTTCTGGTGCTTTAGCGCGCAGTAACGGTCCGCCTGGTAGGCCGAGGGCGTACACTACCCCTCCACACCCGCGAGGGCTAAATCCGGTCACGAATTGGTGTCCGTGTTGTCTGCGGTGTCTCTGTTGTCTGCATTGTTATGTCGTCATCTGTGCCCTCGGGTTGCCCTGCGCGACGACCGGCGAGCGCTCGCCGGCGGGCGAGGGGAGCGCGAAGAAGCGCAGGAAGTACTGCGCGAGCGGCCCGATGGACAGCGCGTACAGCACCGTGCCGACCCCCACGGACCCGCCCAGCACGAATCCCACCGCCAGTACCGTCACCTCGATCGCGGTCCTCACCAGCCGCACCGAGCGCCCGGTGTGCCGGTGCCATCCCGTCATCAGTCCGTCCCGCGGGCCGGGCCCGAACCGCGCCGAGATGTAGAGGCCGGTCGCCACGCCGTTGAGGACCACCGAGAACACCAGCAGAGGAATCCTCAGTGCCAGGGCGTGAAGCTCTGGAATCAGCCAGAGTGTGACGTCCACCACCAGGCCGATCACCACCACATTGGACACCGTGCCCAGCCCGGGGCGCTGCCGCAGCGGGATCCACAGCAGCAGTACGGCGGCGCCGACCATCATGGTCACGGTGCCGAAGGACAGCGAGGTGTGTCCGGCGATGCCCTGGTGGAAGACGTCCCAGGGGTCGAGTCCGAGTCCGGCGCGCAGCTGGAGTGCCATGCTCACGCCGTACAGCACCAGCCCGGCGTAGAGGTGGGCCAGGCGACGCGTGAGCCGGGAGCCGGGGGACGGGGACGACGGTGAGGGGGATGACGGGGGCTCGGGCTCGGGCGGCGACGCGGATGGCGCGGACGGCACGGATGGCGCGGGCGGTACGGGTGGCACGGACAAAGAAGGCTCCCAGGGGCTGAAGTGGCCTGGCCGGTGGAGGCGGTGGACTGTGGCATGTCACTCTGTAGCCGGAGACCAGTCCAGTTCCATGGCCAATTCCGGAAAGGTGGACCGCAGACGATGAGTCCGTGGACATCCGCGGTGGGAGCACCCCAGTTGGCTCGCCTGCTCGGGCCCGAGCACACGCGTGACGCCGAGGCCGCGGCGGTCGTCTCGGTGACGGGCGGCCGGCGCGTGCCCGCGTACCGTTCCCTCGCCGATCGCGTACGCCTGCTCGTCCTCGAAGGCCGGGTCCCGGTCGCGGCGCGGCTGCCCGCCGAGCGCGAGCTCGCGGCGGCCCTGGGGGTGAGCCGGACCACCGTGGCCGCCGCCTATGAGGCGCTGCGCCAGGAGGGCTTCCTGGAGTCGCGGCGCGGGTCCGGCAGCTGGACCGCGATGCCCGCCGGCAGTCCGCTGCCCACCCGGGGGCTCGACCCGCTGCCGCCCGAGGTCGCGCGCTCCGTGATCGACCTGGGTTGTGCGGCGCTGCCCGCGCCCGAGCCCTGGCTGACCCGCGCCATGCGCGGCGCCCTGGAAGAGCTGCCGCCGTACGCCCACACCCACGGCGACTACCCCGCCGGGCTGCCCGCGCTGCGCCAGGCCCTCGCCGACCGCTACACCGCCCGCGGCATACCGACCATGCCCGAGCAGATCATGGTGACCACCGGCGCCATGGGCGCCGTGGCCGCCATCTGCCGGCTGTTCGTCCGCCACGGCGAGCGGGTCGCCGTCGAGTCGCCCTCGTACGCGAACATCCTCCAGCTCCTGCGGGAGGTCGGCACCCGGCTGGCCCCCGTGGCCATGGCCCCCGGACTCGCGGGCTGGGACCTGCCGGCCTGGCGGCAGACGCTGCGCGACGCCGCGCCGCGCATGGCCTATGTCGTCGCCGACTTCCACAACCCCATCGGCTCGCTCGCCACCGACGAGCAGCGCAGACAGCTCGTCGACGCGGCGCGCTCGGCCGGGACCGTGCTCGTCGTCGACGAGACCATGGCCGAACTGCACCTGGACGACGAGGTGGAGCTGCCCCGGCCGGTCGCCGCGCTCGACCCCGGGGGCAGCACGGTTGTCACCGTCGGCTCGGCGAGCAAGTCCTTCTGGGCCGGGCTGCGCATCGGCTGGGTGCGCGCCGCCCCCGACGTCATCCGCAGCCTGGTCGCGGCCCGCGCCTACGCCGACATGGGCACCCCGGTCGTCGAACAGCTCGCCGTGGGCTGGCTGCTGGCCACCGGCGGCTGGGACGAGGCGACCGAGCTGCGCCGCGCGCAGGCGCGGGAGAACCGCGACGCGCTCGTCGCCGCCGTCCGCCGCCACCTCCCCGACTGGGAGTTCGCCGTGCCGCACGGCGGGCTCACCCTCTGGGCCCGCACCGGCGGCCTGTCCGGGTCACGGATCGCGGAGACGGGCGAGCGGCTCGGCGTGCGGGTCCCCTCCGGCCCCCGCTTCGGGGTCGACGGCGCCTTCGAGGGGTACGTACGGCTTCCGTTCACCGTCGGCGGCGCGGTCGCCGAGAAGGCCGCCACCCGCCTCGCCGCCGCGGCGGACCTGGTCGCGACCGGCGCCGCGGTCGAGGCCCAGGTCCCGCGCAGCTACGTGGCCTGAACCGACAGCGGCTGTTGGTGCCGCATCAGCCAAGGGGTTGCCCCGCTCGCCGCCCCGGCACGCTCCCCCAGCTACCGCTGGGCGGTGCCCCCTCCCAGCTACCGCTGGGCGGTGCCCCCGTGCCGCGTTGGCCGAAAACCCGAGTAGGCCCTTCCCCAAGCTCTCGGCTTCGCTCGAGCAGGGGATACCCCATCCGAGGGCTTCCGGCCGCCTTGCGATCGGGGGGCACCGCCCAGCGGTAGCTGGGGGAGCACCAGGACGCCTCGCTACCGGGCAACCCTGGCTGACGCGGCACTAGCCGTCCGCGGGGCGCCCCGCGGGTCCGGCCTTCACCATGTCGACCCGTCCCGCGGCCTCGACCCGTCCCGCGGCCTCGACCCGTCCCGCGGCCTCGACCCGTCCCGCGGCCTCGACCCGTCCCGCGGCCTCGGCCGGGCTCGGGGCCGCGGCCGGCTCCCGCGGCAGTTCCGGTTCCGGGAGCAGCCCGAGTACCGCCTGCCGCTGCGCCTCGCCCGTCGCCTCGTCGTACGGGTCAGGGGTGGCGGGCACCTGCAGTCGGTGCACCGGGCCGGCGCCGAGCCGTACGTAGCCCCGGCCCGGGGGTACCTCGGGCGTCGGCGTGGTGTGCGGCGGGACGCCGAGTACGGCCCGGATCTGTTCGTCTGAGGCGGGCCCCAGCACCACCCGGGCCCGGGTGTGGGACCGTACGACCTCGCTGAGCGCGTCCGCGGCGTCGAGGTGGTCGGCCACCACCACCCGCACCTGGGCCGCCCGCCCGTGCCGCAGCGGCACCTGCAGCAGCTCCTGCGGGTCGCGGCGGCCCTCGGCCGCGGCGAGCTGGCTGAGCACCGTCGGCCGGTCGAGGACGAGCCACAGCGGGCGGAGGATGTCCCGCGGCGGCGGGTGGCCGGTCTGGCGGGCCCGGTTCGCCGCGATCAGCCGCCGCTCCGTCTCGTGTGCCGCCCACTCCAGCGTCGCCAGCGTCCCGGCGAGCCCGTACTCGACGCCCAGCACCCCGGTCCGGCCGCCCAGGAACGCGTACTCGCCGGTGCCGCTGCCGTCCACCACCAGCACCTGACCGTGGCACAGCGCCTGCAGCGCGATGGACCGCAGCAGGGTCGTGGTGCCGCTCGCGGGCGGGCCGAGCGCCAGCAGATGCGGCTCCGTCGACCGCGGTCCGGTGCGCCACACCACCGGCGGGGCGTCCCGCCGTGCCTCCTCCGCCGGGTCGTCGGCCGCCTCGGTGACGGGCAGCGTGCGCTGCACCGAGGAGGCGTCGGTGAAGCCGAGCACGGTCTCGCCGGGCGTGGTCACGAAGCGCTGCGCGCCGATCGCGGTGGACAGGGCGGGCAGCACCGTCAGCGTCAGGTGGTTGGCCTCCTCGTCCCACGCGAAGAAGTACTCCCGGCCGCGCCCGGACTTGACGTACAGCAGCCGTTCGACGCGGGCGCGGGACTCCGTGTCGCCGTCGGTGAAGTACGCGGGGTAGCGCAGCTTCAGCCGGGTCAGCCGCCCGTTCTCGTCGAACTCGAAGGAGTCGAAGGCGTGCGACCACTCCCCGCCGTGCGCGTACAGCGGGCTCGGGTCCTCGGGGGCGGAGAAGTACGGCACCAGGGCCTCGTACAGGATCCGTAGGCGTTCCCGGCCGGCCTCGCCGGGCCCCGGGTCCTTCACGGGGCCCTTCCGCCCGGCCCAGAACGCGGCACCCATGAGGCTCACGGCGGACAGCGTCGGGCCGTACGGCAGGAGGGCGATGCCCAGGACACAGGTGGCCATCAGGAAGAGCGCCGGCCCGCGGCGCTCCTTCGGCGTCTGCGCCCATCTGCGCCGCCCGCCGGCGGCCAGGGCGCGCAGCCCGCGGCAGAGCGCGATCAGCGGATGCAGCACATCGGCGGCGCCGTCGCCGGCGGCGCGGGCGAAGCCGCGGACGCGGGCCGGCTTTCCGCCGCGGGCGAGCTTTCCGCCGCGGGCGAACGCGCGGGCGCGGGCGAGCGGGCCGGCGCCGCCGAGGACATGGGGGAGCGGTCGTCGGCGCACGTCAGAACTTGATCCCGCCCAGTAGGTTGGCCAGGCTGGTGCCACCGGCCCTGATGCTCGGAGCGATCGCGGTGCTCGCGAGATAGAAGCCGAAAAGGGCGCAGATGATGGCGTGCGACGCCTTGAGGCCGTCCTTGCGGAAGAACACGAAGACGACGACACCGAGCAGTACGACGCCGGAAATGGACAGGATCATCACGGTCTCCTGGCTGGTGGGGGACGGTCACCATGAGTCCTTCCAGGGTCACGCCAGGTACCTACTCGGCAAAAGGTGCAAATGGGTGGATTATCGGTGTATTCACCGGTACGGACGCGGTCGGCGGGCCGGCGGATCGCGTACACAGAGTGGGCGATACCAGCGCCCACGGCCCCCCAGTCACCGCTGGGAGGTACCCCCGCGAAGTCGGAGGCGAGACGCCATGAGTGACCAGAACCGCGAGGCCGAGCCGGCCCACGACCCGGAGGTGCTGCAGCTCGCCGCCAAGGTCTTCGATCTGGCCCGGCACGGGGACACCGATACGCTCGCCGCCTACGTGGACGCGGGCGTCCCGGCCAACCTCACCAATGACAAAGGGGACTCGCTCCTCATGCTCGCGGCCTACCACGGGCACGCCGCGGCCGTCGCCGCCCTGCTGCACCGCGGGGCCGACCCCAACCGCCTCGGTGAACGCGGCCAGACACCCATCGCCGGCGCCACGTTCAAGGGTGAGGAGGAGGTGCTGCGGGTGCTGCTGGCCGGTGGCGCCGACCCGCGGGCGGGCTCGCCCTCGGCCGTCGAGACGGCGCGCATGTTCGGGCGGCGGGATCTGCTCGCGCTGTTCGGTGTGACGGAATGAGCTGACGGCCCGGGCGGCTGTCGCCCGTTCGACTTCTGTCCGCCGTCGGAGGTGTCGACGGCGTAACGCCTCAACTTCTTTGACGCGAATGGTCCAGACTATTGACATGTCTTGAACAAGGCTCGGCATGATGTCCTCATCGCGCACCCTTCGCGCCCCTTCCCTACGGGCTGTCCCGTGCGCCCGTTCCCCCACACAGGAAGGCCATCGCTTGATGAGGAAAACCCTGCGCATCGCCATGACCGGCCTGCTCGCGGCGGCCGCCCTCGCCGCCGCCCCCTGGCCGGCCCCGGCCGCCGACGCCGCCCCGTCGCCCGTTGCCGCCACCTTCACCGACAACTTCGACGGCCCGGCGGGCGGCGCCGTCGACGGCTCCAAATGGGGCTACGAGACCGGCGACAACGTCAACAACCACGAGCGCCAGTACTACACGGACGGCACCAAGAACGCGGCGCTCGACGGCCAGGGCAACCTGGTCATCACCGCCCGCAAGGAGAACCCGGCCAACTACGACTGCTGGTACGGCCGGTGCGAGTACACCTCGGCCCGGCTCTCCACCGCGCGCACCTTCACCACCGCGTACGGACATGTGGAGGCCCGGGTCAAGGTGCCCCGGGGGCAGGGCATGTGGCCCGCCTTCTGGATGCTCGGCAACGACATCGGCAGCGCCGGATGGCCCAACTGCGGCGAGATCGACGTCATGGAGAACGTCGGCCACGAGCCCAGCACCGTGCACGGAACCCTCCACGGCCCCGGCTACTTTGGCTCGGGCGGCATAGGCGCCGGCTACACCCTGCCGAACGGGCAGAAGTTCGCCGACGGCTTCCACACCTTCGCGGTCGACTGGTCACCCGACAAGATCACCTGGTCCGTGGACGGCAACGTCTACCAGACCCGCACCCCGGCCGATCTGAACGGCAACCGCTGGGTGTTCGACCACGGCTTCTACGTCATTCTCAACCTCGCCGTCGGCGGCTCCTGGCCCGGCGACCCGGACGGCTCGACCACCTTCCCGCAGCAGCTGGTGGTCGACTACGTCAGGGTCACCGGCGGCAACTGACGACGCGGTGACGCGGTGACATCGGCGCCCGGCCCCGGCCGGGCGCCGGCGCCTGTCCGACCGAGGGCCGACGGATCCTCCCGCGCGGAACTTTCGCCTCCGTACGCTTGACCCTCTCACTGTGTGAGGCCCTGCACTGGAAGGCGTCATGTTCACCATTGGAGAGTTCGCCAAGCACGGACGGGTGTCGGTCCGCATGCTGCGCCACTACGACGCCATCGGGCTGCTGCGCCCCGTCCACACCGACCCGACCAGCGGCTACCGCTTCTACGAAGCCGGTCAGCTCGCACGGCTCAACCGCGTCATCGCGCTCAAGGACCTGGGCTTCAGCCTGCAACAGGTCAAGGCGCTCCTCGACGACCACATCGGCACCGAGGAGCTGCGCGGGATGCTGCGGCTGCGCCGAGCGGAGCTGGAATCGGCCGTGGCGGAAGCGGCGGCCCGGCTGGCCCAGGTCGAGGCGAGGCTCCGCACCATCGAGAACGAGGGACGCATGCCCACCGAGGACATTGTGATCAAGAGTCTGCCGCCGCTCCGCCTGGCCGAGCTGACCGCCACCGCGGCGAGCTTCGAGCCGCAGGACATCGGGCCCGTCATCGGCCCCTTGTTCGGGCAGCTGTGCGGCCTGGTGGACGCCGCGGGGGTGACCCCCACCGGCCCCGGGCTCGCCTATTACGAGGACGCCCCGGAGGGCGGCGGGGCGATCACCGTGCACGCCGCGCTGCCGGTGGCCGCGGACGTCGGCGCCGACCACGGCTTCCAGATCGTCCATCTGCCCGGCGTCGAGCGCGCCGCCACCATCGTGCACCGCGGCCCCATGGAGGGGGAGATACTGGCCACCTCCCAGGCGCTGGCCCGTTGGATCGACACCAACGGCTACCGCTCGACGGGATACCCCCGCGAAATCTCCCTGGACTGCCCCGAGGACCGCACCAAGTGGGTGACCGAGCTCCAGGACCCCATCGTCGACGCCCGATGAGCCCGTGTCCGGCGGCCCGTCTCCGGACGGGCCGCCGGACATGACAAGATCGCCGCCATGACGGCACAGCACGACCCGGAAGCCATCCTCACCGGCCTGGATGACGAAGCCTGGCCCCCCATCGGCTACGCCCGGGGCACCGCCGCCGACCCGGCCGGGACGCTGCGCGCCCTGGCCTCGGCGGACGACGAGGCCGTCGACGAGGCGCTCTCGTCCTTCTGGGCGGCGTTGCGCGCCCGCGTCCCCGCCTACCCCGCGACCGCGCAGGTCGTCCCGTACCTGGCCCGGGTCTGCGCGGCCGGGATCCATCAGGAGACACTGCTGGAGCTCCTGCACAGCGTCGCGAACGGCGAGGACCAGCCCCGCAAGGACCAGGACGAACTCACCGCCGCCGTCGCCGCGCAGGTGCCGCTGCTGCTGCCGCTGCTCTCGCACGACGACGAGGACATCAGGCGCTGGCTGATCCGTATCGTCCTGCTGTCCGGCCGGTCCCGCGAGACCGCCGAGGCGATACGGGCCCGCTGGGCGGAGGAGCCGGACCCCGCGCTGCGCTCCGCCCTGCTGTCGGCCTGCCGTATCGCCAGCCCCGACGTCGCGGCGGAGCTCAGCGCGAGCGAACTGGGCCCCGAACGGGACCCCGAGATCCGGCTCGTGGCCGCCCTCAACCTGGTGCGTGACGGGGCCTCCTGGACGGACGAGCTGGAGGCCGCCGCCACCGCCTGGGCCCTGCAGGGCGGCGACACCGAGCCGGTCGAGCGGTGGTTCGACGTGGACTCCGGCGACTGGAAGGACACCGACCCCGACGATGAGTCCTTCGAGCTCCTCCTCCAGTTGCTCGCCGACCGCGGGGAGCTCCCGGCGGCCCTCCGCCTGCTGGACGCGGTCCTGGCCGCCGAGGGCCCCGGCGACGGCCTGCGCGGCCGCCGGGCGATGGGCGCCATCGAGCCGCTGTGCGCGGAGTTCCGCGCCGCCCCCGCACTGCTGGCCCCGCGCCTGGCGTCCCTGGTGACACATCAGGACCTGGTCGTGGCCGGGCGGGCCGTCGGCCAGCTGCGGCGCCTCGGGGACGAGGGCGGGCCCGCCGCCGACGCGCTGCTGATCCATGCCTCGGGCGAGAGGGTCGCCGAGGCGGAGGACAAGTTCGACGCCGAGGACGCCGAGGAAGTGGCCGACAACGCCCTCGGAGCCCTCCTCGACCTCGGCGACCCCAGGGCCGTACCGCTGCTCGCCCGCGATCTGCCGCGCCGCAAGGAGGCCCTGGAGACCGCCGTCGGCACCTCGCCCTGGAGTCGCCACGACAAGCCGTCGGTGCCCTTCGACCCCCGGCTCCTCGACGCCGCCCGCGACCTGATCCGCCATCCGGACCGCCGGAACTACAGCGCACCCCGATACCTGTGCAAGCTGCTGGCCTCCTGGGGACCGCAGGCGGCACCCGCACTGCCGGAGCTGTACTCCCTGCTGACCAAGGAGCGGCAGGACGCCCCCGGCGCGGTGGCCGCCGTCGCGGCCGGCACCGAGGCCGCCGCCGAGGCCGCGGACCGGCTGCGCGCCGCCGCCGAGGGCGCCTCCGTCTACGACCGCATGCCCACCGCCGAGGCCCTGCACCGGCTCACCGGCGACACCGCGCAGCTGGTCGAGGCGATCCGCCCCGGCCTCGACGACATCCTCTACAGCCAGCGCGCCGCGGTGGGCCGGGCCGGGCGGCTCGGCCCGGCCGCCGAGCCGCTGCTGCCCCGCCTGCGCGAGCTGCTGGTCCCCGGTGACGGGTGGGGCCTGGAGGACTGTCTGTCGGCCGCGTCCGCCGTCCGGGCGATCGTCGGCGAGCCGGCGGCGGACGAGCTGATCCCGGTCCTGGCCCAGGGCCTGGAGAGCCAGTACCCCGTGATCCGGGCCTCGGCGGTCCGCGTGGCCGCCCGGCTGGGCGCGGGCGCCGCGCCCCTGGCCGAGCGGATCGCGCCGCTGCTGGAGTCCCTGTCGACCTTCCTGCCCGCCGCGCGCGCCCTGCTGGCCGCCCCCGGCGCGGTGGCGGCCGAGGGGGTGGTCGACCGCGAGGAGCTGACCGAGGCGCTGCTCCTGACCGTCGACTGCACCGGTCATTCCGAGACGGCGCTCGACCTGCTGCGCGACCTCGGCGGCGGCAGCCTTTCCCCGTCCGCCGCGGACCGGCTGCGCGAGTCGCTGACCGCCCAACGCCGCCCGCCCCTGCGCCAGTACGACCTGCAGCGGATCCGCACCGACCAGCGCCGCACGGCAGCCCTGCGGGCCGCCCTGGGCGAGTAGGTTTTCGGCCGCCGAGTAGCCTCGCTCC
Organism: Streptomyces sp. ME19-01-6; assembly: GCF_033793745.1. Lineage (NCBI taxonomy): Bacteria > Bacillati > Actinomycetota > Actinomycetes > Kitasatosporales > Streptomycetaceae > Streptomyces > Streptomyces sp. ME19-01-6. The sequence continues at coordinate 189,770 of NZ_JARAXF010000012.1, read as the reverse complement.
ATGAATATCGGTGATGTCGTCGAGGACTTCGAACTGCCGGATGAGAACGGCACCGCCCGCACGCTGAGCGGGCTGCTCGAAAACGGCCCTGTGGTGCTCTTCTTCTACCCCGCGGCCCTCACGCCCGGCTGCACGAAGGAGGCTTGTCACTTCCGGGACATCGCGGGGGAGTTCAAGGCGCTCGGCGCCCAGCCGGTCGGGGTGAGCGCGGACTCGGTGGACAAGCAGGCGGAGTTCGCCCGCACACACTCCTTCGGCTATCCGCTGCTGTCCGACCCGGAGGGGACCGTACGGACCCGGTTCAAGGTCAAGCGCGGCATCTCCGCCGTCCCCACCAAGCGGGTCACCTTTGTGATCGACACCGACCGGCGGGTGCTGGCGATCGTCAAGAGCGAGTTCCGGATGAGCGAGCACGCGGACAAGGCGCTCGACGCGCTGCGGAGCAGGGCGGCATAGCCGGGACGTACGACGGCGCAGCGAGGCGCGCAGGGCTTCAGGGGGCGTGCGGTCATGACCAAGACGACAAGCCGGCGCCAGGCCGTGGTGCGGCGTGGCGCCGGCTCGAATCCACCACCAACCCCCTTCTAGACGCGCGAGAAGGTGAAGGTGAACTCGGCGGGGCCGGCGTCGAGGCGGTACTGGGGAAGCGCCCCGGGCCCGCACGACTGGCTGCCGATGCCCTGCTGCCCGTGGTCGAGGTTCACCCACACCGTGTCCGCCGACGGGGACAGTTCCGGCGTGTGCTCGGCCGCGTCCAGCTGCTCCGTGGTCCACCGCCGTGCCGTGAACCAGAACGGCGGCGCGCCCTCCACCGCGATCCCGGCCCCGTCCTCGCCGGTCAGCCGCGCCCACCTGACGTCCGCGCGGGCCCCGTTCTCCTGCGGCCTGACGTACGGCGTCTGCATGTCGTCGACCGACAGCGTCCACCGGCCGATCCGGGAGGCGGCATGGGTGTCCGGGTACGCCTCGCCGGGGCCGCCGCCGAACCACTCGGCCCGGCCCAGCGACGCGGGGACGCCGAGCCGCACGCCCAGGCGCGGCAGCGGGCAGGTCCACTCGCCGCGGGGGGTGACGGAGACGGTCAGGCGCAGCCGGTCCGGGGCGTCGGTGTCGGCGGTCCAGCGGTAGACGGCCTCCAGGCCGACGTCGGTGGCCGCGGGGGCGACGCGGGTGCGGACGGTCAGGGCGTCGTCCGCCACCTCCACCGCGTCGACGCGGTGGTGGAGGCGGTGCAGGCCGAGCCGGCGCCACATCAGTCCGTAGCGCTCGTCGGACTGCCAGGACGCGCCGTTGTCGTTGTCGGTGGGCGCGCGCCACACGTCGAGCCGGGGGCCGGTGACCGCGAGGCCCCCGAGGGAGACCAGAGCGCCGGTGGCCGGGTCGAAGCCGCCCGGGCCCAGCACGATCGCGCCGTCCTCGCGGCGCGGCGCGACAGTGGCTGTTGTGGCGGGCGAGGCGGCCGGGGCGGCGGCCGGGAACTGGCCCCAGGCCACCTCGTGGCCCGCCTGCGCCCACGCGGTGTCGGCCGCGAGCCGTGCCCGTACGGTCCACAGCGCCTCGCCGTCGGCGCCCGTCGCGGGCCGGTCGGGGAGCTTGAGGTCGGCGGACTCGCCCGGGGCCAGCGGCGGGACCGCCAGCTCGCCGCCGCCGACCTCCACGCCCTCGGCCTCGTAGACCCAGGAGAACGCCAGATGAGACAGGTCGGCGAAGTCGTGGGTGTTGGTGACCCGGACCGTGCCCGCCGCGCCGTCGCCCTCGATCCGGACCGGCTCGATGACCTTCTTGTACTCGATCAGGCCGGGGGAGGGGGTGCGGTCGGGGAAGATCAGGCCGTCGCAGACGAAGTTGCCGTCGTGCAGCTCCTCGCCGAAGTCCCCGCCGTACCCGTAGAAGAGCTCGCCCTCGGCGGTTCGCTTGGCGATGCCGTGGTCGATCCACTCCCATACGAAGCCGCCCTGGCAGCGCTCGTGCGCCTCGAACAACCGCTGGTAATCGCTGAGTCCGCCCGGCCCGTTGCCCATGGCGTGCGCGTACTCGCACTGGATGAAGGGGAGCGCGCGGCGCTTGGCGTCCAGCTCGGCGTCCGCCAGGGGGGCCTCGGTGCGCCGGCCGATCTGGTCGACCTCCTCGTGCGAGGCGTACATCCGCGAGTAGACGTCCGTGTCGGCGCAGGACATGTCGCCCTCGTAGTGGATCACGCGCGAGGGGTCGCGCTCGCGGATCCACTCGGCCATGGCCGTCAGCCCGCGGCCGGTGCCGCACTCGTTGCCCAGCGACCAGATCACCACCGACGCGTGGTTCTTGTCGCGCTCGACCATCCGGCGGGCCCGGTCCACCAGGGCCGGGGTCCAGCGGTCGTCGTCGACCGGGTTGTTGCGCCAGCCGATGTCGCCGAAGCCGTGGGTCTCCAGGTCGCACTCGTCGATCACCCACAGGCCCAGCTCGTCGCACAGGTCCAGGAAGGCGGGGTGCGGCGGGTAGTGGCTGGTGCGTACGGCGTTGATGTTGTGCCGCTTCATCAGCACCAGGTCCTGGCGCATGGTCTCCAGGTCCACGGCGCGCCCGGTCTCGGGGTGGAACTCGTGCCGGTTGACCCCGCGGAACAGCACCCGCTTGCCGTTGACCTTGATCACGCCGTCCTCGACGACGACCGTACGGAAGCCCACCCGCAGCGCCACCCGCTCGCCGCCGGTGGCGAGCGTGGCCTCGTACAGACGCGGGGTCTCGGCCGTCCACGGCTCGACGGCCACGGTCGCGCTCTCACCAGTGGCCAGGTCCAGTCCCAGCTCCGGCACGGTGACCCGGCCGCCGGGCTCGGCGTCGACCCGCAGCGTGCCCTCGCCGGAGGCGTGGTCGTAGGAGGCGTGGACGAAGAAGTCGGTGACCGCGTCGGCCGGGCGGTGCAGCAGGGTCACCTCGCGGAAGATCCCGGGCAGCCACCACTGGTCCTGGTCCTCCAGGTAACTGCCCGAGGACCACTGGTGGACGCGCACGGCCAGCACATTGCCGCGCGGCCGCAGCAGCTCGCCCACCGCGAACTCGTGCGGCAGCCGGCTGCCCTTGAAGACGCCCAGTTCCTGCCCGTTGAGCCAGACCCGGGCGCAGGACTCCACGCCCTCGAACCGCAGCACGGCCCCGCCGTCGGCCGGCCAGTCCCCGGGCAGGTCGAAGACCCGGCGGTGGTCGCCGGTCGGGTTCTCGGTGGGCACCCGCGGCGGGTCGACCGGGAACGGATACAGCACATTGGTGTAGATGGGCGCGCCGTGGCCCTGCAGCACCCAGTGGCCCGGCACGGCGACCGTGTCCCAGCCGGAGGCGTCGTAGTCGGGGCCGGCGAAGGACTCGTCCTCGGCGGTGGCGGTCGGCGACAGCCGGAAGGCCCAGTCGCCGCCCAGGCCCAGCCGCGCGGCGTCGGACCCGGGGGTCCAGGAGCGCGGCGGCAGCCCTCCGCTGCCCGGGGACACGTCCTCGTAGTAGGGGAGCGGGGTGTCGGGGGTGGTGCTCATCGGTCTCCTCGGTCGGCGATGGCAGGAGGGGGACGACGATCGGTCGGCACGCGCCCCAGCGGCCCGAGCGCGCCGGCCCGAAGCACTTGGCCTGGGCCGCCAGCAGGGGACGTTAACGAGCGGCGGAGGACTTTTGCAAGGGGTTGGATGAAGTCTGTTGCAAGCGCTTGCTGGGCGTGCGCCTTCTGGCGGCCGCTGTCATGTGGCCGCTTCCGTCAGGAGTTGCCGCCACGGCCGCTCGCGGCGGGGGCGCGGTGATGCTTCGATCTCATGGCCGCGAGCGAGCCCTCCAGGGCGAAGGTCGCGGCCCCGAGGCTCACGGGGTTGGACGGGATCGGGCACAGCACGATCTCGACGCTCGCGAAGGGGCGGCGCAGGGCGCGCCGCGCCACCGCCTCGCGCACCTCGGCCAGCAGCGGCTCGCCCAGCGCGGCCGCCACCCAGCTACTGAGCACGATCACCTCCGGGTTGAGCAGATTGACCAGGTCGGCCAGGGCCGCGCCGAGATAGCGGGCGGTCTCGCGGACCACCTGCGTGGCCACCGGATCGCCCTCGGCCAGCGCCCGGCCGAGCGCCTCGATGGTGGCGGTCTGGTCGTCCGGGTGCAGCAGGGGGCTGTCGGGGCTCAGCTCACGGAGGCTGAGCATGATCGCGGGGGCGCCCACGTATGTCTCCACACAGCCGTGGTTGCCGCAGTGGCACAGCCGCCCGTCCAGGACCAGGGTGGTGTGCCCCCACTCGCCGGCGCTGTTGGTCACCCCCCGGTGCAGCGTGCCGCCCAGCGCGAACCCGGCCCCCACCCCCGTGCCCAGGTTGACCACGATGGCGTCACCGCGGCCGCGCGCCGCGCCGAACCACTGCTCGGCTACGGTGCTGGCGCGCAGCGGGTTGTCGAGGTGGAGCGAGTAAGGGAGGTGTTCGGCCAGCAGGTCCAGCAGCGGGACGTCGTGCCAGTTCCAGTTGGCGGCGTAGACGGAGACCCCGCCCTCGCGGTCCACCTGCCCCGGCATGCTGACCCCGACACCCAGCACCCGGTCCGCGGCGACGGCCGACCGCTCCACGACACCGGCCACGGCGGCGGCGATGCGCCCGACGACCCGCGCCGCGTCCCGCTCGCCGGGGCGCAGCTCCTCGTCGGCGCGGGCCAGCACGGTCAGGGCCAGATCGAACAGCTCCACGTGGACGTAGGTCTCGGCCACGTCCACGCCGATCAGCGCGCCGCCGGAGGCGTTGACGGTGACCAGGCCGCGCGGCCGGCCGCCGTCGGAGTCCTCGTATCCGCCCTCCACCAGCATGCCGAAGTCCAGCAGCTCGCCGACGAGGGTGGCGACGGTGGCCAGGCTCAGTCCGGTCGCGGCGGCGAGCTGCTGCCGGGAGACGGGGGATTCGGCGATGATGTGGCGCAGCACGTCGTAGCGGTTCTCGGTGCGGATGTCGCGGGACGTGCGCTTCACGCCGGGTCCTCCGTGCTCGGTGGTGCGGCCCGTATGACGCCGCGCCACATTAGGCCGCGCGCCGCACCTGGACAACCCCTTCGCGCAACCATTGTACGAAGCGGGCCGACGGCGGCGAACTCGGCGGCGGCCGCTCCCGTGAATTCGGCCGCCGCTCCGGTGCCGTGGTCGGCAACCCACGGTTCGTCCACCGCGTCGGGGACCCGGTGGACCGAACGGGTCGACATCCATACAGATCTCGTGGTCCAGGGAGAACTCCGGAACACGGGCACCGAATGCTTCTCGGTCTGGGTCCGGTGGACCGACGACTGGGTGGTCACCCCCTACACCAAGCAGGCCTCCCAATGCGGTGGCGGAGTCGCTCCCGTCAACATGCGGAAGTCCTATGGGCTGACCACCACCGGCCGGCTGACGGTGTGCCGGGGCACCACGGACACCCAGGACTGCGGGGAAGACATATCTCTGACCCGCTGGCCGATCAACAACTAGGCCGCCCTCACGGTCAGCCCCTCGCTGAGGTCCCGGGGCGGGTCAGCCGTGGGCCGTGAGCACATCCCGGACGACCGGACCCGCGGCGTCGCCGCCGTGGCCGCCCTGGACCACCACGGCGGCGGCTGCCATGTCGTTGCGGTAGGCCGTGAACCAGGCGTTCGTAGTCGGCTGCCCGTCGATCTCGGCGGAGCCCGTCTTCGCCCCGATGTCCCCGGTGAGCCCGGACATCGCGCGCGCCGCCGTGCCACTGGTCGCGGTGAGCCGCATCATGGCCTTCAGCTGCTGGACGGCCGCCGGGCTCAAAGCGCGCGCCGCCGTCGCCTTCTTCTCGCTGATCAGGGACCGCGGCACGATGACGGGCTGCCGGAACGCACCGGTCTGGGCCGTGGCCGCGACCGAGGCCACGGTGAGCGGGTTCATCTGCACCCTGCCCTGCCCGATCAGCGCGGCGGCCTTGTCGTCCCCGCTGCCCGTGGGGACCGAGCCGTCGAAGGTCTCCACCCCCACATGCCAGTCGAGCCCGATCCCGAACACGGCCCGCGCCTCGTCCGCGACGGCGCCGTCGGACAGATCGCCGGCCAGCGAGACGAAGGCGGTGTTGCAGGAGGCGGCGAAGTCCTGCGCGAAGGTGGCGGCGGGATTCTCGCTGTCCTCGACGTTGTGGAAGGTCATGCCCTGCTGGTACGAGGTGGTCTTGGGGCAGGGCACCGCGCGGCCGGGCGTGACCTTGCCGGACTCCAGCAGCGCCGCGGAGGTGACGATCTTGAACGTCGAGCCGGGCGCGGTGGCCCCTTGGAAGGCCGCGTTGAACTCGGCCCGGTCGGAGTTGGCGACCGCGAGCACCTCGCCCGTGCTGGGCTTGAGCGCGACCACCGAGGCGCCCGTACGCCCCGCCACCGCCTTTTCGGCGCGGCTCTGCACCTGCGCGTCAAGCGTCGTGTGCAGCGTGCCCCGCTTGCCCTTGGCCACCACATGGAGCATGGTCGTGGACTCGTCGCTCGCGCCGGCCGCCCACACCTCGACCCGGTTGCCGGCTCCCGTGGCGGCGCTGTACCTCGTGCGGAGTTGTGCCAGCACCGGGCCGAGCGAGGGATAGCGGTCCTTCGTCAGCTCCTTGCCGTCCCGGTCGACCACCCGGACCGACACCGACTCGGCGAGCCCCGTCCGCAGGGCCGGACGCTCGGCCGTCAGCTTGGGGTGCAGCACGGCGGGCGTCCAGTCGACCAGCGGCCTGCCCGTGGTCCTGCCGCGCACCACGGACAGCTCCGAGGCATAGGTCCAGGTGGAGCGGGCGTCCTCGAAGGAGATGTCGGCCGTGACGTCGAACGGCACCCGGGTGCCCTGTGGCCGGCCCGCCTTGAGCGTCACCTTTGCCACATGGCCGTCCTTGCGGTAGCCGCTCAGCGCGGCCACGGCGGACTCGGCGTCATTGGTGAGCTGCGAGGCCCGCAGATCGTTCTGATCGGCCCAGGCGGCCAGGAACTTGTGCGCGGTCTCCCGCACTTCGGACGCGGTCACCGCGCCGTCGTGGCCCGGCCCCTCGTTGCCTCCGGTGAGCCCGGTGTACAGGTTGTACGCGCCGAGGCCCGCTACGCCCACGACCGCGACGGCTGTCACACCGAGCACGACTCTTCCCGCTGTGCGCATGGGTGGTCCATTCCCCCCGTGATGTGGCAGGCGCCCTGCCGCTCCACCCCCGCGTCAAGCGGCAGGGCGCACAACGAGTTCACAACCTATGGACGGTGATACTCCATCACAAGGGGTAGTTCAGGCCACACGCGCAGAGCGTGACCCGCGACACGCCCCCCGGCGCGCCGCAGCGGCTCACGCCGCCTGCTCGACCTCTCCCCGCAGCGCCCTGGTGTAGACCGTGAGCAACCGACCGTATTCGACCCGCTCCTGCGGGAGCAGCGCCCGGCCGGCCCGCGCGCGCAGAAACACGCGGATCGCTTCGTTCGCCTGGTCGGTGGAGGTGGTGATTAAAGCGGGTTCGTGGTGAGTAGGAGTCGGACGCATGGGCATTAGAGTACGGGCACCCACCGACAACGGCACCGGTGCAAACCGTTCAAGTGCGCTGTTACCGCGGGTATGTGAGCAACACCGCATCCGGCGCAGGGCCCTGGACGGCCGCCGCGGCCCCCGTGTGACCTCAGCTCTCGACGAGGACGACCTCCAGGGTGCGCGGTCCGTGCACCCCCTCCACCCGGTCCAGCTCGATGTCGCTCGTCGCGGACGGCCCGGAGATCCACGTCAACGGGCGCCCCGGAGCGAGCCGTTCCAGCGCCTGCGGCACGGAGTCCACGACCTGCTCGGGCACCCGGATGACACAGATGTGGTGGTCGGGCACCAGCGTGATACGCCGACGCCCCTGGTCCGGGCCCGCGTCCAGCACGACGGTCCCCGTCTCCGCCACGGCCACCGCGCAGCCCGTCACGACGCTGGAGACCGCGTCCAGGTCGTGCGGGGTGAGCTCCGGGGTGTCCGCGATCCGCTCCACCCGCTGCGCGTCGACGGCCGAAAGCCAGCCGTCGGGCAGACCGGGCGGCAGCACCACGCTGGTCGCGCCGCGCCCGTCCAGCAACCAGGCGATCAGGCCCGGGAGCCCCTCCGGGTCCGTACGGTGGACGACCGCCCGGTAATCCGCGAGGTTCTCCGCGAGCAGATCCACGGTCTGCGATGTGGTCCGGTTTCCGTGGGCCCGCGCATAGCCGCGGTCCACGGGGGCCTCGGACGGGCGCTCCGTACGGGGGACGTCCGCCAGCGCGCGGCGGACGCGGGCCAGCACCAGGTCTCGGCTGCTCACGTCGTCGTCCTCTTCCCCTTGTTCTCCTTGTGCCCCTTGTCGCCCGGGTTCCCCTTGCTTCGCGTGTGGCTCTCGCTCGGGCCCTCATCGCCGCGTGTTCTGCGCCACCAGTCCCGGAACGACTCGGCGGGCACGTCCGGCAGCTCCCGGGTGTCCGTCCACGCCCGCCCCGGCCCCGGCAGCCGGCGCGGGTGGAAGCGGCGGGTACGGGAGGCCAGCCGCTGCCCGGCGCGCAGCACGCCCGGGTGGTCGAAGGCCCAGCGCGCCGCCCGCATGGCGGCGCGCTCCGCGGCATGCCCCTTGGCCGGTTTGATGACGGTCCGGGTCCCGCGCACCGACGCCGGGCCGCCCTCGACCACCCGCTCGCGCAGGTGGACCAGGATCTCCGGGATGTCGATGGCGACCGGGCACACCTCGTAGCACGCGCCGCACAGCGACGAGGCGTACGGCAGCGAGGCGTCCAGCTCGCTCTGTGTGCCGCGCAGCTGCGGCGTGAGGATCGCCCCGATCGGCCCCGGGTACGCCGACCCGTACGCATGGCCGCCCGCCCGCTCGTACACCGGGCACACATTGAGACACGCCGAGCAGCGGATACAGCGCAGCGCCTGGCGGCCGACGGTGTCGGCGAGGGTGTCCGTGCGGCCGTTGTCGAGGAGGACCAGGTGGAAGGTGCGCGGGCCGTCGCCGTCGGTGGTGCCGGTCCAGGTGGAGGTGTACGGGTTCATCCGCTCCGCCGTCGAGGAGCGGGGGAGGAGTTGGAGGAAGACCTCCAGGTCCTGCCACGTGGGTACCACCTTCTCGATGCCCACGACGGAGATCAGCGTCTCGGGGAGGGTCAGGCACATCCGGCCGTTGCCCTCGGACTCGACCACGACCAGCGTGCCGGTCTCGGCCACCATGAAGTTGGCACCCGAGATGCCGACCTTGGCGTTCAGGAACTTCTCGCGCAGATGCAGCCGGGCCGCCTCCGCCAGATCGGCCGGGGCGTCCGTCAGCCCCTCCGGCGCGGGGCGGCCCCAGCGGGCCATCTGGCGGGTGAAGATGTCGCGGATCTCGGTGCGGTTGCGGTGGATCGCGGGCACCAGGATGTGCGAGGGCAGGTCGTCGCCGAGCTGCACGATGAGCTCCGCCAGATCGGTCTCGTACGCGCGGATGCCCGCCTGGGCGAGCGCGTCGTTCAGGCCGATCTCCTGCGTGGCCATCGACTTGACCTTGACGACCTCGCGCTCGCCGGTGGCCCGGACCAGCTCGGTGACGATCCGGTTCGCCTCGTCCGCGTCCGCAGCCCAGTGCACCTGGCCGCCCGCCGCCGTCACGGCGCTCTCCAACCGCTCCAGGTAGTGGTCGAGATGGCGCAGCGTACGGTCCTTGATCGCCGCGCCCGCGGCGCGCAGCTCGCCCCAGTCGTCCAGCTCCGCGACGGCCGTGGCGCGCTTGGCGCGGATGGTGTGGGTGGCGTGCCGCAGATTGGCGCGCAGCTGTGTGTTCTTGGTCGAGGTGGCGGCCGCGTCGGGGAAGGCGGGCATGCCCAGGTAGGTGCCGGTCACCAGACGTCTCCTTCGGTGCTCGCCAGGATCTCGGCGATGTGGACCGGGCGGACCGTCGAGCCCTGGCGGGCGAGCGTCCCGCCGATGTGCATCTGGCAGGAGTTGTCGACCGTGCACACCGCCTCGGCCCCGGTCGCGGTGATGTTGCGCGCCTTGTCGGCGCCCATCGCGGCCGAGACCGCCGTGTTCTTGACGGCGAACGTGCCGCCGAAGCCGCAGCACTCCTCGGCGCCCGGCAGCTCGACCAGCTCAAGCCCCTTGACGGCCGACAGCAGTCTGCGCGGCCGGTCCCCCAGGCCCAGCATCCGCAGGCCGTGGCAGGTGGGGTGGTAGGTCACGGTGTGTGGGTAGTACGCCCCGACATCGGTCACCTTGAGGACGTCGGTGATGAACTCGGTGAGTTCGTACGTCTTGGGTACTGCCGCGGCGGCGAGCTGGGTCAGCTCCTGGCCACGGCCCTCGGCGGCCGCCTTCGCCCCGATCCTCGGATAGTTGTCGCGCACCATGGCGGCGCACGACCCGGAAGGGGTGACCACGTAGTCGTAGTCCTGGAACACGTCGGCGTAACGGCGTACCAAGGGCTCGGTCTCGTGGCGGTAGCCGGTATTGAACTGCGCCTGGCCGCAGCAGCTCTGCCCCGGCGGGAAGCCGACGTCGACCCCCAGCCGTTCGAGGAGGGTGACGACGGCCTGCCCGGTGCGGGGATAGAGCGTGTCGTTGACGCAGGTGATGAAGAGCGCTACGCGCACGGTTCCTCCTCCTGGCCCTCGGCCCGCCCGCCCTCGACGAGGGCGGCCGCCCGGGACCACGCCGCTTGATCACCCGAAGGCTCATACTGCCTCAGCGGCTGGGTGCTGTGAAGCAGCCCACGCAGCTCGGACAGGCCGCCGCTGACCACCCCCGCGGTCCGGGCCTGCACCAGGATGTTGCCGAGCGCGGCCGCCTCCGCCGGGCCCGCGACCACCGGCAGCCCGCAGGCGTCGGCGGTCAGCCGGCACAGCAGCGCGTTCTGCGCGCCGCCCCCGACGATGTGCACGGTGCGGACCGTACGGCCGGACAGGCGCTGGGCATCCAGGATCGCGCGGCGGTGGGCGAGCGCGAGGGAGTCCAGGACGCAGCGGGCGGTTTCGGCTGGGGTGCGGGGGGCCGGCTGGCCGGTGCGGCGGCAGGCCTCCGCGATCCGGTCGGGCATCCGGTCCGGGGCGATGAACTCCGCGGCCCCGGCGTCGACCACCGAGCGGAGCGGGGTGGCCCGGGCCGCCTGGTCCAGGAGTGTTTGCAGGTTCTGGGGGGTCCCTTCGGTTTCCCAGGTGCGCAGGCACTCCTGGAGCATCCACAGGCCCATGATGTTGCGCAGATACCGGACCGTGCCGTCCACACCGAGTTCGTTCGTGAAGTTGGCGCGCCGGCTCGCCTCGGTGAGGACCGGGGCGTCGAGCTCCAGCCCGGCCAGGGACCAGGTGCCGGTGGCGATGTACGCGAAGTCGGGCGTGGTGGCGGGGACGCCGACGACGGCCGAGGCGGTGTCGTGCGAGCCCACGGCGGTGACGGGGATGGGGGCCTCGATGCCGGTCGCGGACAGGACGTCCGGGCGTAGCGTTCCCGCCGGGTCGCCGGGGTGGCGCAGGGGTGGGAAGAGCGACAGGTCGATGCCGAGGGTGTCGGCGACGGCGGCGACGGCGCGGGACCAGTCGCGGGTGCGCGGGTCGATCAGCTGGGTGGTGGACGCATTGGTCAGCTCGGTGCCGGCCTCGCCCGTCAGCCAGTACGAGATGAGGTCCGGGATGAGGAGGAGACGGTGTGCGGCGGCCAGGGGCGAGCCGCCCTGGGCGGCGGTCAGCTGGTAGATGGTGTTGAAGGGGAGGTGCTGGAGGCCGGTGGCCGCGTACAGGTCCTGGGGCGGGAGCACCGCCGCGACCTTCTCGGCCGCGCCGTCGGTGCGCGTGTCGCGGTAGTGGACGGGGTTGCCGAGCAGCGCGCCGTCGGCGCCGAGGAGGCCGTAGTCCACGGCCCAGCTGTCGATGCCGACGCCGGCCAGGCGGGTGTTCGCGGCACGGGCGGCCTCGGCCGCGGCGCGGAGGCCGTCCAGGACGCCCTGGTAGAGGGCGAGGATGTCCCAGTGCAGAGTGCCGCCCACGCGGACCGGGCGGTTGGGGAAGCGGTGCACCTCCTGGAGCGTGAGGGCGCCGGGGGCGACCGTGCCGACCATGACGCGGCCGCTGGACGCGCCTAGGTCTACGGCGGCGAAGTACGTTTCGGTGGGTGGCACGGGGTCCTCGGGGGTGTCGTTGCGGTGCGTGGGTACGAGGCGGGGGCGGGGCCTTGAAGGCACCCCCACCCCCTCACGTGCGCGTCAGCGCAGGAAGGCCGCCGCGACCCCGGCGTCGACCGGGACGTGTAGACCGGTGGTGTGCGTCAGGTCGCCCCCGGTGAGCGCGAAGACCGCGTTCGCCACGTGTTCGGGCAGGACCTCGCGCTTGAGCAGGGTGCGCTGGGCGTAGAACTTGCCCAGCTCTTCTTCGGGGATGCCGTACGTGGCGGCCCGCTGCGCGCCCCAGCCGCCAGCGAAGATTCCCGAGCCCTGCACCACTCCGTCGGGGTTGACCCCGTTGACACGGATGCCATGATCACCCAACTCGGCGGCGAGCAGGCGCACTTGATGGGCCTGATCGGCCTTGGTGGCGGAGTAGGCGATGTTGTTCGGGCCCGCGAAGACCGAGTTCTTGGAGGCGATGTAGATGATGTCGCCCCCCATGTTCTGGTCGATCATGACCCGGGCCGCCTCGCGGGAGGAGAGGAAGCTGCCGCGCGCCATGATGTCGTGCTGAAGGTCCCAGTCCTTGGCGGTGGTTTCGAGGAGGGGCTTGGAGATGGAGATCCCCGCGTTGTTGACCAGGAGGTCGAGCCCGCCGAAGGCCAGAAGGGTTTCCCGGAAGGCCGCTGTGATCTGCTCTTCGGAGGTGATGTCGACGGTGACGGGGACGGCCTTGTCGGGTCCGCCCAGTTCGGTGGCCACGGCCGCGGCGTTCTCGGCGTTGATGTCGGCCACGACGACGCAGGCGCCCTCGGCCACCAGGCGGCTCGCGATCGCCTTGCCGATGCCCGAACCGGCGCCGGTCACCAGGGCGATACGGGTCGCCAGCGGCTTGGGCTTCGGCATCCGCTGAAGCTTGGCCTCCTCAAGCGCCCAGTACTCGATGCGGAACTTCTCCGACTCCTCGATGGGGGAGTACGCCGATACGGCCTCGGCGCCGCGCATCACATTGATCGCGTTGACGTAGAACTCGCCCGCCACCCGGGCCGTCTGCTTGTCCTTGCCGTAACTGAACATCCCGACACCCGGGATGAGCACGATCGCCGGGTCGGCGCCACGCATCGCGGGGGAGTCGGGGGTGGCGTGCCGCTCGTAGTACGCCTGGTAGTCGGTCCGGTATGCGGCGTGCAGCTCCTTGAGGCGGGCGATCGTCTCGTCGAGGGGGGCCGTGGGCGGGAGGTCGAGGACCAGGGGGCGGACCTTCGTACGGAGGAAGTGGTCCGGGCAGGAGGTGCCGAGCGCGGCGAGACGCGGGTGTTCGGCGTGGGAGACGAAGTCGAGGACGGCGTCGGCGTCGTTGTAGTGGCCCACCTGGGGGCGGTCCGTGGAGGCGAGGCCACGGAGGACGGGGGCCAGCGCGGCGGCGCGGGCGCGGCGTTCGGACTCGGGGAGAGGTTCGTAGCCGGGGACGACGGGGCCGAAGGGGTCCTCCTTGCCGCGCTCGACGAGGAACTGCTCGGCAGTGCGGATGATACGGAGCGAGTTGGCCTCGCACTCGTCGGAGGTGTCGCCCCAGGCGGTGATGCCGTGGCCGCCCAGAATGCAGCCGATCGCCTCGGGGTTGGCCTTCTTGATGGCGGCGATGTCCAGCCCGAGCTGGAACCCGGGCCGGCGCCAGGGAACCCATACGACCTGGTTGCCGAAACATTCCTTGGTCAGCGCCTCACCATCGGCGGCGCATGCGAGCGCGATGCCGGAGTCGGGGTGCAGGTGGTCGACATGGGCGGCGTTGACCAGGCCGTGCATGGCGGTGTCGATGGACGGCGCGGCGCCGCCCTTCCCGTGCAGGCAGAAGTCGAACGCGGCAACCATCTCGTCCTCGCGGTCAACCCCCGGATACACCTCGGTCAGCGCCCGCAACCGATCCAGCCGCAACGCGGCGAGACCGGCCGCGGTCAGGGTGCCCAGGTCTCCTCCGGAGCCCTTGACCCACATCAACTCGACGTCCTGCCCGGTGACGGGGTCGGTCGCGGTGCCCTTGGCGGAGGTGTTCCCGCCGGCGTAGTTGGTGTTCCGGGGGTCGGCCCCGAGGCGGTGTGATCGCTCGAGCAGGGCGGCCGCTTCGAGGCGCAGTTCTGCGGTCATCGGATCTCCTCTGAGGAAACCCCGCCCTTCAGAGCGGGGAGGAATCGGACTCCTGCGGAGCAGGGCAAGGAAAGGCGGTTCGCCGCCCGGGCAGACCGGTGTCTGCTTTCAAGTACCGCTTCTATCCGACCGATGCGCAGGCAGCCGAGCTGTCGCGCACGTTCGGGTGCGTGCGGAAGGTCTACAACCTCGCGCTTGCGGCGCGCACGGAGGCGTGGACGCTGCGGCAGGAGCGGGTCAACTACAACGCCACGTCGGCGATGCTGACCGCGTGGAAGAAGACCGGGGAACTCGCGTACCTCAACGAAGTCTCCTCCGTCCCGCTCCAGCAGGCCCTGCGTCACCTTCAGACGGCGTTCACCAACTTCTTCGCCAAGCGGGCCAAGTACCCGCGGTTCAAGCCGCGGAAGACGTCCCGGAAGTTTGCCGAGTGCACCACCAGCGCTTTCCGGTTCCGTGACGGCATGCTGACCCTGGCGAAGATGGCGGACCCGCTCGACATCGTGTGGTCCCGTCCCCTGCCGAAGGACGCGCAGCCGTCCACGGTGACGGTGTCGCAGGACGCGGCCGGACGCTGGTACGTGTCCCTTCTGTGCGAGGACCCGTCCGTGCGGCCGCTCTCCGACAATGGGAGCGCTGTCGGCGTGGACGCCGGACTGGACCACCTGCTGACCCTGTCCACCGGCGAGAAGATCACCAACCCCCGGCATGAGCGGCGCGACCGCGCACGTCTCGCCAAGGCACAGCGGAATCTGTCCCGTAAGGCCAGGGGAGACGGTGCGAACCGGGCCAAGGCCCGCCGGAAGGTGGCCCGTATCCACGCGCGCATCGCCGACCGGCGACGCGACAACCTGCACAAGATCACCACTCGGCTCGTTCGTGAAAACCAAACGATCGTGATCGAGGACCTCACCGTTCGGAACCTGCTGAAGAACGGCAAACTCGCCCGTGCCATCTCCGACGCGGCGTGGAGCGAGTTCCGCAGCATGCTGGAGTACAAGGCAGCCTGGTACGGCCGCGAAGTGATCGCGGTCGACCGCTGGTTCCCCTCCTCCAGGCTGTGCTCGAACTGCGGGGCTTTGCAGGACAAGATGCAGCTCAACGTCCGCACGTGGACGTGCGACTGCGGCATCACCCACGACCGCGATGTGAACGCGGCAAAGAACCTCAAGGCCGCCGGGCTGGCGGTGTCGGCCTGTGGAGCCGGTGTAAGACCTCAACGGAGCACTCCGGGCGGGCAGTCGGCGATGAAACAGGAACCCCTACGACGCGAGCTGTAGGAATCCCCCTCCTTCAGGAGGGGGAGGAAGTCAAGTTCTTCCTCTTCGTGTGTTGTGTTGGTGAAGTCGGCCAATCCATCGAACGGGCCCATTCCTGGAGGGAATGGGCCCTCACGGTTCCGCCTCGCCCCTCCCGGGAGCGCGGGGCGGCAGCCCGATGCGAGGCGGGGCCTCGCTGTTCCCGCCCCACCAGGCGGGCTCGCCCCGACTTGGGCGCGTCCGCTGGCCGGCTGGTGCGCCTCCGGCCAGGGAAACCGGCCGGGGGCGTGATCGCTGCCCCGCTGTCCAAGCCGTTGCGGGGCCTGGGTATCCACTCCGTTGCCGGGGCCGACAGGGCGGCGGAGCCCCCGGGCCCGCCCGCGGCGGGCGGGGCGTCGGCATCCGCCCCACCGTCGTCGCACGCCCCGGCCCGGCCTTGGGCCCTCTCAGCGGTAGCCGAGCAGCCCGGCCCCCTGGGGCGGAGCCCCGGGAACCCGCCGCGCCGCGCGGCGGAGCCGCGGCGGCGATGCGACACCGCGCCGGAGGCGCTACGCGCCCCAGCCCGCCTGCGTTCCGCCCACCCGATCCGCCACGATCTTCTCCGCCCATCCGGAGGCCTTGTACGCCGCCATCGGATCGGGGTCGATCTCCAGCTCCTCGCGGACTTCCGCCAGCAGCGGCCGCACGTCGGTGTTGTAGGCGTCCATCAGCACCGCGTTGGCGCCGAGGACGTCTCCCGACGTCTGCGCGGCGGCCAGCGCGTCCGGGTCGACCAGCAGGGCCTTCGCCGTCGCCTCCTGCACGTTCATCACCGACCGGATGATCGCCGGGATCTTCGGCTCGATGTTGTGGCACTGGTCCAGCATGAACGCGATGCCCGAGTCCAGGCCGCCGCCGCGGACCACCTCGTACATGATCCGGAAGAGCTGAAAGGGGTCCGCCGCGCCCACCATGAGGTCGTCGTCCGCGTAGAAGCGGGAGTTGAAGTCGAACGCGCCGAGCTTCCCCTCCCGCAGCAGCAGCGCGACGATGAACTCGATGTTCGTGCCGGGCGCGTGGTGGCCGGTGTCCACGCAGACCTGGGCCTTGGGGCCGAGCTTGAGGCAGTGGGCGTAGGCGGTGCCCCAGTCGGGGACGTCGGTGGTGTAGAAGGCGGGCTCGAAGAACTTGTACTCCAGCAGCAGCCGTTGGTCGTCGCCCAGTCGCTCGTAGACGGCCTGCAGGGCCTCGGCGAGCCGGTCCTGGCGGGCGGCGATGTCGTCCTGGCCGGGGTAGTTGGTGCCGTCGGAGAACCAGAGCTTGAGGTCGCGGGAGCCCGTCGCGTCCATGATGTCGACGCATTCCATGAGGTGGGCGAGCGCCTTGCCGCGGATCTCGGGGTCGGGGTTGGTGACCGAGCCGAGCTTGTAGTCGTCGTCCTGGAAGACGTTGGAGTTGATCGCGCCGAGCCTCAGCCCGCGCTCCTCCGCGTGCTTGGCGAGCCCCGCGTAGTCGTCCACCTTGTCCCAGGGGATGTGCAGGGCGACGGTGGGAGCCACCCCGGTGAAGGCGTGTACCTGGGCGGCGTCGTCGAGCTTCTCCTGCGGGGTGCGTGGGACACCGGGCTGGGCGAAGACCTTGAAGCGGGTTCCAGAGTTGCCGTACGCCCATGACGGCGTCTCGATGGCCTGGGTCTTGAGGGCCGCCTTCACGGCCGAAACGTCAGACATGCGTCTCCTCGAGGGCAACTATGAAACGATTCAACAGACGCTAGCCCTGTGGGTGGCGGGCGTCAAGAAGCGGTGCGGCCCCGAGCTCGGGGTCGCTGACATGGAAAAACGATTCAATGCAGAAGCGTCTGGACCGTAGGTCCACCGCCGTAGGCGCGTCAAGAGGCGACTACAACGACTTGGTTTACCTGCGCATACCCCCTTGACGGTCGCAAATCGCCGGGCTAGCTTCCCGACACCGACTTTGAAACATTTCATTTCCCCCTCGGCCGGAAGGCCACTCTGGCAGGGAAGCAAGGAGAAACCGACACCGTGAGCCAGGCTGTTTCGACCGGAGTTCCGGTCCTCGCCCTCAAGGGGGTGAACAAATCCTTCGGTGCTGTCCGGGCCTTGCGGGACGTCTCCCTCGAGCTGTTCCCGGGCGAGGCGCACGCCCTCGCCGGCGAGAACGGCGCCGGCAAGTCGACGCTCATCAAGACGCTCGCCGGGGTGCACCGCCCCGACGCCGGGCAGGTGCTGCTCGAGGGCGAACCGGTGGTCTTCCACGGCCCCGCCGACGCCCGTGACGTGGGCATCGCCGTCATCTACCAGGAGCCCACGCTCTTCCCCGACCTGTCGATCGCCGAGAACATCTTCATGGGCCGCCAGCCCCGGCGGCGGCTCGGCCGGATCGACCACAAGGCGGTGCGCGGCGCGACGGCCGCGCTGATGGGGCGGCTCGGGGTGGCCCTGGACCCTGACCGGCCCGCCCGCGGGCTGTCCATCGCCGACCAGCAGATCGTGGAGATCGCCAAGGCGCTCTCCTTCGACGCCCGGGTGCTGATCATGGATGAGCCGACCGCCGCCCTCACCGGCAGCGAGACCGCCCGGCTCTTCTCGGTCGTCGAGGCCTTGCGCGCCGAGGGCGCGGCCGTGCTGTTCATCTCGCACCGGCTGGAGGAGATCTTCCGCCTCTGCCAGCGGGTGACCACCCTGCGGGACGGCCGTTGGGTGGCCTCCGAGCCGCTGGAGGGCCTGACCGAGGACGACCTGGTGCGCCGCATGGTGGGCCGGGACCTGGACGAGCTGTATCCCAAGCAGGACACGCGGGTCGGCGAGACGGCACTGTCGGTGCGGCGGCTGACCCGCGAGGGCGTGTTCCGGGACGTGTCCTTCGATGTGCGCCGGGGCGAGATCGTCGCGCTGGCCGGGCTGGTCGGCGCGGGCCGCACCGAGGTGGCACAGGCCGTCTTCGGGGTCGACCGGGCGGACGCGGGCGAGGTGCGGGTGGCCGGGAAGCAGCTGCGGCCCGGCTCGCCGACCGCCGCGATGGCCGCCGGGCTCGCGCTCGTACCCGAGGACCGGCGCCAGCGCGGCCTGGTCATGGAGATGTCCATCGAGCGGAACATCGGCCTGACGGGACTGGACCGGATCAGCGGCAAGGGGCTCGTCAAGCGGGCCCTGGAGCGCGGCCGGGCCACCGACTGGGCCGCCCGGCTGCAGCTCAAGTACGGCAAGCTGAGCGACCACGTCGGCGTGTTGTCCGGCGGCAACCAGCAGAAGGTCGTGCTCGCCAAGTGGCTGGCCACCGACCCGGCGGTGCTCATCGTCGACGAGCCGACGCGCGGCATCGACGTCGGCACGAAGGCCGAGGTGCACCGGCTGCTGTCGTCGCTGGCCGCCGAGGGGCTCGCGGTGCTGATGATCTCCTCCGACCTGCCCGAGGTGCTGGGCATGGCCGACCGGGTCCTGGTGATGCACGAGGGCCGCCTGGTCGCGGAGATCCCGCGCGCCGAGGCCACCGAGGAGTCCGTCATGGCCGCCGCGACCGGCCGTACCGGCAAGGGAAGGGCTGCGGCATGACGGCCACCATCGAAAAGCCCACGGCCCAGGCCGAGGCGGGCCGCTCCGCGCGCTCGCTGGTCGACACCGTATTCCGGGCCCGCGAGATCAGCATCGCCGGCGCCCTGGTGCTCCTGGTGCTCTTCACCTGGATCGCCGAGCCCCGCTTCCTGAACGACCAGGGCGTCAAGGACCTGCTGCTCAACGCGGCGATCCTGGTGCTGCTCGCCGTAGGGCAGTCCGTGGTCGTGGTCACCCGCAACATCGACCTGTCGGTGGGCTCCGTGGTGGGGCTCTCCGCCTTCGCCTGCGGCAAGTTCGTCTCCGGCACGGACCACAGCTCGCTGCTGGTGGCCCTGCTCGGCATCGCGGTCGGCGCGGCCTGCGGCCTGGTCAGCGGCGCACTCGTCAGCTTCGGCAAGGTGCCGGCGCTGGTGGTGACCCTTGGGATGCTCTACATCATCCAGGGCATCGACTACTGGTGGGCCGAGGGCGAGCAGATCAACGCCGCGGATGTGCCGCAGCCCGTGCTGGACCTCGGCAGCGGCAGCGTGCTGGGCATCCCGTATCTGCCACTGATCTCCTTCGCCGTGCTCGCCGCGACCGCGTACTTCCTGCGCACCTACCGCAGCGGCCGCGAGCTGTACGCCATCGGCTCCAGCCCGGAGGCCGCCCGGCTGGCCGGGGTGCCGATCCGCCGCCGGGTGCTGGGCGCGTACGTCTTCTCCGGCGCCGTCGCCGGCTTCGCGGGCGCGCTGTGGCTGGCCCGCTTCGGCACCGTCGTCGCGGACAACGCGCACGGCTGGGAGCTGACCGTGGTCAGCGCGGTCGTGGTCGGCGGTGTCGCCATCGTCGGCGGCGTCGGCACCGTGTGGGGTGCGGCGCTGGGCGCGCTGCTGCTCACCACCATCGGCAGCGCCCTGTCCGTCCTGAAGGTCGACTCCTTCTGGGAGGACGCCATCTCCGGCGCCCTGCTGCTGGCGGCGATCAGTGTGGACCGGATCGTCAATGTGCGCATGACCCGTGCGCTGAGGAAGAGGAGCGCCCGATGAGTTGGCTGCGCGGCGGGCTGCGCTGGGACACCGCGGTCGGCGTGCTGCTGGTGGCGGTCTTCGTCACGGGCCTCGGCACCACCGACGGCTTCGCGAGCCACGACAACCTGGCCTTCGCCTTCAACGACATCGCCGAGGTCGCGCTGATGGCGCTGCCCATGACGCTGCTGGTGGTGGCGGGGCAGGTGGATCTGTCGGTGGCCTCGATGCTGGGGCTGAGCAGCGCCCTCACCGGGCAGCTGTGGAACTCCGGCTGGGCGTTCGAGACGATCGTTCCCGTGGTGCTGCTGGTCGGCGTGGCCGGCGGCCTGCTCAACGGCTGGCTGGTCACCAAGGTCGGGCTGCCCTCGCTCGCCGTCACCATCGGCACCCTCGCCCTCTACCGCGGGCTGGCCTCCGTGGTGCTCGGCTCCAACGCCATCACCGACTTCCCCGAGAACTACGCCAAGTGGGCGGTGGACACCACCACCATCCCCGGCACCTTCATCACCTACCCGGTGGCGCTGTTCCTCGTGCTGGCCGTCGTCGCCGCGGTGGTGCTCCACGCCACGGGCCTGGGCCGGTCGCTGTTCGCCATCGGCGCCCAGGAGGACGCCGCGTACTTCGCCGGCATCCGCGTCAAGCGCATCAAGCTCGCGCTGTTCGTCGTCACCGGGCTCGTCTCCAGCTTCGCGGGCGTGGTGTTCACCCTCCGCTACGGCAGCGCCCGCGCCGACAACGGCCAGGGCTTCGAGATGCTGGTCATCGCCTCCGTCCTGCTCGGCGGCATCGACTTCGACGGCGGGAAGGGCACCCTCTTCGGCGCGGTCGCCGGAGTGCTGCTCATCGGCATCCTGAAAAACCTGCTGACCCTCAACGACGTGGCCAACGAGGTCCAGGTGATCGTCACCGGACTGCTGCTGGTGGCCTCCGTCCTCACCCCCCGTCTGATCTCCACCGTCAGCGAATGGCGCCACCGGAGAGCCGCCGCCACCCCCTCGGGCTGACGCGCCGCCGACCCACGCCTCATTTCTCGAAAGGTCTCCCCATGTTCCTCCGTACGTCCTCCGGGCGCCGCGCCGCGGCCTCCGTCGCCGCGGCCTGTGCCCTGGCCGTCACCCTCGCCGGATGCGGCGGCACCACCAAGAAGGACTCCTCCGACGACAACAGCGGCGGCGCCAAGGCCGTCGACGCGAAGGCCAACCCCGACGCCCCGCTGAAGAAGGGGCTCAAGCTCGCCTTCCTGCCCAAGCAGATCAACAACCCGTACGAGAAGATCGTCGACGACGCGGGCATCGAGGCCGCCGGGGAGTTCGGCGGCAAGGGCAAGGAGGTCGGCCCCTCCGACGCCAGCGCCTCCTCCCAGGTGTCGTACATCAACACCCTCATCCAGCAGCGGCAGGACGCCATCCTCATCGCCGCCAACGACCCCAATGCGGTCTGCGGCCCGCTCAAGCAGGCCATGAAGAAGGACATCAAGGTCGTCGCGTACGACTCCGACACGGCCAAGGAATGCCGCCAGCTGTTCATCAACCAGGCCAGCTCGGAGGAGATCGGCCGCAGCCAGGTCCAGCACATCGCGAAGCAGCTCAACTACAAGGGCGAGATAGCCATTCTCTCGGCCACCCAGAACGCGACCAACCAGAACACCTGGATCGAGTTCATGAAGGACGAGCTGAAGAAGCCCAAGTACAAGAACATGAAGCTGGTCAAGACGGCCTACGGGGACGACGACGACCAGAAGTCCTTCCAGGAGACCCAGGGCCTGCTCAAGGCCTACCCGAACCTGAAGGGCATCATCTCGCCCACCACGGTCGGCATCGCGGCCGCCGCCCGCTACATCAGCGACTCCTCGTACAAGGGCAAGGTCGTCATCAACGGCCTCGGCACGCCCAACCAGATGCGCAAGTACGTCAAGGACGGCACGGTCGAGCAGTTCTCCCTGTGGGACCCGAAGAAGCTCGGCTACCTCGGCTCCTACGCGGCCGCGGCGCTGGCGTCCGGGCAGATCACCGGCGCGGAGGGGGAGAAGTTCAAGGCCGGCAAGCTCGGCGAGTACACGATCGGCAAGGACGGCGAGGTCATCCTCGGCCCGCCCACCGTCTTCAACAAGGACAACATCGACGACTTCGACTTCTGAGGCGGCCCTGGCATGCAGCGCGTCTGTTTTCTGCTGAAGGTCCGCCAGGACCGGCTCGACGAATACCGCGAGCGCCACGCGGCCGTCTGGCCCGAGATGCTCGACGCACTCTCCGCCACCGGCTGGCACAACTACTCGCTCTTCCTGCGCGAGGACGGCCTGCTGGTCGGCTACCTGGAGACGGAGGACTTCGCGGCGGCCCAGGCGGCCATGGCGGAGACGGACGTCAATGCCAGGTGGCAGGCGGAGATGGCGGAGTTCTTCGAGGCGCTGGACGGCGCGAAGCCCGATGAGGCGATGAAGCCGCTGACCGAGGTCTTCCACCTCGCCTGACCCCGGGAGGGGCGGGCCGGGGAAACACCCTGGCCCGCCCCTCCGATCGCACCAGGAAAGGAACGTGAGAGATCCACCATGACCGCACGTCTCCCCGCCGTCGCGCGCAAGCCGAAGATCGGACTGGTCGCGGGAGGACTCGGGGCCTACTGGCCCCAGTTCCCCGATCTGCTCCCGCAGCTGCGCCGCTCCGCGGCCCGGGTCACCGAGCGCATGCGGGAGTTCGACGCCGAGGTCGTCGACGTGGGCTTCATCTCCGACGCCCAGGAGGGCGCGGCGGCCGCCGAGAAGCTCCGCGCGGCCGACTGCGACCTGATCGTCGGCTTTCTCACCACCTATATGACCGCCACCATGCTGGTGCCCATCGCCCAGCGCAGTGGCGCCCCCGTGCTGCTGATCAACCTCCAGCCCACCGAGGCCATGGACCACGCGTCCTTCGACACCGGCGCCTGGCTCGCCTACTGCGGCGCGTGTCCGCTGCCCGAGATGGCGAACGCCTTCGAGCGGGTCGGCGTCCCCTTCCGCTCGGTGTCCGGATACCTGGAGGACCAGCGTGCCTGGGACCGCATCGGCCGCTGGATCCGGGCCGCCGGGGTGCGGTCCGTCCTGCGCCACGGCCGCCACGGGCTGATGGGACACCTCTACCCGGGGATGTACGACGTGTCCACCGACCTCACCATGGTCACCGGCAACCTCGGCGGCCATGTCGAGGTCCTGGAGTTCGACGATCTGCGGGTGCGGGTCCAGCAGGTCAAGGACGACGAGGTGACGGCGAAGCTGGCCGAGACCCGTGAGGTGTTCGAGCTCGCCGACTCCGTCGTGGAGGAGGACCTGGCCTGGGCGGCGCGGGTGTCCGTCGGCCTGGACCGGCTGGTGGCCGACTTCGACCTGGACTCGCTCGCGTACTACCACCGGGGCCTGGACGGTGAGATCCACGAGAAGCTGGGCGCGGGCATGATCCTCGGCTCGTCGCTGCTCACCGCCCGCGGCGTCCCGGCGGCCGGCGAGTACGAGCTGCGCACCTCCCTGGCCATGCTGATCTGCGACCGGTTCGGCGCGGGCGGCTCCTTCACCGAGCTGCAGGCGCTGAACTTCCGGGACGCGGTGGTGGAGATGGGCCACGACGGGCCCGGCCACCTGGCCATCAGCGAGCGCAAGCCGCTGCTGCGCGGCCTCGGTGTCTACCACGGCAAGCGCGGCTGGGGCGTGTCCGTCGAGTTCGACGTACGGCACGGCCCGGTCACTCTCGTCGGCCTCGGGCAGACCCGGGACGGCCGCTACAAGATCGTCGCCTCCGAGGGCGAGGTGGTCGGCGGTCCACTGCTGGAGATCGGCAACACCACCTCCCGTGTCGACTTCGGCTGCGACCCGGGGGAGTGGACCGACGCCTGGAGCGCCAGCGGGGTCGCCCACCACTGGGCGCTCGCCACCGGCCGGCTGCTGCCCGAGCTGCGCGCCCTGGCCGACCTCACCGGCCTGGAACTTGTGGAAGTCGCGGCTTGATGGCACGGCCGGTGGGCATCAAGGAGGTGGCCCGCCAGGCAGGGGTCTCCGTCGGCACGGTCTCCAACGTCATCAACCGTCCGGAGTCGGTGTCGGAGGAGACCCGGGCCCGGGTCCTCGCCACCATCGAGCGGCTGGGCTATGTGCGCAGCGAGTCGGCGCGGCAGTTGCGGGCGGGCCGTAGCCGGATCATTTCACTGCTGGTGCTGGACATGGCCAATCCGTTCTTCGTGGATGTGGCCAGTGGCGCGGAGCGGGCGGCGCGTGAGGCGGGGCTCGGGGTGATGGTGTGCAACAGCGCGCAGAGCCCCGACGAGGAGGCCGAGTATCTGGCGCTCTTCTCCGAGCAGCGAGTACGCGGCGTCCTGGTCACCCCCGCCGACATCACCGGGCGCAACCTGGAGTCGTTCCGGCGGCACGGCATCCCGTTCGTCTTCCTCGACCGGGTGGTGCCCAGCGCGGAGGGCTGCTCGGTCTCGGTCGACGATGTCACCGGCGGCGCGCTCGCCGCCCGCCACCTCCTCGACCAGGGCCACCGCTCCATCGCGTATGTCAGCGGCCCCATGCAACTGGCCCAGTGCCACGACCGCCGCACCGGCGCGGTGCGGGCCCTGCGCGAGGCGGGCCTGGACGACGACGCGCTGCGCCATGTCGAGGTCGAGCGGCTGGATGTGGCGGCGGGGCGGGACGCGGGGGCGCGGCTGCTGGGGATGTCGCCGCGGCCCACCGCCGTCTTCTGCGCCAACGACCTGCTGGCGCTGGGGGTGTTGCAGGCGCTGTACGGGGCGGGGGTGTCGGTGCCGGGGGACGTGGCGCTGGTGGGCTACGACGACATCGAGTTCGCGGCGGCGGCCGCGGTGCCGCTGACGTCCGTACGGCAGCCGGCGTTCCGGATGGGTCGTACGGCGGCGGAGCTGCTGATCGAGGAGACGGGGGAGGCGGCCGACGCACACCGGCATCAGCGGATCGTGCTGCAGCCCGAGCTCGTGGTCCGCGGCTCGAGCCTGGCGCGGTTGCGCTGACGCCCACGCGGCCGCCCTGGCGCTCCGGCCTGCAATCCGACTACTTCACGGCGCAGCGCGGCGGCGACAGCCCCGCCGACGTCATGTTCCAGAGCGTCAGCGGCTCATGCGTGAGCGACAGCGCCAACACCTCGGGGGCGCGTTGCGGGTGAGCGCGAGCGGCTTCACCCAGGCCTGCCCGTAAGGGGAGAGCCGCCCGCAGGGGGGACCTGCCCCCGGAGCGCGGGAGGAACCCGCCCCGGACGCCATAGCATGGGTCCCGCGGCCGCCACCGGCCGCGGGAAGGCGGGCGGTCGAAGGTCGTGGGACGCATGGTAGGGATCAAGGACGTCGCGCGGCAGGCGGGCGTGTCCGTCGGCACGGTCTCAAACGTGATCAACCGACCGGACATGGTCGCCGAGGCCACCCGCGACCGGGTGCACGCCGCGATCGAGCGGCTGGGCTATGTGCGCAGCGAGTCGGCGCGGCAGTTGCGGGCGGGCCGTAGCCGGATCATTTCGCTGCTGGTGCTGGACATGGCCAATCCGTTCTTCGTGGCTGTGGCCAGTGGCGCGGAGCGGGCGGCGCGTGAGGCGGGGCTCGGGGTGATGGTGTGCAACAGCGCGCAGAGCCCCGATGAGGAGGCCGACTACCTCTCCCTGTTCGCCGAGCACCGGGTACGTGGCGTGCTGGTGACCCCGGCCGACGCGACCGGGCGCAATCTGCGCACCTTCCGGCGCCACGACATCCCGTACGTCTTCGTGGACCGCGAGGTGCCGGACGTCGAGGCCTGCTCGGTGTCCGTGGACGACGTCGAGGGCGGCGCCCTCGCCGGCCGCCACCTGCTCGCCCAGGGACACCGCGCCCTGGTCTACATCAGCGGCCCGATGCACCTGCCGCAGTGCCAGGACCGGCACAAGGGCGTGCTCAGCGCGCTCGTCGAGGAGAACATGTCGCCCGACGAACTGGTCCACATCGAGGCCGAGCGGCTGGATGTGGCGGCGGGGCGGGACGCGGGGGCACGGCTGCTGGGGATGTCGCCGCGGCCGACCGCCGTCTTCTGCGCCAACGACCTGCTGGCGCTGGGGGTGTTGCAGGCGCTCTTCGCGGCCGGGGTGTCGGTGCCGGGGGACGTGGCGCTGGTGGGCTACGACGACATCGAGTTCGCGGCGGCGGCCGCGGTGCCGCTCACGTCCGTACGGCAGCCGGCGTTCCGGATGGGGCGTACGGCGGCGGAGCTGCTGATCGAGGAGACCGGCGAGGACGCCGACGCACACCAGCACCGGTGCATCGTCCTGCAGCCGGAGCTCGTGGTCCGCGACTCGACCTTCGCGCTGGCCGGCCGCCCCGGACGCGGGGCGTAGGGCTTCTCAGCGCTGAGGCCGGCTAGACCGACGCGGCCGGCGCGGTGGCGCGCTCGGGGGCCGTGAGCAGCTCGCGGATCTCGTGTACGGCGGCCCGCCCGGCCCGGTTGGCGCCGACCGTGCTGGCCGACGGGCCGTAGCCGACCAGGTGGACGCGGGGGTCGCGGAGCGCCCGCGTCCCCTCGACGGCGATCCCGCCGCCCGGCTCGCGCAGCTTCAGCGGGGCGAGGTGGTCGATGGCGGCGCGAAAGCCGGTGGCCCACAGGATGACGTCGGCGTCCACGGCCCGCCCGTCCGCCCAGGCCACCCCGTCCGGGGTGATCCGCTCGAACATCGGCTGCCGGTCGAGCACCCCCTTCGCGCGGGCCCGCTGCATCGCCTCGGTCATCGGCAGCCCGGTCACGGACACCACGCTGAGCGGCGGCAGTCCCCGCCGCACCCGCTCCTCCACCATCGCCACGGCCGCCCGCCCCTGCTCCTCGCCGAAGGGCCCGGAGTGGAAGACGGGCGGCCGGCGCGTCACCCAGGTGGTCTCCGCAGCCACCTCGGCGATCTCCAGCAGATGCTGCACGCCGGAGGCCCCGCCCCCGACGACGATCACCCGCCGTCCCGTGAACGCCCCCGGCCCCGGGTACTGGGCGGTGTGCAGTTGCCGCCCCCGGAACGTGGCCTGCCCGGGGTAGCGGGGCCAGAAGGGGCGGTCCCAGGTGCCGGTCGCGTTGATCAGCGCGCGCGTGGACCACACCCCCGCCGAGCTCTCCACCCGAAGCCGCCCGCCGTCGCCCTCGCGCACCGCCGCGACATCGACCGGGCGCGCGATACGCAGGTCGAAGGTGGACTCATAGCGTGCGAAGTACTCCGTGATGACCTCGGACGACGGCCGCCCGTCGTCCGCGCCGGCCAGCCGCATGCCCGGCAGGTCGTACATCCCGTGCACCTTGCCGTACGTCAGCGACGGCCAGCGGAACTGCCACGCGCCACCGGGGCCGGGGGAGTGGTCGAGGGCCACGAAGCCGGTCCCCGGCTCGTACCCGGCCCGTCGCAGGTGGTAGGCGCTGGACAGGCCCGCCTGCCCGGCGCCGATCACCACGACGTCCACCTCGCGCACCGCAGCTATGTCGTTCACGCTTCTACTAACTACGGCCTGCGGCCGGATCTTCCCGCCGGTCCGCGTTCCTCGTCGACCATGGCGAGACGGTAGGGTCCGATCCCTTGGTGGGGCCTCTCGGGAGGGTGTTCGATGGTTTCGCAGGTATCGAAGCGCGCGCGGTGGTGGGCTGCCGTCCTTCTGGCCGCGGTGGCCGTGGCGGGCTGTGGCGCCGGCTCCGACGCGCCCTCGTCGCCGCGCCTGAAGGGGGTGCCGCAGGTCAAGGACGAGAAGGACCTGCCGGCCCTCCCGCTCGACCGCTACCGGCTCAGCACCGAGGAGAGCAGGCGGTTCGGCAAGGCGCAGCGCCTTCTCGCCCAGCGGTGCATGATCCGCCTCGGGTTCACCGACTTCCCCGCCGACCCCAAGCCTCCGGCCCCTTCCACCCCGGCAAGGACGTTGGTCATCACAGCCCTGCCGACACAGTTGGGCGCGTTCGACCTCGACCATGCCAAGCGGTGGGGCTACGGCTGGGAGCCGAGGCTCCGTAAGGCCTTGGAGCCGACCGGACGGGCGATGACCCAAGCGGAGTTCGCCGCCCTGTACGGCATGTCCAGCACCGGAGCCATACCGAGAGGGGGCAAGTCCCGCGAGCGGGGGTGCTCGGGGAAGGCGAACGAGCAACTGCTCAAGGGCGTCGCGGACTCCAGGCGCATGTGGACCTTTCCCACCGGGCGCGATACCGATCTGCGGAAGGCGGCGAAGAAGGACCGGCAGGTGCGCCGGGCCTTCGCCACCTGGTCGACGTGCGTCGTGGACAAGGGCGGCAAGCGGTTCGCGGATCCGATGGCCGCGTACAGCGACAAGGGGTGGCGGCGAGGCGAGGACGGCAACACCCCCCACACCCGGCGGGAGGTGGCCACGGCCGTCGCCGACGTCGAGTGCAAGCGGGAGCAGAACACCCTCGGCGTGTGGTGGGCCGCCCTTGACAAGCGTCAGCGCTCCGACATCGAGCGGAACAAGCACGAGTACGCGTTGGTGCGCGGCGATCTGGACGTGCTGAGGGGCAACATACGAAAGGCTCTCGGCTGACCGGCATCCAGCTCCGCCGTCCGGGGGAGAACGGAGATGGGTCACGTCGGCGATGTGCGGCAACACCCGTCGCCATGATGATCGTCGGCATGGGTAGATCCTTCGCTTTCATTGCCGCCCCGCTCCTGGTCACCGTCTACGCGGTCATCCGCATCCTGGACGGTCTGGACGGCGAGCGCGGCCCCGGTCTCGCCTGGATGACCGGTTACTTGGCCTTCCTCGCCGCGTTGTTGCTGTTCGTCCCGGTGTTCCTGGACCTGCGACGGCTGGCAGGCGGTGGCGCGTTCGCTACGTGGACGGTCGCCGCCGCCCTCGCCGGCACCGCCTGCACCGTGGTCCAGATCTCCGTCGACATCGTCATCGGGGCGTTGGCCGCCGACCACGACGACATGCGGGCGATGTTCTCCGACGTCAGCAAGGTCCCCGGGATGGACATCGTCGTCTACACGGTCGGACCGGTGCTGTTCTTTCTCGGCCTGGCCGTCGTGTTCTGCCGGCTCGCGGTGGTCCGGGCCGTTTCGGTATGGCGGGCGGCGCCCGTCGTGACTGGAGCGCTGATACTGCCGGCCGGGCCCGATCTGCTGCCGGTCGCGGGCGCGTTGCTGTTCGCCGGGCTGGCGCCGTTCGCCCGTCGCGTGGCCCGTGGCGCCACGGCACACGCCTGAGGTCCCGATCCTCACCAGGCTCGGGCTCCGCGACCGCGTCCAAGCCGTGATCGCCGCGTACGAGACGGGGATTGTGATCCCAGGCCGTTTTAGCGGTCACCAGGAAAGGGGACATGGGCCGCTAGCGCAGACGGCGGACGAAGACGCGCCGGGTGCAGCAGCCCGCGCTGGACGGGCGCGTACCCGGTCCGGAACGTCAGCCGATGGCCTCCGGCTCGCTCGTCGCGCTGTCCTCGGGGGTGTCCGTGACGGAGGGGCCGGGCGAGGCGGACGCGGAGGGGGTCGCCTTCGGCGGCGCCGAGGACGATGACGAAGACGACGCCGAAGACGACGCCGAAGTCGAGGCCGAGGACCTGCCGGACGGCCCGGAGGCGCGGCGTGACGTCGTCGTGGTGGCTGTGGCCGAGGAGGAGGCCCGCCCGCTCGCCGTGGACGTGGATTTCTTGGCGGAGGGCGACGGCCGGGCCGCGGGCACGGTGACCGCGGCGCCGCTCGTGGAGGTCGACGGTTCGCGGGACGGCGTGGAAGACGTCGAATTCCCTTTGCCGGAGCGGCCCTTATTGGACTGCCCGTTTTCCTTGGAAGTCGTCGAGCTTCCCGGGATCAGCGTCTCGGGGGCGAAGGGAGTGCCGCCCATGAAGGCCGCCGCGAGTACTGTGGCGTATCCGAGGAACGTGATTCCCGCGACCACGCCGGCCCGCCGCAACAGGCGGCCCCTGCGGCCCGAGGAATCGACGAATACGGGCCCCTCGGGGCCGGCGGTACGGACACGGCGACGGGCACGCCGAGCGGGATCGGCGCGCCCCTCCGCCACGGGCTGCGACTTCATGACGGCACGTTAACAGAATTCTTCCCGGATAAAGCTATGGCCTTTCTTTGGCGGGCGAATTCCGAATTCTCATTTTGTCGGCTCAGCCTTTTCCGTAACTGCGCGGCGCCGAGGTGGAGGGCGGCAGGCCGTCGTTGAACCGGGTGTCGACGTAATCGGCGAAGTCGAAGCGGCGCGGGATCAGTTTCAGCTCGGCGAAGGTGTCCGCGATCTTCTGTTCCGAGGCCACGGCGGTCTTGTCGACCGCCACATACACCCGGGTGCCGTTGGTCCGCTTCACCGAGTCCAGCGCCACCTCGTACGGCAGCCCGGTCTCCTTCGCCCAGACCTTGGCCCACGCGTCCGGGTGCTTGTAGACCCAGTCCTGGGCGCGGCGCAGCCGCTTGAGGTAGTCGCCGATCGCCTTGGCCTTCTTCTTGTCGTCGAGCGAGGAGGGGTTGGCGACCTGGAAGTTGAGGCCGTTGACCACGCCCTGGCCGGTGGTGAGGGTGCGGGCGTCCGCCGAGCGCAGGGCCTGCGAGGTGTACGGGTCCCAGATGGCCCAGGCGTCCACCTTGCCGCGGGTGAAGGCCGCGAGCGCGTCGGCGGGCTGCAGGAAGGTGACCTTGACGTCCTTGATCGACAGTCCGGCCTTCGCGAGGGAGGCGATGAGCTGATAGTGCGCCGAGCTGCCCTGTGCGACGGCCACCGACTTGCCCTTGAGGTCGGCGACCTTCTTCAGCGGCGAGCCCTTCTTCACCAGGATCGTCTCGCCGTCGGAGGTGCCGTGTTTGGCGGCCACCACCTTGATCTTGGAGTTGGCGGCCGCGGCGAAGACCGGCGGGGTGTTGCCCACGCCGCCGATGTCCACCGCCTTGGCGCTCACCGCCTCCAGGATCGGCGGACCGGAGGTGAAGGTCGACCACCGGATCTTGTACGGCAGGTCGTCCAGCTCGCCGGCGGCGCGCAGCACCGCCTCGTCGTTGCCCTTCTGATCGCCGACCCGCAAGGTGACGTCGCCCTTGCCGTCGGTGTACGAGCCCGCACCGCCCGAGTCGTCGGCGGACGACGCGGCGGTGCAGGCGGCCAGCAGAAGGGCGAGGGGGAGGAGCAGGGCCGGGGCGATGCGCCGTCTCATATCGGCAGATCCGTTCGTGAGGGTGGTTCGGATGGTGCGGGTTGTGGCCTGTGATGCTTGAGGGAGTGTCATGCGGCCTTGCCGGGCGATGCCGCGGGTGCCGCCACGCCCAGGCGGTCCAGGAGTTCGGTGCGCAGCTCCGCGAAGCGCGGATCGGCGATGTCGCGCGGCCGGTCCAGGCCGAGCCGCCGCTCGTACGCGATCACGCCGTGGTCCATCACCAGCACCCGGTCGGCGAGCAGCAGCGCCTCCTCGACGTCGTGTGTCACCAGCAGCACCGCGCAGCCGCGCCGCTGCCACAGCTCACCGACCAGCTGCTGGGCCTTGATACGGGTGAGCGCGTCCAGGGCGCCGAACGGCTCGTCGAGCAGCAGCAGATCGGGCTCGCGCACCAGCGCGCGGGCGAGCGAGGCGCGCTGGGCCTCGCCGCCGGACAGCGTCTTCGGCCAGGCGTTCGACCGGTGGTCGAGCCCGACCTCCGCCAGCGCCCGCTCGGCGACCGCCCGCCCGGGGCGGCCGGGCAGCCCCAGCAGCACATTGCGCCAGACCCGCTTCCACGGCATCAGGCGCGGCGCCTGGAAAGCGACCGCCTTGGCGCGCGGCACCAACACCTCACCCTCGATCTCCCGGTCGAGCCCGGCGAGGATGCGCAGCAGGGTGGACTTGCCGCAGCCGCTGTGGCCCAGCAGGGCGACGAACTCGCCGGGACGTACGGTCAGTTCCAGCCGGTCGATCACCGCGCGGCCGTCGAAGGCGCGGGTCAGCCCGTGGACCCGTACGGCGGCGGGGCCGGCGGGGACGTCGGCAGGGCCATCGGCGGGGATCTCGGTGGGGACCTTGGCGAGCAGATCCCTCTCGACCGGCCCTATTTGCCCGTGAAGCTCGGTCGCCATTGCAGCAGCAGCCTCTCAAGAGTACGGACGATGAAATCGGCGAGCAGGCCGAGCGCGGCGTAGACGATCAGGCAGACCACGATCACATCGGTCTGGAAGAACTCCCGTGCCCGGTTGAGCAGAAAGCCGATCCCGTCGTCGGCGTTGATCGTCTCGCCGAAGACCAGCGCCAGCCAGGCGGTGGCGAGCGAATACCGCAGCCCGGTCATCGCCCCCGGCAGGGCCCCGGGCAGCACCACATGGCGGACCAGCCCCCAGCGGCCGAGCCCGAGCGAGGTCCCGGCCTCGATCAGCTGAGCGTCGACCCCCCGGATGCCCGCGTAGACGTTCAAGTACAGATGGAAGGTCACACCGAGCGCGATCAGCGCGATCTTCGGTGCCTCGCCGATGCCCAGCCAGATGATGAACAGGGGGATCATTCCGACCCAGGGAATGGTGCGCAGCATCTGCACCGTCGCGTCGACCAGGTCCTCGCCCAGCCGGGACAGCCCCGAGACGAGGGCGAGCGACACCCCGGCCACCGCGCCGATCAGCAGCCCGACCAGCACCCGCTGCACCGACACCAGCATGGCGTGCGGCAGGGTGCCGTCCCCGATCAGGCCGGAGGCGGTACGGGCGATGGTGCCGGGGGAGGCGAGGGTGTCGGGGGACAGCACGCCGGTGGCGCTGCACACCTGCCAGGCGGCGAGCAGGACGAGGGGCCCGGTCGTACGGCGCAGCCACCGGGGCACGGAGCGGCGGCGCGCGGACAGCGGAACGACCGGTTCGAGAACCGGGGACATGGAGGCTCCACAAAGGGGGTACGCCTCGCCCCCGCCCATACGGCGCGGCGCACGGGCTGGGTGAGGCGAAAAGGAAAGGTGAGGGGAAGGGAGAAGCGGAGTGAGCGGTAAGACGTGTCGGCGCAGGCGTGTTTACGCGTGAAGCCGTGAGGGGATCAGCGGCCGCCGGGACACGCGGCGGAGGCCACCCGCAGCAGGTCGATGTGACCGCGCGTGGTGAGCAGGGCTGACGTAGACATGTCCTCGAACGTAGCGAGGGCGTCCGGATCCGGTCAATGGTGTCTTGCCACTCGGACCTTTGTTGCGGCGGTTTTACGGGCGGACGTACGAGGATGGAGCCATGACCCAGACCTTTCGCACCCACATCCTCCGGATCACGACGGGCTCCACCGAGACGGTCGCCGACCTCACGGCCGACTGCGAGGCCTATCTGAGGGAGGTGAGCCACGGCCGGGACGGGCTGCTCAATGTCTTCGTCCCCCATGCGACCGCCGGTATCGCGATCCTGGAGACGGGCGCGGGCAGCGACATCGACCTGCTCGCCGCGCTGCGCGACCTGCTGCCCGCCGACGACCGCTGGCGCCACCGCCACGGCAGCCCCGGCCACGGCCGCGACCATGTGCTCCCCGCGCTCGTGCCACCGCATGCGACGCTCCCGGTCATCGGCGGCCGGATGGCGCTCGGCACCTGGCAGTCCGTGTGCCTCGTCGATACAAACACGAGCAACACCGATCGTCAGGTCCGACTGTCGTTCCTCGGGTAGTTCCGCGACAGCCGTGACTGTCGGAGTGATCTCGGGCCGCGCCAAGCGAGGAAACGTGCCCGGCTCAGGTCAGGGCCGCGTGAGCCGTTCCTTCGTGGCGAAGGCGCAGCAGGGTGGCTCCCGCCGCCGGGGGTTCGAACGGTTGCGGATGAACTGGCTGGCGAAGTCGAGGCCTCACTGAAACGCTCTCCGAAACGATCTGGGGCAGTCGCCTTGCTCAGGTGCGGCTCGGCGGCAGATTGTGCCGGCTGACGGCCAGGTTGGTCTGCCTCGCTGATGTGCTCGGTGTCGGCCTGCTGCTCATCGCGCGAAGCCCTGAGGTTCGCCGCGGGGTGAGCAGATCCCCTTGATGGAGGCGCTCGCAGGAGGCGAACAGGCGGCGAGACTGCCGAGGTGGACTTCGGTCCTGGGATGCGGCAGGTGAGGAAGTCCTCCAGGCACCTGGAGCTAACGCCCGCGCGGAGGACGCGCTGCTCGACCGGGGCATCGGCTCGTAGAGCTTGGGTAGGGCCATCTTGCTTCAACGGCCGGTCGACCTCTGCTGGACCGCTCGGTAGCCAGTCGATGGACGGCTGACTGGCCGAAGTCTGCCGGAACTAGGTACTCCAGGCCCGTCCGGTCCGGCCGTGGTTTCCCGATCAGGTGGTGGACCACTTGAGATAGGCGGCGGTCTCGTGGAACCCGAGACCGCGATAGAAATCCGCTGCCCTGCGGGTCGGCACGGTCACCTCGACGTCCTTTGCCTCCCGGGCCCTTGCCTGCGCGGCCCGGATCAGTGCGGTACCCGTACCGCGGCCACGCACGGGCGCGTCCACGGTGAGTTCCAGCAGTTCGAGGATCGTTCCGCCTGCGAAAAGGGTGGGCATACGTAGCGCGAGGAGGTACCCGACCACGCGCGAGTCCTGCTCGGCGATCAGGAACTCGGCTCTGCCGTCTGCGGCGGTTTCGATGATCCGGGGGAACGTGACGTCGTCGAAGACCGTGCGGTCGGGCCGGTAGCTCGTCACGAATCCGCTCAGCAGATGATAGACGTCATCGGCGTCCGAGGGTGCGGCGTCGCGGATGGTCATGTCGGCTCCTCCGCCGGGAGGCAAGCGATTGGCGCCGTAGCGGCTGTCGGGACGGCGGCCATGAGCTCCGCCGCCTCGATCTCGATGCTGCTGTCGGGCCGGCCGCTGCCGCAGTGCACACGTCCCAGGCCTCTGACGGACTCGTCGAACACCACCACCGCAGCCGGGTCTGCGGACACGGGGCACACCCCGCCCGGCTGCATCCCTGCCCGCGCCAGCCGCCCGGCGTCGGCGGGGGACAAGTCGCCCCGCCGGATCCCGGCTGCGCGGGCGAGGGCGCCGTACTGCAGCCGTGCATGGCCAGGCAGTGCAGCCAGCAGGAGACGGTCCTCGGGGGTGACGAACGCCAAGGTCTTGACGGTTCGCTCCAGCGGAACGCCCAACGCGGCGCACACATCCAAGGGGCTGATCACGTCAGGGTGCTCATGCAGCCGGAAGGACGCATCAAGCGCCGCGAGGACCTCCGGCGGGCCAATGGGTACGGGAACGGTCACCTCGCCAAGATTACCGTGCAGGGAACGAGAGTTGATCGCTGTTTGCGGAGCAGAAGTCGGCCACGCGGCTCAACCGGGGTTATGAGGTCTCAAGACCGCCTGACGGTTGCATTGCCGGGCGGAGGAAAGTCCGGTCGAAGCGGCGGATGCAGCGGGTCTCCGTGCTCAACTGCCAGAGCTGCTGAGCCTCCGGATCCTGCCGGATGGCAGCACGGTAGTCCTCGTAGGCAGCCAAGCTGGGAAAAGAGAACAGGGCGTAGGCGATGTCGTTGGCTCCTTCGTGCGGCAAGAAGCAGCCGTGGTGCGTGCCGCCGAAGCGGGTGACGATCGGGATCCACCCCGTCACGTAGTTCTCGAACGCGACAGTCTGGCTGGGGTCGATCTCGTAGCGCAGATGACAAGTGATCACGTGAATATTCTCCCTGGTCTGGTGGGTGCCCGGTCCGGATCGAGCGTTGCGTGCCTCGGCGGCGGACTGGCCGAGATGCGGTCTTCATGGGTGGAGGGCCACCTGGCGCTGGTAGTGGCTTGCACGGGCGCGGGCTTGGTGGCGACGGCGCCAGATCGACCAGTGCAGCCGGTGCGCCGCGTCGAGGACAGGCCGGACAACGAGTGTCGTGAAAAGGTGCTGGATCTCGTTGCGGGTCAGCGGGATCAGGCCGTCCGGGGCTGGTCCTGAGCGCGTTCGGCGGCAGCGGCCGCGGCGAGGAAGGCGTGGGCGAGCATCGCGAGGGTGACCCATCGGTGCCAGGACGTTCAGCGTCTGACCTGGTGCCCGTCCAGTCCGGCCGGGCCCTTGCCGGACTGGAAGGTCTCCTCGACCGTCCATCTGCGGCCGGCCACCCCACCGGCCTCCGCCGGGCCCACTACCGCGCCTGCCCAAGGTCCGCCTCCAGCACGCCATCTCCGCCACGCCGTCAACATCATCCGCCCCGACGCCCACTGGAACCCAACTCACAGCCCAAATCCCGAATTAAGCAGCAGAGTCGAAGATCATCACTTGTTATGCTCTGTAGCGGCCCGCGTATCACTCAATCAGCACTGGGAGAAATCGGCCGCGCGCCGGTTCTCAGAAGGCAGGGCATGAGAAATGAACGAGTCGACGGTTTCTCGGAGAAATGTCCTTCGTCAGGTCGGCGCGGGCGTCGGCGTGACCCTCGCCGGGTCGGCGCTGGCGGCCTGCTCCGCCAACGCCGCGCCCAAGGCGCAGGCCACGGCCAAGTCCGCCGCCCACGACAGCACGAGTCTTCGGCCCGCGGGTGACCCGCTCACCCTCCTCAAGGAGGGCAACAAGCGGTTCGTGTCCGGAACGATGCAGCACCCGAACCAGGACGCCGCCCGCATCAAGGCGGTGGCCGCCGGCCAGGACCCGGCCGCCGTGGTGTTCTGCTGCGTCGATTCCCGCATATCCCCGGTTATTGTCTTCGACCGCGGGCTCGGCGACCTCTTCGAGATCCGGGTCGCCGCCCAGGACTACGACAGCCTTATCGAGGGCAGTGTCGAGTACGGGCCGTTCGCCGAGAACACTCCGCTCATCGTGGTGATGGGCCACCAGCACTGCGGCGCCGTGACCGCCACGGTCAACGCGCTGGAGGACAACAAGATGCCGACGGCCAACATCGACAAGATCATCGCGGCCACCAAGCCCGCCTACGAGGCCGCCAAGGCCGCCAGCCCCAAGGCGGACCGGACGGCCCTGATCGACGCCACGGTACGGCAGCAGACCAAGCTCACCGTTGCCGCACTCAATGCCGACCCCATACTCAAGCCCAAGGTCGCCAACAAGTCCCTCACCATCGCGGGTGCCTACTTCTCCCTCGACACCGGCGAGGTCAGCTGGACCTGATGAGACATCAGAGGCCGTCAGGCGCTGCTTGGTTCCGGGCGGAGCGGGAACAATGGGCAGTCCGCTGTCGGCACTGCCCGGCTTACCGTCACCCTGCGGGGCCCCGACCGGCCCGACGGCGTCGGCGGGCTGCGGTCGGCCGCGCATATCACCTCACTCTCGCTGGTGGCGGGCGCTCCGGTGGTGGTGCTCGGCGGTGTCGCCATCGTGCTGGGGCCGGAGATCACGGCGGGGCTCGACCACCGTGCGGTGGCGGCCTGGCGGACGGTGTTCACCGCGATCGTCGTCCAAGGAATACCGTTTTTGTTGCTCGGCACCCTGGTGTCGACCGCGATCAGCGCGTTCGTGCCGGCCTGGGTCTTCACCCGGGTGCTTCCGCGCAACCCGGCACTCGCCGTACCCGTGGCGGGCGCCGCCGGGGCGGTGCTGCCGGGCTGTGAATGCGCTTCGGTGCCGGTGGCCGGCAGTTTGATGCGGCGTGGGGTGACCCCGGCGGCGGCGCTGGCCTTCCTGTTGTCGGCGCCCGCCATCAATCCGATCGTGCTGATGGCGACGTATGTGGCCTTCCCCGACAACCCCCAGATGGTCGCGGCCCGTCTCGTCGCATCGCTGCTGACATCCGTCGTCATGGGCTGCCTGTGGCTCCGGCTGGGGCGGGAGGAGTGGCTGCGCCTCTGATCGCCCTGCAGTCCGGCACCTTCGGGCGAGCTTTCGCGCTGCGCTTCTCGTCGGCTACCCGGGTCACGGCGGTGCTGTGCAGCGCACTGGTGGGGTGGTGGCTGCTGTGCAGCACAATGTCCAGGTGTTGCTGCTGTTGTTCCTCGGCGTCGGTCTGCTGCACATCTCCCTGCTGACCGACTTGTATCTGCGCTATGTGAGCGCCGGTCTGCGGCCCGCCCTCATCGCTTCGGGTGTCCTGCTGGTCGTGCTCGGCGCGGTCGGAGCCGTCCGCGACGGCTTCCCCTTCGACCGCCCGCGCGCACCACGGTCAGGGTCACGACCACGGCCACGATCACTCCGAGGGGCCGCGGATCGCCTGGCTGCTGTATGTACCGGCCCTGACCATCCTGTTTCTGGCGCCGCCCGCCCTCGGCTCGTACACCGCCTCCCGTGACGACGCCAAGGCCCCGAAGGCTCCGCATGCCTCCGCCTCCGGCGAGAGCCTCTTCCCCGAGCTGCCCGGCAGGGGAGTTGTCGCGATGTCGCTGAACGACTTCAGCTCCCGTGCGGTCTGGGACACCAGCGGCACGCTGAGGGGCCGCACCGTCCCGGCTCACCGGATTCGTGACCCCCGGACGCCGTGGCACCTGGTACGTCAGCCGCCTCGTCATCAGCTGCTGCGCCGCCGACGCCCAGGTGCGCAAGGTGCGGGTGCATGGCGCCGAGGCGCTGCCCGCCGGCGCCTGGGTGACGGTCACCGGGACCTGGCACCCCATGGGGAAGGTCGGCACGGACGACGCGAGTCCGGCCCTGGATGCCACCGCGGTCCGGCGCGTCCCCGCGCCCAAGGATCCCTACAACGATGTGGTGGCCACCGGGGCCGGTCGCTGAGGCCTGGCCCCCTACGCCGACCCCAGGCCGCCTGCTCCGGCCTGGGGCTTCGTGTTCGGCGGGGTGAGCGCGGGAAGTCAGCAGTCGCGGAACTCAGGCGACTGGTTGAGGATCTGGGAGCGGGTGGAGGTGAACTTGCCGTAGGTCGCGCCTGCTTCGGTGCCGGGCCGGAAGACGGCCACCCGGTGGCAGTTCATGAAGGCCAGCGTGACGCCGAAGTGACGTTCCAGGCTGCCGCGGATGGCATTGCTGGCCAGCGCGCGCAGCAACTGCCCGCGTTCGGCCTCCGACGGGGGAGGGGTCTGGTTGTCGGCGAACTCGGCGTCACCTTCGCGGAGCCTGTCCGCCAGACCGGCGATGAGGTGGTAGGCGTACGGCAGCGATTCGCGGACGGTGGCGACGAAGTCCTGCTCACTGATCTCGCCCTGTTCGGCCTGGGCGAGGAGTTCCGGTGCGACGTTGAGCGACATGGCGGGGCGGTGTCCAATCGGTCGGTTACGGGTGATGAGGCGGTGGTGTTCAGCCGACGGCCGCGGCGTCGGCCCTCGGCTCAAAGTTCGCGGGCAGTGCGGCCCGCCCGTGCCGGAAGTCCGGGTCGACCTGGGTGCTCAGGTCCTGGCCGGTGGAGTGGTTCGCCCAGGCATGGGCGTTGCGCAGATGGAACTCGATCGCCTGTCGCTGGAAGGTCTCCCAGTCCTTGGTGCGGGAGTCCACGGCGGTCCGCAGTTCTTCGAGCGCCAGGCGGTGTTCGGGCTCGAGGTCACCGGTGTGGCGGCCCTGTTCGCGGGAGCGGACCCAGCCGGAGTGGCCGAAGCAGGCCAGCAGGTCCTCGCCGATGTGCTCCTTGAGAAACAGCCGGTCGTCCTCGCTGGTCACCTTGTTGCCGACCACGGCGAGGGGCACGCCGAACTCGGCGGCGTGGTCCTTGTACTGGCGGTAGACGGATACGCCCTTGCGGGTGGGCTCGGCGACCAGGAAGGTCATGTCGAAGCGGGTGAAGAGCCCGGAGGCAAAGGAGTCGGCCCCGGCGGTCATGTCGACGACGACGTACTCCCCGGGGTCGTCCACCAGATGGTTCAGATACAGCTCGACGGCGCCGAGCTTGGAGTGATAGCACGCCACGCCGAGGTCCGCCTCGGTGAACACGCCGGTGGTCATCAGCCCGACTCCGGCGATGTCCCGGACGTGGCGGGCGTGCACCGGATCGGTGTCGAGCAGGCGCAGCAGCCGGGAGCCGCTCCCCGGCGGGGTGGTCTTGACCATGGCGTCGACGGAGGCGATACGGGGGTTGTCGCCGCGCAGATACTCCTTGATCTCGGTGAGGTGTGTGCTGAGCGGGACGACCTCGCGCAGCTCGTCCTCGCCCAGCCCCAGGGCGGCGCCCAGATGCTGGTTGATGTCGGCGTCGATGGCGACGACGGGGGCGCCCGAGCGGGCCAGATGCCGGGCGAAGAGGCCGGAAAGCGTGGTCTTGCCGCTCCCGCCCTTGCCGACGAACGCGGTGCGCATGGCCGCGCATCACCTCCAGGTGAATGTGAATGTCATGTTCGATCACGAACACTTGCCTGGATGTGACATTCCTGTCAAGTTGCGGTCGCCGCAGGGGGGATGGGGGCCGAGCGGCGCTGTTCGCTTGATGGCGCGAGGGTCAAGTTCTGGCAATAGTTCTCATCAGTGGACACTCTGGGGGATCCAGGTCGTGGCGGCGGAGAATTTCTGGGGCGGTATCGCCCAGCAACTGGGCGGCAGGCACGTGCACGTCGAGAGCGTCATCGACAACCCCGCCGCCGACCCCCACGACCACGAGCCGACCGCCGCCGACGGCCGGGCCGTCGCCACCGCCCGGTACACGATCGTCAACGGCATCCGTTACGACGCACGCCTGGGCGGCGGCGGACAAGCTGCTGTCGGCCAATCCGGGCAGTGACCGAACCGAGCTGAAGATCGGTGACCTGGTCGGCGTCAAGCCGGGCGGCAACCCCCACCGCTGGTACGACCCGGTCGACGTCCGCAAGGTGATCGACAAGATCGACGCCGACTACAAGAAGATCGAGGCTGGTGTCCGGCATCAAGTCCACGTACGCGGGGACGCCGATCGGTGCGTCCGAGTCCATCATCACCCCGCTCGCGCAGGGCCTCGGCTTGAAGATGCTCACCCCCGAGTCCTTTCTCGACGCGATCGGGTCCGCCAGTTGGAGGGCATCCAGAAGGCCCTCGGCGGGGCCGCG
Source organism: Streptomyces sp. ME19-01-6 (assembly GCF_033793745.1). Lineage (NCBI taxonomy): Bacteria > Bacillati > Actinomycetota > Actinomycetes > Kitasatosporales > Streptomycetaceae > Streptomyces > Streptomyces sp. ME19-01-6. The sequence goes on along the minus strand of NZ_JARAXF010000012.1, from coordinate 148,991 downwards.
GACACGAAGTAACGGCATCGGTAGTCAGGAAGTCGCCGAAAGGCGAGAACATGACCGACATCGCGGGTGAAGTAGACGACAGGTTGTGTGGCGACCACACGGGCCAGCAGTTGAATCGTCTGCCGTCGCGTTGCCGAGCGGGAGCCTGCTTCGGCTGATGCGCCAGGCTCGCACATCAGATTTGCCGGCCACGCCCCGTCGGGATGGCCGCCGCCGACACACGCACAGTTGGTCGCCGAGAGGGGCGAGGTCGTCCACATGCAGGGTGTCCTCGGCCGCCAGTTCGAGCAGCTCGCCCAGCCCGTCACGCACAGCCGTCTTGTCGAACCGCGGCCCGGGTGTCGGCATGGGGTCGGGATCGAGGATGCCGAGCGAGACCTCGGATCCGGCGTATGGTCCCCAGAATCCCCATGAGTTGCGTACGCGCCCATCCTCGCCGGGTATCTCGGCCTGGGCCTGTGGATGATGCGCGAAGGATACGGCCGCCAGCGCCACTTCTGCGCGGCGCAGCAGAGCCTGGGCGACCGGGGCTGTCAGTCCGTTCGCGTCGGCGTGTGCCGCGACCAGCCCGTGCAGAGCGTAGTATCGAGGTGATCCGAGCCGAGAGGCACGATTGACTTTCCTCGGCTGACGAAAGGGTCGTGGAGGCCAGGTGCTCCTCGCTGGAGTGGGCGAGTTCTCCTTGGTCGCGCCTTGCCTAATCTGAAAGTTCACCGTGTATTCGAGTTGGCGCCGGCTGATGTGCTGATCCGGTGCCCTCGTGAGGCCGAGCCCTTGCATCACGGGTGAAACTCAGTGCAGATGTGCGTATCGTGCTAAACTCACTGGCAGTTGCAGTTGTGGTTCCCGAAACTTCAAGTGCCTGGGCGGCCGTATGTCGTCGGGCATTTTTGTATCTCCGGTGCTTATCCGGACGGGGTTCATTGTGGCAACGCAGGGGTTCACACGGTGTGGGCCCGCGGGCACTGCCCCAAGGGGATATGAAATGGCTACTGGCACCGTAAAGTGGTTCAACGCGGAAAAGGGTTTCGGCTTCATCGAGCAGGACGGCGGCGGCCCGGACGTCTTCGCCCACTACTCGAACATCGCCACCCAGGGCTACCGTGAGCTCCAGGAAGGCCAGAAGGTGAACTTCGACATCACGCAGGGCCAGAAGGGTCCGCAGGCGGAGAACATCACTCCCGCCTGACGTCGAAGTGTATGAGATATCTGGGGCCCCGTCTTGCGGTGGGGTCCCAGATATCTGTTTTTGTATTCCGGTGGAATTCTTTTAGGCTCACATTCGGCTCGTTCTTGCAATTCATCCGGCTCGTTCTGTCGGGAATTCCTCGATGCGCGCCCTGTCGAGGAAGGTTCTCCATGAGCCGTTCAGCTCGCACGAATGACCGCTTCCGCCCACAGGGTCAGCGGCGCCCCGGCGCCAGTCCAGGCGACACCGGGCGCCGTCCCTCCGCGCCACAGGGGGAGTTCGCGCTGCCGGTCACCGTCACCCCGGCCCTGCCCGCGGCCGCAACCTTCCGTGAACTGGGCATGCCAGTCGAGTTGCTGAAGATGCTCACCAGTCTCGGCGTGAACGAGCCGTTCCCGATCCAGGCTGCCACGTTGCCGAACTCCCTCGCAGGGCGCGATGTCCTGGGCCGCGGGCGCACCGGATCGGGCAAGACGCTCGCCTTCGGCCTGGCGCTCCTCGTGCGCACGAGCGGGCAGCGTGCCGAGGCGCGGAAGCCGCTTGCCCTGATCCTCGTCCCCACGCGCGAGCTGGCCCAGCAGGTCACCGATGTGCTCACCCCGTACGCCCGGTCGCTGAAGCTGCGGCTGGCCACTGTGGTCGGCGGCATGTCGATCGGCAGGCAGGCCGGCGCACTGCGTGCAGGGGCCGAGGTGGTCGTCGCGACTCCTGGCCGCCTCGCGGATCTCATCGAGCGCAAAGACTGCCGCCTGGACCGGGTGAACATCACCGTCCTGGACGAGGCCGACCAGATGGCGGACATGGGTTTCATGCCGCAGGTCAGCGAACTGCTGGACCAGGTACGTCCCGACGGCCAGCGCATGCTGTTCTCGGCCACGCTGGACCGCAACATCGATCTCCTGGTCCGTCGTTACCTCCATGACCCGGTCGTCCATTCGGTCGACCCGTCGGCGGGCGCGGTCACCACGATGGAGCATCACTTGCTGCAGGTGCACGGCGCCGACAAGTACGCCACCGCCACCGAAATCGCTGCCCGCGACGGGCGCGTGATCATGTTCCTGGACACCAAGCACGCTGTCGACCAGTTCACCAAGCACCTGCTGAGCAGCGGCGTAAAGGCCGCGGCGCTGCACGGTGGCAAGTCGCAGCCGCAGCGCACCCGCACCCTGGCACAGTTCAAGACCGGTGACGTCACGGCGCTGGTGGCCACCAACGTCGCGGCTCGGGGCATCCACGTCGACGACCTCGACCTCGTCGTCAACGTCGACCCGCCCAACGACCACAAGGACTACCTGCACCGCGGTGGCCGAACTGCCCGCGCCGGCGAGTCCGGCAGTGTCGTCACGCTGGTCCTGCCCGGCCAGCGCCGGGACATGGCCCGTCTCATGTCCGATGCAGGCATCAGGCCGCAGATCACGCAGGTCCGCTCCGGCGAGGCTGAGCTGAGCCGCATCACCGGCGCCCAGGCTCCCTCCGGTGTCCCCGTTGCCGGCAGCGGGCCGGTCGCGGAGCGCCCGAAGCGTGGCGGTGCCCCTTTCCGCGGTCTCGGCACCCGCCCGGGGCGGGCCGGCGGCGGTGGCGAGTCTCGCCGGTCTGCTGAGGCCCGCCAGATGGCCGAGGCCCGCAAGGCTGCCCGGGTCCGTCGTGGCGCATAGGCCGGCAACAGTCTCCTCGTACGCTGTGTGATGACTCAGGCCGGCTTGCGCCACACGGAGATGTGCTTCGCGGAGTCCTGGGTGAACGGCGCCCCGTCCCAGTCCGCGACGCGCCGTTCCAGCTTGAGCCCCGCGATCCGTGCCATCGGGTCGAGGTCCGCCGGCCACGCGTACCGGTGGCGGCAGGCAGCGGGTCGCCGGGGACGGCAGTCGTGGACGCCTGCGTTCGGCGGCTACGGCCTGCTCAGTGCGGCCTGGCTGGCCGGTCCCCTGATCACCGGTCCGGCTGACCAGCGGGACTTAAGAAGCCCACGGCTCTGAACTGCTCAGATGCCGTGGGCTTCGTGCGTTGTTGGTTGGCGTCGGCTGGCCTTGGACGGCCAGGGGACGGCCCAGGAGCAACACGCTTTTCACCTGTGTTGATGTGGGGTGCTGGGCTGTGTGCAGGGGCGTTGACCTGCGTTCGTGGGCGGCTTGCCTACGGGAAGGGTCCGGCACACGGTCCCGGCTGAACGCCGTTGACCGTCGCTGAACGAGACGGGAATCGAGACGGCTGCGCTCCTCACCGCAGCACCGGAGACGGCCCCCGGCCAGCCCTCGAAACCATCGCGAGCGTGTGAGCTAAGCCGCCTTTGCTCGCGCCGCACGCGTGTTCGAGGCGGGCCCCTGTACCTCCTCGAGCAGGAAAGTTTCGTCTTCCCCGAAGTCCGGGGCTTGGAAGGGGTGAGTCGTCGGAGGCGGCGATGCTGCAGTGGAACAGCGGGTTTGCCCTTCCAGGGCGGAGAACAGCGACGTCGGATCGATGAGAGGTCTCCCTTTCGTTACAGGTCCCTGAGGGGGCCTGGTGGTGCCGTGACCGGGCACAGCGGTCCTACAGCTTGGTCATCTTGGCGTACGGGCTCAAGATCCGCATTTGCGTCGAGCCGAAATCCACGAGCGCCGCGATTCCATCCTCGATGCTGATCACCCGGCCGAGGCCGTACACGTCGTGTGTGACCTGGTCGCCCACGGCGAAGTGCTTGGGGGCGGGCGTGACCGGGGCCTTGAAGGGGCTGGTAGGCAAATGACGCTTCGGTGCAGCAGGCTTTGTCATTGCCCCCAGTGTGCGCCTACTGACTGCGTTGATGGTTGACTCTCAGGGGCAAGAGTAGTTGAACGCTGGACTCCACTCCACCCTGCGCTGAGTCTGCCGACCGGTCGGCAGACGGACGGGGTCGGGCGGTTCGGCCTCGTAGGAGACCGATCCACCCGTACCCTTCGTGGTGTCTACGGCGTCACATAGCGGGCGCCAAACACTGGAGGCAATACCTCGTGCTGATTGCTCAGCGTCCGTCACTGACCGAAGAGGTCGTCGACGAGTTCCGCTCCCGGTTCGTGATCGAGCCGCTGGAGCCGGGCTTCGGCTACACCCTCGGCAACTCCCTCCGCCGTACCCTCCTGTCGTCGATCCCCGGCGCTGCTGTCACCAGCATCCGGATCGACGGGGTCCTGCACGAGTTCACCACCGTGCCGGGCGTCAAGGAGGACGTCACCGACCTGATCCTCAACATCAAGCAGCTGGTCGTCTCCTCCGAGCACGACGAGCCGGTCGTGATGTACCTGCGCAAGCAAGGCCCGGGTCTCGTCACCGCCGCCGACATCGCGCCCCCGGCCGGTGTCGAGGTGCACAACCCCGACCTGGTCCTGGCCGCGCTGAACGGCAAGGGGAAGCTGGAGATGGAGCTGACGGTCGAGCGCGGCCGCGGTTACGTCTCCGCCGTCCAGAACAAGCAGGTGGGCCAGGAGATCGGCCGGATCCCGGTCGACTCCATCTACTCGCCGGTGCTCAAGGTCACGTACAAGGTCGAGGCCACCCGTGTCGAGCAGCGCACCGACTTCGACAAGCTGATCGTCCACGTGGAGACCAAGCAGGCCATGCGTCCGCGTGACGCCATGGCGTCTGCCGGTAAGACCCTGGTCGAGCTGTTCGGTCTGGCCCGTGAGCTGAACATCGACGCCGAGGGCATCGACATGGGCCCGTCCCCGACGGACGCCGCCCTGGCCGCCGACCTCGCGCTGCCCATCGAGGAGCTGGAGCTCACCGTCCGCTCCTACAACTGCCTCAAGCGTGAGGGCGTCCACTCGGTGGGTGAGCTCCTGGCGCGCTCAGAGGCGGATCTCCTCGACATCCGTAACTTCGGTGCGAAGTCGATCGACGAGGTCAAAGCGAAGCTGGCCGGCCTGGGCCTGGCCCTCAAGGACAGCCCGCCCGGATTCGACCCGACCGCCGCTGCCTTCGACGCGGACGATAACGGGAGCACGGGTTTCATGGAGACCGAGCAGTACTGAACACCGCGCCAGATCGTGGGGGAGCCAGGAGGCGGAGGAGCCAGCGATGAGCACCGGCCGACCGCACCCGGCTCCCCGAGGGCCCACCGGCGGAGATACAGATGCCCCAGCCGTCCGAGCCTGATCAGGATGGCGAAGGCGGCCCCAAACGATCTCCAGGAACCACTCAGGGGCCTGATCCACTCACTGGATCAGGCCCCTGACCTGGTACTGCACTGTCGGGAGTGGCGGGATTTGAACCCACGACCTCTTCGTCCCGAACGAAGAAGCCGTGGGCCGTGTCTCGCCCGCCCGGGTGGTCAGTGGCTCTCTCGCCGGGCAAGTGCGCCTCTACGCTGAGGGTTGCCTTAACGGAGTTTGGCGGATACAAACACGAGCAACACCAATCGTCAGGTCTGACTGTCGTTCCTCGGGTAGTTCCGCGACAGCCGTGACTGTCGGAGTGATCTCGGGCCGCGCCAAGCGAGGAAACGTGCCCGGCTCAGGTCAGGGCCGCGTGAGCCGTTCCTTCGTGGCGAAGGCGCAGCAGGGTGGCCCCCTGCCGCCGGGGATTCGAACGGTTGCGGATGAACTGGCTGGCGAAGTCGAGGCCTCACTGAAACGCTCTCACCTTCGGGACAAGGGCCTCGGGATCGGATTCACCTGCCGGGTGCTGGAACTGTCCGAGTCTGCTTACTGCGCCCGCAAGAAGCGGCCGAAGTCGGCCCGCCGGCTGCAGGACGAGCAGCTCATGCCGCTGATCGAGGAGATCCACACGGAATCGGGCGGTACCTACGGGCTCCGCCGGATCTCCCGGGCTCTGCGGTGCAAGGGTGTGGCGGTGGCCCGCGGCACGGTGGAGCGGCTGATGCGCGAGCTGGGCCTGGAAGGCGTCATCCGGGGCCAGCGGCGCCGTACCACGGTGCCCGAACCGTTGGCGCCCCGCCCGCCGGACCTGGTCGACCGGGACTTGGGCCGAGACGCCGGTGGGAACGGCGCTCGCGGGGACGACGATTGTGGTAACCGAGCGCTACGACTCCTGATCGGGTGTCCGGAAAGGGTGCCGGGCTGCCAGCGCGACGGACCAGCCGCGGCCGACTTGCTGCCCACCTCACAGGCGCTCCAGTCGCCGCGGTCATCCCGGCATGGGATGACCACGGCACCGGCGCTGGGTGCGCGTCGCGATCTGGTTAGCCTGGGGTTGTCTTTGCGGAGGTTGGCGGACACCAACACGGACAACCCCGACCGTCAGGTGCAGCTCAGCTTCCGGGGCTGATGAGGCTGGGCGAAGCAATGGTCGCGGACACGTACGGGGCGAAGAGAGCGGGGAGCGGGATGGCGGCAAAGGGGCGGGTCACGATCCGCGAGGTGGCGGAGCGGGCGGGTGTGTCCGTGGCCACGGTCTCGCGCGTGCTGAGCGGGAACTACCCGGTCCCGCCGGCGACCCGCACCCGGGTCATCCGCGCTGCGCGGGCCCTGGACTACGTCGCCAACGCCCACGCCCGCGCCCTGGTCGGCGGCGGCCGCAAGATGGTCGCGGTCGTGCTGCGCCAGGTCACCAGCCCCTTCTACGCGCAGGTGGCCGAGGGCGTGGAGGCGGAGGCGGCCGCGCGCGGCTGGCTGTGCCTGGTGGGCACCACGGGCGGCGATCCGCAGCGCGAGCTGGAGTTCGTACAGCTCATGCGGGAGGAGGGCGCCCGGCTGGTGATCCTGGTGGGCGGGGTCGTCGAGGACGACGCCTACCGCGAGCGCGTCGCCCACTACGCGCAGGCCCTTGACTCCTCCGGCGCCCGGCTGGTGCTGTGCGGACGGCCCGCGCCCGACCCGGACATCCCCGCGCTCGTCGTCGAGTTCGACAACGAGGCCGGGGCCCACGCCATCACCGGACATCTGCTCTCCGCGGGCCACCGCGGCATCGTCTTCCTCGGCGGTTTGCCCGGCAACACGGCTCTGGACGCACGCGTCGCCGGTTACCGGGCCGCCCTCGCCCAGCACGGCCTGCCGCCCGAGGCGGCGCACGTGGTCGACTGCGGCCTGGGCCGCGCCGCCGGACACCGCGCGATGACGGAACTCCTCAAAGACACGCACGAGTTCACCGCCGTGTTCGCCGGGGACGACATGGTCGCCGCCGGGGCCCTGCGCGCCATCGCCGATGCGGGCCTGCGCGTCCCCGACGACATCTCCGTCGTCGGTTACAACGACATCCCTCTTGCCGAGGACTTCAGCCCCCCGCTCACCACGGTCCGCACCCCCGCCGAGGAACTCGGCCGCGCCGCCGTGCGCATCGCCCTGCGCGACCTGGAACGCGCCGCAGGCGCCCACCACTTGCTCGGCACCCACATCGTCGTACGAGAAAGCGTCGCCGCACCCCCATCGGAGCACGTCCGCTGACGGCCGTCACGTGGCGGGGCGGTCTTGCCGGGGTTGTAGCCGCCGAGCAGCCGTCCCGGGCTGCTGAGGGTGAAGTCCACCCGCGCCTGATCGGTGGGCGCCCCTGGGAGCCCACGGCCTCGACATCCAGCACGACGACGTCCGTGCAGTCCGCCTTGAGCCCATCGGGCGGCACCTGGGGCGTGAGCCGCAGCGCGACGGCTTGGAGGGCCCCGACCGAGCGGCCTGCGTGCGGAGGCACATGTCACCTTCGCCCGCTCGGCCACGCCGGCCATGAGGTCTGGCGGCGGGATTCGCACCCGCGAGGATCGGCGCTCCAGAAGTACCCGCTAAGGGCGAGCGGGTTTCCCGCGGGGACGTGTTCAGGCTCTTCCGGTACAGCGGGGTTCGTTCAGCGCGGCAGGAGCTTGAGCGTCGTGGCGCGCGCCGTGTCGGCGACTATGGGCCTGACGTACGTTCCGCTGTAGCGGCTGTACTTGGAGCGGTACGCGGCGTCGACGCGGTCGTTGACGCCGGGGTCGGGTGCCTCGACGAGAGTGACGTCCTTGTCGACGCCGCCGGAGGTGATGTGGCCCGCGTGGCTGGCCCGGGCGGCGCGGTACCAGGAGCCGTCGCTGCCTCGATAGGAGCGGACGTAGAGGTCGTCGCCGTCGCGGACCACCCAGATCGGCACCGGTGTGCGCGGCGTGCCGTCGCGTGCGAGCGGCGCCATCTCCAGTTCGTCCGCCGCTTCGATTCTGCTGAGCTCGTCGCTCGTCCATGTCGTCATCGGCTCGTCTCCTTCGCGATCCGAGTCATGCGAGTGATGTGGACGGCGGCTGGTGTGGAACACGCCGCCGGCCACGCCGGAGCGGTGTGCGGGGACACTCTCCAGCAATACCGCGGTGGCCGGGGGATCGCCAGCGGGCCGCGTGCGCCGCGGGTCGGCGGCGGGCGCCGCTATGCCCGCGCGGCTCGCGAGGATATCTAGTACACAAGACTTGTATCCAAGAACTCCGTTCTCTAGTGTCCCAGCTCGAACGGCCTGGCTGACGCGGCCGGGCGCATCGACGAAGGGGACGAGAGAGTGGCAGACCTCAGCGGTCTCTGTATCGCGGTCACCGGTGCCGGGCGCGGCATCGGACGGTCGATCGCCCTGCGGCTCGCCTCGGTGGGCGCACACCTGGCCGTCATCGACCGCGATGCCTCCCGCGCGGAGGCGGTACGCGCCGAGGTGGCCGCTCTCGGCCGCCCGGCGCTAGCGGTACGGGGCGATGTGACACGCGCCGCCGACTGCGCCGAGATGGTCCAGCGCACCGCCGACGGCCTCGGGCGGCTCGACGTCATGGTCTGCAACGCGGGCATCGTGCAGGTCAAGCCCTTCCTGGAGATCACCGAGGAGGATTGGGACGCCACCTTCGCCGTCAACGTCAAGGGCGCGTTCCTGACCATGCAGGCCGCCGCGGCCCGGATGCGCGCCCAGGAGCCCCTGGCCGCCGCCCGCCCCCGTGGGAAGATCATCACGATGTCGTCGATCGCCGGACGGTACGGCGCAGGCCCGATGGCACCGCTCACCCCCCATTACCGCGCCAGCAAGGCGTCGGTCATCAGCCTCACCCAGACCGCGGCCTACGCGCTGGCCCCGGACATCACCGTCAACGCCATCTGCCCCGGGCTGGTCGAGACCGACATGTGGCGCCAGATCGACCAGGAGTGGGCCGCCGCCGAGGGCTGGAGCGCGGGGGAGGCGTGGAAGCGGCGCACCGCCGTCGTCCCGATGGGCCGACCGCAGACGCCGGACGACGTCGCGGGCCTCGCCCTCTACCTCTGCTCACCGGACTCCGACTACATGACCGGGCAGTCCGTCAACATCGACGGCGGACTGATCATGAACTGAGCCGCCCTCCCCAACCGGCCAGGACCCCCCACCCGGCCAGAACCCCCACCCCCGCCAGAACCCCTCATCCCCGCCAGATCGAGGAAGCACATGACACACGCACCAAGCGGGCCCCCCACCACGACGCTGGACGAGGCCGGGGAGCGGGCAGCCGTCTCGCACATCTCCTGGCGCATCCTGCCGCTCATCGCGGTCGGCTACGTCATCGCGTACATCGACCGCACCAACGTCGGCTTCGCCCAGCTGGGCATGGGCGAGGACCTGGGCATCAAGGCCGCGGCGTACGGCTTCGCCGCCTCGATCTTCTTCATCGCGTACTTCTTCTTCGAGGTGCCGAGCAACCTGCTGCTGCGCCGCTTCGGCGCCCGCGCCTGGCTCGCCCGCATCATGGCGACCTGGGGGATCATCACGGTCATCACCGGGTTCACCACCAACGTGCAGATGCTGTACGTGATGCGCTTTCTGCTCGGCGTCGCGGAAGCCGGTTTCTTCCCCGGCATCATCGTCTACCTGACCATGTGGTTCCGCTCCGGCGACCGGTCCGTGGCGCTCGGCTGGCTGGTGCTGGCCCAGCCGATCTCGTTCATCTGCGGCGGGCTCCTCGGCGGCCTGATCCTGGACCACACCGGCTGGTTGGGCCTGCCGGGCTGGCGCTGGCTGTTCATCCTGACCGGCGTACCGGCGATCCTGATGGCGGTCGTGACCTTCGTCTTCCTCCCCAACTCCCCGGCGACCGCGCGCTGGCTCGACCCCGCCCACCGCGACTGGCTGCACTCCTCCCTGGAGGCCGAGCAGGGCACCGGCCACGACGAGGGCGTACGGGCCCAGCTCGCCGCCCTGAAGAACCGCCGTGTGCTGCACCTGGCCGTGACCCATCTCGCGCTCGCCGTCGGCACCTACGGGTTCAACCTCTTCCTGCCGCTGATCATCAAGCAGATCAACCCCGACTACTCGGCCACGAACATCGGCTTCATCGCGGTCATCCCCTACATCTGCGCAGCCATCGGGCTGCTGGTCACCGCCCAGCTGTCGAAGCGGTCCCGCGAGCGCAAGTACCTGGTCGCGGTGCCGCTCGCCCTCGCGGCGGTGGGCCTCGCCGGGGTGATCGCGCTGCGCGACCACCCCGGTCCCGCGGTGGTCGCGCTCGCGGTGACCGGGGTCGGGGCCTTCGCCTGGCTCCCGCCGTTCTGGTCACTGACCACCGACAGCCTCTCCAGGACCCATGCCGCGGTCGGCATCGCCACCATCAACTCCATCGGCAACCTCGGCGGGTTCGTCGGCCCGTACATCGTCGGCAAGGAGACCGACGGCTCCACCGTCACCGCGGGCCTGCTGATCCCCGTCGTGTCCCTGGTCCTGTCGACCGTGCTGATCCTCCTGTGGCGCAGCCCGGCCCGGCAGCCGGGCGCCGAGACCGACCCGGCGCCGACGGCGGACGCACCCGCCGCCGCCCGCTGACGCACCCCGACCCCACCCGACAAGGAGCCGACCGTTGTCAGCCGCCACATCGCTCGCGTCCCTCCTGGACGGCCCCGGCATCGTCCTGGCCCCGGGCGCGCCCGACTCCATCACCGCCCGCCTCGTCCAGGCCGCCGGGTTCCCGGCCGTCTATATGACGGGTTTCGGGGCCACGGCCAGCCGACTGGGCACGCCCGACATCGGGCTGCTCAGCCAGACCGAGATGACCGAACACGCCCGCAACATGACCCGTGCGGTGGCCATTCCGGTCATCGCGGACGCGGACACCGGATACGGCGGCCCGTCCAACATCCACCGCACGGTGCGGGAGTACCTCCAGGCCGGGGTGGCGGCGATCCACCTGGAGGACCAGGTGGCGCCGAAGCGGTGCGGCCAGATGAGCGGCATCCGGCTGATGCCGGTGGACGAGAGCGCCACGCGGCTCGCCTGCGCCGTCGAGGCCCGGGGCGCGGACGACCTGCTCGTCATCGGACGCACCGACGCGCTGCCCGCCGCCGGGATCGAGGAGGCGGTACGCCGCGCCCGCCGCTACCAGGACGCCGGTGCCGACCTGGTGTTCGTCGACGGCATCAAGCGGATCGAGGAGGCGGAGGCGGTCGCCAAGGCCATCGAAGGCCCCAAGGTCGTCTCCATCGTGGACGGCAACGAGACGACCCGGCTGACCGCCACCGACCTGGCCGACATGGGCTTCTCGATGGTGTTCTACGCGGTCACGGCGCTGTTCACCGCCACCCGCGCGGTCGCCGACGCCCTGGACCACCTGCGGGCGGCCGGGACCCCCGCGGGCGGCCCGGCCCAGCACACCTACGCCGAATTCTGCGACCTCGTCGACCTCGGCTTCCACCAGGAACTCGACCAGCGCTTCGGGAGCTGAGAGCCGCCATGCCCAAGGCCGCCACGTTCACCGTGGTCGTGACCGACTACGAATTCGCCGACCTGGAGCCCGAGCGGCAGGTCCTGGAAGCGGCGGGACTCACCCTCGTACCGGCACAGGCCGGTAGCGAGGACGAGCTGATCGAACTCTGCGCCGACGCCGACGCCCTGATCAACCAGTACGCCCCCGTCACGGCCAAGGTGATCCGGAGCCTCGCCCGCTGCCGGGTGATCTCCCGCTACGGCATCGGGCTCAACACCATCGACGTCCCGGCGGCGACCGAGGCGGGCATCGCCGTCGCCAACGTGCCGGACGGCTCCCTGGAGGAGGTGTCCGACCACGCCGCCGCGCTGATCCTCACCCTCGCCCGGGGGCTGCACCGCTACGACGCCGCGATCCGCCGCGGCACCTGGGACTACACGGCCGCGGCGCCGCTGCGGCGGCTGCGCGGGCGCACGCTGGGGCTGGTCGGGTTCGGCCGCATCCCGCGGCTGCTCGCCGAGAAGATGGCCGGCTTCGGGATGACGGTCCTCGCCCACGACCCGTTCGCCGACCCCTCCCGGGCGGCGGCGCTCGGCGTCCGGCTCGTGGACCTCGACACCCTCTGCCGCGCGTCCGATGTGCTGTCCGTACACGCTCCGCTCACCGCGGAGACCGAGGGGCTGATCGGGAGCGCGCGGTTCGCCGCCATGAAGCCCACCGCCTGCCTGGTCAACACGGCACGCGGACCGGTGGTGGACGAGGCCGCGCTCATCGAGGCGCTGCGGACCGGACGCATCGCGGGCGCCGGCCTGGACGTGTTCGCACACGAACCCATCGGGCCCGACAGCCCGCTCGCGCGGTGCGAGAACGTGGTCCTCTCCCCGCACACCGCCTGGTACTCGGAGGACTCCGAGATCGAGATCCGTACGAAGACGGCCCGCAACGTGGTGGAGGTCGCCCAGGGGCGGCTGCCCACGTATCTGGTCAACCACGGTGTCCACCCCGTCTCGCCACTGGCCGGGCCGGATCCGGCGATACGGTAGCGTTTGGGATATCCGCCGGACGGAGTGGCAGTTGATCGCTGGGAGGGGCATGGCACACACGACGAGCGGCAGACGGTCCTCGTCGCTGGCCTCCGACGTGGCACGGCGTCTGCGCGCGGCGATCGTGGACGGCGACTTCGACCTGGGCGAGGCTCTCTCCGAGGACGGCCTCGCCTCCGCCCTCGGAGTGAGCCGCACCCCGGTCCGCGAGGCGCTGCGCATGCTGCAGCTCCAGGGGCTGGTCGAGATCGTGCCGAAGTCGGGCACCTATGTCTTCCAGCCCACCGAGGACGAGATCTTCGAGCTGTGCGAGTACCGCACCATGCTGGAGATCCGCGCCGCCCAGCTGGCCCTCGAGCGCAACCCGGACGCCGCCCTCGCCACCATGCGCACGGCCGTCGCCGCCATGGCCGAGGCCCGGGCGGGCAACAACACCAAGGCCTACAACACCGCCGATACGGCCTTCCACGAGGCGTTCTTCGCCCAGTGCGGCAACCGCTATCTGAGCGACGCCTATCAGATGAGCCTGGCCCGCGTCTCGGCCCTCCGGGTCCACCTCACCTTCCTCGCCGCGACCGAACCGGCGCGCTCCTTCGAGGAACACCAGCAGATCATCGAGATTTTCGCCGCCGGCCGGACGGATGAGCTCGAAGAGATCCTCAAGTCGCACATCATGCGGACCCGCGAGAACTACCTCAAGGCCCTGCGCACGCGCGCCGCCCGCGACACCGAGTCCAAGGCGGAGGGCCTGCGCCGCAAGCTCGGCCTGTCCACCTGATGTCCTGCGGCGGGCAGGAACTCAGGCCGATCCGCCTGCCGCGGCGATGTGGATGAACGAGCGGACCAGCGGATCGGCGTCGCCGGTTTTCCAGGCGACGACGAGGCGGCTGGGCGGCATATCGGCCAGCGGAACGGTGGTGAGCCCCTCGGGCAGCGTATGCCCGAGGGGCATCAGCCCGACCGTGCCGTTCCAGAGAACGGCCTGCAGACACTCGTGGGCGGTGCGCACCACGGGACCGTCCCGGTGCTCACCGGTGGACGTGGCGCCGGTCCAGTAGGCGCACCAGAGGGGATCGGTGCCCTCGGGCAGCCGGAACCACCGGCGATCGGCGAGATCACACAGGCGCACACTGGCACGGCCGGCGAGCGGGTCCTCGGCGCGCAGGACCACCCCGACCGGGTCGGAGCGCAGCACATGGGTGCTGATTCCGGTGTCGTCGAACGGTGTCCGGGTGAGGGCGACATCGACGAGACCGGCCCGCAGTCCCGTGGTCGGGTCGGTGAAGTCGGCTTCCCGGATGCCGACATGGACATCGGGGTGACGCCCGCGGAAGGCCGCGACGAGGCGGTGACCGGCCTGCTCGGCGCTGTCGGCGAGCGTGCCGATGGTCATGATGGCGGCACCTGCCGCGGCGGCGACCCGGGCGCGTGCCTGCTCGGCCCGGTCCAGCAGCGTACGCGCCTCGTCGTACAGCGCGCTTCCGGCGGCGGTGAGCGTGACTCCCGTGGCGGAGCGGTGCAACAGGGGCGTGCCGAGCTCGCTCTCCAACTGCTTGACGGCCCGGCTCAGGGGCGGCTGGGTCATGTGCAGACGGCTCGCGGCGCGCCCGAAGTGGCGTTCCTCGGCGACGGCCACGAAGTAGCGGAGCGAGCGGAGGTCCATCACCCGCAACGATACCCGCCCGGTATCGGGCGTGCGGAATGGGTGTTGGACCGCTCGAGTGTCCCGCGCTGGACTGGGACGGACCCGAAAGGAGCCCGTGTCATGACCGAATACACGCTGCCCGAGCCCGTGGTGCATACCGAGGGGACGCGGGAACTCGCGCGTGATCTGGTGGTGATTCCGAACCGGGGCGTACAACTGGTGCCCAACGTCGGAGTCATCGGTGGCACGCACTCCGTGCTGGTCGTCGAGACCGGAATGGGCCCGGGCAACGCCGACACCGTGCTGAAGTTCGCGGCCGATTACGCGGGCGGCCGCAAGCTCTACCTGACGACCACACACTTCCACCCTGAGCACGCCTTCGGCGCGCAGGCGTTCGCCGGGGAGGCGACGTTCCTGCTCAACAAGGCGCAGGCGGAGGACCTGGCCACCAAGGGGCCCGGTTACCTCGAGATGTTCAAGGGGCTCGGCGAGCCGGTCGCCCGGCAGCTGGAAGGCGTCGAACTGGCGGCTCCGGACGTCGTCTACGACACCTCCTGCGACCTCGACCTGGGCGGCCGGGTGGTGCGGCTGAGGGCCACCGGACGGGCACACAGCAAGGGCGACCAGGTGGTCACGGTCCCCGACGCGGGGGTGATGTTCACCGGCGACCTGGCGGAGGCCGGACAGTTCGCGATCTTCCCCTGGTTTCCGCCGCACGACACCGATGTGTCCGGCACCCGCTGGATCGAGGTGATGCGGCACCTGGCCGCCGAGGACCCGCGGGTGGTGGTCCCCGGCCACGGCGACGTCGGCGGCCCGCAACTGCTGGCCGATGTCCGCGACTACCTCCAGTCGCTGCGCGAGGAGACGTGGGTGCGCCGGGACTCGGCCATGAGCGAGGAGACGATCATCGAGGAGGTCAGGGCGGTGATGATCGAGCGGCACCCGGAGTGGGCGGGGCAGGAGTGGATCGAGAAGGGCGTCGGCTGCCTGTGCGCCGAACACGCCGTCTGACGCAGACGCCCGGCGTGCGCGGCAGCCCGCCGCGCACGCCGGTCAGCGCGACGGGCGCGGCAGGCACATGTCCACTCCGGTGAACACGGCCCACGCCCCCTCGGCCGACCTCCCCGAGTTCCCCATGGCCCGGCCGCCCCGCTGTCCCCTCGACCCTGCGGAGCGGCTGCGCGCCCTCCAGCACGACGGCCCGCTGATGAGGGCGCGGCTGTGGGACGGCAGCACGCCGTGGCTGGTGACACGCCACGCCGAACACAAGGCGCTGTCCACCGACCCGCGGCTGAGCGCCGATCCGAGCAGCCCCGGCTTCCCGCACGCGACCGAGAGAAGGGGCGGCTCGCTCAGCTTTGTGACGATGGACGACCCCGAACACGCCCGGCTGCGGCGGATGGTCAGCGGAGCCTTCACCGTCAAACGGATCGAGGCGATGCGCCCGCTCGTACAGGACATCGTGGACGGCTTCATCGACGATCTGCTGGCCGGCCCGACCCCCGTCGATCTGGTCGAGGCCTTCGCGCTGCCGGTGCCCTCCCTGGTGATCTGCGGTCTGCTGGACGTGCCGTACGAGGACCACGAGTTCTTCCAGACCAACAGCAAGACCCTGATCAGCCGGGCGGTCACGGCCGATCAGCGACAAGAGGCCCACCAGAACCTCTTCCGGTATCTGGACGAACTCGTGGGCAAGAAGCTGGACTCCACCGGAAACGACCTGCTGTCCGCCCTGGCCACACGGGTCAGGGCAGGAGAGCTGTCCCGGGAGGACGCCGCCCTGATGGGCGTGCTCCTCCTGCTCGGCGGCCACGAGACCACCGCGAACATGATCGCCCTCGGCACCTTCACCCTGCTCCGGCACCCCGAGCAGCTCGCCCGCCTTCGCGCGAGTGACGACCCCAAGCTGATCGCCTCCACGGCCGAAGAGCTGCTGCGCTACCTCACCATCGCGCACAACGGGCGCCGCCGGGTGGCCCTGGCGGACATCGAGATCGCCGGCCAGGTCATCCGGGCCGGCGAGGGCGTGATCATGGCCGGCGATCTCGGCAACCGCGACGCCATCGTCTTCCCGGACCCCGACCGGCTGGACATCGGCCGCGACGCCCGGCGCCACGTGGCCTTCGGCGCCGGGGTCCACCACTGCCTGGGACAGCCGCTGGCCCGGATGGAGCTCCAGGTCGTCTACGGCACCCTCTACCGGCGCATCCCCACCCTGCGGCTCGCCGCCGCCGTGGACGACATCCCGTTCAAACACGACGGCTTCATCTACGGCGTCCACGAACTGCCCGTCACCTGGTAAGGCCGAGCGAGGGGTTCAGGCCACGACACGCTCCTGTGGGACAGCCCGCTGCCCGCACTCAAGCGCCTGGCCGGCCACCGCGCCACCGTCCTTGGCGCCTTGTCCGAGGGTGAACCGCCCGCCGACCTCACCGTGCCCCGCCCGCCACTCAGCCTGGCCTACTACATCCAGCCGCTGCCCGGGCCGGACGGACGGCCGCATGCCGTGCTCAACTCCGTCACCGTCGGCCACGGCCACTGGCAGGGCCGTCTGGACCGGATGCGGGCCCGTGCCACCAGTGGCCCCGTGCCATCGGGGGCCCGTACGCCTCGAACACCAACCTCCGGCAGCCCACCCTGCCCCACGCCTTCGACCACCCGTTCACCCGCGTCAGCCGCAGCGGCCCCGGGCGCATCCCGCTCGGAGAGGTGACCGTGCACCTCGACCGGGCCGCCGGGCTGCCCGCACTCCGCTCACCACGGTGCGACGCCGATCTGGTCCCCGTCCACCTCGGCCTGATGAGCCCGCTGCTGCTGCCACCGCCGCTGCCGACCCTGCTGCGCCTCTTCGGCGACCCCCACACGCTCTTCCGCACCGGACACCCCTGTTGCCTGGGCCGTTCGCCGACGACGTGCCGGACCGGGGTGTGGTGCGCCTGCCCCGGATCGAGGCCGGGCGAGTGGTGCTGCGCCGCCGCGCCTGGCTCACCCGGGCCGCGGCCGTGCCCGCCCACGACCGGCGAACGAGACCACGAACACTTCCTGAGGCTGCTGGCCTGGCGCCGTGGCGCGACACCGAACCACCGGCTCAGCCCACCACCCCGCCTCCCACGGGACGTACGATCCCCCTCCGCCACCCGGACCCGGACCGGGCGGCCCGCGAGGACCGCACCTTCACCGACGTACTCGAATCGCGGGCCTCCCGGCGCGCATATGGCGAACAACGCTGACTGAAGATGAATTGGGGGAGTTGCTGTACCGGGCCGCCCGCGTGCGCAAGGTGCTGGACGCCCGCCCCGAAGACGACCGTCCCTACGCGGTCACCAGCCGCCCCTACCCGAGCGCCGGGTCCGCCTACGAACTGGAGCTGTACGCCGCCGTCCACCGCTGCCACGGGTGGACCGGGGCCTGTACCACTACGACCCCCTGGGCCACGCCCTGACCGCCCTGCCCGGCGCCCCCGGGGCCGCCGACGGCCTGCTGCGCGAGGCCTTTGCCGCCACCGGCGGCGCGCCCCTTCCGGATGTGCACCTGACTCTGGTGTCACGCATCAAGCGGCTGTCGTGGAAGTACGCCGCGCACTCCTACGCCCTGACCCTCAAGAACACTGGCGTCCTGCTCCAGACCCTTTCCCTCGTCGCCACCGCGATGGGCCTGTCGGGCTGCGCCGTGGGCGGCGGAGACAGCGAGACCCCGGTACGCGCCTTCGGCCTCGCCGCGCACACCGAGATCCCGGTGGGCGCCTTTCTGCTCGGCAGCGCGCCGACCACGATCGGCTAGACGGAGATGTGGTGTCCGACCGCGATGGTGGCCGGGCTCAGGTCCGGGTCGTGCGCGGGCCCGCGGCCCGGCGGATCCGCGTCCGCGCTCTGTCGCGGCGGGCCGCCGTACGGGATCCTCCGGTGGCATGAGTAGACCTGCGGATCACCTGAACCGCCGTACGCGCGCCTGGATCTGGCCCCTCGTCATCGGTCTCGTCGCCACCCTCAGCTGGAGTTCGCCGGCCGGTGCGGACACCTCCCGCACCGGCCTCGGCGACGCCCTCGACACCATCCTCGCCGACCCGCTGCTGGAGGGCGGCGCGGCGGGGGTGGTGGTCGCCGACGCCGACTCCGGCGCTGTCCTCTACCAGCACAAGCCCGACGACCGGCTGATGCCCGCCTCCAACACCAAGCTGTTCACATCGGCCGCCGCCATGGGGCTGCTCGGCCCCGACTACACCTACCGCACCGACGTGCTCACCGACGGCAGCCGCCAGGGGCGGGTGCTGCGGGGTGATCTGTACCTCCGGGGCACCGGCGACCCGACGATGCTCGCCGCGGACTACGAACGGCTCGCCGCACGGCTCGCCGAGTCGGGGATCACCCGGGTCACCGGGCGGCTGATCGCCGACGACACCCGGTTCGACACCCAGCGCGTCGGCCGCTCCTGGGCCGCCGACGACGAGTCCTCCTACTACGCGGCCCAGATCTCCCCCTTGACCCTCGCTCCCGACACCGACTACGACGCGGGCAGCGTCATCGTCGAGGCCGCCCCCGGCGCGGCGCCGGGGGAGAGGCCGAAGGTCACGCTCACACCGAAGACGCGCTACGTCAGGATCGACAACCGCGCCACCACCGCCGCCACCGGCAGCGGCTCCACCCTTTCCGTCGAGCGGCAGCACGGCTCCAACACCATCACCGTCAGCGGCGCCCTCCCCGCAGGAAGCGGGCCGGCCAAGGAGTGGGTCAGCGTCTGGGAGCCCACCGGCTACGCCACCTCGGTGTTCGCCGACGCGCTGGCCCGCCAAGGCGTCCACGTCGCCGGCGCCACCCGCCTCGGCCGGGCCACCCCGCCCAACGCGCGCCGGCTCGCCTCGCACCAGTCGATGCCGCTCAAGCAGCTGCTCGTCCCGTTCATGAAGCTGTCCAACAACATCCACGCCGAGGTGCTCACCAAGACCATCGGCTACGAGACGGCGGGCCGCGGCACCTGGAGCGCGGGCCTCGCCGCCATCTCCGACTGGCTGAAGAAGCAGGGTGTGGACACCGGCGCGGTGCGCCAGGTCGACGGCTCCGGGTTGTCCCGGATGGACAACATCGCGGCCGGGCGCCTCAGCGAGCTGCTGCTGTCGGTGCGCGATGAACCCTGGTACGCCGACTGGTACGCCTCGCTGCCGGTGGCCTGCGCCCCGGACCGGCTGGTGGGCGGCACCCTGCGCTCCCGGATGTGCGGCACCCCGGCGGCGGGCAACGCGCGCGGCAAGACCGGCTCGCTGACCGGCGCCTCCGCGCTCTCCGGGTATGTCACCGACGCGGACGGCAGGGAACTGGTCTACAGCGTGGTCCTCAACAACTACCTCGCCTCGTCCGTGAAGAGCCTGGAGGACGCGATCGTGGTGACGCTCGCGAAGTCCGGGGCGGATCGGACGACGGTTGTCCGACCGAGTGCCGTACCGAAGCGGGCGGCCGGGGCCGCGGACCTGGAGTGCTCCTGGATCAAGCCCCGGCGCTGCTGAGCCGTTCCGGAACGCGGCCGCGCTGCCGGGTCATGCCGGCGGCGCGGCCGTCCTCCGGGCCGTGACCGCCTCGATGAACGCGGTCGGCGGGAGGTAGGAGTGCGCGGTGACGTAGTGGTAAACGAGATTGGGTGCGACCAGCCACCTGCCGTCACGGCCCACCACCCGCACCTCGGCACTGCCGAGGGATACCCGGTCCTCGCCGACCTGAATGACCACCGGGTACTCGTCCGCTCCGCCCGGATGCGGAAGTCCGCAGCGGTGCCACCCACGCATCACCATATGGCGGTCGTCCCGGCACAGCAGCGCGAGTGACCGGACGAATTCCTCCGGAACCGTGCCGCGGGGGAATTCCTCGCCCGGCTCCAGCCACCCGACGCTGACCGCCACGATTCCATCGGGGATCGATCCTTCTGTGTATGCGTAGGGGGACAGGTCCGTGTAGTGGGTCACCGCAGTGGACTCCTGGTTCTCAGATGATCGAGCGGCAAGCGGCCCAGTGTACCCGGCCCATGTTCGGCTCAAGCAGCTGGGAAAGGCGGGTCTCCTCGCTGACGACCGTGCTCGAGGGGGAGGTACCCCAACGTCCCGGCGGGAACAGCGAATAGTCCGGCATCTGCTCTCCCGGCCTGTAGACCCTGGTCGGGGTGGGGTTGCCTTCCTCGATCATGCTGCCCAGCTCGTTGGAGATGTCCATGCCGCGCCCGGGCTCGCGGTATGTGGCGACACTCGTACCCTCGGGCACTGTGACCATGCTGGTGTCGCCCGCTCGAATACCGCCATGACCGGCGAACACCCTTTCGTTGTCCGGGCGGCCGAACACGTTGAAGTCCTGCGCGAACTCGCCCACGTCATCCGCGGAATTCGGTTCGGCCCAGCCGCCGGAATTCGGGCTACGGGTTTCGTCGCCTCTGGGGATGGTGCAGGGGGAAAGCCCCAGGGGGTCGATATAGAGGTGGGGGTTGGGGACGTAGGCGGCGGGGTTGGGGGCGGGGGTGAGGCCGAGAGGGTCGGGGGTGGTGTAGCGGGCGGTTTCGGGGTCGTAGTAGCGGTGGTGGTTGTAGTGGAGCCCGCTTTCGGGGTCGTAGTACTGGCCGGGGAAGCGCAGCGGGGTGTACGTGGTGCTGCTGCGGCCCCACGTTGTGGTGCCCCAGAGGGTGGTACGGGTCCGCCAAGCGATGCCGCCGCTCTCGTCGACGAGTTCGGTCGGGGTGCCGACGACGTCGGTGACGATGGCGAAGAACCGGCGGTCGATCTCGCGCTGGCTGGTGGCCTCGGTGATGCGCTCGGTCTGTGCCACCGGCCGCGCACCGTCGTGATGCCAGGTCAGGGTCACCGGATCAGGGAGGTCCGGTGCGCTGGTGGTCTGTTCGACGAGGGTGTGGCCGCTCCAGGTGAAGTCGACTCGTTCCACCACCGTTTCGCCGTCGTCGGCGAGGCGTTGTTTGGCGGTGCGGCGGCCCAGGGGGTCGTAGAGGTAGCGCCAGACCGTACCGTCGGGGGTGGTGAGGGTGGTGAGGTGGTTTTCGGCGTTCCACGTGTAACGCCAGGTATCGGGCCTCTTGGACAGGTGAGCCTTCTGGCGGAGCGTGAGGCGGCCGGCGGCGTCGTGTTCGTAGCGGACGCGTCCGGCGCGGGTGAGGCGGGTGCCGGTATAAGCGCGGGCGCCGGTGGTGTCGGCGTCGGTGTGTCTGTCCGGCCAGGTGGCGTGGGTCTGGTTGCCCGCCTCGTCATAGGCATAGGTCTCCGTCCATCCCTGGGCCCTGACGGCGGTGACCCGGCCCGCCGCGTCCAGATCGAAGGCGCGGGGCCCGCGCAACTGGTCGTCGATGCCGATCAGATGACCGTCGGCGCGGTAGGTGTAGGCGCGGTGCTGGGCGATGTCGCCTTCCGGACCGGTGAGGGTCTGCTCGGACAGCCGTCCGGCCGGGTCCCAGATCTGCGCGAGTGAGGCGGTACGCCCAAGTCCGCGAGCTGTTTCCCGGCCCACCGCGTCATACGTGAAGTCCAGGGTGTGGCCGCAGGTGGTCAGCGAGGTGCGGCGTCCCGCCGCGTCGTAGGCGAAGGTGGACTTGGCGCCGGAGGGGGTGGTACGGCGCACGGGGCGGCCCAGGGCGTCATAGGCATGGGTCAGCACATGGCCGTCGACCATTTCGGTCGTCACCCGGCCCATCCGGTCCCGGCCGAACACCGCCGACACCTCGGGGCCGACGGCCTCCGTCAGCCGACCCGCCGAGTCGTAGGAGAAGGTGGTGACCTGGCCGTCGGCGTCCTTGCGCACGACCCGGCCGCAGACGTCATGTTCGAGGGAGACCGTCTGGCCCAGCGGGTTGGTGCGCAAGACCAGTCGGCCCGTCGCGTCATACGCGTAGGTGAGGGTACGGCCGTCGAAGTCCCGTTCGGCGAGCAGCCGGCCGACCGGGTCGTAGCTGTAGGTCCAGGTCAGCTTCTGGGCGTTGGTGACTCCGGTGAGGCGCAGCTGGGTGTCGTGTGTGAACTCATGGCGGGTTCCGTCGGGGCCGGTCTGGGCGGCCAGCAGGTCGAAGTGGGTGTACTCGTAACGAGTGAGGCCGCCGCTCGCGTCCTTGTGAGCGGTGAGATTGCCCTCGCCGTCGTAGGTCCAGGTCTGCTCGGTGCCGTCCGGGGCGGTGCGCCGAAGCAGCTTGCCGCTGACGGTCCACTCCATCTGGGTGGTGGCGCCGAGGGGGTCGGTGATGGTGGTGGGGCGGCCGAAGGCGTCGCGGTGGTAGGTGGTGGCCCTGCCGAGGGGGTCGGTGATCTCGACGGGGAGACCGGCCGGGTCGCAGCGTACGCGGGTGGTGTCGCCGAGCGGGTTGGTGACCGAGGCCAGATGGCCGTGGTCGTCGTAGGCGTAGCGGGTGGTGTTGCCCAACGGGTCGGTGACCGTGGTCCGGTTGCCCCGGTCGTCGTACCCGTAACGCCAGGTGGCCCCGTCCGGGTGGGTGACCTCCACCGGCAGGCCCAGGTCGCTGTAGGCGGCGGTCCGCTGATGTCCGTCGGGGGTGGCCACGGAGGTCAGCCGGCCGGCCGGGTCGTAGCCGAAGCTGGTGATCCGGCCCAGGGCGTCGGTGCGGGACAGGGCGCGGCCGTAGCGGTTCCGTCGGGTGCGGACCGTGTTGCCGATGGCGTCTGTGACGGCGATGACCTGGCAGCGGTCGTTGACCAGGTAGCGGGTGGAGTGGCCCTCGGGCGTAGTGACGGTGGTGACCCGGTGACCGGTCCGCTCGTCCGTGGGGCCGTAGTCGATGCGCACCGAGATGTGGCCCTCGGTGCCGCCCTCGGCGATGACCCGGTCGCTGTGGTCGTAGACGTAGTCGTAGCGGCGGTCGTTGGTGTCGATCCACACGATGATCCGGCGCTCCGTGTCGTACTCGAACCGCAGCGGCGGACCGGACACGTCGGCCTTTTGGACCTCGGTGAGGTTGCCGTCGGTGTAGGCGTAGCGGACGAGTTCCTGGTCGCTGCCGTCGGGTGCGGCGCCCGCGAGATGGAGGGCGGTGATGCGGCCGTCGCTGGTGGTGAGTTTGAGGTGGTAGCCGCCGCTGTGGACGATGGCGGTCGGGGTGCCGTGCGCGTCGTATTCGAAGGTCAGGCGGTGGCCGTTGCGGTCGCTGATCTCCGCAGGCAGGGCCTCGCCGTCGCCCCCGCCCTGCGGGCCGGTGAAGTGCCAGGTGCGGCCGGTGTCCGGGTCGGTGAGTGTGTAGTCGCCTTCTGGCGTGCGTTCCAGCGGCCACCTCGGCCCCAGCTCGGGCAGCGTCGGCACGCCCGGCGCCGGGTGCGGATACGACAGCAGCAGCCCGTCCTCGGCGACGAACACCACACCCCGCGCACCGATCTCCAGCCGCTGATCGGCCGTGCTCGACCACGTCGGCCCGAACCACCGCCCCGCCCGATACCCCGACTCCGCCCGCCGCACGAACACCAGCGGCAACGCCCCCGGCAACACCACATCCCGCTGCGGCAGATACATCCGCCCCGAAGCCAAGTCCACCGGATCCGTACCATCGGCGGTTTTCGCCATATCCGGCGTGGCGTGCGGCGCCGCGCCGTCCTCGCTCAGCGTCTGCAGAGCGGGTCGCTCGGCCTTGGCCACGGCGGCGGGCAGCCGCTCGGCGGCCGTGACGGCCGCCTTCGCACCACCCAGCCCCTTCGTGCCGATCAACTCCGGCACCAGCCGGCCCAGCCCCTCGGCAGGGTCCTTCTTGAAGGCATCCCACATGCCCTTGACCGCCGCACCCGGGTCATTGGACAGCCGCACCAGACCGGCAGCGGTGTTGTTGAGGTTCGTCACGTACTCGGCGGGGTGGGTGATGTTGTACAGGTCCAGCGGATTCACCTGCCGGACGAAGTTGAGCAGCCCCGCCGTCCCCTTCACCACACCACCGAGGAAGTGGCTGGTGTCCAGTGCCATCCCCTGGAAAAGCCCGTCCCCCACCTGCTGCGCGTACGACGGCTTCTTCGGCGCGGCGTCCCGCGCCGCCTCCACCGCCGCCTTCGCCACCCCATGCGCCTCACGCCGCTGCCGCCGCGCCTCCTCCAACAACTCCTGCGCGGCCTTGATATCAGCGGCACCCGGATCATGGAACGCACCCGGCTTGTCCGGCAGGCTCGACGGATCACGCTTGTCGGCGGGCAGCGCGTTGTACGCGTCCGCCGCCTTGTTGTACGCGCTCACCTTGTCGTTATGCGCGGAGCGGGCATCGTCCGACGCCTTCTTCCCCTTCTTGTAGCGCCGGATCGCCTCCTCCGCCTGACCCTGCGCCCACTCCACCGTCCCCGCGAACCGCTCCAGCGCCCCCGACGCCTTCTCACACGCGTCCGCCGCCGTGAACCACTTCTTCGGCTCGACCGACACCTTCTCCCGGAAGGCATCCGCCGCCTTCCCCTTCAACGACCGCGACCCCAGCCCTTGCAGCCCCTTGCCCACATTGTTGAACGCCGTCTTGAAATCGGTGAGATGGCCGGCGGTCGAGCGCAGCTTGGACGGACTGCCGTGGATCAGCTTCTTGGCATCCTCGCTCTCCCCCAGCTGCATCTCCTCGACATCCGCCCCCAGCGCGTTCGCCGCCGAATCGGACTTGTCCCGGACCCAGTCCGCACCGCTCTCCCAGCCGAAGTCATCCAGCCGGTCCGCCGTCCGGTCCCCGGCGACGTCGATGGCCCCACCGACATCCTCGACCCGGTCATCGACCCAGTCCTCCAACCCGTCCGGAACGAAATCCCCAATTCCCACGCAGCCCTACCCCCGTACCAGGACCTCACGGCATTCCGGATGAGCGTACTCGTCCTGTTCAAAGAGGGTGCCGCCCCGTCCGGTTCCAGGGGTGCGGGGCGCGATCGTCCCAGGTCACGATTGTTGCGCGCGGCGATTCGGGGCTGCGCAACAACTCGTTCGCCGACCAGACTCACTACGAGTCGGGCCAGGCCGTCAGCTGTCAGTGCGCGACGGCCAGGGTCATCAGGACCTACGGGGGAGGTACGGAGAGTGATCGAGACATTATTCCGCGGTGATGAACTGCCCGCGGTGGAGCGGTTCGAGAGTTGGCGCGAAATGGCGTTCGAGAGCCACTCGCCCCATGACATCCGTACGGAACACGCGGCGGACTTCCACGGCACCCTGCGGGTGCTGGACCTCGGCACCGTCCAGGTTTCCGTGTTCTCCTGTCCGCCTCTGGACTCCGTACGGACCCCGGCCCTGATCCGGCAGTCCGACCCCGAGATCTACCACCTCTCGTTACCCCTGTCGGGGCGCATGGGGATCGTCCAGGACGACCAGGAGATCCTGGTCGGGCACGGTGACCTGGTGCTGGTGAGCAGCTCGCGCCCCTATCGGGGGCGACTGGACGCGGCGGACGGCACGGTCTCGGCCGCGGAGATGGTGATTCCGCGGGCGCTGCTGCCGCTGCCGGGCGGCCTCGCCGGCCGGCAGTTCGTGATGAGGCTGCCGGGGCGAACAGGGATGGGCGCCCTGCTCGCCCAGTTCCTCACCGGCCTGCTCACCGACACCACGCCCTACGGACCGTCGGATTCCGCGCGGCTGGGCGGCATCGCGCTCGACCTGGCCACCGCCCTGCTCGCCCACCAGCGGGGCACCCAAGGGCCGCCGGAGACCTTCCAGCACGCCCTGGCCATGCGCGTCCGTGGCTACATCCACCAGCACCTGGCCGACCCCGAGTTGACTCCCGAGCGGATCGCGGCAGCCCAGCACATCTCCGTCCGCTCCCTGCACCGGCTCTTCCGCCACCAGAACGCCACGGTCTCCGCCTACATCCGCCACCAGCGGCTGGAGCAGGCCCGCCGCCAGCTGGCCGATCCGGCGCTGCGTACACGGCCCATCCACGCCATCGCCGCCCGCTGGGGATTTCCCCGGCCGGCCGACTTCACCCGCGCCTTCCGTGCCGCCTACGGCATGCCGCCGAAGGACTTCCGGCACCTCGCCCAGGGGGCGCCTTCCGGCCTTCGGCCGGGAGATGTCCCCGCCCAGCGGTAGCCGGGTGAGCGACCCAATTGGCGTCCAGCGCCAAGCGGCTGGCGCCCAGCGCTAAGGACATGCCCCGCACCGCCTCGGCAGACTCGTTGGGCAGGCAAGGGTGCCGGCGCGCCCCTTCGGTGCGCCGTGGTCATGCCGCGCCTGCCGCCCCTGCGGCACGTCGCCCGGCGCACACCGGGGCCCGGTGCCTATGGCCCCCTCGACCGAGTGCCTCGGCGGGCTGCCGAGTGCGCCGCAGTGGGCGGGACAAAATAGGGGAAAGGTACCACCATTACATTGCAATCGCTCTTGCGCTCACGGCAGCCGACGGCGACTGCCTTCTCGACAAGCGACCGTGACCGGCCGGGACACCGCGCCGAGCTGGAGTTGGGGCCGGTGCGGATGTCCGTGCTGCGCTTTCCCGCGCTGTCTCCGCCGGCCGCACCGAGCCCGCCGCACACCGGCAGGCCCGCCCGCAGCGGCGCGCCGCGGGCGTGGCGGCTGGCCCTGGTGGCCGACGGGCCGCTGATGCTGGGCCGGGGGCCCGGCGCCACCCGCCTGGACCCTGGTCAACTGGTGCTGTGGGACCCCTGGGAGCCGTTCGACGCGGCGGCGGCCGACCGGGCGAGACCGCCCCGGGCGATGGTCCTGCATCTGCCGGGAAACGCGCTGTCGCTGCCGCACCACGCGCTGCGCGGCATGGTGGCGCGGCCGGTGCCCTCGGACGCGGGCCCGGCGGCCCTCCTCGCGCGGTTCCTGGAGGGGCTGGCCGGTCCTGCCGGGGCGGTGGAGATCCCGCAGGCGACCTGGGTGGGGCGCGCCGCGGTCGACCTGGCGGTGGCGTTTCTCAGCAGCGTGACCGACGTACAGGACGATGCGGCGCGACTGCCGCGGCAGGTGGCGCTCCTGGGGGAGACCAAGACGTACATCGACCGCAACCTCGGCGATCCCGACCTGTCGCCGACGACGATCGCGGCGGCGCACCACATCTCGGTCCGCTATCTGCACCACTTGTTCCGGCAGGACGAGCAGACGGTGGGCGGCTTCGTCCGGGAGCGGCGGCTGGAGCGCTGCCGGGCCGATCTGGCCAACCACGGCCTGGCGGGGCAGAGCATGACGGTGATCCGGGCGCGGTGGGGCTTCCAGGACGCGGCGGTGTTCAACCGGGCCTTCAAGAAGGAGTACGGGATCACACCCGGTGAATACCGCAGGCGCGCGGGTGTGCCCGTGGGCTTCCGGTAGCAGTTTCCGGAGGTGCTGTGGCCGAGCCGGCGGGGGCCCGCCGGCTCGGCCATGGCGTGTGTGCGGCTTCTGTGCTGCGTTTGCCCTCAGGCGCGGAGCGCCGGCCAGGTGTCCTCTCCCACTTGGCCGTCGACATAAAGGTTGTGATCCTTCTGGAAGGCTATGACCGCTGCCTTCGTGTCGGGGCCGAACTTCCCGTCGATGCCGTGGGGCCCGATGTCGTACTTGCGGGCCTTGAGGATGCACTGCACCTGGCGTACGGCAGCTCCCCTGCTGCCCTGCTGGGTGAGCGCGGTGCCGGAGTAATAGTTGCAGGACTTCCACGGCTTCGGCGCCGAGGTCTTGGGCGGAGACTGCGTCTGCTGGGGAGGGGCCGAAGTGGCAGGGGTGGTCTTGGGCGGATCATTCTGATGGGCAGGGGGCTGGGTCTGTTCGGATCCACCGCCACCACCATCACCGCCACCGCCGTTGCCGCCGCCACCGCCCGGAGGGCTCGTGGGGGCGGATGTCGCGCTCGGCGACGGCTTCGGCGAGTGCTTCGCCGTAGGCGACTTCGAAGCCCGCGGGTGGTGTGCGGACTTCGTGGCCGTCGCGGCGACCTGCTTCTTGCCGTCGTCCGACGAGCCCATCCCCGGTACGACGAAGGCCACCACCCCGACGGCCACCGCGGCGACCGCCGCGGCGGCGGCCAGAACCAGGCGACGGCGGCTCTTGGGCGGTGCCGGCCTGAGCGTACGCTCAGGCGCGCCGCGGCGGAGGATCGTCAGCTGATCCATGGGTGACACCGCGGCGGCGAGCCCGCTCCATCCGGAGCGGGCCCCGATCAGCTCCGCGAGCGGCGCCGGCCAGTCCCGGGCCGGTGCGTGCTGCCGCGCCGTATCGACGACCTCCTGCGGGCTCGGCCGCGCCTCCGCGCTCTTGTCCAGACACCGGCCGATCAGCTCCGCCAGGGCCGGATCGGACTCCGTCACCTTGGCGAGCACATCCGCACTCGGCGGCGAGTAGACCACGCGGTGGATGACATCGGCCGTCGAACCCTCGCCGAACGGCGTTCTGCCGGTCGCCGCGTGTGCCAGCACCGAGCCGAGCGAGAAGATGTCCGAGGCGGTGCCCGCCTCCCGGCCGTCGGCCTGCTCGGGGGACATGAACGCCGGGGTGCCCACATGCTGACCCGTCATGGTGAGCACGCTGGCGTCAGTGGTGTGGGCGACCCCGAAGTCGATGACCCGCGCCCCGTCGGCGCCCAGCAGGACATTGGACGGCTTGAGATCGCGGTGGACGATCCCGGCGGCGGCGAGCGTGGCGAGCGCCTCCCCGATCTCGCCCGCCAGCCGCCACACGACCGGTGCGGGGAGCGGGCCGAAGCGGCGCACCGCGTCGTCGAGGCTCGGCCCCGGGACGTACGCGGTCGCCATCCACAGCCGGTCCTCCTCGTCGAAGCCCGAAGCGAGCAGCCCCGCGGTGTACTTCCCGTGGACCCGCCGTACGACCTCGACCTCGCGCTCGAAGCGGCGCCGGAACCTCGCGTCCTCGGCGTGCTCCGGCCGGATGACCTTGACGGCCACCAGCGCCCCGGCCCCGTACGAGGCCGCGCTCTCCGCCTCCACGCCGGCTTCCCGCCCGAGGTAGAGCCGGCCCATCCCCCCGCCGCCCAGGCGCGCGAGTACCCGGTAGGGCCCGATCGCGACCGGGTCCGACCGCCGCAGCGGTTCCGCGCCGAGGCGTTCGAGGTCGGTGCTGCTCAGCTCTCCGGTCCAGGGGTGGACCGGGTCCCTCTCAGACATGCGGTTTCCTTATGGAGTTCCTGCGATGAGGCCCCGGGCTATGGTCAGCGGTGGCCGCCGCCCGCCTCGGAGATGTTCTTCAGGATGGTGTCGAACTTCCTCTGGAAAACGTCCAGGGACTGCCTGATCTTGTTCAGATCCGTCTGGGCACTGCTCCAGGCGGAACGGAACTGGGAGGCGTACGGGCCGCTCCAGTGGCTAGGGTCGCTCAGGACATTCCCAGCGGCGGAGAGGTGGGTGATGGACTCCTGGAAGCCGCCGTGAATGACGTTGAGGAATTTGGTGCTTGAGACGTGTGCGGCGCCGTCGACTGAGATCTTGTCATCTGCCAGAGAATTCGTTCATGAGGTCTTCAATGGTGGGGAGCGTTCGTTCCTTGGAATTCGGCTTGCTTGCGTAGTATTCCAGCGGATTCTCAAGGACTTTCGCGAGGGTCTGCGAGTCGACTTCGGGATTGCCGTCGTCGGCGTGCTTGGCGAGTTCACGTCGGCCCCGTTGGCGTTCGCCGGCGTTCATGGCCGTCGGCAGACCGTGGGCGAGTGCGGCTCCCGCGTTGATCTGTCCCTGGTGTGCGGCCTCTTTCGCTAGCTGCTTGAAGACCTTGTCTATGGCCCCGTTGTTGAAAAAAATCGGCTGGTTTTGCCCCCGTGCGAGAACACCTCCGGCCTGCAGGAACGCCTGGCCGACCGTCCGCACGTCCCGGTCGGTGTAGTACACGGCCGCCACCTGCTTGGCGATGTCCCCGTCAATGGGCTGGCAGAATCCGCCGCCGTTCTGATATGCCGTGAGCGCGGGCGCCAGAACATTGCGCACCCAGGTCTGGAGCTGCTCGGCGCCTTTGGTACACGCATCGGAATACCTGAAGAGGTACTCCGGAACCGCGGAGACTTTGGTCATGTCGCTTCTGCACGTAATGCTTGTTCTTCTCGGCCTTCTCGGCGGCGTGCGCTGCCTCGGTCGCGTTGTTCACCTGCGACTGGAGCCTGAATGCCGCGTCCCTGAGTCCCATGAGCGCAATCTGCTGGCGCATGTAGTCGGTGACGAAGCGGTCTCGCTTCGCTCCTCGCCAGTTGTCACTGTCCGGACCACCCAATAGAGCTTCGGACTGGCTTTCGCGTAGCCAAATGAACCAGTCCATCTTCTGCACGAGCTGGGACAGCTGCTGACTGAGCTGGTCGGCGGCGGCGAAATCGTACTTCGGTGGCATCAGTCAGTTCCCCCTGTGCGGCTCACGCGAGAATTCTCCGGCCGTGGCCTTCCCCGTGTCATTGACCTGGAGCGCACAGTCCATGTGTACTCCGCGCGATGCGTCATATGCCAATGACCATGCGTCGTTGGCAACCTGCACCCCCGCCGCCACGCCGTCCACCACCAGGTAGCCCCGCCCCGGCAGCGGCGCCATCCGGTCGTGGCGGGGCAGTTCGGTGCCCAGCAGGTCGCCGTCGAGGTCGTGGTCGGGGCACAGGAGGATGCCGCAGCGGCTGTCGCGGGCGCGTTGGGTCCAGTGGCCGTAGGAGCGGCGCAGGGTGTCGGCGCGGGCGGCGGCGATCAGGTGGTGGCCGGTGGCGGGGAAGGACAGCCACTGTTCGAGAAAGCCGCGCTCGTCCTCCACCGTGTCGGCGTCGTCGGCCAGGAGCAGCACGGGCCGGTCGAGGGGCAGGGCCGTGAGCGTGGGTTCGAGGTCGTCGTACGTGGTGACCAGGGAGGTCAGGCCGGGCAGGTCCCGCAGCGGGGAGCGGCGCGGGGCGAAGCCGATGACCGTGGTCGGGGCGTCGGCGGAGGACGTCACGAGACGGGCGATGGTGCACAGGGCCGTGCTGCGGCCGGACCGCTGGGGCCCGGAGACCAGGGCGTGTTCGCGTTCGTACAGCCGCAGTCCGGCGCAGCCGAGGGCGTCGGAGTCCAGGCCGACGGGGAGCCACCAGGGGTCCGTGGCGGTCTGGGGCGGCGTGGCGAGGGCGGTGGCGGGGACGTCGGTGGGCAGCAGCCCGACCTCCGGGGCGGTTCGCTGGGCGCCGGTCCACCGGGCGGCGGTCTCCGCGACGGCCGCTGCCAGGTCCTCGCCCGGCCAGCCGATCTGGATCACCTGCCGGGTGGCGGCCACGATCGCCCGGCCCGGCACATACGTGGGGACCGCGTTGCGCGGCACGTCGAAGTATCCGTACTCGCCGGGGTCGGCCAGCCGCAGCAGCAGCTTGGTCTGGGTCAGGGCGGACCAGGCCGACGGCACGGCGCCGGAGCGGTCGGCGCTGATCGCGAACCTGATGCCGACCGCGGGGCCGTCGGCGTAGACGCGGGCGAGTTCGTCGATCAGGTTCATCCCCGCCACGTCCTTGTCGAAGTCCGAGAGCAGGGCGCCGAGGTTGTCCAGCAGCACCAGCCAGTCCGGGAAGCCGGCCGGCCCGCGGGCCTTGCGCTCGTCGAGCTCCCGGCGCAACAGCTTGATCAGCCGGATCTGCCGTTCGCGCTCGCCGGAGCCGATGTGGGCGCCGGTGTGCGGGAGCGCGGCCAGCGGGGCCAGGTCGCCCGCGCCGAGGTCGAGGGCGAAGAGGTGGTGCCGGTCGGGCGGGCAGGAGCCGGCGACGGCCAGGGCGAGTGCGGCCAGGGCGGTGGAGGTGCCCGCGCCGCCGCCCCCGTAGATCACGATGTTTCCGGCGGCCGGGTCCCAGCCGACCGCGTACTGCCGCTGCCGGTCTGGGTCGTCGGCGAGCGCCCACGAGGGCAGGCCGGTGGCCTCGGTGTGCAGGCCCTGTTCGGCGACCGTGGGGAGGTCCGCGCGGTGCAGGACTTCGGGCAGCGGATCGGGCCACGGCCGCCGGGGCGCGGCGAATCCGGACAGGTCGGCGGCCTGGCGCGCGGCCGTGACCAGCCGTCGGAGATCGGTCTCGCCCTCCGTGCTGTCGGTGGCCGCCGTCAGGACCGGCATGCCCAGGATGAACGGTGCGATCGTCACCGGGGCGGTCACCGCCGCCTGTGGGGTGACCCCGGTGGACAGCGCGGTCTGCACCGGCAGTACCTCGCGCGCGCTGAGCCGGTAGTAGGCGCGTCCCCACTGGCGGGTGCCGATCCCGGCCGATGCCGGACTGTCGATGACGTCCTGCGAGTCGCCGGTGCTCTCCAGACGCAGTGCTATACGGAGTTTGACGTTGTTCTTGATGGCGTCGTTGACCGAGCCGGCGGGGCGCTGGGTGGCCATGATCAGGTGGACACCGAGGGTGCGTCCGCGCTGAGCGATGCTCACCAGCGAGTCGACGAAGTCCGGCAGGGCCTTGACCAGGGTGGCGAACTCGTCGATCACCACGGCGAGCCGGGGCATCGGCTCCATGTCCCGGTTCCCGGTGTCGCGCAGCCGCTGATAGTCACGGATGTGGCTCAGACTCACCTCGCGCAGCAGCCGTTCGCGGTGGCGCAGCTCGGCGTCCAGACAGCGCAGGGCGCGCTCGCCGAGCTGCTCGTCGAGGTCGGTGACCAGGCCGACGGTGTGCGGGAGTTCGGCGCACTCGTCCAGCGCGCCACCGCCCTTGTAGTCCACCAGCGCGAAGGTCAGGTGCTCGGGGTCGGCGTCGGTGGCCATGCTCGCGATGAGGGTCCGCAGCAGCTCGCTCTTGCCGGAACCGGTGGTCCCGGCGATCAGTGCGTGCGGCCCGTCGTCGTCGAGGTCCACGGTGAACAGGTCCCGCTCGCTGACCCCGAGCACGGCCCGCACCCGCAGGGCCGGGGCCCGTGTCTTCCACCGCTGGCCGACCTCGGCCCCGGAGACGGCGGTCAGGTCCAGCAGCGGCAGCAGGGAGATACGGTCCGGCAGCCCCGCGCCCTCGACCCGCAGCTCCGGGTCCTCGAAGCGGGCCAGCGCCCTGGCGGTGGCGCGCGCCCGGTCGACCGGCATGCCGTTCAGCAGCACGTCCGACACGACCTCGTCGGAGGCCACGTCGCGCACCTGCCCGCGGCCGTCCGCCGCGGCGGTGACCACCGAGGTGCACAGGGCGGGCAGCCGGGTGGTGAGCACCAGGGCACCGCAGCGCAGGGCGCGGTCGGCGAGCAGGTCCCGCAGCGGGCAGGGCCGGCCCTCCAGCAGGGTGGCGCCGTCCACGACCACCAGCAGCACCGGTCCGGCGTCGCCCTCCGTACGCCTGGGCGCGGCGGCGCGCAGGGTGCGGGCCAGCGCGTCGGACTGCTCCGGTCCGACCGCCACCAGCCGCGTCGTCCCCGACTGCGGGTCCGCGCCGTGCGGCAGCCACTTCGTCCAGTCCCAGTCGGCGAGCCGTTCCGGGTCGGCGAACACCGCCAGCGTCACATCCGCCGGCCCGCTCCCCACCAGCGCCTGGCACAGCAGGGACCGGGCGATGGCGAGGGCCGCCCGCCGGTCCCCCTCGAAGCCCACCGCCTCCCCGGCCGACACCCCGACCACGACCGGCACCTGTGGCAGCACGCACCGCGCACCCACGATGTCCGCCACCTCCGGCGCCGGCCCCGAGGAACTGGTCTCCAGCGGCGCGTTCCAGGACAGGTCGGCGGTGCCGACCACCGTCTTGAGGAAGTCGGGAGCACCGGGGCGCCGTTCCCACAGGGCGACCCCCGGCGCGGTCGCCCGGTGGACCACCTCCGCGGGGTCGGGATGGGCCGCCCGGCGGGTACGGATCTCGGCCGCGTGGCGCGCGGCCACGGTCTGCTCGAACTCCTGGACCCGGGCGGTGTGGTCCCGCATGCCGCGCCGGAGGGTGAAGCGGCCTCGCAGCCGCTCCTCCATGAAGTTCCCCAGGAACATCAGGGGGGTGAGCGCCGCGATGGCCGCGTAGCGGATGTCGTGGGTGAGGGCGACGATCGCACCGGCCAGGACCAGCGGACCGAGCATGCTGGAGATGGAGAACGGAGCCTTGTTCGCGCTCGGCGGCGGCGGGGGGGCGGCGATCCGCGGCGGTTCGCCCGGCCTGCCGCCGCGTGGCGGGCGGTTGAACGGCAGGGTGCCACCGGGCCCCACCTCCCGGACCGGGTTGACCCGCTGTACGGGGCCGAGGCGGTCCGGTGGCAGGACGCGCAGCATCACCTCACCACCCAGCGAGACCAGGTCCTCGGGCTGAATCCGGACGGCCTTGGAGATGCGCTCGCCGCACACGTCGGTGCCGTTGACCGAGTTCAGGTCGATGATGTGCGCCTGCCCGTCGGCCGAGATCTCCAGCGCGGCGTGCAGCCGGGACACCCCCGTGGCCACGACCCGTACATCCGCCTCGGCACCCCGGCCGATGACCGTACTGCCCACCCGCAGCGGAACGCTGCGCCCGGCCTCGAGCCCGCCGACCACCCGCAGTACGGCGGCCGCCACCCGCGGCCCGCCCGCGGAGCCCCAGTCCGCGCGGGCCACCCGCGATCCGTGGGCGAGCCCGGACTCGCCCAGCCCCGTCTCCGGCGGCGCCGTCCGGCCGTCGATGCTCAGTCCGCTGGCCGGTATGTCCAAAGCCGCGGCGAGGTCGGCCAGCATGGCGTTCGGCCGGCCGACGCGCAGTTCCATTTCCCGCTCGGTCTTGCCGTCGGCATAGACGATCCGCACCGCGCAGTCCCTCCAAAGTGGGTCAGATGGCGAAGGGGCGCGTCGAGTCTGCCGGAGGGCCGGCCGGAAGGCATTGACGGCGAGCGCACAGTCGTTGACCCTGCGCGCAATGCGGGTGACTCGGCCGAGGTCGGGTCAGGGGTGCAGCGGCAGTTCGGTGGTGACCTCGAAGCCGCCTTCCGGGCGGTGGCCCGCGGTGAGAGCGCCGCCCACCGAGTGGGCGCGTTCGCGCATGCCGATGAGGCCGAAGCCGCGTCCGGGCGCCGGTGCGGCGGTGGCCGTGGCGGTTCCGTCGTCGGTGACGCTGATGGTCAGCAACTCGCGGGAGTAGATGAGCCGTACGTGCGCGGTGTGCGCGGCGGCGTGCTTGGTGACGTTGGTGAGGGCCTCCTGCACGATCCGGAACGCGGTCAGATCCACTCCCGGGGAGAGCCGCCGCGGCTCGCCGCGCGTGGTGACCGTGACCGGGAGCCCGGCGGAGGCGAAGGCGTCGGTCAGCTCGGGGAGCCGGTCGAGTCCGGGGCTGGGCTCCAGGGGTGCGTCCGGGTCGTCCGTCCGGCGCAGCAGGCCGACGGTGGCCTTGAGCTCACGCAGCGCGGAGGAGGTGGTGGAGGCCAGGCCGGTGAGGATCTTCTGGGCCTGGTCGGGTTGGTTCCGGACGAGGTGGGCGGCGGTGCCGGCCTGGGCGTTGGCCAGGGCCAGGTGGTGGGCGACGACGTCGTGCAGCTCGCGGGCGATGCGCATGCGCTCCTCGGCGACCCGGTGCCGCGCCTCCTCCTCGCGGGTGTGCTCGGCGTGTTCGGCGCGGGCCTGTGCGGCTTCCATGACGGCTTCCATATACGCACGCCGCATCCGGACCGCGCGGCCGGCGGCGACGGGCAGCAGCAGCCACACGGCCGGGCCGATGGTCTTGAGTACGAGCGCGTGGTGGCCCGGGTCGGCGATCATCGCGGTGGTCACCAGCGTGGCGATGGTGCCGAGGCAGTAGGCGTAGGTGATCTTCCGCTCGGTGAGCGTCGCCAGCCAGTAGAGCTTCATCATGGCCGGGGCCAGCAGCAGGGGGGTGAGCACATACCCGACCGCGCTCGCGGCCGCGATACAGACCGCCGTCACGACGACGGCGGTGCGCGGGTGGCTGCGACATCCCACCAGGGCGGCGCAGGAGATGCCCGCGAGGAGCAGGGCCGGACCCAACGCCGGCCGGGCCGTACCCGGCCAGCTGAGCGCGGCGCCGAGGATGACGACGCCGAACAGCACCACGGCCGTGATCAGGTCGAGGGCGTGGTGATGGCGCTCCGTGTAGCGCTCCAAGCTGGTGGTCATCGGGGTCTTTCGGTCGGGGTCTGGTCCATGGTGGACGACGCCGCGCGGGAACGGCCGACGGGGCCGCCCGGGTACCTGACCACGGGCGGTCCTTGCGGGCGCGGCGCGGGGCACGGCGTCGGGTCAGACGCGGGCCGATTCCCGCTCCGACGTGGTGTCGGGGGCCGGGACCGCGGCGACGGGGGACCGGCGGCTGAGCGCCTCGCCCTCCACGTCGAGATTGGGCAGCACCTTGTCCAGCCGGCGCGGCAGCCACCAGGCGCGGTCGCCGAGCAGCGCGAGAACGGCCGGCACGAGCGCCATACGGACCACGAACGCGTCGAGCAGGACGGCCGTGGCCAGGCCGAACCCGATCATCTTGACCATGGACTCGGCGGAGCCCACGAACCCGGAGAACACGGCCATCATGATCAGCGCGGCGGCCACCACCACCCGGGCGCTGTGCCGGAACCCGGTGACGATCGCCTGGCCGGGCCGGTCCCCGTGGACGTACGCCTCGCGCATGCGGGTGACCAGGAAGACCTCGTAGTCCATGGCGAGACCGAAGACGATGCCCACCAGGAAGATCGGCATCAGGCTCATGATCGGGCCGGTCTGCTCGACGCCGAGGAGGTCGGCGCCCCAGCCCCACTGGAAGACGGCGACGACCGCGCCGAACGCGGCGAGCACCGACAGCAGGAAGCCGGCGGCTGCCTTGAGGGGCACGAGGAGGGACCGGAAGACCACCAGCAGCAGCAGGAAGGCGAGGCCCACCACGACCGCGAGATAGGGGACCAGCGCGTCCTGCACCTTCTGGGCGACGTCGATGTTCACCGCGGTGGTGCCGGTGACCTCGAAGGTCGCGTGGGTGGCGGACTCCAGCGCGGGCCGTTCGGCGCGGATGGTGCGCACCAGGTCCTTGGTCTTCTCGTCGGTGGGGGCGGTGGCCGGGGTGGCGGAGAAGACCGCGGTGTCGCCCGCGGCGTTGAACCGGGGCGGCGAGACGGAGACGACATCGTTGGTGGCGCCGATCCTCTCGACGATCGTGGCCGCGGCGGCCTTCGGGACATCGGCGCCCTTCGCGTCGACGACGATGGTCAGCGGTCCGTTGAAGCCGGGGCCGAAGCCCTCGGCGAGCGCGTCGTAGGCGCGGCGCTCGGTGGTCGAGGTGGGCTTGGCCTCGTCCCCGGGCATGCCCAGCTGCAGGCCCGTCACCGGTACCGCGATCACCCCGAGCCCCGCCACGGCGGCCAGCAGCACGGGCAGCGGACGGCGCAGCACGAACCGGGCCCAGCGGCTGCCCCCGTTGTGCTCGCCGCCTTCCTCGACCTTCGCGCCCCGCCGGGCGGAGCGCGACAGCACGGCCCGCGGGAGGAAGCCGAGCAGCGCCGGGACCAGGGTCAGCGCGATGAGGACACCGACGACGACCGCGCCCGCGGCGGCCAGGCCCATCTTGGTCAGCATCGGGATGCCGACCACCGAGAGCCCGGCCAGCGCGATCACGACGGTCAGTCCGGCGAAGACCACCGCCGACCCGGCCGTGCCCGCGGCCAGCCCGGCCGCCTCCTGGGGCTCGTGTCCCCGGCCCCGCTCCTCGCGGTAGCGGGAGACCACGAACATGGCGTAGTCGATGCCGACCGCGAGCCCCAGCATCGAGGCGAGCGTGCCGGTCGTGCCGGACAGACCGAAGGCGCCGGCCAGGGCCATGATCGAGGCGATGCTGATGCCGACGCCGACGACCGCGGTGAGCAGCGGAAGCCCGGCGGCGGCCAGCGAGCCGAAGGTGATCAGCAGTACGACCGCGGCGATGGCGATGCCGATGCCCTCGGCCGCCCCGCCCGCCGCGGGCCGGGTCGCCAGCGCGCTCCCGCCGACCTCGACGGTCAGCCCCGCGTCCCGGGCCTGCCGGACGGCGTCCTCCAAGGTCTTCTTGGACGCGTCGGTGAGGTCGTCGGCCTTCACCTTGTACGTGACGGTCGCGTACGCCGTTCCCGCGTCCTTGCTCACGGCCCGTGCCCGGAAGGGGTTCACCGCGCCGGCGACCTGCGGGCCGTCGGCCACCTCGTGCACGACCTTTTCGACGGCCGCGCGGTTGTCGGCCGTGGTGACCTGCTGACCGTCCGGGGCGACGAAGACGATCCGGGCGCTCGCCCCGTCGGCCTTGGCGCCGGGGAAGCGCTGGTCCATCAGGTCGAACGCCCTCTGGGACTCGATGCCGGGCATGGAGTCCCCGGTGTCGGGGGCGGCGGGCGCCTTGGCCGCACCGAAGCCGACGGCGGCCAGCACGGCCACCCACAGCAGGGTGACCCCCCAGCGTCGTCGGAAGGCCAGTCGGCCCAGCGAAAAGAGAAAAGCAGCCACGGGACGGAGGTCTCCACATCTGATCTCGGGATACCTCTCCAGGCTCCCGGCGCGTGGCCCGTACGTCGTCGTGCGGCTGCAGACAATCGCGGGTACTGAGAACGCAGTACCCGGGGCCCACCGGGTCGTCCTCGAGCATGACCTCCGGCCTGCACCGGCCTCAGCCGTGAACACCGTCAGGTTCAGCAGCCCGGCCGCGGCCGCGCATGGGTCTTGTCGGGTGGGTGAATCTCTCCTTGAATGAGGGGCGAATGAGGGGCACCGACCGTTTCCAGGGAGGGATCACCATGAGAACTCGCTTATGGGCGCTAGGAGTCGGCGCGACCGTGGCAGTCGGTCTCGTACTCGTCGGCGGCCCGGCGGCGGCCGCGCCGGCCGGTCACCACACCGTGGCCACGAGCTCCAGTGTCATGGACTACTACCAGTACTACGACCACTACACGGCCCATGACGACTGCGTGGCCGTCGGCGAGGATTTCCTGACCCGCGGGGCCGACGGTTACGAGTGCCGGGCCAAGGACGGCGGCTGGGATCTCTGGCTGATCTTCGCCACCTGATCGCGGCACGCGCCAGGTGGTGCGGGCGTGGGGGAGTGGATGCACGCTGGGAGTGGATACTTGCCGGCAGGAGTGTTTCCGGAGGTGATCGTCATGCCACAGACCACTGTGGGCTGGCATGTCGAACTGGAATTTGACGAGGACAGCCGCCACACCCGCGCCGCCGCCCTGGTCCGGCTCGCCGACGGGAGCGAGGTGCGGGGCCACGGGGCCGCCAACCGGGCCCCCGCCGACGCCAATCAGCCGCGGGTCGGTGAGGAGATCGCGGGCGCCAGGGCGCTCAACGAGTTGGCGACGAAGTTGCTGGAGAAGGCGCATGGAGAGATCGACGCGGCGTCCGGTCGTACATCGCATCCGCTGCAGCTGAACCACTGAGCCGCTGCACGGGCTCACCCGCTCGGCCGCTCCCCCTGGGCGATCTCGATGGTGCGGTGGAGGGTGAGCGCCCCGGCCCCCGCTCCGGCGAGGGAGAGGCAGGCGCAGAGCGCGAGGAGCACGCTCGCGACGGACACCAGGCAGCGGCGCAGCGGCGGGCGCAGCAGCGCCGCGACCCGCTGTGGCACCGGCCCGGAGGTGGCGGCGGGCGCGACGGTGGGGCGGCGGCCGCGGGCCGCGCGGCCGGCGAGGGCCGCCCGGCCGATCGCCCGGGCCGTGAGCTGCCGGTCGCCGGTGGCGGTGGCCGCCGCCTCGTCGGCGGCGCGCTCGGCGGCCAGCCGTACGGCGGCGCGGGCCGGCCGCAGCCCGGGGTGGCAGTGGGCGGCGAGTCCGATGGCGGCGAGGTGGTAGTGGTGGCGGCCGCTGAGGTGGGCCCGCTCGTGGGCGAACAGCGCCTCGCGTTCGGCGGGATTGAGGCTGCGGAGCATGGCGGTGGTCACTACGATCCGGCCCGGGCTGCCGGGCAGGGCGTAGGCGTCCGGGTCCGGGCTGTCGATCACGCAGAGGTCACCGGTCGTGGGCTGGGCGTCCGCCGTCTCCTTGGCCGCGTGGTACTCGCCGATCTGCCGCACCGCGGAGCGCAGCAGCGCCCAGGCGCAGACGGCCAGCGCCCCGGTGGCGGCCCCGGCCAGCGGCAGCAGGGCGGGCGCGGCGCTGAGCGGATGGATCAGATCCCCGAGGGCGGCGAACGCGGGGAGGGCCAGCAGGCCGTACAGCGTGAGTGTGCCGAGCGCGGCGAGCGAGCATACGGCCAGCACCAGCGTCGTCGAGGTCAGACACCACAGCGCGGCGACGGGGGTCAGGCGCGCGGTGGCGCGCCGGGCCAGCGGCGGCAGGGCGCAGGGCACGAGCAGCGGGACCAGAAGCGGGGCGATCATTGATCACCCGCTTCGAGCAGCTCCCTGAGCAGGCGCTCGTCGTCGTCGCTGAGCTGGTCGACGAAGCGCGCCAGGGCGACCTCGCGCTCGCTGTCGCGGTCGAGCTCGCGGTGCATGCGCTGGGCGGTCAGCCCGTGGGAGTCCTGCAGGGGGAAGTAGACAAAGCCGCGCCCGGACCGCTCACGGCCGATGACCCCCTTGTCGTACAGCCGCGTCAGGATCGTGGTCACCGTTGTACGGGCCAGGGACGTCTCCAGGCTCCGCTGCACCTGACCGGGGCTCTGCGGCCCTGAGGCAGCCCACAGCGCGGCCATCACACCGGCCTCCAGTTCACCCGCCGGTCTGCGTTCGGGCTGCTTGCCGACCATCGGCATGCCACCTCTTCTCTCTTCGTCTACAGTATCGTAGACGGTCTACTGGATTGTAGTCGCTTGCGCGGACTGAGGGCCGTGCTCTGTCTCCCTGCTGTTCGTCACGTTCCGACCGGAGGCCTGCCGATGATCCCTGCCTACGACGGCTCCGGCATCGACGGCTCCGCGTACACCGCGGTGGTCGATCTGGCGCACCGTACTCCCGGCTGGCTGGACAGCGTGGTCTTCGCGTGGTCGACCTACGGGCTCGCGCTGTTCGCGGTGCTGATGGTGGCCGGCTGGTGGCGCGCGCGCCGCTCCGGTCCGGAGGCGGCCGTGCAGGCCCTGGCCGCCCCGGTGATCGTGGCGCTGGCGTACGCGGTGAACGACGGGCTGAAGCAGGTGGTGCGCGAGGACCGGCCGTGCCAGACCCTGCACCGGGCCGTCCTCGAGGCCTGCCCTGCGCCGGGCGATTGGTCCTTCCCCAGCAACCACGCGGCGCTGGCCGCGGCCGCGGCGGCGGCGCTGTGGTTCGTCTCGGCGCGGCTCGGGGCCGTGGCGACCGTCGCCGCGCTGGCGATGGCGGCGTCCCGGGTGTGGGTGGGGGCGCACTACCCGCACGATGTCGCCGCCGGGCTCGTGGTCGGGGCGGCGGTGGCGATGGCCCTGGCCGGGGCGCTGCGCCACTGGCCGCACGCGCTCGCCCAGCGCCTGGCGGCGACGCGGCTACGGCCGCTGCTGACCGCGTCCTGAACGACTCATCGGGCGGATTTCGGGGGCTCGATGCCCAGCGTGTGGCTGAAGATGTTCTTCGGGTCCCAGGCGGCCTTGACCTGCCGCAGCCTCGGGTAGTTGTCCTTGAAATACAGCGTGGACCAGGGGACACCCGAGGTGTTCACGGAGGGGTCCGCCAGGTCGTCGTCCGGGTAGTTGATGTAGGCGCCGTCCTTCGGATCCGGCACCCCGTGTGTATCGGCGTAGATCTCGCGGTACAGCCTCCGCAGCCACTCGACGTTTGTGGCGTCCTGGCCGCGGTCGTCCCATGCCGCGGTGTACTGGACCCGCAGCACCGCGTCGCGGTGCGCAAACGCCGTGGCATCCGGGGCCACCGAGCTGATCTGCCCGCCGTAGCTGGCGATGCCCACCGAGCCGAACAGCAGCTTCGGATCCTGTTCGCGGGTGAGGTTTTCGTAGACGGCGGCGAGCTGGGCGTCGGAGAAGCCCTTGCGCAGATAGCCGGACTTGATCTTGAGCCGGTAGATGTCCGAGTTCGGACCGTCCAGCGCCGCGGCCAGCCACGGCTGCTCGGTCCTGACCACGTTGACCGGGGTGCCCACCCCGGCGCCGAGGGCGGCGAGATAGTCGTCCAGCAGCTCGGCGGCGTCGGGGCCGAACACCTGGCCGCTGGCGAGGTTGAGGTCGTTGGCCTTGCGGCCCACCGTCAGGTCGGCGTACAGCCGGGTGGCCGCCGCGCCGACCGCACTGTTGCGCTCGCACCAGTCCATGTGATTGCGGATCAGCCGGGTGAACTTCGTCTCGTCCAGCTTCAGGGCCTGCCATGGCCACTGGGTGGAGAAGGCGATCGCACTCTTGGGCGCCCGGGGCAGCAGCTGCCCCGGGTCGGAGCCCTCCGCGCCCGGCGTGCGCAGCCAGTACCGGGTCACCACGCCGAAGTTTCCACCACCGCCCCCGGTATGGCCCCACCACAGCTCGTGGTTCGGGTCGGCCGGATCACGCGTGGCGACCACCGCCGACGCCTTGCCGTCCTTGTCGACCACCACGACCTCGACGGCGTACAGATGGTCCACGACCAGCCCCATGGCACGGGACAGCACACCGTAGCCACCCCCGCAGATATGGCCGCCCGCCCCGACGCCGGGACACCACCCGGCCGGAATCGTCACACCCCAGCCCAGCACCAGCCGCCGGTACACCTCGCCCAGGGTGGCGCCGGGCTCCACGGCGAAGGCGCGGCGCGCCGGGTCGTACGAGACCTGCGTCATCCCGGACATGTCGATGAGCACCCGCACGGCCGGGTCGTCCACCCACCCCTCCGCGCAGTGCCCGCCGCTGCGCACGGCGA
Source organism: Streptomyces sp. ME19-01-6 (assembly GCF_033793745.1). Lineage (NCBI taxonomy): Bacteria > Bacillati > Actinomycetota > Actinomycetes > Kitasatosporales > Streptomycetaceae > Streptomyces > Streptomyces sp. ME19-01-6. Next base: position 106,023 of record NZ_JARAXF010000012.1, on the reverse strand, counting down.
TCCGCCTGCCGGAGTCCACGGCCTCCTGGACGGCCTTGACGACCTGCTCGGTCGAGCCGACCACCCATGCGTGGTCCGGTGTGCCCACCCAGCGCTGCTGGCCGCGCCGCACCAAATACGCGTAGCGCGCGTCGTCGGGGCCGGCCTTGACCGGGCCGAGCGGGGGTGTGCAGCCGGTCTCCGCGGTGCCCTCGGCCGCACTGGCCGGAGTGTCCAGGGCCAGCCCCCCGATGACCCCGGACGCGGCGGCGGTGGCGTTCCGCAGAAGCTGACGGCGGTTGACCCCGGACATGGTCGTGTCTCCTCGCGGTGTGAAACAGGAACGGAACCACCGCCGGACAGCGGTGTGCGCGCTCTACAGGACCGGTGCCTGAGGACCGTCGGGCGCCGAGTGGCGCCGCTCGACGACGGCCTGCGCGACCGCCGCGACCTCGTCCTGGTCGAGCCGTCGGTACCCGTCCTCGGTGATGAGGGCGATGAGGGGGAACAGCCGCCGGGTGAGATCGGGGCCGCCCGTGGCGGAGTCCTCGTCCGCGGCGTCGTAGAGCGCCTGCACGACGGCGGTGACGATGTCGCGCTCCGGCATGCCCTCCTTGTAGAGCTTCTTCAACGAGCCCCGGGCGTGGACCGAGCCGGAACCGGTGGTGGCGAAGCCCCGCTCCTCGGTGCGGTTGCCGGTGACGTCGTAGGAGAAGACACGGCCGACGCCCTTGTTCACGTCATAGCCCGCGAAGAGCGGGACCACCGCCAGGCCCTGCATGGCCATGGCGAGATTGTCCCGGACCATCCTGGTCAGCCGGTTGGCCTTGCCGTCCAAGGAGAGGGCCGTGCCTTCTATTTTCTCGTAGTGCTCGAGTTCCAGCTGCAAGAGCTTGACGAGTTCCACCGCCAGGCCCGCGGTGCCGGCGATGGCGATGGCGGAGTGTTCATCGGCCGGGAAGACCTTCTCGTATTCGCGGTGCGCGATGAGGTTGCCCATGGTGACGCGCCGGTCTCCGGCCACCAGCACGCCGTCCGCATAGGTCGCCGCGATGACGGTCGTGCCGTGGGGCGCCTCGAAGTCGCCCCGGGCGGGCGGCAGCTGCCGCTTCGCGGGCAGGAGCTGGGGAGCCTGTGCCTTCAGGAAATCCAGGAAGGAGGAGGTCTCGGCGGCCAGGAAAGCGGGCGGCAGGCCGCCGGTCTTTCGCGCGTCGAAGGTCATGCACGTTCCTTCCCGAGAGGCGTCGGCGGCTCCTGCTGGCCGCACATTACCCCACCCCCGCCCCGGGCAATCCATGAAGAGACTCACGGTAGTTGTGCCCGAAAACTACTGCCGTGGGACGGGGCTGCCGGGGGAAGCTGTCCTTTGCCTGCCATACCCGAGGTGTTGACCTCGGGCGCCCGGCCGTATCAGGGTGAGGGTGATTTCCGAAGTCCGGCACGAGGGGGAGGCTGTGGCAGGTCGGCTGCGCATGTGGCATCGCGTTTCCCCTGGTCCGGCCCGTTATCCGGGGTGTCCGACAATCCTGTCACCGCGTATCGGCCGCCCGGGCCGACGCGTCGCCCATGAGCCGGGAGGTGCCGGTCCGGGCTGAGCACCGCCCACCCGCGCCGGTTCCCGATGCGCGTACCCCTGTCCGGTTCTGCGATCCCTTTCCCCATTACTTCTTACTCCTGATCACGTCACCGAGCGCGCGCCCGCGCGATGGCTTGATTTTGTCTTTTCGCAGAAGGGATGCCTCATGTCTCGTCCGCTCAACGGCATGAACGTGCCGGGGAGGACCAGCTTCCTGGAAGAGATCCTCCGCGGCTCAATGCGGCTGGATCTCGTTCATCCGTTTCCGGTGCAGCCGGAGAGTGACCGTAAACAGGGCGACGCGCTAGTCGCCGATGCCAAGGAGTTCGCCCGCGGGTTAGTGGATCCCGCCCTTGTGGAGAAGACCGGAGAACTGCCCCGGGAGGCCATCAAACGGCTACGGGAGAGCAGTTACCTGAAACTGCAGAGTCCCCGGAACCTGGGCGGCCTCGCCCTGTCCGACCTCAATGCTTTCCGCGTCATTCAGGCCATTTCCAGCTGGTCGCTTCCGCTTGGTCTGGTGGTCGCGGTGCAGAACTCGATCGGCTTCGCCCCGCTGGTCCAGATTCTTCCCGAGGGCCCACTGCGCGACATGCTCAGCGAGCGCGTCGCGCGTGGGCTGATATCCAGCTTCGCCGATACGGAACCGTCCGGCGCGGCCAATCACCGGAGGGAGACCGTCGCCGTCCCCACCGAGGACGGCCATGCCTACCTGGTCAGCGGCGAAAAGGTGTTCAGCGGCAACGCGCCCTTCGCCGAGCTGCTCGGAGTGGTGGCCACCGTCCAGGAGGACGGCCGGGAGCTGCGCAGACTGGTGGTCGTCGACCCGGACGCGCCCGGCGTGCGGCGGTCGGCCGAGCACGAGTTCATGGGCATCAAGGGCTTCCCCAACGGAGGGTTCACCCTGGACCGGGTGCGCGTGCCCCGGGACCACGTCTTCGTGGAGAAGCCCAGCGCCCACGATGTGCGGATCACCGCCCAGGCCGGCGGGCTGGCGATCCTGGGCCGGATGTACCTCATCGCGGCGCCGTCCCTGGCGATCGCCAAGCTGTGCCTGGAGTGGTCGCGCGGCTTCGTGCGGCGACGCCGGGTGGACGGCGTCCCGCTGGGGGAGTACGAGGAGATCCAGCACCTCATCGGCCAGTCCCTCGCCGACACCTTCGCGCTCGAGGCGGTCGCCGAGTGGAGCCTGCTGTGCGAGGACGCGGGCCTCAACCCGCTCTTCGAACAGGCCGTGGCGAAGAACCTGTGCTCGCTGCTGTGCTGGGGCGTCGTGGACCGCACCATGTCGCTGTTCGCGGCGGAGGGCTATGAGACCGCGGCCAGCAAGGCGGCGCGCGGCGCGCCGCCCGTACCCCTGGAGCGCTCCTTCCGCGACGCCAGGAACCTGCGGATCTCGGGTGGGGTGGACTTCCAGCTGGACTACTGGCTCTCCAAGCTGGCGATCTTCTCCTACCATCGCGCGGGCGCCCTCGACGACGGCCAGGGCACCGAGCAGGCCGCCGGGGCACGGGAGCGCCTGACCGCCGCGCTCACCCCGCGCAACCAGCGCCACCTGGCCGAACTGCACGACTCCGTCGAGGAGTTCCGTGCCCGCTGCGCCGCGCTGGCCGAGGCCTACCCGGACGATCAGACGCTCTTCGCGCAGGAGCACACGCTGATCGCCGTCGCCCGCTGGGCCACCGAGATCATGGCCGCGAGCCTGGTCCTCGCGCGGGCGGCGCGGCGCACCGCCGAACACGACACCGAGGCGCAGGACCTGGCCGACATCTACTGCACCGGGGCGCTGCTCCGGATCGCCGGACACGCGCGCGAGGCGCAGGAGGAGGAGCGGCCCGACACCGGCAGGGTGACCCGGCGGTGGATCACCGGGGACGGCCACGGCGGGCTGCTCGACGACGTCGTCACCGACGTGTCCGACCCCGGCGTGTCCGGCCCCGACGTGCCGTAGCCGGACCGGCAGGCCCAGGCACCCGCACCAGGCACCCGCACCCCGGCGCGCAGGAACGCAGGAACGCAGGAAGAGGAAGCAGGAACAGCCATGGTTTCCCGTCCGACCCATCCCCTGTCCCCGTCCCAGTCCGGCATCTGGTACGCACAGAACCTGGATCCGACCAGCCCCGTCTACAACTGCCTGCAATACCTCGACATCCAGGGAGCGGTGGACACCGCCCTGCTCATCGACGCGATCAAACGCGTAGTCATGGAGGTCGACGGCCTGCATGTCCGCTTCGACGGCCGGTCGGACCCGCCGGGGCAGATCCTGCTGGAACCCAACGCGCCGCACATCGCTGTGCACGACTTCACCGCCGAGCCGGACCCGATGGCCGCGGCGCACACCTGGCTGCAGCGGTTCCTGCGCATCCCCTTCGACCTGGAGGCGGGCCACGTCAGCGACTTCGCGATCCTCGAAGTCGCCCCCGGGCGCACCTTATGGGCACAGCGCTACCACCACGTGGTCGCCGACGGATACGCCTTCAACCTCATCGCCCAGCGTGTCGCCGAGGTCTACCGCGCGCTGCGGGCGGGCGGCCCGGTCCCCCTGGCCCGGTTCCAGACCCTCGGCGAGGCCCTGGACGAGGCGGCCCACTATCGCACCTCGGCGGAGTACGCGGCCAGCAGGGCCTACTGGCTCGACCGCTTCGCCGACCGCCCGGCCCCCCTCGAGCTGACCGAAGGGAGCCGTACGGCCCTGACCGAGGGGAGCGGCACGGCACTGGCCGCGCACGAGGTGCGGCGGGCGGCCTTCACGCTGCCCGCCGAACGGCACCGGGCCCTGCGCGCGGCGGCACGGGAGGCGGGCACCAACTTCCCCCGGGCGCTCATCGCCACCGTCGCCGCGTACACCGCCCGTATGACCGGCCGTGAGGACATCGTGGTGGGCCTGGCCAGCCGCAGCCGCGCCACGCCCACCGCCGAGCGGTTCCCCGGGATGATGTCCGACGTCCTTCCGCTGCGGCTGCGGATCACCGCCGCCACGAGCTGGGCCGGGCTGCTCGCCGACACCCACGAGGCCGTGGCACAGGCGGTGGCGCACCAGCGCTACCGCGGCGAGGACCTGCGCCGGGAGCTCGGCTGGCCCGAGCGCAGACGTGTCGCCGGACCGCTGGTCAACCTGATACCGCCGCTGGGCACGATCGACCTCGGTGGTGCGTCGGGCACCCTGCACAACCTCTCCATCATGCCGACCGAAGACCTCACCCTGTGCTGTTTCCAGCACACCAGCAGCACCGGCAGCGAGGATCTGCGGCTCACCCTGGACGCGCACCCCGACCGGTGCGACGACGCCGCCCTCGCCGACCACCACGAGCGGCTGGTCACTCTGCTGGACGGGCTCGGCCCCGACACCGTCCACCGCCCCGTGGCGGGCTCCGGGTGCACCGGCCCCCGCGAGCGCGCCCGGCTCCTCGACACATGGAACGAGGCTCCGCGGCCCCTGCCCGAGGCGTCCCTGGGCGAGCTGTTCCGGCAGCAGGCCGCCCGTACCCCGGACGCGGTGGCCGTGGTCGGCGGCGATACGGAGCTGAGCTACCGGGAGCTGGACGCGCGGTCCGACCGGCTCGCCGGGCTGCTGCGCGAGCGGGGCGTACGCTCCGGCTCCACCGCCCTGGTGTTCATGGAGCGGTCCGTGGAGCTGCTGGTCGCCCTGCTGGCCGTCCTCAAGACCGGTGCGGCCTATGTGCCGTTGGACGAGCGGCAGCCCGCCACCCGCCTGCGCACGCTGATCGCCGAGGCCGACGGCGACCTGCTGCTGGTCGACGGCGCCACGCGCGAGTTGCCCGTGGTGCGCGAGCAGGACGGCGCGGGCCTGCCCGTCGCCGACGTGGCCGAGCTCGCACTGACCGCGCCGCCCGTGCCGCCGGCGCCGGACGAGCCGGTGTCCCCGGACGCGCCGGCCTGTGTGATGTACACCTCCGGCTCGACCGGGGTGCCCTCCGGCGTCCAGATCACCCACCGCAACCTCGTCGCCCTCGCCCACGACCGCTGCTGGTCGGGGGGCGCGCACCAGCGGGTCCTGTGGCACTCGCCGCACGCCTTCGACGCCGTGCAGTACGAACTGTGGGTGCCCCTGCTGTCCGGCGGGCAGATCTGCGTGGCGCCGCCGGGGGCGCTGCTCCCGGCCACGCTGCGCGGGGCGATCGCGCGCCACGGCGTGACCGCGGCGTGGCTGACCGCCGGGCTCTTCGCCGCCCTGGCCGAGGAGGAGCCCGACGCTCTGCGCGGCCTGCGCGAGGTGTGGACCGGCGGTGACGTGGTGTCCCAGGCGGCCGTGGCCCGGGTGTTCGACACCTGCCCGGGCATCGTCGTCGTCAACGGCTACGGCCCCACCGAGACCACGACATTCGCCACCCGCCACCGGATGACCCGGGCACCGCGGGGCCCGGTCCCCATCGGCCGGGCGATGGACAACACCACCCTGTACGTGCTCGACGCGGACGGGCGTCCCGTGCCCCAGGGTGCCCCGGGCGAGCTGTGGGTGGGCGGCGCGCATGTCTCGGCCGGTTACGTCAACCGCCCCGAATCCACCCGCGAGCGCTTCCGCGCCAACCCCTTCCACCCGGGCCGCATGTACCGCACCGGCGACCTGGTGCGCCTGGCCCCCGACGGCACTCTTTTCTTCCTCGGCCGCGCCGACGACCAGGTGAAGATCCGCGGCTTCCGAATCGAGCCGCACGACATCGAACTGAGCCTGGAACGCCACCCGGACGTGGCGCGGGCCGTCGTCGTGCCCCAGTTGGCCGCGGGAGGTGGAAGGCGCCTGGTGGCCTACCTGGTGCCCACGGCAGAGCAGAACACGGCCGCGCCGGACACGGCCGCGCCGGAGAGCGGCGGCGGGGAAGCCCACGAGGTCGAGCGCGTCCGCGAGTGGCAGGACGTGTACGAGGACATGTACCGCGAGGGCGACCAGGCCGCGCTCGGCGAGGACTTCGGCGGCTGGATGGACAGCTACCGCGGCACACCCATCCCACGGCACGAGATGCGGGAGTGGCGCGACCGCACCGCCGACCGCGTCCTCGCGCTGCGCCCGCGCCGCATCCTGGAGATCGGGGTCGGCAGCGGGCTGCTCCTCGCCCGCCTGGCCCCGCACTGCGCGGAGTACTGGGCCACCGACTTCTCCGAGCGCGCCGTCTCCCGGCTGGCGGCGAAGGTGCGCGAGGACGAACGGCTCGCAAACCGATTACGGCTGTTGCGGCGCGAGGCCCGGGACCTGTCGGGCATCCCGCTGGAACACTTCGACTGCGTCGTCGTCAACTCGGTGGTGCAGTACCTGCCGAGCGCCGCCTACCTGTCCACGGCGCTGCGCGGCGCGCTGGACGCCCTGACGCCCGGCGGACACCTCTTCGTCGGAGACGTACGGCCCAAGAGGCTGCTGCGGGAGTTCCGCACCGGAGTGGAACTCCGGCGCCCGGCGGCCGAGGACGGCCACGAAGACCTCGCCGGGCTGAAGCGCGCGGTGGAGCGCGCGGTGCTGCACGAGAAGGAACTCCTCGTGGAGCCGGAGTTCTTCACCGAACACCTGGGCGCGCTGCCCGAGGTCGCCGGTGTCGATGTGCGGGTCAAGCGCGGCCGAGCGCACAACGAACTCACGCAGTTCCGCTACGAGGCCGTGCTGCGCAAGGTGTCCGCCGGCGCAGAGCCCTATTCGTGCGCCGACGCGACGGTGGCGCGCTGGGGCCACGACGTCGCCGACCTGGCCGATGTGGGCCGCTACCTGCGCGACAAGCAGCCGTCCGCGCTGCGGCTCGCGGGGGTGCCCAACGCCAGGGTGCTTCCGCTGCTGCGGGCCGAACACGAGGTGTGCGCGGGCACCGGTGTCGCCGCGGCCCGCGACGCCCTCGACGGCGGTGTCTTCGACGACGGTTTCGACGACGGCGGTTGCCCCGACCCCGAGGACTTCGCCGCGCTCGGCCGGGGCCTTGGCCTGCGCACCGTCCTCACCTGGGCAAAGGCGGCGGACGGCAGTCTCGACGTGCTGTTCCTGGACCCCACTGCGCTGCCCGAGAGCGTCGGGCCGAAGGCGCCGGACTTCGTCTCGGACGCCTACCCCAGGCGCCGTACGCTTGCCGCGGACGCTCCGGCGGAGGCGTTCACCAACCAGCCGATCCGGCCGGAGCCGCACCCCGAACTGGCCGCGGCCATCGAGGCGTACGCACAGCACCAGCTGCCCGACTACATGACGCCGTCCGCATATGTCGTGCTCGACCACCTACCGCTGTCCGTCAACGGCAAGGTCAACCGCGCCGAGCTCCCGCCGGTGGCGGACCCGGCCGGGGCCCCGCCGGAGCCCGCCGACGAGACGGACGCCGGGGTCACCGCCACCGCCACCCCCACCGAGCGCGAACTCGCCGCCATCTGGTCCGACCTGCTGCGGACCGAGGTCGATCCGGCCGAAGGCCCCGACTTCTTCGCGCTGGGCGGACACTCCCTCCTCGCCACCCGCCTCGTCTCGCGGGTCTCGGCGCGGCTCGGCGTGGACATCTCCCTGCGCACCGTCTTCGAGAAGCCGCGCCTGACGTCCCTGGCCCAGGAGCTCGACGCGCGCCGCGCCCCCGCTGAGGTGTCCGAGGAGGTGCCCGGGGACGTATCCGGGGAGGCGTCCGATACACCGGGGGACCGCTTCCCCGCGTCCGGCTTCCAGGAGCGGATCTGGCTGGACGAGCGGCTGCGCGGCACCGGCTCGTTCTACAACGTGCCGCTCGCCTGGCGGGTCCGGGGCGGGCTTGACCCGACCGCCCTGCGCGGCGCGCTGGGCCAGGTCGTGGCGCGGCACGAGGCGTTGCGCACCCGCTTCGTCGAACGGGAGCCGGACGGCAGGCCGCAGCAGGTCGTCAAAGAGCCGTGGGTCCCGGAGGTGGTGCACCGCGTCGCCGAGGGCGCCACCGGCGAGAGCCGCCTGGCCGACGCCCGCGCGGCACTGGACGCCCTCGCTCAGGAGCCCTTCGACATCGCCTCGGGACGGCTGCTGCGCGTCATGCTGGTGGACCTGGAGGAGGACGGCCGGGACCAGCTGCTGATGTGCGCTCTGCACCATCTGGTGTGGGACATCGGCTCCGAACCGGTCTTCCTGCGCGACCTGGAGCGGGCCTACGCCGAGTGCGTGGGGCAGGCCGTCCAGGCGGCCCCGTATCAGGAGTACCCGGCCACCCCGCACCAGCAGCGCATGGCCTTCGTCGAACACTTCGAGCGGGGCACGGTGTACGAGGACGCCCCCGTCTACCACAACGTGTCCCAGCTGCTCGCCCTGGACGCCATCCCCGCAGAAGGCGAGCTGCGCCAGGCGGTCGCGGCGGTCCTGGATCGCCACCCGGCGCTGCGCACCACGGTGGAACTCTCCGGCGGGACCTGCACCCAGCGCGTCCACGAGCGTGTGCCCGTCGAGTGTGCAACCCTCACGGACACCGCCCCCGACGGGGTCGCCGCCTGGCTGCGCCGCCCCTTCCACCTCGCCGAGGGGCCGCTGTTCCGGGTCGCGGTCGCACCGCGGGGCGGCACGGGCGAGGGGTGCGCCCTTGTGCTCGTCGCGCATCTCGCCGTGGCCGACCGGGCCTCGCTGCGGACCGTCGGCCAGGAGCTCGCGACCCTGCTCGACGGCGGCCAACTGCCGCCCGCGCCATCCTCGTTCACCCAGTGGTGGCAGGCGCGGGACACCGAGGCCGAAGAGCGTCAGACGGCCCGCCTCGCCGAGCTGCTCGACGGCGGAAGCGGAGCCCTGCGACTGCCCGAGGACCGGGCGAGGGCCGCCGTCCACATCTACGAGGAACACTCCCTGCCGGTCGACCTCCCGGACGGTACGGGCCTCGCCGGGCTCGCGCGGCGCGAGGGCGTCAGCACCGAGGCCGCTCTGCTCGCGGCGTACACCACCCTGCTCATGTGGTACTCGGGGCAGACCGATCTCACCGTGGGCGTGGCGAACCCGCGGCGTGACACCGCCACGGCCCATGTGGTGGGCCCGATGGACGACTTCCTGCCGCTGCGGCTGCGCGGCGGCCACGAGCAGTCCTTCGCGTCCTGGGCCCGGGCGTGCGAGGCGGGCCTGAGGGAGGTGCGCGCCTGTGGGCACGCCCCCTTCGACGAGGTGGCGCGGCGTGTCGCCCCGCCCAAGGACATGAGCCGGACCGCTCTCTTCGACGTGGTGTTCGACTTCGAGCACGACGCGCCCGAAGGCCAACCGTCCACCCCTGCCGTCGGCCTGGGCAAATGCGATCTGCTCCTGACGCTGCGCCCCACGGCCGGCGGCGGGGACGGCGACGGGGTCGGCGGGCGGCTGGTGTTCAACGGCCTGTACTACGACCCGGCCCGGATGCGGCTCTTCGCGGAGCACTGGCAGCGCCTGCTGCGCGACGCGGCCACCCGGCCCGACACCCTCCTCGGCGCCTTCGAACCGCTCACGGAGGCCGAGCGCCACCGCCAGATCGAGGAGTGGAACGACACGGCCGCCGACTACCCGCACACCACGCTTGCCCGCCTGGTGAGTGAGCGGGCCGCGCGTCACCCGGACCGGGTGGCCCTGGCCGGCGGCGACGGCACGCTCACCTACCGGCAGCTCGTCGAGCGCGCCGAGCGCCTGGCCCGGGTCCTCGTGAACCACGGCGTACGACCGGGCGACACCGTCGGACTGCGCGTCGAGCGGGGGACCGCGCAGATCGAGGCCGTCCTGGCCGTGCTGCTGGCGGGGGCGGCGTACGTGCCGATCGACCCGGCCGTACCGGCGGACCGCGCGGCCTTCATCCTCACCGACAGCGCGGCGACCCTGCTGCTCACGAACACTGCGCACACCGCTGATCCCGGCTTCGCCGGCCCGACCGTACGCCTCGACGAGATCGACCACACCGCCGCGCCCCCGCACCGAGAGACCCTGCCCGAGCCCGCCCCGGACGACCTGGCCTACGTCATCTACACCTCGGGCACCACCGGCCGCCCGAAGGGGGTGCGGGTCACCCACCGCAATGTGGTGCGGCTGGTGGCGGGCGACCGGCTGCCGTTCCGCTTCGGGCCCGACGACGTGTGGGTCCTTGCCCACTCGTACGCCTTCGACTTCTCCGTCTGGGAGATCTTCGGCTGCCTCGTACACGGGGGCCGGCTCGTGGTGCCGGACGGCGACGAGCTGCGCGACCCACGGCGCGTGGCGGAGCTGGTGCGCCGCCACCAGGTGACGGTCCTCAACCAGACCCCGAGCATGTTCGCGCAGCTGGTCCGGGTCACGGACACCGAGGAGCGACGCATGGCGAGCCTGCGGTACGTCATCCTCGGCGGGGCCAGATTCGCCCCGGCCACCCTCGGCGACTGGCCCACCGGCCACCCCGGCACCGAGGTGGTCAACATGTACGGGATCACTGAGACCACCGTGCATGTCACCGCCCGGACCATCACCGCCGAGGACATCGCGGCCGACCGCAGCCCGATCGGCACGCCCCTCCCGACCACCACCGTCCGCCTCCTCGACCCGCACCCCGCCGCGGGGCGGCACCGGATGCTGCCGGTCGGCGCGGTGGGGGAGATCTGCGTCGGCGGCGAGGGGGTGGCGGCCGGGTATGTGGGACGGCCGGAGCTGGAGCGTGAGCGGTTCGTGCCCGACCCGTACGGTTCCGGCCGCCTCTACCGCAGCGGTGACCTGGGCCGCTATCGGCCCGACGGCACGCTTGAGTACCTGGGCCGGATGGACGACCAACTGCAGGTGCGCGGCTACCGCATCGAGCCCGCCGAGGTCGAGACCTGCCTGACCGGGCACCCCGATGTCGCGCAGGCCCAGGTCACTGTGGACGAGGCGGACACCGACCGCCTGGTGGCCCACCTCTGGTGCCCCACGAACGCGCCCGACGCGGGAGAGCTGCGCGCCCGGCTCGCCGAGCGGCTGCCCGCATACATGGTGCCCTCGGTCTTCAAGGTGGCGGACCGTATCCCCCTCTCGGTCAACGGGAAGGTGGACCTCGCCGAGCTGGCCGCCCGGAGCACCGTGCTCACGGACGGGGCGGGCAGCGCCCCGCGCACCGAGACGGCCCGGGCCCTCGCCCCGCTGTGGGGCGACCTGCTGCCCGTGCCGGAGATCTTCGCCGACACCTCCTTCTTCGAGGCGGGCGGACACTCCCTGCTGGCCGCCACCCTGCTGTCCCAGGTGTCGACGCGCTTCGGCGTCGACCTGCCGGTGCGCACGGTGTTCGAGCACCCGCGGCTGGGGGACCTGGCGGACCGGATCGACGAGGCGCTCGCGGCGCGCGGACACCGCCCCCCGGGCCCGGCCGGGCCCGCCGCCCACGACGGACGGGATACGGAACGGGCGGCGGACGCGGCGGACGGGGTGCTCGTGCCCGCGTCGGACTTCCAGCGCCGTATCGCCCTCGACGAGCAGCTCTCCTCCGGCCCCGACCGCTATGCGATGCCCCTGGTGTGGCGGGTGCGTGGCGGACGCCTGGAACCCGGGCGGCTGCGCCGGTCCCTGGACGCCGTCGTGGCCCGCCACGAGGCGCTGCGCACCGGGTTCGTGGAGCGCGGCGGCCGGCTGTGGCAGCGGATCGGGGAACCCTGGTCGCCGCCCCTGGAAGAGGTGGACCTGTCGGGTGTGGACCCGGCCGAGCAGGACGGGCGGTGGCGGGAATGGGTCCGCGAGGTCGCCGGGGCACCCTTCGACCCGGCCTCCGGCCGACTGCTGCGGCCCGCCCTGATCGACCTGGGCGAACACGGCCAGCTCTTCGTGCTGTGCCTGCACCACCTCGTGTGCGACGGCCCGTCCCTGGTGCCCCTCGTCCAGGACATGAACGCGGTGTACGAGGGCGCGGGGCTGGGCGATGAGGTGGTGCAGTATCGGGAGTTTGTGCGGGTGCAGGGTGAGTTGGTGGGTTCGGTGGCGGGTCGTGCGGGGGTGGAGCGGTGGTGTGGGCGGCTTGCGGGGGCTCCGGCGTATGTGTCGTGGCCGGAGCCTGGGGTGGTGGAGCCGTCGGGTGTGGTGGAGGTTCCGTTGGGGGTGGGGGTGTTGGAGCGGTTGCGCGGGGTGTCGGAGCGGGAGAGTGTGTCGTGGTTCATGGCGGTGGCGGCGGGGTTCGCGGGGGCGTTGCACCGGTGGAGTGGTGAGCGGGATGTGACGTTCGGGTGTCCGGTGGCGAATCGTGGGGGTGAGCGGTTCGGTTCGGTGGTGGGGCCGTGCACGAACACGGTGGTGATCCGGTCCGTGGTGGACGAGGACACGACGGCGCTTTCGCTGCTGCGCGGAATGCGGGAGCGGGTGCTGGAGGCGTTGGAGGACCAGCATGTGCCGTTCGACCAGGTGGTCGCCGCGCTCAACCCCGAGCGCCGCTACGGCATCACCCCCTACGCCGGAGCGGTCCTCAACCTGGCGCCGGTGGACGACGGCTACCCCCTGGGCGGCACCGTCCTGACTCCGGTGATGAGCAGTCAGCTCGCCGCGGAGCAGAAGTTCCCGGTCACCGTCACCGTCTTCCGCGAGGACGGGACGGACCGCGTGGGCCTGTCGTACCGGGGCGACCAGCTGAGCCGACGGGACGCCGAGGAGCTCGCCGGGCTGCTCCGCGAGCTGCTGACCGCCCTGGCCGACACCGCGCACACCCCCGTACTCCGACAGAGCGCTGCCGCCGGGGTGGTGCAGTATCGGGAGTTTGTGCGGGTGCAGGGTGAGTTGGTGGGTTCGGTGGCGGGTCGTGCGGGGGTGGAGCGGTGGTGTGGGCGGCTTGCGGGGGCTCCGGCGTATGTGTCGTGGCCGGAGCCTGGGGTGGTGGAGCCGTCGGGTGTGGTGGAGGTTCCGTTGGGGGTGGGGGTGTTGGAGCGGTTGCGCGGGGTGTCGGAGCGGGAGAGTGTGTCGTGGTTCATGGCGGTGGCGGCGGGGTTCGCGGGGGCGTTGCACCGGTGGAGTGGTGAGCGGGATGTGACGTTCGGGTGTCCGGTGGCGAATCGTGGGGGTGAGCGGTTCGGTTCGGTGGTGGGGCCGTGCACGAACACGGTGGTGATCCGGTCCGTGGTGGACGAGGACACGACGGCGCTTTCGCTGCTGCGCGGAATGCGGGAGCGGGTGCTGGAGGCGTTGGAGGACCAGCATGTGCCGTTCGACCAGGTGGTCGCCGCGCTCAACCCCGAGCGCCGCTACGGCATCACCCCCTACGCCGACGTCGCCCTGACCCCCGTCGTCCCCGAGACCCGGGCCCCGTCGCTCGGCGGCCACCGCCTGCGGCGGTTCGCGCTGAGCGGCGATGGCGCCGACTGGGCCGCCAAGGGCGCCGTGACGGTGTCCTTCCAGGAGCAGAACGGCACCCTGCGCGGACTGCTGGCCTACCGCGGCGACCGCATCGGCCGCGCGGAGGCCGAGCGGCTGGCGGCGCTGACCGCCGCGGTGCTCGCCGATCTCGTGGACCGGCCCGACCGCCCGTTGGCCTCGCTGCCCCGCGTCGGCGCCGACGAGCGCGCCGCGCTCGCCGTGCTTGAGCAGGGGCCCGCCGCCGCGCCGCCCACGACGGTGCCGCACCTGATCGCCGCGCGCGTGAGGGCCACACCGGACGCCACGGCCATCGACACCCCCGAGGGCCCGCTCGGCTACGCCGCACTGGACGCCCGCGCCCGCCGGCTCGCGGCGCGCATCGAGCGACCGGTGGGCCAAGGGCAACCGGTCGTGGCCGTGCTGCTCGACCGGGGGCCCGACCTGGTCGTGGCGATGCTGGCGGCGTGGTACGCCGGTTGCGCGTACTGCCCGGTGGACCCCGGATACCCGCCCGAGCGCGTCGCGTACATCCTCGACGACCTGGGCGCGCGGGTGGTCCTCACCGACGGCGGACACCAACTGCCGGACCAGGTCACCGCGTTCCATGTGACCGAGGAGACCCAGAACACGGCGGACGGCGGCCCCGTGGCCGCCGCGACCGGGCTGCCCAGCCCCGACGACCCGGCGTACGTCGTCTACACCTCGGGATCCACCGGCCTGCCCAAGGGCGTCGTCGTCCGCCACGGCGGGCTCGCCCAGCACGCCCAGTGGTTCGCCGACCTGCTCGCCCTGGGGCCGGCCGACCGGGTGAGCCAGCTCATCAACGTCGGCTTCGACGCCGCCGTCTCGGAGATCTGGCCGACCCTCACCGCGGGCGCGGCACTCGTTCCGCACCCCGGCACCGTGTTCCCCGGCGAGGTGTCCGCGTGGCTGGACACCCACCAGGTGACCGTCGCCGTCGTGCCCGCGGCGCTCGTCGAGACCATCTGGGCCCACGGCGAGCCGCCCCGGGCGCTGCGCCGGCTGGTCCACGGTGGCGCGGCGCTCGGCTCCGCCCCGCCGCCCGGCCTGCCGTACGGGCTGGTCAACTGCTACGGGCCGACCGAGGCAACGGTCACCGCCGCCAGCCACATCCTCACCCCCGGCGAGGCGGACTTCCGCCCGGGGCGCGTCGGCCGCCCGGCGGCCGGGGTCCGCGTCCACGTGGTCGACGAGTCGGGCCACCGCTGCCCCGTCGGCGTCAAGGGCGAGATCCTCATCGGCGGCAGCGGAGTGGCGCTCGGCTACTGGCGACGCCCCGAACTGACCGCCGAGCGGTTTCTTCCCGACGGTCCCGAAGGCGCGCCCGGCCCCGTCTACCGCACCGGGGACCTGGGGCGCTGGCTGCCCGACGGAACATTGGAGTTCATCGGCCGGGCGGACCGTCAGCTCAAGGTGCGCGGACACCGCATCGAGCCGGAGGAGATCGAGGCCCGGCTGGCCGCGCACCCGCTGGTCGCCCAGGCCGCCGTACGCGCCTTCGAGGCCGCGTCCGCGCGCCTGGTGGCGTACGCGGTGCCCAGCGCCGACGCGGCCTCCGCGACCGTGACCGCGACCGCGACCCAGGCGGTGCTCGGGGCGCTGCGCGAGACGCTGCCGCCCCCACTGGTCCCGGACGCTCTGGTGTGGCTCGACGCGTTGCCGCTCACCCCGCACGGCAAGGTCGACCACGCGGCCCTGCCCCGGCCCGGCCGCGCGGACCTGGTGGGCGCGGCCCCGGCCGTGGCGCCCCAGGACGACCGGGAGCGGCGCATCGCGGCCCTGTGGCGCGAGGTGCTGGGCGTGGACACCGTCGGCGTCCACGACAACTTCTTCGACCTGGGCGGCGACTCGCTGCGCCTGGCCACCCTGCAGCGCCGGCTGGAGGGCGCCTTCGGTATCGAACTGCCTGTCCAGCGGCTCTTCGAACACGCCACGGTGCACGCCATGGCCCGGGCGATCGACGGGCCGGACGAGCGCGAACACGCGGCCTCGGCGGCAAAGGACTTCCGCGAGCGGGCCCGGAAGGGACGCCGGGCCAGGCAACGCGACCGACGCCCGGCGACCGACCGGAAGGAGGGAACCGATGCATGAGGACGCCGTGGCCATCGTCGGCATGGCCTGCCGGCTGCCGGGCGCCGGGGACGTCCGCGCGTTCTGGGACAACCTGGTGGCCGGCCGGGACACCGTCTCCCGCTTCACCCCGGACCAGCTCGCCGCCGCGGGCACAGACCGGCGGCTCGCGGAGCGGCCGGACTTCGTGGCCGCGCGCGGAGTGGTGGCCGGAGCCGACCGCTTCGACTGGTCGTTCTTCGGCTACAGCCTCGGCGAGGCCCGTGGCATCGACCCCCAGCAGCGGGTGTTCCTGGAGTGCGCGAGTACCGCCCTGGACGACGCGGCCATCGACCCGCACCGCTTCCCGGGCCCGATCGGGGTGTTCGCCGGGTGCGACGCCGTGCCCCTGGGCGCCTCGCAGGAGGAGCTCGTCAGCCAGACCCTCGGCCGCGACAAGGACTTCCTGGCGACGCGGGCCGCGTACAAACTCCGGCTCACCGGGCCCGCGCTGACGGTGCAGACCGCCTGCTCCACCTCGCTGGTCGCGGTGCACCAGGCGGTGCAGAGCCTGCTCGGATACGAGTGCGACGCCGCCCTCGCGGGGGGCGTGGGGCTGTTCTTCCCGCAGGTGACGGGCTATGTGTACGAGGAGGGCGGCATCCTGTCGCCCGACGGCCACTGCCGCCCGTTCGACGCCGACGCCGCGGGCACCGTCTCCAGCTCGGGCGCGGGCGTCGTGGTGCTGCGCCGGCTGGAGGACGCGCTGCGCGACGGCGACCGGGTGGTGGCCGTCATCCGCGGCACGGCGGTCAACAACGACGGGGGAGACAAGGCCGGGTTCACCGCGCCCTCGCCGGGCGGGCAGCGCGATGTCATCCTGGCGGCCCTGGGCCGGGCCGACGTCGACCCGGCGGACGTCGGCTACGTCGAGGCACACGGCACCGCCACCCGACTGGGCGACCCCGTCGAAGTGGCCGCGCTCACCGCCGCGTTCCGCACCACCACGGACGCGGTGGGGTCCTGTGTCCTGGGCGCGGTCAAGGGCAACATCGGACACACCGGCTCGGCCTCCGGCGTCAGCGGCCTGATCAAGACGGCGCTGCTGCTGTGGCACCGGGAGCTGGTGCCGACGATGCACTTCCGACGGCCCAACCCGCTGATGAAGCTGGAAACCACGCCGTTCACCGTCGCCGACCGCCATGGCCCCTGGCCCGAGGGCCGGCCGGCGCTCGCCGGCGTCAGCTCCTTCGGCGTCGGCGGGACCAACGCGCACGCCGTCCTGGAAGCCGCCCCGACACCACGCGCCACCGGCGCCGGGGCGCGCGGGCCCCGCCTGCTGGCGCTGTCCGCCTCGTCTCCCGAAGCGCTGCGCGCCGCCCGGAGCGACCTGGCCCAGCGGCTGCGGGACGACCGCCCCCCGCGCCTGGACGAGGTGGCGCGCACCCTGGCCGACGGCCGGCGCCGCTACGCACACCGCGCCACGGTCGTCGCCCGCGATGTGGCGCGGGCCGCCGAAGCGCTGAGCGACCTCGGGGAGCCCCTGCCGGACGGCCCGGCGACAGCCGAGCCGACCGGCGTCGCCTTCCTCTACCCGGGCCAGGGCACCCTGTGCCCGGGCGGAGCCGCCGCCGGGGCGTACGCCGTGCTGCCCGCGTTCGCCGAGGCCTTCGACGAGGTTCGCGCCTGGGCCCGGCAAGAAGCCGACACGGACCTCTCGCCACTCCTGAGCCCGCGGACACCACCGGAGTGGTACCACGACCCCGTTCACCAGCAGCTCGGCCTCTTCGCCCTCGGACACGCCCTCACCCGCACCCTGGACGGCTGGGACATCCGGCCGAGCGCCGTGATGGGCAACAGCATCGGCGAGTACGCCGCCGCCCTGGCGGCCGGGGTGTGGGAGCTCCCCGACGCGCTGCGCCTGGTGCACACCCGGGCGCTGGCCACCCGGGACACCGCTCCCGGCCGGATGCTCGCCGTCGAGCTGGTACGGGACGGCGACCGCGAGGCCGTGACACGGGCGTTGGAGCAACTGCCCGGGCCCCGGCCCGCGGTGGCCGTGGACGGCCACGACCGCCTGGTCCTCTCCGGGCCTCCGGAGGCGGTCCAGCGACTCGCCGAGCGGCTGGAGGGCCGGCCCGCCCGCCTGCTGGAGACCAGCAGGGCCTTCCACTCCCGGCAGATGGCCCCGGCCGCGGCCGCGCTGCGCGCCCGCGTGGCGCGGCTGACCGCGAACGCACCTCGAACACCCCTGGTGTCCAACGTCACCGGTGGCTGGGCCACCCCCGGCGAGGTGGCGTCGGCCGACTACTGGGCCGCCCAGCTGACGGACACCGTGCGGCTGCGGCAGGGTCTGGACACGCTGTTGTCGGGCGGCGCCGAGGTGTTCGTCGAACTCGGGCCGGGCGCCTCCATGAGCCGGGCGGTCCGCGACCACCCCCGCCACACCGCGCGCCACCTCACGGTCCCCCTGCTCGACGGCGCGACGGACGACGCCGAGGCGCGGGTCCTGGAGGCGGTCGGCAGGCTCTGGGAGGCCGGGCTGAGCGTGGAGGTCGGGCAGTTCGCGGGCGGGTCCCGGCAGCGCTGCTCCCTGCCGCCCCACCCCCTGGACTCCAGGCCCTGCGGCACCGGTACCGACCAGCCCGCGGCCCCGGCCGTACCGGCTACGGCAGCGCCGGGCCCGGCCCCGGCCACGGCCGTACCGGCCCCGCACCTGCCGCGCGCCGCGCCCGCGGCGACGGCGCACGCGGCGACCGCGCGGCGGATCGCCGAAGACCTGCAGGCCCCGCCGGCCGCGGACCGGCCCACGCTGTCCGAGCGGCCCGGCCTGGTGCGCCGCCTCGACGAGTACACCGCGGCCCTGGCCACCCGGCTCGGGTTGCGGATCGGCCGCCTCGCGCCCGGCGACGCCGTGAGCGCACGGGAACTGACGGACCGCCTGGCCGGACACGGCGAGCTGGCCGGACCGGCCCGGCTGATGGTCCGGGCCATGACCGAACACGGCTTCCTCACCGAGGAGGCGACGGGTGCGACGGATGCGGAAGACGCGGCCCCGGGCGGCCAGCGCCTCCTGGTCCCGGACGACATCGAGGAGCGGCTGCGCTCCGCGCTCGACCCGGCCCGGCTCGACGAGGCGCGCGGGCTGCGCCGGATGCTCGACCACTGCGCGGGCGCGTATCCGGAGGTGCTGGCCGGCGAGCGCGAGCCGGTCTCCGTGCTGTACCCGGACGGCAGCGATACGTTTCTGCGCGCCTGCCTGACCGACAACACGGTCGATGTCGCCGACGCGGGACCCTGCCTGGACCAGCTGGCGGCGGCCGTGGCCGCGAGCCGGGGGCCGCGCGAGGCGGGCCGGCCGCTGCGCGTGCTCGAGGTCGGCGGCGGAAGCGGAGAGCTCACCGGGCGGGTGCTGGAGTCCTGGCCGGCCCATCCCCAGGACCTCTACACCTTCACCGACGTCAGCGCCCTGGCCCTGAGCCGGGCCCGGGAGCGCGCGGCCGAGCGGGGCCGGGGACAGGTCCGGTGCGCACGGCTCGACCTCAGCAAGGACCTCGGCACCCAGGGGTTCCCCGCCCGTGGTTTCGACATCGTGCTCGCCTACAACGCCCTCCACGTGGTGCCCGACCTGCCCGCGACGCTGCGCCGACTGCGCGGGCTGCTGGCCGCGGGCGGCTGGCTGGGGGCCGTCGAGGTCACGCGGGTGGCGCTGTGGACCCACTTCATGTGGGGCCTGGCGCCCGGCTGGTGGGACTTCGCCGACGACCTGCGCACCGACTCCGTCCACCTGCCCGCCGACGAGTGGCGGCGGGCACTCGACGACGCCGGCTTCTCGGACGTCGCCGTGGTGCAGCGGCCCTCGGCGGACCACGCGGTGCTGCTGGCGTCGGTCGACGAAGCGGTCGCCCCCTCGGTCCCTTCCGGGGCGCCCGGCCCGCGCCCTTCCGCCGTCCAGGATTCGCCAGAGGGGGCGGCCGCCCAAGCACCTGCCGCGGCCGCGGGGTTGGCAGGCATCTGGAACCAGCTCCTGGGGACGTCCTCGGCACGCGACGAGGACGACTTCTTCGCCCTGGGCGGCGATTCGCTCATGGCCGTACGGCTGCGCGGCCGCATCCACGAAGACCTGGGGATCGCCGTACCGCTGGCGGATTTCCTGGAACAGCCGACCTTCGGCCGACTGGCCGCGCTGGCCCAGGAGACCCGGGACGCCGGAGGCGCCGGGGACACCGGAGCCGCCGGGGGAGAGCGGTCGGAGCGGGCCCCCGCGGCGCCCCGCGAACTGGTCCGCTTCCACGAGGGCGACCGGGGCACACCCCTCTTCCTCGCCGCCCCCGCGGCCGGGAGCTCGCTGTGCTACCGGGAGTTCGCCCGGGCCATCGGCGGGGACCGGCCCGTATACGGGATCGACGCCCCGGGGCTGCTGAGCGGCGCGCCCACCCCCGACCGCGTGGAGGACCTGGCCGCTCACCACATCCGCGTGCTGCGCGCGGTGCGGCCGCACGGCCCGTACGCGGTGGGCGGCTGGTCGGTGGGCGGCCTGGTGGCCCACGAGATGGCGGCGCAGCTGGAGCGGGCCGGTGAGCGGGTGGAACTGCTGCTGTTCCTCGACGGCTTCGCCCCGGACAGCGGCGGCCGCCCCCTGGGGTCCGCTCCCCAGCACCTCGCCGCGGGCCTGTGGCACCAGGCGCTGGTCGCCCTCCAGATCGGGCCCGCGGGCCGGGCGGTGCGGTCGGTGCCCGGTGTGAACAGGGTTTTCCGGGCCTATCTGCGGGCCATGCTGCGCTATCGGCCGAGGCCGGTGTCCTGCCGTACGGTGCTGTTCAAGGCCGGTCTCACCCACCGGACCGAGGCGCGGCTGCGCACCTGGCTGAGTGGCCTGCATCCCGGCGGACTGACCGTCCTGCCCTGCTCGGGCAGGCACTGGACCATGCTGACCGAGCCCCACGCCTCGGCCCTGGCCCACCAGGCGCGCCGGGCCCTGGACGGCCCGGACCGCTGAGCCCGGCCGCCCGGACGCCCCGCTCCGGAGCGTCCGGGCGGCCAGGTGCTCAGCGCCGGCGGCTCGCGTCGAGTACGGCCCTCAGCAGGTCGTCGACCCCGCGCGAGGCGGCGTCGACGCGGAAACTGCCGTCCAGCACGGCGGTCCCGGCGGTGAACCCCCAGACGCCCGCGCCGCACAGCGCGGCGATCCGTTCGGCCCGGTCGACGCTGCCCGCCGCCAGAACGGGCACATCGACGGCGGCGACCACCGCGGCGGCCAGCGCCGCGGCGTCGCCCGCGAAGCGGTAGGCGAGCAGGTCGAGGCCGTGCACCCCCGGTGTCCCGGCCAGTTCCTCGGCGCTCGCCACGATGTCGGCGGCGTCCCCGCACAGCACGCTGGGGTGGCCCTCGACGCGGCCGGGGAACGGCCAGTATTCGACGGGCGCGCCGTCGAGGACCTTGACACCCTCGGCGACATGGGTGCCGCCGAGGACCACATCGACGCCGAGCCCGACCGCGGCCTCGATGCTGCGCAGCTCGTCGGCGGCGTCGACGCTGACGACCTCCAGATACGCGCGGGCGCCGAGTTCGTGGATGCGCCCGGTGAGACCGCGCAGCTCGCCGTGGGGCAGGCCGACGTCTTTGAAGCCGATGTGGCGCAGCCCGACGCCGCTGACGCTGTCCAGGACGGCGTGGGCGTCGGCGACGGTGCGGTCGTCGCGGGTGAGCATGAAGACGAACTCGGTCAAGAGGTACTCCTGCGGGACGGTCGGCGACGAGCGTGTACGAAGTCGAGGGCGCTGCGGATGGCGTAGCGGAGGCTTCCGGCGTCGGCGCGGCCGGTGCCGGCGATGTCGAAGGCGGTCCCGTGGTCGACGCTGGTGCGGACGAAGGGCAGGCCCAGCGTCACGTTGACGCCCTCTTCGACGCCGAGCAGTTTGATGGGGATGAGCCCCTGGTCGTGGTATTGGGCGACGACGATGTCGAACTCGCCGCGGCGGGCGCGCATGAAGACGGTGTCCGGCGGGTGCGGACCGGAGGCGTCGATGCCCGCGGCCCGGGCCGTCTCGACGGCGGGACCGATGACCTGGGTCTCCTCGTCGCCGAACATCCCGCCCTCGCCCGCGTGCGGGTTGACGCCGGCGACCGCGACGCGGGGTGACTCGATGCCGAGGGCGCGCATTTCGTCGTGGGCGAGTTCGATGATGTCCAGGACCCGTTCGGTGGTGATCTCGGTGAGCGCCTTGGACAGCGGCAGGTGGGTGGTGACGAGTACGGTCCGCAGGTCGTCGTTGGCCAGCATCATGGCGTGGCGGCGGGCGCCGGTGAGCGCTGCCAGGGTCGCGGTGTGGTCCGGGTGGGCGATGCCCGCGGCGTGCCAGGCCTCCTTCTGGACGGGGGCGGTGACGATGCCGTCGAGCCGGCCGTCCATCGCGAGGCGTACGGCGGTCTCCAGGTAGCCGAACGAGGCCCGTCCGGCCTCGGCGCGGACCTGGCCGAAGGGCAGGTGGTCGGTGGGGTCGCCGGTCCGCAGGACCCGGACCGCACCTTTCTGACGGACCGGTGACCCAGGGTCCTCGACGGTCTCGAAGGGGACGGTCAGGCCCAGCAGCCGGGCGGCCTGCCGCAGCCGGGCGGCGTCGCCGACCACGACGAGGTCGGCGTCGTGCGACCGGGGATCGGCGAGGGCGCCGACGGTGATCTCGGGGCCGATGCCCGCGGGGTCGCCCATGGTGACGGCGAGCCGTGGCCGGGCCGGGTCGGTGGACGCCTGTGCGGACGTCGTCATGCGGTCCTCCGGGTGAGTGCGGCGACGGCGGCGATCAGGCTCTCCGGATCGCCGAAGCCGCCGGCCTTGCTGATGACGGGGTGGGGCCGGGCGCCGCTCAGGGTGCCGAGCGGGATACCCGGGGCGACGGTGCCGACCGTGTGGATGGCGGAGCCGCCGAGGGCGCCACAGACCGCGCGCGCGGTGTCTCCTCCGGTCAGCAGGAGTCCGAGGCCGGGCAGCGCGCGGGCACAGGCGGCCCCCAGGGCAGCCAGCTCCCGCAGCTGCCGGGCCGCGGCCGCGGGGTCCTCCTCCAGGGCCTCCGGGGTGGTGAGCGCGACGGCGGTCTGTGTTTCGAGGAGGTGGGTGAGGTGGTCGGCCGGGTCGGCGTGCCCGGCGAAGTCCGTGGTGGCGAAGACGGGGACGCCGTCCTCGCGCAGCCGGGCGAGCTGCGCGCGGGTCGTGGGGTGGCGGCTGCCCACGAGGACGAGTGCCCGCCCGCGGGAGCCGGTCACGGGCGCGGTCACGGGGGCGCGTACGGGGGAGCGGTCCGGGCCGAGCGGATCGAACGGAACAACCGCCTCCCACAGGCCGGGGCTGCCGCACAACACCACGTCGGCCGCGTGGCCGACGACCGCCGCCGCGATCCGGTCCAGGTCCTCGCCGGTGGTGGCGTCGACCACGAGGGCCCGCAACGGCGCGACCTCTCCCGCTGCTGCCGGGGGTTGGGCGAGGGCGGAGGACAGGGCCGCGGCCAGGTCGTCCCGGGTGGGCGCGACGGGGATGACGCGCATCCCCTCCCCGGCCAGCGGGGCGAGGACCGAGGAGTCCGTCACGGGCCGCACCGGGTCCCGGCCGGCCGGGCCGTGGTGCACCGGGACGCCGTCGGCGTATTGGTGGCCGCGCACCGTGCGCCGGTCGTACGCGGGGCACGCGGGCGCGACCACGGCCACGGTGCGGCCGGAGGCGCGCATGACGCCGACCAGTTCGGCGGGCCAGTTGCCGCGCAGGGAGCTGTCCATCGTCTTGTAGATGCCGACCGGGCCGACAGGACCGTCACCGCCCCTGGCCCGGGCGAGCAGCCGGCCGGTCGCCCGCTGGTGGCGCAGAGCGGCCTCGCCCCGTGGCAGATGGCGGCTGTCGAGGTCCACACACGGCCATCTGCCGCCGTCGGTGGCGGACGGGGCGTCGGGGTCCAGTACCACCGTGGCGGTGCGGCCGGTGTCGGCGAGGTGGCCGGCCGCCTCCGCCGCGCTGGTCAGATCGTCGGCCAGCACGACGAAGCGTGGGCCCGGCGGCGCGGAGGGCGAGGGGCCCGTCGTCGTGGTCGTCATGCGCTGTCCGTTCCGTGCGAGGTGGCGGGTGAGGTGGCGCGTTCAGTCTCGGCCGGGCCGGTACGCTGCGGCAGAGCCACTTGGCCTTGGACCTGGCAGACCACTCACCCGGAGGTTGCCGTGGAGCGCGGGCGGGTCCGCGTCGAGCGGGGTCTGGAGTCGGTGGTGGCCGCCGGCATCCCGCTGCCGCTGCCCCGGGGCGGGGCGGAGAGCCTGGCCGACACCCTCGTCGGACTGCTGGCCGCCGCGATCGACAGCGGACGGCTGGCGCCGGGCACCCGGCTGCCGTCCTCCCGGGCGCTGGCCGCCGCGGCCGACGTCTCGCGCAATGTGGTGCTCGCCGCCTACGCCGTGCTCGCCGAACGCGGTCTGGCGACCGGTCGGCACGGCAGCGGCAGCTACGTCCGCGCCGACGGCCGGCCGCGCCGGGCCCGGCCGGTGCCGGACACCGCGCCCTGGCTGGAGCGGCTGACCCCGGTGCGGGAGGACTCCGGCCGTCCCGGGCCGGTGCTCGATCTGCGGCTGCGCGCCCGCCCGGCGGCGGCGCTGCCCACGGCGGTCTGGCGCCGGGCGTGGCAGGCCGCGGCCCAGCGGCGGCTGCCGAGCGGCTACGGGGACCCCGCCGGGGACCGCCGGCTGCGCGCCGCGCTCGCCGACTACCTGGTGGCCGGCCGGGGGGTGGCCGCCGCACCGGCCGACGTGGTGGTGACCGGCGGCGCCGCCGAGGCGCTCGGTCTCCTGCTGCGGGCGGTGATCCGGACCGGCGACCGGGTCGCCGTCGAGGAACCCGGCTATCCGCCCTTCACCCGCATGGCCCGCGAGCGCGGCGCCGTCGTCGTGCCGGTCCCGGTGGACGGCGACGGAATCCGGGTGGAGCTGGTACGACGCCTCGACCCGCCGCCGCGGATGCTGCTGCTCACCCCCGCCCACCAGTTCCCGACGACCGCGCCCCTGTCGGGCGACCGGCGGCGGCAACTGCTGTCCTGGGCACGCGAACAGGGTGTGCTGCTGGTCGAGGACGACTACGGCGGCGAGTTCACCGCGGCCGGCCCGCCCGCCCTGGCCGCCTCGGACGACCAGGGCGTCGTCGCCTACGTCGGCACCCTCTCGCGGCTGCTGGCGCCGTCGCTGCGCACCGGCTACTTGGTGGCGCCGCGTCCCTTGGCGGCCGCGGTGGCGAGGCTGCGCGGCGAGACCGACTCGTACCTGAGCCTGCCCGTCCAGCAGGCCGTCGCCGAACTGCTCAGCACCGGCGAACTCACCCGTCAGCTGCGGCGGGCCCGCAAGCTGGTGGCCGAACAGCGGACGGCGCTGAGCGCGGCGGCACACCCGCCGCTGCCGCGCGGGCTCGGCGGCGGGCTCCATGTGCTGCTCGACACAGCCGACGCACAGGCGGAGGCCGAGTGCGCCGAGGCGCTGCTGCGGGACGGGATACTCGTCGACCGGCTCAGCACTTACTGGTACGGGCCACCGGCCGCCACGGGGCTGCTGCTCGACTACGCGGGCGTGGCCCCCGCCACCCTGACCCGGCTGGTGGCCCGCCTGGACAGGCTCACAACGCCCGATATGACCTAATTGCGCTGTCCCGGCAGGTTGGTGCCACGGTCGGTCGGGGAAGGCGGTGGCGCGGTGCTGCCGCGCAGCACGAGGCGGGTCGGGACCAGCGTGGTGCCGGGTTCCGTCGCATCCGCGCGCATCTGCCAGAGCACTCCCTCGACACAGCGCCGCCCCACCTCGGCGAAGTCCTGGTGGACGGTCGTCAGGGGAGGCAGGAAGGAGCCGGCCTCGGGGATGTCGTCGAAGCCGATGACGCTGACGTCCTCGGGCACCCTCCTGCCGCGTTCGTGCAGGGCCCGCAGCAGGCCGAGCGCCATCTGGTCGTTGGCGGCGAACACCGCCGTGCAGTCGGCCTCGTCGGCGAGGCGGAGCCCGGCCTGGTAGCCGGACTCCGCCGACCAGTCGCCCCGTACCAGGGGCGGTGGGGCGGACCCCGCGTCGGTGAGGGTGACGCGCCACGCGTCGGCGCGGCGCTGGGCGGCGAAGGACTCCTCCGGGCCGGCCAGGTGCCACACCGTGCGGTGGCCGAGGTCGAGCAGGTGGCGCACGGCGGCGCGGGTCCCGCCGGCCTGGTCGGTGTCGACCACGCTGTAGCGGTCGCCGGCGTCCGAATCGGCCACGACCACTTGGATGTTGGGCGGCAGGGAGATGGTGGCCACGTCGAGCAGATGCACTTCCATGATGACGATGACGGCGTCGACGGCGAGTTCCCCCAGCCGGGAGAAGGCGCCGCGCACCTCGCCCTGGGTGGGGACGGCGACGGGCAGGAGCGTCACGGCGTAGCCCTCGTGCGCCGCGGAGGTGGCGATCGCCTCCAGGGTGCGCACGTTGCCGGTCGTCGCGAGGTTGAAGGTGATGACGCCGATGGTGCGGAACTCGCCCCGCTTGAGCGCCCGTGCGGCGCTGTTGGGGCGGTAGCCCAGCTCCTTCATCGCCGCGAGCACCTGCTGGCGGGTCTCATCGGTCACCCCCGAGTAGCCGTTGGAGACACGGGAGACGGTCTGCGAGGAGACACCGGCCAGGCGGGCGACGTCCGCCATGGAAGCGCGCTGGACCCTTCGGTCGGCGCGCGTCGTCCCGGCCCCCGCCCGGGTCTGCGGTGCACTCGCCGACTCGCTGTCCGTTGTGTCCATGTATCCCCCTTTCGTCCGCAGTGTTGCGGAATCGTCGTACGACGACCCTTGACCGTCGACATTCGGGCAGTGTAGACATGCCGCCACTGGATGTTTACGTAAACATAACACCCATCAAGGCCTTTTCCGGGGCGCGGTGTTTACGTGAACATTGCTTGGGCGCCGGGCCTCCGGCTCCGAGAGGGATGAACGAGGATCGACATGACGACGCTGCAACCGCCGGTGGCCGCGGGCCGCACGGCACGGCCTTCACTGAAACGGGACCGACGGTCCTGGACGGGGTGGGGGTTCGTCGGCCCCTTCGTGGCGGTCTTCGCCCTGGTCTTTCTGGCGCCCATCGGGTACTCGATCTACCTCAGCCTCTTCCAGGACAGGCTGATCGGCGGCAACACCTTCGTCGGGCTGGACAACTACCAGCAGGCGCTGCAGGACGACCAGTTCTGGGCCGGTGTGACCCGGGTGGGGCTGTTCCTGGCGGTGCAGGTGCCGATCATGCTGGGCATCGCCCTGCTCGTCGCGCTCGCGCTGGACAGCGGGCGGCTGTACGGCAAAAACTTCTTCCGGATCTCGATCTTCCTGCCCTACGCGGTGCCCGCCGTGGTGGCCACGCTGATGTGGGCCTTCATGTACGGCACCCGATTCGGCCTGGTGGGCGACATCAACGACACCTTCGGCGTCTCGCTGCCCGATCCGCTCTCGCCCGACGTGATCCTTGCGTCGATCGGCAACATCGTGACCTGGGAGTTCGTCGGCTACAACATGCTGATCTTCTACTCGGCCCTGCGGGTGATCCCGCACTCCCTGTACGAGGCCGCGGAGATCGACGGCGCCGGACAGTGGCGCGTCATCACCGCCATCAAGCTTCCCGCGATCCGCGGGGCCCTGGTCATCGCGACGATCTTCTCGATCATCGGCAGCTTCCAGCTGTTCAACGAGCCGAGCATCCTGAAGCCCCTGGCGCCGAACGCGATCACCACCGACTACACCCCCAACTACTACACCTACACGCTGTCCTTCAACGGCCAGCAGCACAACTACTCCGCCACAGTCGCCATCGTCATGGGGCTGATCACGATGGTCGTCGCCTATGTCGTCCAGCTGCGCGGCATGCGCAAGGGAGCGTGAACCATGAGCAGCCCCGCCACCACCGCTTCCCAGCCCGCGCCCGTGCGGACCAAAGCGTCCACGCCCCGGTTGCGCACCCCCCGCAAAGCCGCCGACCGGCGCCGTCCGCGCCGCAGTGTGCTGCTGACCGTGCTGACCGGTCTGGTCCTGGTGTACTCCCTGGTGCCGCTGATATGGCTGGTCATCAGCTCCACCAAGACCCAGGAAGGGCTGGCCGACTCCTCCGGGCTGTGGTTCGCCGACCACTTCGCCCTGTGGGACAACATCCGTGAGACCTTCACCTACAACGACGGGGTCTTCGTCCGCTGGCTGCTGAACACCCTGCTGTATGTGGGGCTCGGCGCCGGTGGCGCCACCTTCCTCGCGGTCCTGGGCGGCTACGCCCTGGCGAAGTTCCGTTTCCCCGGCAAGCGCGCCATCTTCGCCGTCGTCATCGGGGCCGTCGCCGTGCCGGGCACCGCCCTGGCGGTCCCCACCTTCCTGATGTTCAGCAACATGGGGCTGACCAACACCCCCTGGGCGGTGATCATCCCCTCGCTCATCTCGCCCTTCGGCCTGTATCTGATGTGGGTCTTCGCCACCGAGGCCATCCCCGACGAGCTGCTGGAGGCCGCCCGCATCGACGGCGCGAGCGAGCTGCGCACCTTCTTCCGGGTGAGCCTGCCGCTGCTGGCGCCGGGTATCGTGACCGTGCTGCTGTTCACGATGGTCGCGACCTGGAACAACTACTTCCTGCCGCTGATCATGCTCAAGGACCCGGACTGGTATCCGCTGACCCTGGGGCTGAACAGCTGGAACGCCCAGGCCCAGACGGCCGGTGGCGAACCCGTCTTCAACCTGGTGATCACCGGCTCGGTGATCACCATCCTCCCCCTGATCGCCGCCTTCCTGCTGCTGCAGAAGTACTGGCAGTCCGGACTCGCCGCCGGAAGCGTCAAGGAATAACCCTCCCCCACCACGAAGAAGTGGAAGCACCATGCCCAAGAACACTCGCCGCCTGCTGCGCGGCATCGGCCTCGTCTGCGCCCTCGCCCTGGGAGCGACCGCTTGCGGCGGCTCCGACGACGGCGGCTCCAGCGACAAGAAGGTGTCCGCCGGGGACATCCAGGCGGCCCTGAAGAAGGGCGGCTCCATCACGGTCTGGGCCTGGGAGCCCACCCTCAAGCAGGTCGTCAAGGACTTCGAGAAGGAACACCCCAAGGTCCACGTCAACCTCGTCAACGCGGGCACCAACAAGGACCAGTACACCGCCCTGCAGAACGCCATAGCGGCGAAGAAGGGCGTCCCGGACGTCGCGCAGATCGAGTACTACGCGCTCGGCCAGTTCTCGCTGACCAAGTCCGTGACCGACCTGTCCGGATTCGGTGCCGACAAGCTCTCCAAGACCTACTCGCCCGGCCCGTGGAACTCGGTGAAGTCCGGCGACGCCATCTACGCCCTGCCCATGGACTCCGGTCCGATGGCGCTGTTCTACAACAAGAAGATCTTCGACAAGTACAAGGTCGCGGTGCCCACCACCTGGGACGAGTACGTCGACGCGGCGCGCAAGCTGCACAAGGCCGACCCGAAGGTCTACATCACCAGCGACACCGGCGACGCGGGCATGACCACCAGCCTGCTGTGGCAGGCCGGCTCCCGCCCGTACCAGGTCGACGGCACCAAGGTGAAGATCAACTTCTCGGACAAGGGCGCCGCCACCTACACCAAGACCTGGCAGAAGCTCATCGACGAGAAGCTCCTCTCGCCCGTCAACGGCTGGACCGACGACTGGTACAAGGGGCTGGGCAACGGCAACATCGCCACCCTGACCACCGGCGCCTGGATGCCCGCCAACTTCGTCTCCGGCGTGAAGAACGCCTCCGGCGACTGGCGCGTGGCCCCGCTGCCGCAGTGGACCAAGGGCGACAAGACGACCGCGGAGAACGGCGGCAGCTCGCTGGCCCTGCCCTCGGCGGGCAAGAACAAGGAGCTCGCCTACGCCTTCGTCGAGTACGCCAACGCCGGCAAGGGCGTGCAGACCCGGCTCAAGGGCGGCGCCTTCCCGGCGACCACGGCGGACCTGCAGTCCAAGGCCTTCCAGGACACCGCGTTCCCGTACTTCGGCGGCCAGAAGGCCAACAAGATCTTCGCTGAGTCGGCCGCGAACGTCGGCAGCGGCTGGTCGTACCTGCCCTACCAGGTGTACGCCAACTCGATCTTCAACGACAGCGTCGGCAAGGCCTACGTCTCGAGCACCCCGCTGACCAAGGGGCTGAAGGCCTGGCAGGACGCCTCCGTCAAGTACGGCAAGGAGCAGGGCTTCACGGTTTCGGAGTAAGACCGTCCGGCAGCAGGGACCGCGGCGCCGCGGGCCCTGCTGCCGCATGCCCCTGAGCGCCACCAGCACCGCCGGCACCACCAGCGCCATCGCCGCGCCGCCCCGCGCGGTACACCGGAAGGACCACCATGATCTCCACCCTCCTCTCCCGGCTGCCGCACGGGTCGGACGGTGACCCCGCCTCCCCCCGCCTCGCCTTCGGCGCCGACTACAACCCCGAGCAGTGGCCGCGCGAGGTGTGGGAGGAGGACGTCCGGCTGATGCGCCAGGCCGGCGTCAACGTCGTCTCCGTGGCGATCTTCTCCTGGGCCCGCATCCAGCCGACCCAGGACCGGTGGGACTTCGAGTGGCTCGACGAGGTCATGGGCGTCCTGCACGCGGGCGGCATCGGGGTCGACCTGGCCACCGCCACCGCCTCCCCGCCGCCCTGGCTCACCACCGCGCACCCGGAGATCCTCCCGGTGACCGCCTCCGGTGAGACGGTGTGGCCGGGGGCGCGGCAGCACTGGCGCCCCACCTCGCCGGTCTTCCGCGACCACGCGCTGCGCCTGGTGACCGAGATGGCCCGGCGCTACGCCGACCACCCCGCCCTGGTGGCCTGGCATGTGTCCAACGAGCTGGGCTGCCACAACGTCTACGACTACTCCGACGACGCCGCCCGCGCCTTCCGCGACTGGCTGCGTGCGCGCTACGAGACCCTCGACGCTCTCAACCACGCCTGGGGCACCGCCTTCTGGTCCCAGCGCTACAGCGGCTGGGAGCAGATCCTGCCGCCCCGGCTGGCCGCGTCCCACCCCAACCCCACCCAGCAGCTGGACTTCAAGCGCTTCTCCTCCGACGCGCTGAAGGACTATCTGCGCGCGGAGCGGGACATCCTGCGCGAGATCACCCCCGGTGTGCCCGTCACCACCAACTTCATGGTGATGGGCGAGACCAAGGGGATGAACTACCCCGACTGGGTCGACGAGATCGACTTCGTCTCCAACGACCACTACGTCCACCCCGGCCCCCAGGACCGCGACGAGCTGTCCTTCTCCGCCAACCTCACCAGCGGCATCGCGAGCGGGCGTCCGTGGTTCCTCATGGAGCACTCCACCAGCGCGGTCAACTGGCAGCCCGTCAACCTGGCCAAGCGCCCGGGCGACCTCGCGCGCGACTCCCTGCTGCATGTGGCGCACGGCGCCGACGCGGTCTGCTTCTTCCAGTGGCGGCAGTCGGCGGCCGGGGCCGAGAAGTACCACTCGGCGATGGTGCCGCACGCCGGGGCCGACAGCGATGTCTTCCGCGCGGTGACCGAGCTGGGCGCCACCCTGCAGGCCCTGGCACCGGTCGCCGGGGCCGAGCGCGAGCGGGCGCGGGTCGGGATCGTCTACGACTGGGACTCGTGGTGGGCCAGCGAGCAGGACTCCCACCCCAGCTCCCGCCTCAACTACCGCCAAGAGGCCCTCGACTGGTACTCCGCCCTGCTCGCGCTGGGCATCCGGGCCGACGTCATCACCACCCGGGCCGACCTCGGCGCGTACCAACTGCTGATCGCGCCCGTGCTGCATGTGGTGCCCCAGGCCCTGGCCAAGGAGCTCACGCGATACGTGGAGTCGGGCGGCCACCTGGTCACCACGTACTTCTCGGGCGTCGTCGACGAGAACGACCACGTCTGGTTGGGCGGCTACCCCGGCGCTCTGCGCGAACTGCTGGGCATCCGCATCGAGGAGTTCGGCCCGCTGCTCGCCGAGGACACCGTGGAACTGGACGGCCTGGACGGTGGGGACACTTCGGCCACCGGCACCCTGTGGACCGACCAGATCGCCGTCACCGACCCCGACGTGCGGATCCTCGCCCACTACCGCACCGGCACCCACACCGGCCGCCCCGCCATCACCCGCCGCGCGGTGGGCCAGGGCTCGGCCGCGTATGTCTCCACCCGGCTGGGCGCCGACGGCCTCACCCGCCTTCTGCCGGGCCTGCTGGAGGGCGCCGGAGTCCACAGCGAGCTGCCCGCCGAGGTGCGCGGGCGCGTCGAGCTGACGGTCCGCCGCACCGCCGACGCCCGCTACCTGTTCCTCGTCAACCGCACCGACGAGCAGGTGAGCCTGCCCGGCCTCACCGGGGAGCCGCTGACCGGCGGCACCGCGGCCGCCGACGGCTCGCTCACCCTGCGGCCGCGGGAGGTCGCCGTGGTGCGACAGCCCGTCTCCTGACACCCCCCGCACACACGGGCATGTCCGCTCGGCATGCCGTCCCACCGAAGCGACCACACACGCGTTGGGAGCACACGATGGAACGACGTACCCGCTCAAGACGGCTCCTGGGGGCCATCGGCGTCACCGCCCTGGCCACGGGCGCCGCCCTGATCACCGCACCGTCCCCGCAGGCAGCGGCACAGGCGCAGGCCCAGGCCGTGACCGTCCGGCCCGACCCCTCCTACCAGCAGCAGAAGTTCGAGGGCTGGGGCACCAGCCTGGTGTGGTTCGCCAATGTCACCGGCGGCTACCCCGAGGAGATACGCCAGAAGCTGGCCTCGCTCCTGTTCGACGACAACGGCCTGGCCCTGAACATCGCCCGCTACAACATCGGCGGCGGCAACGCCCCGGACGTCAAGAACTACCTTCGCGCCGGAGGGGCGGTCCCGGGCTGGTGGAAGGCGCCCGAGGGCACCACCCGCGAGGACACCGACTGGTGGAGCGCCGACGACCCCGCCGACTGGAACCCCGACGCCGACGCGAACCAGCGCTGGTGGGTGGACCGGATCAAGGGCGCAGTCGACCACTGGGAGACGTTCAGCAACTCCCCGCCGTGGTTCATGACCACCAGCGGCTATGTGTCCGGCGGCTTCGACGCCAACACCGACCAGCTCAAGAGCGAGTCCGTCGACGACTTCGCCGCCTACCTGGCGGGCGCCACCAAGCGGCTGGAGAAGGCGCACGGCATCAAGGTCGACACCGTCGACCCGTTCAACGAGCCCAACACCGGCTACTGGGGCACCCGCCTGGGCGCCGACGGCCAGCCCGTCGGCGGCCGTCAGGAAGGGGCCCACATCGGCCCCGAGCTCCAGCAGAAGGTGATCCCCGCCCTGGCGGCCGCCCTGAAGAAGGCCAGGACCGGGGCGAAGATCTCGGCGATGGACGAGACGAATCCCAGCATCTTCGCGAAGAACTGGAACACCTACCCCCAGCAGGTGCGCGACCTCGTCGGCCAGATGAACGTGCACACCTACGGCACCGGCGGCCGCACCACCGTGCGCGACCTGGCCAAGGCGGCCGACAAGCCGCTGTGGATGAGCGAGGTCGGCGGCGACTGGGGCGACGGCCAGGACTTCCAGGACATGCGGCCCGGCCTCGGACTGGCCCAGCACGTCGTCGACGACCTGCGCGAACTCGAGCCCCGCGCCTGGGTCTTCTGGCAGCCCGTCGAGGACTACGACAACATGAAGCCCGGCGGCGAGTCCGCCAAGGGCGGCAACTGGGGCAGCATCCAGATTCCCTTCAGCTGCACCTCCCAGGACACCCTCAAGACCTGCCCCATCCGCACCAACACCAAGTTCGACACCGCCAGGAACTTCACTCACTACATCAAGCCCGGTGACCGGCTGGTGAAGGTCGACGACACCTCCAGTGCCGCCGCCGTCTCCCAGCGCGGCAACGGCGCCACCGTCGTCCACGTCAACAGCACCACCGCCGAGCGCACGGTCACCATCGACCTGTCCAAGTTCGCCGACGTCTCCCGCGGCGCCACCGTCACCCCCGTCGTGACCAGCGCCGAGGGCAAGCTCGAGCGGCACCGCCCGATCGAGGTCACCGACCGGCGCGCCACCTTCACCGTCCCGGCCCAATCGGTGACCTCCTTCCTCGTCAGCGGGGTGTCCGGCACCGCGAAGGACGCCGCCCTGCTGCGCAAGGGCCACACCTACCAGCTGACCGGCGCCCAGAGCGGCAAGGCCCTCACCGTCGCGGACAGCGGCACCGGTCTCGTCATCAAGACCGCGAGCGCCGACGCGGCCGACACCACCCAGCGCTGGCAGCTCCGTCAGATCAGCGGCGAGGGCAACCGGCAGCGGTATGTGTTCACCAACGCGACGGACGGCAAGCGCCTCGCCGTACGTGACGGCGCCGCGGTCCTGGAGCCCGACCAGGGCGTCCGCGACAAGTCCACCCAGTGGATCATGTCGACGACCGGCGACGGCACCTGGACCCTCGTCAACGCCGCTACCGGCACCCTCCTGGAGGTCTCCGGCCAGGCCACGCACGACGGGGCCACCGTCTCCACCTGGCAGCCGAACTCCGGCGCCAACCAGCGCTGGAAGGTGACCGACGTGACGGCCGACCGTTCCGACTCGTCCGCGTAGCGCCCCACCGCGGACGCACACCCGCTCATTCGACACCGCTGCCCCCGTCGCGGGTTTCCCCGTGGCGGGGGCAGCGTCGTATGCGGCCAGGGCGCACCGTTCACCGCCGCGGCCCCGGCCGCCGGTGCCCCCTGGATCACGGCCGCCTGACCCGTCTTCGGCCACCCGTCACGGCAGGTCGATGTCGTACCCGCCGGCGGCCTCGATGAGCCACAGCAGCGCCCTCCGGCCGCCGTACGGGTGGCCGTCCACGCCGACCCGTACCCAGCCGGTGGTCGCTGTCATGGCGCCGCAGTCCCAGAAGCGCCAGCTACGGAAGTCGGCCAGCCCTTCGGGCTCGAAGAGGTCCAGCCAGTCGGCGAGCCGCCAGTCCGCCGTGGCGTCGGCCATCGCCTCGGCCTGCCGCTGACGCTGTGGCAGGCGCCGCCACCAGGCCAGCCAGGTGTCGGGATCCGTCCGTCCCGGTGGGGGCTCGGGGGCGCAGCGCCGGACGAACCACTCGGGGAGGAGGGCCGGCCACTCGTCGTCGGCCGGCCACTCCCCGGCGGGGGCCGAGGCGTGTTCGAGGACGGGGAGCAGCACCTCCCGGATCAGCTCGGCCGTGGTCCAGGGGTCCTGGGAGGTGTACGTGGCCCTCAGCTCGAGGAGCGGGTTGACCGTATCGGGGTGCGGGCCGTGCCGGGCCCTGAGCAGCTCCGCCGTCCACGAGGTCGGGTCAAGACCCTCGTACAGGAGTTGGCGGGTGCGGTGGGGGAGGGCCGCCGAGGCCGCGTCGGTCAGGGCGAGCAGATCGCCGCGCTGCTCGTCCGTGGTGTCGAGGGACGGCACCCCGCAGGCCAGGCCCGTGATGTCCGCGGCCGCGCGGGCGGACAGCCGGGGGTCGGGGTCGGTGGCCAGCGACAGGAGCGTACGCAACTGGGCCACGGGGTCGGGCTCGGACAACAACCGGTGGCCGGCGCGGCGGACGGCCGCCCGGTCGTCGGTGAGCAGCGAGGCGGCCAGCCCGCGCGGCAGCCGCGCGGCCCGCGGGCGCAGCGCGGTGACGGCCTCGCGGATCACCTTGGCCGAGGGGTCGCGCAGCAGGGGGACGACGCGGTCGGCCGGCACCGCGCCGAGGACCCGCAGCGCGTGCAGCGCGTGGGAGCGGACCGGGGCCCGTGGGTGGTCGAGCAGGGGGATCAGCAGCGGGGCGTCGGCGGCGCTTCCGGTCTCGGCGAGCCCGTCGACGGCCCCGGTCAGCGGCTGCGGGGCCTGGACCGCCGCGCGGTAGTGGGCCAGCGGGTCGGCGCCGGTGCGGCGGGCGGCGTCCCGCGCCACGGCCCGGACCAGGCCCGCCGGGTCGTCCAGCGCCGCCGTGGCCTCGTCCGGGTGTCCCGTGCGGATCAGCCCGGTCAGGGCGGTGGCCCGCACCTCGCGGTGGCGCGCGGCGGCCAGCCGCCGCAGCAGATCGGCCCGGTCGGTCCAGACCGCCTCGCGGGCGGCCGCCTCGGCCGCCCGGGCCCGTATCCGCACATCGGTGTCGCCCTCCGCCAGGGAGACCAGCGCCCGGAGGGGGAGGCGGCCCGTCGCGCCCGCCACGTCGAGAGCGAACCGCCGCTGTTCGGGCAGCGGTGCGGCGAGCAGCCCCTCCAACAGGGCCGCTCCGGGGGCGGACAGCAGCGCGGCGAGGACCTGTCGGCGGGCGAAGTCGCCGCGCCGGCGGCGGTCGGCGAGCAGCGCGGTCGGCGCGGCGGCCGGGACGAACCGCGCCGGGTCCCGCGACAGCAGGTCGGTCAGGCCCGTCCGGGCCCGCTCGCGCACCTGACGGACCCAGTCGCCGGTGCGGAGCACCAGGAAGGGCATGAGTTCGGGGCTCGGCCGTTCCACGATCCTGCGGACCGCGCGCTCGCGGACCCGCCCGTCGCTGTGCGAGCAGGCGAACGCCAGCGCCACGGGGCGGTCGTACTCCGGCGTGGGCGTCGTCGCCCACCGCACCTGCCCGTCCAGACGCAGAACGACGCCCGGCCGCTCGCCGAGCATACGCAGCGCCGCCGTGGCGTCGGCGGCGTTGCCGGTCGCGTCGAGGTGCGTCAGGGCGTCGACCAGGTCGTCGATGGCGCCCTCCTTGACCTCGGAGATGTCGGACAGGACTGCCTGGAACCGCTCCAGGGGAGCCGGATGCGTCGGGGAGCTGCTGGTCACCGGGCCATGGTGCCTGATCGACGGGGCCGGCGCCGAGCGATTTCCCCCGGCAGCCGACCAGCCGCGAACCCCTGAACCCATGGGGCGGATGTGGCTCATGCGGCCGCACGGTAGTCGGGTGACGGGGACCGTTGTCCCGACGCCTGTCTGATGACCCGCGCGGCCGCCCCGTGGCACGGTGTGGGACATGGCCTACGACTACCCGTTCGACCCCGAACTCGCCGCGGCCGTCGCCCTGATCCCCCCGGTCGACCTCTCCGACCTGGCCGCCGCGCGGGCCACGCAGGCGCGGGAGGTCGCCGGGCGGTTCGCGGCCGTGGACGGCGCGGGGGTGGAGGTCGGACAGGTGGTGGCGCCCGGATTGGACGGCGCGCCGGACGTGGCGCTGCGCACCTACCGGCCGCGGGGCGCCGCCGGGCCGCTGCCCGCCGTCTACAGCATCCACGGCGGCGGCTTCATGCTGGGCTCGCCGGATGTGGACCACGCCTTCAACCTGCGGCTGTGCCGCGAGCTCGACGCCGTGGTGGTCTCGCCGGACCACCGGCTGGCGCCCGAACACCCCTTCCCCGCCGGCCTGGAGGACTGTTACGCCGGGCTGTGCCTGCTGGCGAAGGGCGATGCGGGGCTGGACGTGGCGGCCGACCGGATCGCGGTCCTCGGCGACAGCTCCGGGGCGGGCATGGCCACCGCGCTGACGATGCTCGCCGACGCCCGCGGTGGCCCCCGGGTGCGGTTCCAGTTCCTGGGCAGCCCCGCGCTCGACGACCGGCTGGACACGCCGAGCGCGCGGGCCTTCACCGACACGCCCGTGTGGACCCGCCGGCTCGCCCGGCAGAGCTGGGAGGCGTATCTGGGGGCCGGGGGGCCCGGTACGGGGAACGTGTCGCCGTACGCGGCCCCCGCCCGGGCCGGCGTGGCCGAGTTGAGGGGGCTGCCGCCGGCCTATGTCGCGGTGATGGAGTTCGACCCGCTGCGCGACGAGGGCATCGACTACGCGCGCGCCCTGCTGGCCGCCGGTGTCCCCACCGAGCTGCACCTCTTCCCGGGTACCTTCCACGGCGCGGCGGCCGTGGAGTACGCCGGGGTGGCGCGGCGCATGAGTGACGAGACGGTCGCGGTCCTGCGGCGAGCGCTCGGCCGATGACCGCCCCGGCGGCTCGCGCTCAGGGGCTGCTTTTCAGGGCTCGGTTCACCTCCGCGGCGGCCAGGCGCCGGGCGTACAGGGCGAGTTGGGCCTGGAAGCGGTGTTCGGGGTCGCGCAGTCGCCAGCCCAGCGCCGCCTCCACATGCGCCAGCCGCGCGGCCACGGAGCTGTGGTGCAGATGCAGTTCCGCGGCGGCCTGGCGCAGCGAGCCGGTACGGCAGAAGGCGGCCAGCGCGGCGATGGTGAGGCACCCGTTCGGCTGGGTGGCCAGCGCGTCCAGCTGCCGTGCCTCGGGCAGCGCGCCCAGCCGCTCCGCCGGGATGTCGGCCAGCAGCGCGACCGGGCCGAGCGCGTCATGGTCGACCACCGCCTCGCGCGGGCTGCCCGCCACCGCGAACCGCAGCGCCGTGCACGCTTGGCGCCAGGAATCCTGGGCCGCCAGCCCGGGGGCCAGGCCCCCGACGCCGACCCGCAGCCGCCGCGCCGCGTCGCGGGGCACATCCGGGCCGCGGAGCGGGTCGGCCACCGCCCCGCGGAGCGGGTCGGCCACCGCGGCCCGCAACGCCGCGGCAGGCGAGTCGGCCGCCCCGTCCGGGGGCTGCACCAGGACCGTGCCCCACGGGCCGGTGCGGGTGACCCGGACGACGGCGTCGAGGGTGGCGCGGCCGAGCAGCGCGACCGCGTCCAGGCCCGCGTCGACGGCCGGGTCGCCGCGTACCGCCACCATCCGCAGCGGCAGTTCGGGGGCCAGGCCCAGCAGCCGGAGGGCGCGGGCGCGGTCATGGTCGGACTCGCGCTCGGACAGCACGACCTCCATCAGCGCGGGATCGGCCACCTCGCGCGAACCGGGTGTACGGGGCGTCAGGGACGCGTGGGGCATGCGGGGCGGGGCCGGGCTGCCGCACAGCGTCCGGGCGGCGATGGCCATCCACTCGAGGATCAGGTCGTCGAACGGTCCCGGCGGCCCCGGCCGTTCCAGCCACACCCGCCCGGACGGGCCGAGCTCCGCGTCCTGGGAGACCACCTTGGGCTCAGCGGGGAGGGCGGCGCCGCCCGGTCCGAACCGGGCCCTGCGGCCGTCGGGCAGCTCCAGGCCCGCCGCGCACTCCGCGAGCCCCGCGGTGGACCGGGCCAGCGATGTCGCATCGAGGGCGCCGCTGCCCAGCAGCGCCTCGAAGTGGGCGATCACGCGAACCGCGGTGGCGGCATCCGCGTCGAGCGCCGAGAGCCGCAGCAGCAAGCCCTTCACAGCCACAAGTCTAGAAAGGACAGGGACATGACCAACAGCCCCCCGTCGGCGGGAACCACCGGCATGGCCGGAAGACAGCGCAGGACACCCAGGTCCGTGCTCGCGGCGTTACTCGGCGGCATCCTGCCGCTGCTGGCGTCGCTGCTCCTGCTGACACCGCCTCCCGCCGCGGCCGCCACGCTCACCGAGGTGACCGGATTCGGCAACAACCCGTCCAACCTCAGGATGTACCAGTACGTACCGAACAACGTCGCGGCGCGGCCCGCGGTCCTCGTTGCGGTGCACTACTGCACGGGCTCGGGTCCCGCGTTCTTCTCCGGCACAGAGTTCGCCTCCCTGGCCGACCGCTACGGCTTCATCGTCGTCTACCCCTCCGCCACCCGCAGCGGCTCCTGCTTCGACGTCTCCTCACCGCAGGCGCTGCGGCGCGACGGGGGCAGCGACCCGGTGGGCATCGTGTCGATGGTCCGCTACGTCCTGCAGCACAACAACGCCGACCCCAGCCGGGTCTATGTCACCGGAGCCTCCTCGGGCGCCATGATGACCAACGTCCTGCTCGGCGACTACCCGGACGTGTTCAAGGCGGGTGCCGCGTTCTCGGGCGTGCCCTTCGGCTGCTTCGCCACCACGGACGGATCCAGCTGGAACTCCGCCTGCGCCAACGGCACGATCACCAAGACACCGCAGCAGTGGGGCGATCTGGCCCGCGCCGCCTACCCCGGATACACGGGCGCCCGGCCGAGGATGCAGCTGTGGCACGGCACCGAGGACGGCACCCTGCGCTATCCGAACTTCGGTGAGGAGATCAAGCAGTGGACCGACGTCCTCGGGGTGAGCCGGACACCCGCGAGCACGGACCGTCCGCAGACCAACTGGACCCGTACCCGCTACGGAGCCACCGGTGACCGGGCCCCCGTGGAGGCCATCAGCATCCAGGGCGCGGGACACACGCTCCCGCTCACCGGCATGGCGGCCCGGGCCATCACCTTCTTCGGCCTGTCCGGCTAGGCGGGCCGAACCAGCCCGGACTGGTACGCGATGACGACCAACTGGGCGCGGTCCCGCGCGCCCAGCTTGGTCATGGCGCGGTGGACGTGGGTGCGTACGGTCAGGGGGCTGACCACGAGTACGTCGGCGATCTCGGCGTTGGACTTCCCCTCGGCCGCCAGGGCCATCACCTCCCGCTCGCGGGCGGTGAGCGAGGCGAGGAGCTCGCTCGGAGCCAGGGGGGCCTCAAGGTCGGGGGCGGCGAGGAAGCGGGTGATCAGGGCACGGGTGGCCGCGGGGGAGAGGAGGGAGTCTCCCAAGGCCACGGTGCGGATGCCGGTGAGCAGTTCATCGGCGCCCACGTCCTTGCCGAGAAAGCCGCTCGCGCCCGCGCGCAGCGCCTGGGCCACGTATTCGTCCGTCTCGAAGGTGGTGAGGATGAGCACGCGGGTGGCGGACAGCTCCGGGTCGGCGCAGATCGCGGCGGTCGCGGCCAGGCCGTCGGTGCCGGGCATGCGGATGTCCATGACGACCACGTCGGGGCCGTGCGCACGGGTGAGCGCGGCCGCTTCCCCGCCGTCGGCGGCCTCCGCCACCACCTCCATGTCCTCGCAGGAGTCGATCAGGATCCGGAAGGTGGCCCGCAGCAGTGTCTGGTCGTCGGCGAGCAGGACGCGGATGGTCATGGGGTGCGGTCTTCTTCCGGCTCGGGGGCGCAGGGGTGCGGCGGCGCATCGGCCGGCCTGCTGTCACCATGGTGAGCCATCCGGTGTAGGAACGGCCTCAGGACCGCCCGTGGCCCCCGCACGGACGGCCCCTGGCCCCTCCCCTCCCGGCCCCGACGGCCCCGGCGGCCCCCTCAGCCGTTCCCGCCGCCGAAGGCCGCGTCGAAGGAGGCCGCCGGCGGGTCGAAGTCGTACGCCTTCAGCCGCTTCAGCGCCTCGGGTGCGCCCTGCAGCCGGTCCATCCCGGCGTCCTCCCACTCCACCGACACCGGTCCGTCGTACCCGATGGACCGCAGCATCCGGAACACGTCCTCCCACGGCACGTCCCCGTGCCCGGCCGAGACGAAGTCCCAGCCGCGCCGCGGGTCGCCCCAGGGCAGATGCGAGCCGAGCCGGCCGTTGCGGCCGTCCAGCCGCTTGCGCGCCTCCTTGCAGTCCACGTGGTAGATCCGGTCCCGGAAGTCCCACAGGAAGCCGACCGGGTCGAGGTCCTGCCAGACGAAGTGGCTGGGGTCGAAGTTGAGCCCGAAGGCGGGACGGTGGCCGACCGCTTCGAGCGCACGGTGGGTGGTCCAGTAGTCGTACGCGATCTCGCTCGGGTGCACCTCGTGGGCGAAGCGCACGCCCTCCGCGTCGAACACGTCCAGGATCGGGTTCCAGCGCTCGGCGAAGTCCTCGTAGCCGCGCTCGATCATATGCGGCGGCACCGGCGGGAACATGGCCACCAGGTGCCAGATGGACGACCCGGTGAAGCCGACGACGGTACGGACCCCGAAGGCGGCCGCGGCCCGCGCGGTGTCCGCCATCTCGGCCGCCGCCCGCCGCCGCACCCCCTCCGGGTCGCCGTCGCCCCAGATCCGGCCGGGCACGATGGCCTGGTGGCGTTCGTCGATGGGGGAGTCGCAGACGGCCTGGCCGACCAGGTGGTTGGAGATGGCCCAGCACTGGAGCCCGTACTTCTCCAGCAGCTGCCGCCGGCCGTCCAGATAGCCGGGCTCGGCGAGCGCCCGGTCCACCTCGAAGTGGTCGCCCCAGCAGGCGAGTTCGAGTCCGTCGTAGCCGAAGTCGCGGGCCAGTCGGCAGACCTCCTCGAGCGGCAGGTCGGCCCACTGTCCGGTGAAGAGAGTGAATTGTCTGGGCATCGGGGGCCTCCTCAGGCGGGTACCGGCGTGTAGACGCAGTTCTTCTCGGCGCTCTCCTCGACCGCGGCGAGCACCCGCTG
This sequence comes from Streptomyces sp. ME19-01-6, assembly GCF_033793745.1. Taxonomy (NCBI): domain Bacteria; kingdom Bacillati; phylum Actinomycetota; class Actinomycetes; order Kitasatosporales; family Streptomycetaceae; genus Streptomyces; species Streptomyces sp. ME19-01-6. The sequence continues at coordinate 64,132 of NZ_JARAXF010000012.1, read as the reverse complement.
CACCTGCAGCCCGTCCGCGAAGGACGGTTCGGGCTCGGTCCGCGCGTCGATGGCCAGCACCAGGTCGCGCGCCTGATGGACGAAGGTGTGCTCGTACCCGAGGGCGTGGCCGGCCGGCCACCACGCCTCCAGGTAGGGGTGTTCGGGCTCGGTGACCAGGATCCGGCGGAAGCCGGCCTCGGCGGCGGGCTCGGTGTGGTCGTGGAAGTGCAGCTCGTTGAGCCGCTCCAGGTCGAAGGCGAGCGAACCGCGCTCCCCGTTGAGCTCGATCCGCAGCGCGTTCTTGCGGCCCGCCGCGAACCGGGTGGCCTCGAAGGACGCGAGCGCGCCGGAGGCCAGCCGCCCGCTGAACAGCGCCGCGTCGTCGACCGTGACCGGCCCGCGGGCCCCGCCGCCCGCCCGGCCGCCGAGGCCGGTGGTCGCCGTCGTGGCGGTCGCCGCCCCGGCGGGCAGCGGCCGCTCCCGGACGAAGGTCTCGGTCAGCGCCGAGACCCCGACCAGCGGCTCGCCCGCCAGATACTGCGCGAGGTCGACGATGTGGGCGCCCAGGTCGCCGAGCGCGCCGGAGCCCGCGTGCTCCCGGCGCAGCCGCCACACCAGCGGGAATTCCGGATCGACGATCCAGTCCTGCAGATACGACACCCGTACGTGCCGCAGCACCCCGAGCCGCCCGTCCCCTACCATCCGGCGGGCGTGTGCGAGGGCGGGCGTACGGCGGTAGTTGAACCCCACCATCGCCACCTGCCCGCGCTCCCGCGCCCGCCGCGCGGCCTCCACCATGGCCTCGGCCTCGGCGACCGAGTTGGCGAGCGGCTTCTCGCACAGCACGTGCTTGCCCGCCTCCAGCGCGGCGATCGCGATCTCGGCGTGGCTGTCGCCGGGCGTGCAGATGTCGACGAGCTGTACATCGTCGCGGGCGATCAGGGCGCGCCAGTCGGTCTCGGCGGCGGCCCAGCCGTGCCGTCCGGCCGCGGCCCGCACCGCGTCGGGGTCGCGGCCGCAGATGGCGGACATGACCGGGCGCAGCGGCAGGTCGAAGACGCGGCCCGCGGTGCGCCACCCCTGGGAGTGGGCGGCGCCCATGAAGGCGTAGCCCACCATGCCGACACCGAGGGCGGGCTTCGTTGTTTCCGCAGGACGTTGCATGGGACTCCTTCTCTGGGGTCCTTCTCGGGGGATCAGGGGTCAGATCAGGGGTCGGTCCAGGGCCGACGGGGTGGGGTCAGCTGAATCCCGTGGGCAGGTAGTCCTCGACGTTGTCCTTGGTGACCACGGCGGAGTAGAGCGTCAGGGAGGCCGGGATCTCCAGCTCGGCGAGGCCGCCGACGCCCTTGCCCTGGCCGAGCGCGCGGGCGAGGTCGATGGCGGAGGCGGCCATCGTCGGCGGGTAGAGGACGGTGGCCTTCAGCACGGTGTTGTCGGCCTTGATGGCGTTCATGGCGCGCTTGGCGCCCGCGCCGCCGACCATGAGGAAGTCGTCCCGCCCGGCCTGCTGGATGGCGCGCTCGGCGCCGACGCCCTGGTCGTCGTCGTGGTTCCAGAGCGCATCGAACTTCGAATGCGCCTGCAGCAGTTGGGCCATCTTCGCCTGGCCCGACTCGACGGTGAACTCGGCGGCCTGGCGGCCGACCTTCTCGATGTTGGGGTAGTTCTTCAGGGCGTCGTCGAACCCCTTGCTGCGCTGCCTGGTCAGCTCCAGGTTGTCGAGACCGGCCAGCTCGACGACCTTCGCGTTCTTCTTGCCCTTGAGCTGCTCGCCGATGTAGCGGCCCGCGTTGAGCCCCATGCCGTAGTTGTCGCCGCCGATCCAGCACCGGTACGCCTGCGGGGAGGCGAAGATCCGGTCGAGGTTGACCACGGGGATGCCCGACTTCATGGCCTTGAGCCCGACCTGGGTCAGCGCCTTGCCGTCGGCGGGCAGGATGACCAGGACGTCGACCTTCTTGTTGATCAGGGTCTCGATCTGGCCGATCTGCTGGGCGGTGTCGTTGGAGCCCTCGGTGGTCTGGAGAGTGACGTCCTCGTACTCCTTGGCGCGCCGCTTGGCCTGCTCGTTGATGGCGTTGAGCCAGCCGTGGTCGGCCTGGGGGCCGGCGAAGCCGATGGTCACCTTCTTGCCGGGCTTGGTGTCGGCCGTGTTCGCGGCCTGCCGGCTGTCGTCGGAATCGTCGTTGTTCTCGTTGCTGGTACAGCCGGCGGCGAAGAGCGCGCCCGCGGCGGCGGTGCCGAAGAGCAGGTTTCTCCGGCTGGGGCTCATGGGTGGGGTGGCCGGTGTGCGCGGGTTATCCCTCATGGTTCGTACGACCCTTCTGGACCAGGACGGCGGCGACGATGATCGCGCCCTTGGCGATCTGCTGGACATCGCTCTGCAGGTTGTTCAGGGCGAACAGGTTGGTGATGGTGGTGAAGACGAGGACGCCGAGGACGGAGCCGGTGATGGTGCCCCGGCCGCCGCTGAGCAGCGTGCCGCCGATGATCGCGGCGGCGATGGCGTCGAGTTCGTAGAGGTTGCCGTTGGTGTTCTGGCCGGAGCCGGTGAGGACGATCAGCATGAACGCGGCGATGCCGCAGCACAGCCCGGACAGCAGATACAGCAGCAGGCGCTGCCGTCTGACGTCGATGCCCGCGAGCCGGGCGGCCTCCGCGTTGCCGCCGACGGCGACGGTGCGCCGGCCGAAGGTCGTACGGTTCAGCACCAGCCAGCCGACCACGGTGACCAAGGCGAAGATCATCACCAGCGGCGGGATGCCCAGCACATACGCGTCGGGCAGCCCCAGGTCCAGAACCGGCTGCACGGTGACGACCTGCGTTTTGCCGTCGCTGATGTGCAGCGAGAGGCCGCGGGCGGAGGCGAGCATGGCAAGGGTGGCGATGAAGGGGACCATGCCGCCGTACGCGATGAGCACGCCGTTGACCAGACCGCAGCCGAGGCCGACGAGGACGGCGCACATCAGGATGCCGCCGAGTCCGAAGTCCTGGGTGGCCAGTGTGGTGGCCCATACGGAGGCGAGGGCGACCATCGCGCCGACGGACAGGTCGATGCCGCCGCTGGTGATGACGAAGGTCATGCCGACGGTGACGACGCCGATGACGGACGCCTGGATGAGCACGAGTTGCAGATTGCCGGTGGTCAGGAATTCCGCCGGCTTGGTGAATCCGCCCACGGCGACCAGCACCGCGAGCACCCCGACCAGGGACAGGTTGCGCAGGTCGGCGAGCGCCCGCAGCCGGCCGCGCGCCGCGGCCCCGCCGGCCGCCGGACGGTCGGCGGGCGCTCCGGGCGGGCTCTCCTTGGTGAGCGTGGCGGTGGGCTCGGGCACGGCATCTGCGGGGGCGGCGGACCCCGGCCGCCCCCCGGGTTGATTCAGCACGACGGGCTCCCTTGCATCACGAGGTCGAGGACGCGGTGTTCGTCCAGCTCCCGCGCCGGCGCGGTGTGCACGACACGGCCTTCGCGGAGCACCAGCACCCGGTCGGCCAGGCCGAGGACCTCGGGCAGTTCGCTGGAGACGAGCAGGACGGCCACGCCGTCGTCGGCGAGGCGGCGGATCAGGGCGTACAGCTCGGCGCGGGCGCCCACATCGACGCCGCGCGTGGGCTCGTCCAGCAGCAGCACGCGGCAGCCGCGCAGCAGCCAGCGGGCGAGCACGGCTTTCTGCTGGTTGCCGCCGGACAGGGTCCGTACCGGGCGCTCGGGGTCGTCCGGGCGCAGCGACAGATCCCGTACGGCCTCCCGGGCCGCGGTCCGTTCGGCCCTGCGGTCCAGCCACCCGGCGCGCGAGAAGCGGGACAGCGAGGACACCGAGACATTGCGGGTGACGGACTCCAGCATCAGCAGGCCCTGCGCCTTGCGCTCCTCGGGGGCGAGGCCGAGCCCGGCGCGCACGGCGGCGGTGACGCTGCCGGGGCGCAGCGGGCGCCCGTCGACGAGCACGCGGCCGGCGGTCGGCCGCCGGGCTCCGTAGACGGTCTCCAGGATCTCCGAGCGGCCGGAGCCGACGAGGCCGGCCAGACCCACGATCTCGCCGGGGCGCAGCTCCAGGTCGAACGGCTCGAACTCGCCCGCCCTGGCCAGCCCCTCCAGCCGCAGCACGGGCGCGCCGCCGCCGGGGTCCGCGGTCCCGGCGGCCCCTTCGGCCCGCTCCGGGAAGGTGTACTCCACGTCGCGGCCGGTCATCAGGGCGACGATGTCGCGGGTCGGGGTGGTACGGGCGGGCAGTCCGCGGGCGGCGACACGGCCGTCCTTGAGGACGGAGACGCGGTCGCCGATGCGGCGGATCTCCTCCAGCCGGTGGGAGATGTAGACGACGGCGACGCCGTCCGCGGTCAGGTCGGCGACGATGCGAAAGAGGTTGTCCACCTCGTCGGGGTCCAGGGCGGCGGACGGCTCGTCCATGACGATCAGGGCCACGTCATGGGAGAGGGCGCGGGCCATGGAGACGATCTGCTGTCCGGCCGCGGAGAGCGTGCCGACCAGCGCGTCCGGGTCGATCTCCGGGTGGCCGAGGCGGGCGAGGAGGCCGGCCGTGGCGGCGCGGGCCGAGCGGGGGCGCAGAAATCCGCCGGCGGCGAGCTCATGGCCGAGGAAGACGTTCTCGGCCACGGACAGCCCCTCCACCAGGTCGAGTTCCTGGTAGATGGTGGCGATGCCCAGGCGCATGGCGGCGACCGGCGACTTGAGCCGCACCGGGCGGCCCTGCCAGCGGATCTCGCCGCGGTCGGGCTGATGGGCCCCGGCCAGCACCTTGATGAGGGTGGACTTGCCCGCGCCGTTCTGGCCGAGCAGACAGTGGACCTCGCCCGCCTCGACGTCGAGGTCGACCCCGTCGAGGGCCCGTACGCCGGGGAAGGACTTGGCGATCGCGGACATGGTGAGCAGTGGTGGCGGTGCGGGCGGTGCCATGGCGGGCCTCCTCGGCGGTGCGCCGGTGAGTGGGCAGGGCTGATCGCGGAGCGGCGGGGGGTGGTGTGGTGCGCGCGGTGCGTCGTGCTGAGTGCGGGGCGTGGCGCGCGTCGCGCGGTTCACGCGTGTGCGGTGCGTGTGGTGCGTACGGTGTGGTGCGTGCGTGTGGTGCGTGCGTGTGGTGCGTCGGGTCAGGCCGGGGAGAAGAGGTGGTCGCTGATCAGGCGGGCCGCCCCGGTGACCCCGGCCACGGGGCCGAGCTCGCCCAGCACGATGGGGAGGTTGCCGGTCGCCAGCGGCAGTGACTGGCGGTAGACCTGGGTGCGGATGGCGGCGAGCAGGGTGTGGCCGAGGCCGGTCACCCCGCCGCCGATCACCACCAGACCGGGATTGAAGAAGCTGACGAGCGAGGCGAGGACCTGGCCGGTGCGGGTGCCGCCGTCGCGGATGAGGTCGAGCGCGGCGGCGTCGCCCGCCGAGGCCGCGGCGGCGACATCGGTGGCGGCGAGGCTCCCGGCGGCCTCCAGCCGGGCGGCGAGCTCGGCGGACCGGCCCTCCCGCGCGGCCGCCTCGGCGTCGCGGGCGAGCGCCGCGCCGCCGAAGTACGCCTCCAGGCAGCCGCGGTTGCCGCAGGCGCAGGGTCGGCCGTCGGGCTCGGCCTGGATATGGCCGATGTCGCCCGCGCTGCCGGTCGTACCGCGGTAGACCTCGCCGCCGACCACGATGCCGCAGCCGATGCCCGTGCCGATCTTGACGCAGAGGAAGTCCTTCGCGGAGCGGGCGACGCCCGCCTGCTGCTCTCCCATCGCCATCAGGTTCACGTCGTTGTCGACCATGACGGGGCAGCCCAGCTCCTGGCTGAGCGCCTCCCGTACGGGGAAGCCGTCCCACCCGGGCATGATCGGCGGCGCGACGGGCACCCCCTCGGGGAAGCGCACCGGGCCCGGGACCCCGATCCCGGCCCCGTCGAACCCCTCGGCCACACCGGATCCCCGGAGCTTCGCCGCCATGGCCAGGACCTGCTCGAAGACCGCGACCGGGCCCTCTCGCACATCCATGGGCTGCGTGAGGTGGCCGAGCACCTCCAGCTCCGCGTTGGTGACGGCCACGTCGACCGAGGTGGCGCCGATGTCGACGCCGAGGAGGTGCAGCGTGGGCGCCAGACGGACGTTGTGAGAGCGGCGCCCGCCGCGGGAGGCGGCGAACCCGTCGGCGATCACGAGCCCGGTGTCGAGCAGCCGGTCGACCTCCACGGCCAGCCGGGAGCGCGAGAGGTCCATCCGGTCGCCCAGCTGCGCCCGGGAGGTGGGTCCTCCGTCGCGCAGCAAGCGCAGCAGACGCGCCTGATGGGCGTTCGCGGGTCGTGCCGTCATGCGCCTCACACTGCCCCTCCCGCCGTCATCGGCATGCCACTGGCCGGGCTTTCACGGGGAACGTAGCAGCGGTTGTCCAGTGTGGGAAGAACTTACGCCGCAATCGATGCGGACTTTCTCCTGCCTCAGGACAAAGCCTCGCCGACCTTGCGGCCGTGCCCTCTGCGGGGGTGGCTGTCTCGCCCGGTACGCGTGAGCGGCGCCGACCCGACCGGGCAACCTCTCGGCCCGCGGCGGCGACAGGGGCATGGACGACATCCCCCGAGCTGTGGAAGAGGTAGCGATGGAAGCCGAGCGGCAGAATGCGCGCCGGAGCAGGGGCCGGAGCAGGCTGGGCCTGACGGCCGGACTGGTCCTGGCCCTGGGCGCCGCGGCCGGTCTCGCGGACGGCGGGACCTTCGCACGGGCGGATACCGGGACGCGGGCGGAGCCGGCGACGAGCGCGGCGGCGTGGGCCGATGACGCCGCCGACGGTTTCGCCTCGGTCAACGCGCTCGGACAGAACGGCACATACGGCGGCCGCGGCGGGGCGACCGTGACCGTCCGGACGCTCGCCGATCTGGAGAAGTACGCCACAGCCGCCGAGCCGTACGTCATCGTGGTGGCCGGGGCGATCACCATGGACCCGAAGGGCAAGGAGATCAAGGTCGCCTCGAACAAGACGATCGTGGGCTCGGGGACCGCGGGCCAGATCGTCGGCGGCGGTTTCTTCCTCGGGCAGGGCGTGCACAACGTCATCATCCGCAACCTGACGATCCGCGACTCCTACGAGGGCACGTGGAACGACAAGGACCATGACTGGGACGCCATCCAGATGGACGGCGCCCACCATGTCTGGATCGACCACAACGATCTGCGGCACATGGCCGACGGCCTGATCGACAGCCGCAAGGACACCACCTACCTCACGGTGTCATGGAACCGGCTGGAGCAGCACAACAAGGCGTTCGGCATCGGCTGGACGGAGAACACGACCGCCGACATCACGATCCACCACAACTGGTTCCACGAGACCGAACAGCGCAACCCGTCCACCGACAACGTCGCGCACGCGCATCTGTACAACAACTACCTGCAGGACGACCCGGGGACGAGCATCAACTCCTCCTACGGCAACTACTCCCGTGGCAACACCAAGATGGTGCTGGAGAACAGCTACTTCGAAGGGATGAAGAACCCGGTCACCAAGGACGCCACCGCCACCCTCGTCCAGCGGGGCAACATCTTCGTCAACACCACCGGCCGCAATGAAAGCGGCGGAACGGCCTTCGACCCGAAGACGTACTACACCTACACCCTCGACCCCGCCGCCCAGGTGCCGTCGATCGTGAAGTCCCGCTCCGGGCCCAGCTCCGCGATCGGAGTCACGGCCCGCTGAGGGCCCGGACGGAAACCGATTGCTGAACCGGCGGGGGCGCGCTCAGCGGGCCGCCCCCGCCGGCCGGGCCACCGAGTCGCGGATCACGACATGGGTGCCCAGGAGCAGGTGTTCGTCCGGGGAGTCCGGTGTTCTGCCGAGGCCGGTACGGACGGCGAGCCGGCCCAGTTCCTCGTAGGGCACATGGACCGTGGTCAGCGGCGGGCGCAGGTCCCGGGCGAACGGGATGTCGTCGTACCCGGCGAGCGACACATCGCCGGGCACGCGCAGCCCCGCCTCGTGGAGCCCGGTGAGCGCCCCCGCCGCGACCATGTCCGTGGCGGCCACCACGGCCGTGAACTCAAGCCCCACCTCGAGTGCTTGGCGCATCAGGCGGTGGCCCGAGTCCCGGGTGAAGTCGCCGGACAGGCTCAGCGCCGGGTCCGGATCGAGGCCGCGGGCGCGGTGCGCGGCCAGATAGCCCCGCTCGCGGCCCCGGGCCGCGGTGTTCTGCGGCTTGCCCCCGAGGAAGAGGACCCGCCGGTGGCCCTGGGCGAGGACATGAGAGCACAGCGCGTAGGACCCGCTCTCGTTGTCGTACTCGATGACCGTCACCGGGGTGCCGGGATCCAGCGGCGGCCGCCCGCACAGCACGAGTCGCGAGCCGGCCGACGCCAGCGAGTCGGCGATACGGGCCATGTGCCGGCGGTACTCGGGGGTGTCCGCGGTGCCGCCCACCAGGATCACGGCGGCGGCGCGCTGGGCGCGCATCATCTCGATGAACTCCAGCTCGTGGCCGGTGTCGCCGTCCGTGCTGCACACCAGGCACAGATGGCCCAGCCGGGCCGCCTCGCGCTCCACGCCGTGCGCCATGTGCGCGAACGACGGGCCGGTGATGTCGTCGAGGACGAACGCGAGCGTCGGGGTGCCGGCGCCCGCCACCGCCTTGGCGTGGGCGTCGGCGACATAGTCCAGCTCGCGGACCGCCCGCATCACCCGGGCGCGCGTCTGCGTACTGACCGGGTACGCGCCGCCGAGCACCCGTGACACCGTGGACGCGGACACCCCCGCCCGGGCCGCGACATCCCGGATCGTATGCCGCCCCCCGCCGTTGCCGCCGCCCTTCCGCACCATGGCCCACCCCTCGCTCTGCCTCCGAGTCGGGTAACCGCATGACAACCGGTTGCCAAACCAGAGGCTAACAGCGGGGGAGGCCGGCGGGGAGAGAACGGGAGATCAGTCGCCGGCGGCGGTGGGGCGGTGATGGACGTACTCGACCACCGTGCCATCGGGATGACGGGCGTTGAAACCGGCGCCGGTGGGCACCTCCTGCAGCGGGAAGACGATCTCCGCGCCCTCCGTGACGAGACGGTCGTAGTACGGCCGCACGTCGTCCACCAGCAGCGTGCCGGTGGTGGAGCGGAAGGGCTTCAGGTCCTCCTCGCCGCCCTCGATGAGAAGGAAAGCACCCACCGTGGCGAGCCGCAGACTGCCGAACGAGAACCTGCCGTCGGCCTCGGTCCCCTGCAGCCGCTCGTAGAAGTCGATGCCCGCTTCCAGCGTGCCCGGTTCGCGGAAGACGCGGATGAGGACGCGGGGTTCGGCCAGGTGGGAGGAGTCGTTCTGTCGGCGCCACACCTCGGGCGTCCGCTGTTCTTCTGACATGCCACGAGCCTCTCCCACCCCCGCCGCCCCGGACAGGCCACCGTTCATGGGGTGAGTGATGGTCATAGGATCGCGCGCATGGATGTGTCGCTGCGCCGTGAGCTGGGCGCCCATCTGCGCGCCGCCCGAGCCGTGGTCACCCCGCAGGACGTCGGCCTCAGCGGCGGCGGAAGGCGCCGCGCCCCCGGGCTGCGCCGGGAAGAGGTCGCCGCGCTGGCCGGGGTCAGCGTCGCCTGGTACACCTGGCTGGAACAGGGCCGGGTGACCACGTCACGGCAGGTCGTCGACGCGGTGTGCCGGGCGCTGCGGATGGGGCCCGACGCCCACCGGCACGCACTGTCGCTGGCCGGATTCCTGCCCACCGCCCCGCTGGCCGGACAGGGACGGGCAGCGGGCAGCCCGGAGAGCCGCAAGCTCATCGACAGCTGGCGCACCACACCGTCGCTGCTCCTGGACGAACGGCTCGACATCATGGCCGGGAACGCGGCCCACCACCGCCTGTGGGGCGATCCCGGCGACCTCCCCGACGAGCGGCGTAACCTCCTGCTGTGGCTGGCCTCGGGCCCGCCCGGGGCAAACCCCGTCGCCGACCCGGAGCCACTGCTGCGCGGCCTGTACGAGCACTTCCGCACCGCCGTCGGCCATGCCCCCGACGACCGCAGGGCGTTGGACATCATCCGGCTGCTCCACCAGGAGCGGCCCGACGCCGCCCACTGGTGGCAGTGCCGCGCGGTCGCGAGTTTCCGGCCCACCACGGTCGAGGCGACGAACGCCGCCGGGACCGGGCCGGGCACGCTGACGCTCACGTTCTCGCTGCTGCGTCCGGTGGCCGACGCGGACGTCCTGCTGCTCACCCAGACCCCGGACGACTCCGCGACCGCCGAGCTGCTGGAGCGGCTCGCTACGGCTCATTGATCACATCGGGCCTACGGCTGGGGATGCGGCCGGAAGCGCGGGAAGTGCGGGCGGCGTTCCGCCTTGTGCGGGGGGTGATGGCCCAACTGGACGCGCAGCTGGACACCGTGGAACACCTCGATCACGCCCAGCGCCAGCAGCCAGATGCCGGCCACGACGGCGAGCGCCGTGATGGAGCCGAAGGGCGCGACGATCAGGATGATGCCGGCCAGCATGCTGACGATACCGAAAAAGATCTGCCAGCCGCGGGCCGGAAGCCCCTCGTGCGAGACGGCAGCGGCCGTCAGCATGACGCCCCGCAACAGCCAGGCGAACCCGATCCACAGGGCCAGCAGCAGGATCGACTGCGCCGGTCCACGGAAGCAGAGCAGGCCGAGCAGCACGGCGAGCGCGCCGCTGACGAAGCTCAGCACGCGCAGATGCCCCGGCACATGTGAGCCGAAGGCCCCCGCCAGCTGAAAGATCCCGGTGACCAGCAGATAGACGCCGAACAGCGCGCCGAGCACCGCCAGGGTGCTCCCCGGCCAGGCCAGCACCATGACGCCCAGCGCGATCGCGACGATGCCCGTGGTCACCAGGACCTGCCAGGCGGCGTTGGACAACATGCCCAGGGCACCGGCGAACGGGGACTCGACGTCCGGGGGCCGCTCGCCTCGCTGAGCCGTGCCGTAAGGCTCCGCGCCTCGCTGCTCGGCGCCGTAGGGCTGCTCGCGCCGCTGCTCGGCGCCGTGTGCGTCGTCGGAGGAGAAACTCATGGCCGTCCACCTCCTCGATGGAACGAAAGGCCGTACCCGACACAACCATCCTCTCCCCGTATGCGTCTCTTCGCCTGATGGCGCGGTGGCCTCGGGCGGCCTCACCCGGAACCGCCCCCGGTGGCCTGCCAGCCGTGCCACCGGTCGACCACGATCTCCACGACCGGCCCCCGCGGCGGCCGGTCCGCGTACTGCGCCGGGTACCTGTCGGCCAGCAGCCGGACGAACGCGGCGGAGGCGGCCGACTCGTTCGCGGGCGGCAGGACGCGGGCCGTGCCGTCGGCCCGCGCCCACCACAGGAGGTCCCAGTCCTCGTCGTAGCCGTCCACCAGGAGGCACACGGCGGGGTTGGCCCGGACGTTGTCCAGGCGTTTGAGCCGCTGGGAGCGTTTCGGTTTGTGGTCGACCGCCGTCGCCACCGTGTCACCGGCCAGCACGAAAACCACCGGCACCAGGTGCGGCCGGCCCCCGGCGCCGACGGTCGCCAGGCGGGCGACCCTGGCCCGCGCGAAGCGCTCCCGCGCCTGGGTGCTCGTCATCCTGGGCACCGCGCGGCTCCCGGCGGCGTCATGAGTCGAGGAGGGCCGGTGACCACGGTCACCGGCCCGGCCCGGGCGCCGGGGCGAGCCCTCGGGGTTCCGGGCCCTCGTGTCCTGCTTGTTCTGCTCCTACGTCTTCTCGTTCTCTTCCTCCTCGCGCTCCCCTTCCGCTTGTGAGGGGGTCGACACCGGCACATCGGGGTGCACGGCGCGCCCGGGGGCTTCGTTCTCACGCTCGCCTTCCGCCTGGGACGGGGTGGAACGGTATGGCTCGGTCATCGAACGCCTCCGTTCTGTCCCGGGCCGTCAGCGTCCCGCGCGGGCCCCAGGGCCCCGGCCGCCCGGAGCGGCCTTCTTCGCCTGCGAGCTGGCGACGAGTGCGAGACACAGGGCGACAGCACCAGCGATGATGTTGCTGATGACGGTGCGCGTGGTGGCCACGTTTCCCGCCACCACCCACGGCGCGATGATGCTCCAGACGCCCAGCAGCGCGGCGGCCCAGGCCATGCTGTGGGTGCGCTCATAGGCATGGCCGAAGCCGCCCATGAGCAGTGCGTAAGCGATTCCGGTGATCAGATTGGTCACCGCCAGGGTCGTCATGCCGTTGAAACCCACGATCCAGGGGGAAGCGGCAAGGTACAGACCGGTGATCAGGGACATCGCTTCGACGGCCTGGGCCATGGGAGTGGTCGCGGCCTGCTCGGCCCAGGTGTGGCGTTCCCGCATCGCCAGGATGTCCGGATGGGACTCCATGGTCGCATGGGTCGGTTCCGTCATGATCGCCTCCTGCGGTCAATTCGCTCCGGACCCCGAGTGCCCGATATGTCGCCCGGTATCGCGTGAACCGCCATAAACTTCGCGGCGCTGTGCGACGACGGCGGCGCGCAGTTCGGACGCCGGCCCGCCGGTCCGAGGCTGACCGCCTTGCTCGTCCAGGGCCGGACGGCCCTGGTTCAGGGGCCGGTCGGCCCTGCCCTGGCCCTCCACCGCCAGCCAGGATGTATCCGCACAAGGTGGGGGGGGAAAGAAGGACGGACGGCCGTCCCGGAGGGAGCCTCCTCGAGGCTCCCAACCATCTCCGGGCATGGCCGTCCGTCCTTAAGATTTTTTGGCGGCTACCGCAGCCTGGGCGGCAGCCAGCCCAGCTGGACCTCCTGATGGACGGGTCCGCCGCCCTCGTGGTCGTTGAACGAGTACACCTCGATCCGCTTGTCCTCGCACGCGTAGGCGTTGTACGCGGCGAACACGGTGGACGGCGGGCAGGTCTGGTCCTCCAGCGCGGTCGAGAAGAGCGCCGGCGCCCGCCCCCGGGCGGCGAAGTGGACCCCGTCGAAGTAGGAGAGCGTACGGAAGATCCGCTCGTCCCGGCCGCGGTGGGTCTTGAGGTAGTTGCCGATCTCCCGGTACGGATCGCGGTCGGTCAGCGTCGCCGCCCGCCCGAAGTGGCACAGGAAGGGCACATCGGGGGCGATCGCAACCAGGTCGGGCACCAGGCCGCCCGCTGCCAGGGCGATGCCCCCGCCCTGGCTGGAGCCGGTGACCGCGGTGCGGGCGGGGTCGGTCAGCGGATGGGAGCGGGCCGCCTCCACCGCGCGCACGGCGTCGGTGAAGACCCGCCGGTAGTAGTAGTCCTCGGGGTTCTCGATGCCCCGGGTCATGAACCCCGGGTACGCGGGCCCGGAGCCGACCGGATCCGGTGTGTCGCCGCTGGCCCAGCCGCTGCCCTGGCCGCGGGTGTCCATCACGAGGTGGGCGAAGCCCGCCGTCGGCCACAGCAGATGGGTGTGCGGCAGCCCGCGTCCGCCGCCGTAGCCGATGTACTCGACCACGACGGGCAGCGGCTCCCGGGCCCCGGCCGGGTGCAGAAACCAGCCCTTGACCGGGTGGCCGCCGAACCCCGCGAAGGTGACGTCGTACACCGCCACGCCGGTGAGCGCCGTGGCGACGGGCTCGAAGGTGGCGTTCAGTTCGTGGTCGCGGGCCTCGGCGAGGGTCTTCTCCCAGAACCGGTCGAAGTCCTCGGGCTCGGGAACGCGCGGCCGGTAGTCGCGCAACTCGTCGAGCGGAAGGTCGAACAGGGCCATGGGCAGGCAGCTCCCTTCATGCCGTGCGAAGGAAACCACCGCGCGACCTCCCCTGACAAGGGGGCAGGCGGCAAGGGGGGCAGGCGGTGAGGGGGCGGGGAGCCGTACGGCCTCGGTCAGATGGGCAGCAGCGCCCCGGCGCGCTTGACGGTGCGGATGACCGGGGCCGTCTCCAGGGAGCGGATCGCGTCCAGCGACGCGATCCGCTCGGTGAGATAGCGCGCGAGGTGCTGGGCGTCCCGGCAGCTGACGGCGGCGAGGAGATTGGTCGGGCCGGTGGTCATGGCGACCAGCGACACCTCGGGGTGCTCGGCCATCGCGGACGCCACGGCGGCCAGCCGCGACGGCCGCACCGACATCCACAGGCGCGCCTCGGCGCGGAAGCCGAGCGCGGCGGGCGGGATGTCGACCAGGAAGGCGAGCACCCCGGCCCGGCGCAGCGCGGTCAGCCGGCGGCGGACCGTGGAGTCGGACCAGCCGGTGGTGGACGCCAGTTCGGCGTAGCTCGCCCGGCCGTCCCGGGCCAGCACAGCGAACAGCGGTTGGTCCTCGTCGTCCAGGACGACGTCGCTGTTGCTGTCGGCGTGGGCGGCGGCGTCAGCACTGTCGACCGGTGGCGGGCTGAGCAGCGCGGTCTGCTCCGAGGTCAGCAGGGCGGGACCCGCCCAGCTGTTGGGCAGGGCGGAGTGGCCGAGCAGCAGATGGGCGGAGATGGCGGTGATCCGGCCGGTACGGGGGAGCCGGTGCAGCAGCAGCGCGTCGCTCTCGTCGCCGGAGCGGGTCTGCGCGCTGCACGAGATCTCGGTTCCGCCCGAGAGCAGATGGACGTACGAGGTATCGGGGCGGGCGGCGAGCGCCCGGGCGATGGCGCCCGCCGCGTCCGGGGTGCACCGCAGGCGGATGGTCCAGGCGTTGTAGCCGAGCCGGCCGCCGTTGAGGGTGCCCACCACGCGCAGCACTCCGGCCGAGCGCAGTCGGCGATAGCGGCGGGCGACGGTGTTCTCGGAGACGCCGAGGGCCTCGCCGAGCGTGCGCAGCGGCGCCCGGCCGTCGATCTGGAGGGCGTGGACCAGGCCCCGGTCGATGTCGTCGAGCGTGACGGTATCCGTGTTCATCGGCCGTCAGCATGCCAGTTTGCATCCCGTTCCGGCCCTGTGAGGGTGGCCTCCGCCTCTAAGCTGACGTCAGGTACTCGCTACAGGTACTCGCTCGTGAAAGGAAGCATGTGAACACACAGGCCGAAACGTTCGAGTTTCAGGTCGAGGCGCGCCAGCTCCTGCAGTTGATGATCCACTCCATCTACTCCAACAAGGACGTCTTCCTGCGGGAGCTCATCTCCAACGCCTCCGACGCCTTGGACAAACTGCGTCTGGAAGCGCTCCGCGGCACCGACCTGCGGGCGGACACGTCCGATCTCCATATCGAGATCGAGGTGGACAAGGAGCGCCGCGCGCTGACCGTGCGCGACAACGGCATCGGCATGTCGCACGATGAGGTGGTCCAACTCATCGGCACGATAGCCAAGTCCGGCACCGCCGAGTTCCTTCGCGAGCTGAAGGAGTCGAAGGAGGAGGCGAAGGACGCCGCGGCCTCGCAGGACCTCATCGGGCAGTTCGGCGTCGGCTTCTACTCCGGCTTCATGGTGGCCGACCAGGTCACGCTGGAGACCCGGCACGCGACGGAGAGCCAGGGCACCCGCTGGGAGTCCACGGGCGAGGGCACCTACACGATCGAGGCGGTCGACGAGGCGCCCCAGGGCACCTCCGTCACCCTGCGGCTGAAGCCGGAGGACACCGAGGACCACCTCTACGACTACACCTCCCCGCGGAAGCTCAAGGAGATCGTCAAGCGATACTCCGACTTCATCACCTGGCCCATCAGGATGGCCGCCGAGTCCACGACCACGGCCACCGACACGGCCGCGGCCACGGATGACGACGGCGAGGCCGAGGCCGAGACCGAGCGCGAGCCCGAGATCGAGACGCTCAACTCGATGAAGGCGCTGTGGGCGCGCTCCCGGGACGAGGTCACCGACGACGAGTACCACGAGTTCTACAAGCACATCAGCCACGACTGGAACAACCCGCTCGAGACCATCCGCATGCAGGCGGAAGGGACCTTCGAGTACCAGGCGCTGCTGTTCATCCCGTCGCAGGCGCCGCTGGACCTGTTCATGCGGGAGCGCAAGCGCGGTGTGCAGCTCTACGTCAAGCGCGTGTTCATCATGGACGACTGCGAAGAGCTCATGCCGGAGTATCTGCGCTTCGTCAAGGGCGTCGTCGACGCGCAGGACCTGTCGCTGAACGTGTCCCGCGAGACCCTGCAGCAGGACCGCCAGATCCAGCTGATGCGCCGGCGCCTGGTCAAGAAGGTGCTCTCGACGGTCAAGGACATGATGTCCGCCAACGCCGAGGGCTACGCGACGTTCTGGAGGGAGTTCGGCCGCGCCGTCAAGGAAGGGCTTCTCGACGACTTCGAGAACCGCGACGCGATCCTGGAGATCTCCTCGTTCGCCTCGACCCATGACGCCGAGGAGCCCACCACCCTGCGGCAGTACCTGGACCGCATGAAGGACGGGCAGCAGCACATCTACTACGTGACGGGGGAGTCGCGCTCGATCATCGAGAGCTCGCCCCACATGGAGGCCTTCCAGGCCAAGGGGTACGAGGTGCTGCTGCTCACCGATCCGATCGACGAGATGTGGGTCGGGTCCGTGCCGGAGTTCGACGGCAAGCAGTTCCAGTCGATCGCCAAGGGACAGGTCGACCTCGACACCGAGGAGGAGAAGAAGGAGGGCGAGGCCGAGCGCGAGCAGCAGCAGAAGGACTTCGCCGAGCTGCTGTCCTGGATGACGACGACCCTGAGCGAGCAGGTGAAGGAGGTGCGGCTGTCCTCCCGGCTCACCACCTCGCCCGCGTGCATCGTGGGTGACACCCACGACGTCACGCCGCAGCTGGAGAACATGTTCCGCGCCATGGGCCAGGACATGCCCCAGATCAAGCGCATCCTCGAGCTCAATCCCACGCACCCGCTGGTGACCGGCCTGCGCGAGGCCCACAGCGCGGACGGGAACGCGGACGGGCTGGCGGAGACGGCCGAGCTGATCCACGGAATGGCGCTGCTCGCCGAGGGCGGCGAACTGAGCGATCCGGCGCGCTTCATCAAGCTGATGGCGGACCGGCTGCGGCACACGCTGTAACGCGGACGCGGCACGAGAGAGGAGGGGGAGGGCCGGGACCCGGCCCTCCCCCTCGTACGCGTCACTGCTCCGCGAGTGTGAGCGTGTCCAAAATCTGCTGCCCGTACTTGGCCAGCTTGTTCTCACCGACGCCGCTGATCGTGCCGAGCTCTGCCAGGGTGCCGGGCGAGACCGTCGCGATCTGGCGCAGCGTGGCGTCATGGAAGATCACATACGCCGGGACGCCCTGCTCCTTGGCGGTGGCCCCGCGCCAGGCGCGCAGCCGCTCGAACACCGGCACCGCCTCCGGCGGCAGGTCCACCGGGGCGGCGGCGCGGCCGGACTTGGCGGACGACGACGAAGCCTTCGCGGCCCGTGGCGCCCGCTCCGGCTCGCGCCGCAGCATCACCTGGTGCTGCCCGCCCAGCACCTCGCCGCTGGTCTCGGAGAGCACCAGCGTGCCGTAGTCGCCCTCCACGGCGATCAGTTTCCGGGCGAGCAACTGGCGCACCACGCCCCGCCATTCGGCCTCGCGCAGCTCCGTGCCGATCCCGAACACGGACAGGGCGTCGTGGTCGAACTGGATCACCTTGGCGGTCTTCTTGCCGAGCAGGATGTCGATCACCTGGCCGGCGCCGAACTTCTGGTTCCGCTCCCGCTTGAGCCGTACCACCGTCGACAGCAGCTTCTGCGCGGCGACGGTGCCGTCCCAGGACTCCGCGGGTGTCAGACACGTATCGCAGTTGCCGCACGCGGTGCTCTGCTGACCGAAGTAGGCGAGCAGCCCCACCCGGCGGCAGTCGACCGTCTCGCACAGCGCCAGCATCGCGTCGAGGTGGGCGGCGAGGCGGCGCCGGTGGGCCGCGTCGCCCTCCGAGCCGTCGATCATCTTGCGCTGCTGAACGACGTCCTGGAGGCCGTAGGCCAGCCAGGCGGTGGAGGGGAGCCCGTCCCGCCCGGCCCGACCCGTCTCCTGGTAGTAGCCCTCGACCGACTTGGGCAGGTCGAGATGGGCGACGAACCGTACGTCGGGCTTGTCGATGCCCATGCCGAACGCGACCGTGGCGACCACGACCAGCCCGTCCTCCCGCAGGAACCGTGCCTGGTTCTCGGCCCGGGTCCGGGCGTCCAGACCCGCGTGGTACGGCACCGCCTCGATCCCGTTCTTCACCAGGAACTCGGCGGTCTTCTCGACCGAGGCCCGCGAGAGGCAGTAGACGATGCCCGCGTCCCCCGCGTGCTCGGTGCGCAGCAGCTCCAGCAGCTGCCGCTTGGGCTCGTTCTTGGGCGCGATGCGGTACTGGATGTTCGGGCGGTCGAAGCTCGCCACGAAGTGGCGGGCGTCCTGCAGCTTCAGCCGCGAGGCGATCTCGGCGTGGGTGGCCTCGGTGGCGGTCGCGGTCAGCGCGATGCGGGGCACGTCGGGCCAGCGCTCGTGCAGCTCGGACAGCGCCAGGTAGTCGGGGCGGAAGTCGTGCCCCCACTGGGCCACGCAGTGCGCCTCGTCGATGGCGAACAGCGAGATGGAACCCCGGCCCAGCAGCGCGAGCGTCGACTCGACCCGCAGCCGCTCCGGCGCGAGGTACAGCAGGTCCAGCTCGCCCGCGAGGAACTCCGCCTCGACCAGCCGCCGCTCGTCCAGGTCCTGGGTGGAGTTGAGGAACCCGGCCCGTACGCCGAGCGCCCGCAACGCGTCGACCTGGTCCTGCATCAGCGCGATGAGCGGCGAGACCACGACCCCGACGCCCTTCCTGACCAGCGCGGGGATCTGGTAGCACAGCGACTTGCCGCCGCCGGTCGGCATCAGGACCAGCGCGTCGCCCCCGGCGACCACATGGTCGATGATCTCTTGCTGATCGCCCCGGAACGCGTCATAGCCGAAGACCCGGCGCAGGACGCGCAGCGCGTCGCTCGTATCGCCCGGGTCCGGTTCTCTCGTGTCCCGGTCTTCGGTGTTCAGGCCGCTGGGGGCCGGGTCGCTGATGTCACCGTTCGTGAGGGGATCGTTCTCGGGGAGAGGCACGCGGCGAGTCTAGGGGGTACCTCCCAGCGGTAGCTGGGGGAGGGCCAAAAGGGTGGATCGCGCCGAGGGACGGCCGCCCGCGGGGGCCGGTTGGGGATGGCTGTGAGTGGGCAGTGTGGCCGTGAGGTATGCGGAATCGTCATGCCCGCGTCAAAGACCGCGCGGCGGAGCCGCATATCGATACAGTCCTTACCCCACGAGGAGGCCGATCGTGAGATCCAGCAAGGCCCTGCGCGCATTACCCGCCGTCGCGGTGGCGGTGCTCGCCCTGGCCGGCGGCCAGGCGGTGGCGGCGCCCGCGTCCGGGTCGGCCCAGCGGCACGCCATCGCCGCGAGGGTGCTGACGTACGACTCGTCCCAGGCCGCGGAGTTCAAGGACGCCGTCACCAAGGGCGCCGCGATCTGGAACGACAGTGTGGCGAACGTGGAGCTGAAGCCGGTCGCCTCGGGGCAGCGGGCGAACATCCGCATCATCGCGGACAACGGCTGGCCGCGTACCGCCACGACCAGCCTGGGCAGCGGCACGATCTACTTCGGACGGCAGGCCGTCGACGAGGGCTACAACACCGTGCGTATCTCGTCCCATGAGCTCGGCCACATCCTGGGCCTGCCCGACATGAAGCCGGGCCCCTGCTCAAGCCTGATGTCCGGCTCCACGGCCGGTACCTCGTGCACCAACCCCAACCCCAACGCGGCCGAGAAGGCGGAGGTCGAGGACAACTTCGCCGGCGCGCTCGCCGGGGCGGCGGCCAAGCGCGACCTGCTGTTCGTGGACTGACCTCCCGCGCGGGCCGGGAGCACCGCTCCCGGCCCGCAGGCATACGCGCGGCGCCTAGCCGTCGGAGGGCGGTGGAGGGCCCGTGGTGCCGCGGGCGACCAAAGTCGGGGACACCGTCATCAGCACGGACCGCGTGCGGCCCTCGATGCGCTCCAGCAGCAGCCGCGCCGCCGTCGTGCCCATCAGGCCGCCCGCCTGGTCGACGCTGGTGAGCCGGACGGGGGCGAGCGCGGCCACGGCGGTGTTGTTGTAGCCGACCAGCGAGAAGTCCTCGGGGATCCGCAGTCCCAGCTCGCGCGCCGCGCGGAAGACGCCCATGGCGGCCACGTCGGCCCCCGCGAAGACGGCGGTCGGCCGCTCCGCCGAGGCCAGCAGCTCCATCCCCGCCCGGTAGCCGCCCTCCTCGGAGAAGGCGGTCATGGCGACCCGCGCCAAATCCTGCAGACCGTGCCGCCGCATCGCCTCGTGGTAGCCGCGGCGCTGGACCCGTTCCGGGGTGCCCGACCAGCCGCTGCCCCGGTTGCCGGGGGTGGAGGTCAGGGCGATGCGGCGGTGGCCGAGCCGGACCAGGTGGTCGACCACCAGGCCGGCGCCGAGGGCGTCGGCGTCGACGACCGAGTCGTGTTCCTCCGCCACGTCGTGGTGGCCGATCACCACCGTGGGCACGGTGGCCGCCGTCCGGAGCACCTCGGTGCGCGGAAAGCCGGGGCCGATGAGGATCAGCCCGTCCATCTGGCGGTCCACCAGGGCCCGGGCCAGCCTGGTCTGGTCCTCCTCGTCGAAGCCGGCCGCGCCGATGAGCACCTGGTAGTCGCCGCCCCGCAGCGCGGTGTTGACGCCGTCGAGGATGTCGGCGAAGAAGGCGTTGCGGATGTTGTCCAGCAGGACGCCGACCGTGTACGTACGGCCGCGCATGCCGCGGGCGGCCGCGTGCGGGCGGTAGTCGAGCTCGGCCATGGCCGAGCGCACCCGATCGCGCATGGCGGGGCTCACGCCGTAGGCGTTGCGCAGCACCTTGGACACGGCTGACTTCGAGACGCCGGCGTGCCGCGCGACGTCTGTGATCGTCACGCGGCGCCGGTCGCTCGTGGGGGGCATGGGGCTACCTCCGGTTGGCTCGCGGCTCACAGAAGACCAGTGCGCTGTGAAACGGTCTACGGTGCGCCACTGTACGCCGTCGAATGGGGCATGGCGCCTATGGTCGCCCGTGCCGCCCGTGCGTCGTTGTCCGCATCGTTACATGCCGGTGACTTGACCCCCGCACCGTCCTCGCCTCACCTTTGAGTCGTTTCAATTTGGAGAACGTTCTACACAGCCCTTTCTCCGAATCGGGACTCCGGAGCATGTCAATGAGGACGGGAGCCACCGGATGGCCATGAATCAACCGACCCAAGCCCCCTCGGCCGAGTCCGAGGGCACCGTCAGCCGTCAGCAGTGGAAGTGGTCGGTCCTGGCCGGCATGGCCTCGTACCTGGACGCGGGGTCGATCGTGGCGCTGGGCGCGGGCCTGGCGCTCTTCCAGGACGAACTCGGCCTCAGCGACTCGGGCCTCACCGGCGTCGGCGCGCTCGCGGCCATCGGGCCCAACGCCATCGGCGCCGCGGTCGGGGCCTTCATCGGCGGCCGGCTCGGCGACAAGCTCGGCCGCAAGCGGATCTACCAGTGGGATCTGCTGGTCTACGCGGCCGCGATCCTGTGCATCGCGTTCGCCGTCAACCCGGCGATGCTGTTCATCGGCACCTTCGTGGTGGGCGTGGCGGTGGGCGCCGATGTGCCGACCTCGCTGGCCCTGGTGGGGGAGTTCTCGCCGGCCAGGGCCCGGGGCAAGCTGCTCGGGTTCACCCAGGTCGCCTGGAACGTGGGGCCGATGATCGTGCTCCTGCTCGCACTCGCGCTCTCCCGGCTCGATCTCCTGGGCATACGCATCGTCTTCCTCCATCTGTTCGTGGTCGCGCTGATCACCTGGGCGCTGCGCCGGGGCATGACCGAGTCGGCGGTGTGGAAGGCCGCGGCGAGCAAGGCGAACAACGCGGCCAAGGGAACGGCCGCCACGGCTGCCGGGGTGCGGGAGCTGTTCCGCGGGCCCCACCTGAAGGCCCTGCTGTGGACCGGTAGCTTCTACCTCTTCTGGAACCTGGCCGCGGGCACCGCGGGCCTGTTCACTCCGTACATGGTCAAGAACCTGGGCGCGGGCGGCCAGGGGACGAGCGTGGCGCTGTCGTGCGCCGGGTTCGGCGTCGGCATCGCCGCGACCGTCCTGGTGTTCATGCCGCTGACCGACCGCGACCACCGCACCCGCCGGCAGCTGTGGGCCGTGGGAGCGGTGATGCAGATCGCCGCCTACGCGCTCTTCCTGTGGTTCCCCTTCACCGTGCCGACGATCCTCCTCAACACCTTCCTGTTCGGCGTGGGCGCCGCGCTGGCCGGTGAGGCGGTCTACAAGACGTTCAGCCAGGAGCTCTTCCCGACCATGCTGCGCGGCACCGCCCAGGGCTTCACCTTCGGCACGGCGCGCACCTGCCTCGGCATCTGGAGCTACTTCGTGCCCCACCTCGCCGACAGTGGGATCAGCACCATCGCGGCCCTGCTGACCGCGTTCCTGGTGATCAGCGGTGGCATCGGATACTTCTTCATGCCGGACACCGCCGGGAAGTCCCTGGACCGCATCGAGGCCGAGCGCCGGGCGGCCGTGTGAGGGGCGCCGCAGGCGAACTGCTGTCCCGGTTCACCGACCCCGCACCCGAGTACGGGCCGCTGCCGATCTGGTGGTGGAGCGGCGCGAAGGTGACCCGGGAGCGGCTGCGCCGGCAGATGGCGGAGATGACCTCCCAGGGCATCCGGCAGGCCGTGGTGATGTGCCTCGCGCCGACCGGCCCGACCTTCGGCTCGCTGGCGGACGATCCGCCGTATCTGAGCGAGGAGTGGCTGCGGCTGCTCGACGGGGCCTGCGCGGACGCCGACGAACTGGGGTTCAGCCTGTGGATGTACGACCAGATCGGCTTCTCCGGTGCCAACTTCCAGGGGCAACTGACCGCGCGTGACCCGGAGTTCGCCGGGCTCGCCCTCTACCGTACGAGCGTGACGGCGGAGGGTGGCGAGACGGTGGTACGGCCGCCGACCGGCCACATCCCGCTCGCCGCGTACGCCGTCCCCGCCGCCGTCCCGGCCCGGGACGGCGGCGCCGCGGCCGGGCGGGTCGCGGTGCCGCTCAGCGGCGGCGCGGCCCGCTGGAGCGGCGGCCCCGCCGAGGTCACCCTGGTGCACAGCGGGGTCAGCGGCTTCGACTACTTCGGCGAGGCCGCTTGCGCGGCGCTGCTCGACCGGGTGCACGGCACCCTTGAGCGACATGTCGGAAAGTGGTTCGGCCGCGCCATCGGCGGCTTCTTCCAGGACGAGCTGCCCGCCATGCCCACCTGGGGCCGCGACTTCGCCGCGAGCTTCGCCGAGGTGTACGGCTACGACCTGGTGCCCGAGCTGTGGGCGCTGTGGGAGGGCGAGGACCCGCACGCCGCGCGGGTGCGCCGCGACTACCACGAACACCGCGCCCGGCTGGGCCGCCGGGCCTTCTTCGACCCCCAGGAGGCGTTCTTCACCCGGCACGGCCTGGTCTGCGGCTTCGACCAGCCCTCGCCGGCCCGCGAGGGCGACCCGGTGGGCGGTGTCCGGGTGTACGGCGACTACCAGGGCACCCACGCCGGATACGGGGCGCCGGGCAGCGACCACTGGGGAGACGCCAAGGCGCACAGCTCGATGGCGCACGCGCTCGGCCATCGGCGCACCTGGATCGAGGCGTTCCACTCCTCCGGCTGGGGCGGCACGCTGGAGGAGACCTACGACTGGCTCGCGCCCTTCCTGCGGCGCGGCGCCAACCTGTACGACCCGCACGCCGTCTACTACAGCACCGTCGGCGGCTGGTGGGAGTGGGCGCCGCCGTCCACCTGCTGGCGCCAGCCGTACTGGTCCTCGTACCACGTGTTCGCCACCGCCGTGGCGCGGCTGTGCTCCGTGCTGACCGAGGGCACCCATGTGTGCGACACGGTCCTGCTGTCGCCGACCACCACCGCGCAGGCGTACCTCACGCTGGACGGGCCGCTGTCGCCGGCGACGGAGGCGGGGCGTCTGTACCACGAGCTGAACGGCGTCAACTGCTGGTTCGCCGAGCGCCGTGGGGTGCTGGAGCGCGCCGGTCTCGACCACGACACCTTCGACGAGAACACGCTCGCCACCGGCGAGGTGACCGCCGATGAGGCGGGCCCCGCCCTGGTCATCGGCCAGGAGCGCTACCGCACCGTGGTGCTGCCCGGGCCGTCGGCCCTGCACGCCGCGGCGGCCCGTACGCTGGTCCGTTTCGCGGCGGCGGGCGGCCGGGTGGTGTGCGTGGCCCGGGCGCCCGAACTGTTCCCCGGCGGCCCCGACTCCGACTCCGACACCGACAGGGCGGAGGCCGGGCGGCTGTTCGCCGACGCCGTCGCGCGCGGCCTGGTCACGGTCGTCGAGAGCGCCGACCAGGTGCCCGCCGCGGTGGCCCGGGGCCCGGTGCGGGTCACCGCCGACGCGCCGTACCTGCTCCGCCGCCACGGCGACGCGCTGGTCCTCGCCCTGATCGCGCACGACGACCGCAGCGGCACCAGGGCGCCGATCGTCGCCTTCCCCATGGGCGACTGGCCCACCGACGGCTTCTCCTGGGAGCGGTACTGGGAGCAACTGCGCACCGAGGGATACGACTTCGTCCCCGCCGACGGCCGCACGGCCCGGGTGCGCCTGGAAGGCCCGGCCCGGCCGCGCGCCCAGCGCTGGGACCCGGGCACCGGAGACCGCACCGAGCTGGCCGTGACCCGGGCGCCGGACGGGGCCTGGCTCCTCGAGGTGCCGTTCGAGGACGGGGCGGTGGCGCTGGTGGTGCTGGCCGAGGAGCTGCCCGGACCCACCCGCGCCCCCCTCGGCCCGACCACCGGGGCCATCCCGCTGCCCGGCCCCTGGCGCGGGCTCGCCACCTCCACCCTGGACAACAGCGACGGGGATCTCGCCGCGGTCCACCGCACGGGGGTGCTGCCCGTCGAGGTCTGGCGGCTGGAACACCTGGCACCCCTGGAAGCCGATGCCGAGCGGGACTGGCGGCCCGTCACGGCCGGCTTCGGCCCGTTCGCGCTCGTCCGGGGCCCGGACTCGGGCTCGGGCCAGGACCCGGATTCCGACGAGTGGCGGCCCGCGGTGTGGTCGCTGTCGCGCGGCATCCCCGACGACCCGCTGCACGACGAGCGGCTGGGCCCCAAGGGATATGTCCCCGAGGAGTTCCTGGACTGGCGCGCCGTCCCGGCGGGCGGCCGCGTCGCGGTCCGTACGCATCTGACGATCCCCGACCGCGACGGACTGCACCTCGCGGTGGGCGCGGGCGCGGCCCGCCGGGTGCTGCTCGACGGGGCGGAACTGCCCGTGGCGGGGGAGGGGTACCGCACCCTCAGCCCGCTGCCGCCGTCCGCCCGCGGCCGCACCGTCGCCCTGGAGATCGAGCTGACGGCCGTCGAGGACGGGCCGGTGCGCGCGTCGTTCGCGGTGGTCCGCGACCCGGACGCGTTCCGCCGCCCCGAGTGGATGGAGGCCGGGGACGGCTCGGTCCCCGGCCGCACCCACGAGCTGACGCTGCGGGCCCGCCTGGACCGGGTCCCGGACGACCCGGTCGTCCAGGTGGCCGCCGACGGCGCGTGTGCCGTCCTGGTCAACGGCGTCGAGGTGGGCCGCCAGGGCGACTTCAGCCCGTACCCGGGCCACCGCGACATCCGCGTCCACCCGTACGACCTCGGCGAGCTGCTGCGCGTCGGCGAGAACACCCTCACGCTGCGGGTCACCGACGCGGGCACCACCCCGACCGGGGCGGCCCTCGACTCGGCCCCGGTGGCGCGCGGCGGCCTCGGCTGGATCAGCGGCAGTGGCAGCGGCTGGCAGGCGAGCCACGACGGCGCGCCCGTGCCGCTGCGGCTGCGGATCGCGAGCGGCGGCCGCGATCCGCGGTGGATCTGCTCCTGGGCCCGCCCCCACCCGCTGCCCGGCGCCCACTGGCTGGAGCCGACCGCCGGTGGCGGTGGCGGTGTCGTTGAGCCGCTCGTCCCGGACCTGGCGCCCGGGCCCGAGCGCGTGGAGTGGCTGCGCTTCCCGGCCCCGCTCGGCACGACGGCGCTGCGCGTCCCCACCCCCCTGAAGGCCACGGTCCTGGTCGAGGGCCGGGAGTACGCGACGGACGGCGACGGGTGGGTGCGGCTGCCCGCCCCGCTGGCCGCCGCCACCCCGGTGCTGCTCAAGGTGGTCGCGGTGGACGGCCGCCGGGGCGGCGCGCTGCTCGACGCGGCGATCGAGGCCGAGGTCGCCGAGGCCGAGGTGGAGCTCGCCGCCTGGGAAGAGCTCGGCCTGCGCGCCCTGGGCGGCCACGTCCGCTACCGCACCACCGCCCAGCTGCCCGGGGCGCCGGAGGGGCGGATGCTGCTCGACCTCGGGGAGGTCCGCGGCACCGCCGAGGTCCGGGTGAACGGAACCCTGGTCGGCCGCCGGGTGTGGGGGCCGTGGACGGTCGAGATCACCGACGCCCTGAGGGTGGGTGACAACGACATCGAGGTCGTGGTGAGTGGCACGCTCGCCGGGTATCTCGACGACGCCTCGCCGACCCGCGCGGTCGCGGCGGGGCAGATACGCACGGGCTTGTTCGGCCCGGTCCGAATCGTGAGGAAGTGAACCACCGTGCAGGTCACCGCACCGGTCTTTGAACACCACCGGGAACCGCTCGGCATCGGCGAGGCCCGGCCCCGGCTGAGCTGGCGCACCGCCACCGACGCCGAGGGCTGGCAGCAGACCGCCTACGAGGTGCGGGTGTGCGCCGAGGACGGCACCGAACTCGCCGCGCCGGGACGGGTGGAGTCGGCGGAGTCCGTGCTCGTCCCCTGGCCGGGCCCGGCGCTGCGCTCCCGACAGCGGGTGGCCGTGCGGGTCCGGGTCTGGGGCACCGGCGGTGACGAGCCCTCCGCGTGGTCCGAGCCCGCCCACGCGGAGGCGGGGCTCCTGCTGCCCGAGGACTGGACGGCCCGCCCCATCACTCCTGGCTGGTCCCCAGCACAAGGCCCGCGGCCCGTCGCCCAGCTGCGCCGCGAGTTCACCGTCCGTGGCCCGGTGGCGGCCGCGCGGCTGTACGTCACCGCCTGCGGGGTCTACGAGGCCGAGCTCAACGGGGTGCGGGTCGGCGACCACGTACTGGCCCCCGGCTGGACCTCGTACGCCCACCGGCTGCGCTACCAGACCCACGACGTGACCGGCCTGCTGCGCGAGGGCGCGAACGCCGTCGGCGCGCTGCTGGGGGAGGGCTGGTACGCGGGCCGCATCGGCTTCAACGGCGGGCGGCGCGCCATCTGGGGCGAGCGGACCGCGCTGCTGGCCCAGTTGGAGATCCGCTACGCCGACGGGTCGCGGGAGACCGTGGCCACCGACTCCGGCTGGCGGGCGGCCACCGGCCCCCTGCTGCGCTCGGAGATCTACGACGGCGAGGTGTACGACGCCCGGCTGGAGCGCGACGGCTGGTCCCGGCCCGGCCATGACACCACCGGCTGGAGCCCGGTGGCGGAGACCGACCCGCCGGCCGGGGAACTGGTGGCGCCCACCGGCCCGCCGGTCCGCCGCGTGCGGACCCTGGCGCCGGCCGAGGTGATCACCACCCCGTCGGGCCGAACCGTCCTGGACTTCGGCCAGAACCTGGTGGGGCGGCTGCGCATCACGGTCAGCGGCCCGGCCGGGCACACCGTCACCCTGCGCCACGCCGAGGTGCTGGAAGACGGCGAGCTGGGGGTCCGGCCGCTGCGCGCGGCCAAGGCCACCGACGTCTACACCCTGCGCGGCGAGGGCACCGAGACCTACGAGCCGAGGTTCACCTTCCACGGCTTCCGCTACGCCGAGGTCACCGGCTGGCCGGGGCCGCTGGACCCGGCCGACGTGCGGGCCGTGGTGGTGCACACCGACATGGAGCGCACCGGCTGGTTCTCCTGCTCCGAGCCGCTGGTGGAGCGGCTGCACGAGAACGTCGTGTGGAGCATGCGCGGCAACTTCCTGGACATCCCCACCGACTGCCCGCAGCGCGACGAACGCCTGGGCTGGACCGGCGACATCCAGGTGTTCGCGCCGACCGCCGCCTTCCTCTACGACTGCTCCGGCATGCTCGCCGGCTGGCTGCGCGACCTGGCCGCCGAGCAGCTGGCCCACCCCGAGCAGGTGCCGCCGCTGGTGGTGCCCGACATCCTCCCGGAGGACCTCGGTGCCTTCCCCAGGGCCCAGGCCGTGTGGGCGGATGTCGCGGTGCTGCTGCCGTGGGTGCTCCACCAGCGCTTCGGCGACCTGGGGGTGCTGCGCGACCAGTACCCCAGCATGCGCGGCTGGGTGGAGACCGCCGCCCGGTACGCGCGCGAGGGCGGCGGGCTGTGGCACCAGCACCACCTGGGTGACTGGCTCGACCCGACCGCGCCGCCGGACCGCCCGGAGGCCGCCCGTACGGACGGCGACCTGGTGGCGGGCGCCTATCTGGTGCGCTCGGCCGAGGTGCTGGCCGAGACCGCCCGGCTGCTGGGCGAGGCGGAGGACGCGCTCCGCTACGGCCGGCTGGCCGAGGAGGCACGGGCCACCTTCCACGAGGAGTTCGTGACCCCGGCCGGACGGCTGTCCTCCGACGCGCAGACCGCCTACGCGCTGGCGCTGTGCTTCATGCTGCTGCCGACCGGGCGCCAGCGGGCAGGGGCCGGGGCACGGCTGGCCGCGATCGTGCGGGACGCGGACTTCCGGATCGCCACGGGGTTCGCGGGCACCCCGCTGATCTGCGACGCGCTGTGCGCGGCCGGTGAGCCGGAACTCGCCTACCGGATGCTGCTGGAGCGGGGCTGCCCGTCCTGGCTGTACCCGGTCACCATGGGCGCGACCACCATCTGGGAGCGCTGGGACTCGATGCTGCCCGACGGCACCATCAACCCGGGCGAGATGACCTCCTTCAACCACTACGCACTCGGCGCGGTCGCCGACTGGCTCCACCGCACCGTCGCCGGGCTGGCCCCGGCCGGCCCCGGCTGGCGCCGGCTGCGGATCGCGCCGGTCCCCGGCGGCGGACTCGACCATGCGAAGGCGGCCCATCTGACCCCGTACGGGCGGGCCGAGGCGGGCTGGCGTTACGAGGGCGACCAGCTGGTTGTGGAGGTGCTGGTGCCGCCGAACACCCGGGCCGAGGTCCATCTGCCGGGCGACGCCGAGCCGTTCGAGGTGGGGGCGGGGCGGCACACCTTCACACGGTGACCACGTCCACCTCGGGCAGGGCCCGGAAGGGCGCGAGCTGGTCATCGGTGGCGCCGCTGTCGGTGACCAGCGTCCAGGGCCCGGTCAGCGGGGCCCAGGCGGTGAAGGGCGCCTGACCGAGCTTGCTGCTGTCGGCCAGTACGTACACCTGTCCGCCGCGCTGGGCCATCAGCTCCTTGAGCGCCGTCTGCTGCAGGCTGGCCTCGCAGATGCCGAGCTGCGCGTCGAGGCCGTCGGCGCCCAGGAACACCTTGTCCGCGGTGAGGCGGGAGAGGGTCAGCTCGGCGAGCGGGCCGACGAAGCCCTGGCTGACATGGCGCAGCGTCCCGGCGAGCGTGATCAGCTCGATGCCGTCCGCCTCGGCCAGCTCCCGCAGGGCGGTCAGCCCGCTGGTGATGACGGTGAGTTCGGTCCGGCCGCGCAGATGGTGGGCGAGCCGTCCGGTGGTGGTGCCGGCGTCCAGGATGGCGGTGTCCCCCTGCGCGATCCGCGCGGCCGCCCAGCGCCCGATGCGGTCCTTCTCGGCGACGGCCAGGCCGCTGCGCTGGCCGAGCGTCGGCTCGGCCGTATGGCCCGCGCTCATCGCGCCGCCGTAGGTGCGGGCGATGGTGCCCTGCTCGGTGAGCAGGGCGAGATCCCGGCGGATCGTGGACGGGGTGACCTCCAGGGAGCGGGCCAATTCCTCGACGACGACGGCCCCGTCGGTCTGGATCATGCGGGCGATCAGCGCCCGGCGATCCGGGGCCCGCAGCCTTCTGCGGTCCTCCGCCCCCGCTGGCGCGGCCGTCGTGCGTGATGTGCGCGAACTTGTCGGACTCATCCGTGTCATCCTCCCCGCGACTGGCCGCCGCGACTGGCCGCGATTGGCGGGTCACCCTATCAGTCTGCGCATTCCGCGCCGTTTCTTGACGGTCATGGGGCGAGACTCTTGCGTGTTGCGTGCAATCATGCGAGCGTTCCGCTCACAACACGCGCTGATCGGGCGCACCTCGGTTGCCGACCCCGACCTCGATGGAGAGAAGCCGACAGCATGACCAACTCCCCCGCCGACTTCGCGGCCCGCCTGCGCGCACGCCAGCGGATCCTCGGCTACTGGGTCGTCCTCGACAATCCGGTCGGCACCGAACGCCTGGCCGGGCTCGGCTATGACTACGTCTGCGTGGACGCCCAGCACGGCCTCCTCGACTACAAAGGCACCCTCGGCGCGATGACCGCCATCGACGCGCGCGGCACCAGCGCCGGCATGGTCCGGGTCCCGGCCAACGACGGCTTCTGGATCGGCCAGGCCCTCGACGCCGGTGCCCGCGGTGTGATCGTCCCCCTGGTCAACACCGCCGAGGAGGCGGCCGCCGCCGTCAGCGCCTGCCGCTACCCGCCGCACGGCGTCCGCAGCTACGGGCCGATGCGCTCGGGGCTGCGGGTGGGGCCGACCCCGGCCGAGGCGAACGAGCAGGTCGCCTGCGTCGTGATGATCGAGACCGCCCAGGCGCTCGGCAACACCGCGGAGATCTGCGCGACCGAGGGACTCGACGGCGTCTACATCGGCCCCTCCGACCTCACCATCGCCCTCGGCGGGCGCACCTCCACCGACACCTCGGTCGCCGGGGAGTTCGAGGCGGCGCTCGCGACGGTGGCCGAGGCGGCGAAGGCCGCGGGCATCGCGGCCGGCATCCACTGCCCCAACGGCGTCACGGCCGCCAAGCGGCTCGCCCAGGGCTTCACCTTCGCCACGGTCAGCAGCGACCTGGTCCACCTGGAGCAGGCCGCGGCCGCCCACCTCCGCGACGCCAGCGGCTGACCGCCGCCTCACCCCGCCCCTTCGCGGGGCGGGGACCGCCGTCCCACCCCTCTTGGCCGACCGTCGTGAGCAGCCGGCGGACCAGGGGGTTCGGGTCATTTCTGCGCCAGGCGACGGCGACCCGTGTGCGGGCGGTCCCGGGCTTGATCCGGCGGAAGGCGACGCCCGTGAGGCGGATGCGCCGGATGCTCGCCGGGGCGAGAGAGACACCCAGACCGGTTTCCACGAGGGCGCACACCGTCTGCCACTCCACCGCGTGCTGGACCACCCGGGGGGTGAAGCCCGCCGCCGTGCACAGGCCGGTGATCCGGTCGTGCAGCCCAGGGCCGACCTCGCGGGGCAGCAGCACGAAGGGCGAGTCGGCCAACTGAGCCACCTCCACAGTCCGCCCGGCGGCCAGGGGGTGGGTGGACGGCAGCACGGCCACGAAGGGCTCGCTGAGTACCGTCTCGAAACCGAGCTCCGGCTCGTCAGTGGGGGGTTCGCGCAGCAGACCGATGTCAATGGTCCTGTCGTGGAGGGCGGCGATCTGCGGCGCGGTGGTCATCTCGTGGATGGTCAGGCGCACGTCGGGAAACCGCTGCCTAAAGGTGCGCAGCAGGCCGGGCAGGAGGGTCAGGGCGAGGGAGGCCGCGAAGCCGATCCGCAGGCAGCCGGCCCGGCCGCTGCCGACGGCGCGGGCCGTGGCCAGGCCGTCGGAGAGGTCGCTGAGGGCCCTTCGGGCAGCGGGCAGCAGTTCGCGGCCCGCCGGGGTGAGGGCCACGTGTCCTGGCTCGCGGCTGAACAGCGCGTGGCCCACCTTGTCTTCCAGACGGCGGATCTGCTGGCTCAGCGGTGGCTGGGCGATGCCCAGACGGGTGGCCGCGCGGCCGAAGTGCAGTTCCTCGGCGAGCACGACGAAGGCGTACAGCTGCGGCAGGGGGAGTTCCGGGCGCTCCATACGTCAAGAGATATCAGGTCGCCCCTGAGGCTGTATGAGACGTATCTGTGCTGGCCGAGGCGGGGTGTACTTCCCCCGCGCAACGGGCCGTCCTAGCCCGCCGCGCCCTCCACCCGCAGGGGGATGTCCGCCGGCCCCGGCCGCCGCGGCAGCAGTATCGTGCGCAGCGCGACCGCGGGGGTCAGCAGCCGGGACGGGGGCGCGGCCAGATGCGTGACGTCGCGGAAGGCGGCGCCGACCACCGGGTCATGCGTCGCCCGGGCCGCCAGCCGGCCGAAGTACCAGGTCTGGAGCCGCTCGCCAGCACCGGGCGGGGTGTCGTCGGCGCCCGCGGCATACGGGCGGTCCGCCCCCACGGCGGTCAGCCACGCGGTCTCGCTCGCGCGGGCGACGGCACGCTGGGCCGCGGCCGCGAAGCCGGGGCGGCGCGGACCGCCGTCCGCCACGCACTCACGCAGGGCCAGCCCGCTCAGAACGGCCACCGACATGCCCTGCCCGTAAATCGGATTGAACGTGCAGGCGGCGTCGGAGACCGCGATGAACCCCTCGGGGACACCGTCCGGGGCGTGGTAGTCGCGGCGCCGGTTGGCCGTGTCGCGGTAGGCGTACGGCGGGGACACCGCTTCGCAGGTCCCCAGGTGGTCCAGGAGGTACGGTTCGCCGAGCGAGGCCACGAAGTCGGGTACGGCCGAGCCGTCGGTCGGCGGGTGATGGCCGCGCACCCCGGCCAGGGTCAGCAGCCAGTGGCCGCCCTCGACGGGCGACCACGCCGCGCCGCGCGGGAGAGCGGGCCTGGGTTCGAGGACCACCGCCGTGCGGAGCGGCTCGGCGGGCCGGAACATCTGGGTGGAGTAGCCGATTCCGGCGTCGACCACCTCCTCGCGCGGCGCCGGGCGGCCGAGTTCCGCCAGCCACCGCGGAGCGCGCGAGCCGCGCCCGGAGGCATCGACGACCAGGTCGACGGGCAGGTCCCGCTCGGCGTGCCCGGCGTCGCGCGAGCGGACCCGTACTCCGGTGACCCGGTCCGCGACGCCGAGGAGCCCGATCGCCTCCCACGCCTGTAACACCTCCAGCCGGGTCCCGGATGCGGCGGCCTCGGCGAGGAGCCGGGCCCGTACGGTGGCGTCCAGGAGCGGGCGGGTGCAGCTGATCACGGCGTGTCTGCCCTCGTGAAGGCGGCGGTGCCAGCCGTTGGGGGTC
This sequence comes from Streptomyces sp. ME19-01-6, assembly GCF_033793745.1. Taxonomy (NCBI): domain Bacteria; kingdom Bacillati; phylum Actinomycetota; class Actinomycetes; order Kitasatosporales; family Streptomycetaceae; genus Streptomyces; species Streptomyces sp. ME19-01-6. Next base: position 31,315 of record NZ_JARAXF010000012.1, on the reverse strand, counting down.
CTGGTGAGCACATCGCGCGGCGCCTCCATGCGGTGTGCGCCGGCCGCTTCCAGTTCCGCGGTGGCCCCGGGTAGCAGCTTCTCCAGGGCCTGCTGTCCGCCGGAGAGGAAGACGTGCAGATGGCGGCCCTGGGGCACTCCTTTGCGGAAGACCGGCTGCTCCGGGTAGCGGTCGCGCTCGACAACGGTCACCGTGTCCACGTGTCCGAGCAGCGCCGCCACCGCCAGCGTTCCGGCCAGGCCGCCGCCCACCACCACCGCGTCGCCGCTCATGCCGCACCCCTCCTCATGCCGATGATCAACCCAAGCCTGGGGTGCCGGGCTCGGGCCGTCAACGGCGCACGGGTGGGGGCGTGTCGAATCAGCCGTTGCTCAGGGCTCGACGACGATCTTCCGGCCCTGTCCCGAGCGGAACTGCTCGAGGGCCCGCGGGTACTGCTCCAGCGGCAGCCGGTCGCTGATGAAGACCTTCGGGTCGAGCACCCCGGTGGCGAACAGCTGGGCGGCGCGCTCATAGCTGTGCAGCACGGCCATGGAGCCGGTGATGGTGATCTCCTGGTTGTAGATCTTGTACGGCTCGATGACGGCCTTGGTGGCGTAGTCGGAGACACCGAACTGCAGGAATGTTCCCGCCTTGGCGACACGGCTGAGGCCGTCCTGGATCGCGGCCTGGTTGCCCGTCGCGTCGATCACCACGTCCCAGCCGCGCGGCTGGTCGAGTTCGTCGGCCGAGGAGGCGGCGCGGGAGCAGCCGAGCAGGTTCGCGGTGGCGAGCCGGTCGGGGTTGATGTCCAGGACGTCGACGCTCGCCGCCCCGGTCCGCTTGGCCAGCTCCAGCATCATCAGGCCCATGGTCCCCGACCCGTAGATCAGCACCTCGTTGCCCAGCCGGCTGTTCAGCACGTCGTAGCCGCGCACCGCGCAGGACAGCGGCTCGATCAGCGCCGCGTCCGCGACGCCCACATGCTCGGGCAGCCGCACGCAGTTGGCCACCGGCGCCACGGCGAACTCCGCGGCGCCGCCGGGCACGCTGACCCCGATGGCGTTCCAGCGGTCGCAGAGGTTTCCCCGGCCGATACGGCAGTAGCGGCACTCATGACAGTAGAGGGAGGGGTCGACGGCGACCCGGTCGCCCACCGCCACCTCGGTGACCTCGCTGCCGATGCCGACGACCTCGCCGGCGAACTCGTGTCCGGGGACGATCGGCAGGGTGGGGGCGAACTCCCCCTGCAGGATGTGCAGATCGGTGCCGCACAGGCCGCAGGCCGCCACATCGATGACCACCTCGCGCGGCCCGGGGGCCGGGTCGGGGACGGTGGCGACGGTGACCTTGCCGGGGGCTTCGATGACGGCGGCCCTCATTTGACTGCTCCTAGCGACAGGCCCTGGACCAGCTTGTCCTGGGCGGCGAAACCGGCGGCGAGCACCGGGAGGGAAATGACGATCGAGGCCGCGCACACTTGCGCCAGGAACAGGCCCTGGCTGGTGACGAAGCTGGTCAGAAACGCCGGTGCGGTCTGCGCGACCACGCCGGTGAGGACATTGGCGAACAGCAACTCGTTCCAGCTGAAGATGAAGCAGATCAGCGAGGTGGCGGCGATGCCGGGCGCGGCGATCGGGGCGACGACCCGGAACAGCACGGTGGGCAGTTTGGCCCCGTCCATCTGGGCCGCCTCGATGATGGACACCGGTATGTCGGAGAGGAAGGACTGCATCATCCACACCGCGATCGGCAGGTTCATCGAGGTGTAGAGGATGACCAACAGCCAGATGTTGTCCAGGAAACCGGTGTTCTTCGCGAACAGGTACACCGGCAGCAGCCCGGCCACCACCGGCAGCATCTTGGTGGACAGGAAGAAGAACATCACATCCGTCCACTTGCGCACCGGCCGGATCGACAGCGCGTACGCCGCCGGCAGGGCCAGCACCAGCACGAAGAGGGTGGAGAACAGGCTCGCGCCCAGCGAGTTGAGCAGCGGCGGCCAGGGGTCCGCCCCGCCGTTCACCCCGAAGAACTCGCGGTAGCCGTCCAGGGTGAGCGAGGCGGTCAGGGACGGCGGGTTGGTGGCGGCGTCGGCCTCGGAGTGGAACGAGGTCAGCGCCATCCAGGCGACCGGCAGGACGAACACGATGCCGGTCAGCCAGGCCAGCAGGCCCAGCGCGGCGCCGCGGCGGCGGGCCCGGCGGGCGGCCGGCGGGACCACGGTCACCGGGGCCGCGGCGGTCAAGGAGGTCATGCGCGGGACACCTCCTCACGGAACAGGGACGACACCACGCGCAGCGCGAAGGTGGCGATGACGATCGTGCCGATCACCACCAGCACACCCGCGGCGGATGCCTGCCCGTACTCGTGGGCGTTGTAGAAGGTCTCGTAGATGGTGTACGGGAGGTTGGCCGTATCCAGCCCGCCCCGGGTGATGGTGAACACCGCGTCGAAGTTCTGCACGATGTAGATCGAGCCCAGCAGGGTGCCCAGCTCCAGATAGCGCCGCAGATGCGGCAGGGTCAGAAAGCGGAAGATCTGCCAGTTGCTCGCGCCGTCCAGCCGGGCCGCCTCGATCATCTCCAGGGGGCGGCCCTGCAGACCGGCCAGCAGGATCAGCATCATGAACGGCGTCCACTGCCACACCAGCGAGGCCTCCACCGCGAACATCGGCATATCGGAGATCCAGTCCGGCTGCGGCGGGTTGTCCGCGCCGAACAGGTCGCCCAGCCAGCTGAGCGCGCCGTTGAACAGCCCGTACTCCGGGTTGTACAGCGCGTGCTTCCACAGCAGCGCGGAGGCCACGGGGACCAGCAGGAACGGCGCGATGAGCATGGTGCGCACCAGCCCCCGGCCGCGGAACTTGACGTCCATCAGCAGGGCCAGCAGCAGCCCGAGCACCACGCTCACGATGACCACGGTCGCGGTCAGCACCACGGTGGTGACGATCGACTCGCGCAGCGCCTCGTCGCTCGCCACCGAGGTGTAGTTGGACAGGCCGGCGAACTCGCGCTCGTCGGGCTTGAGCGAGTTCCAGTCGAAGAGGGAGATCACCAAGGTCGCCACGAACGGCAGCTGGGTGACCACGATCAGAAAGATCAGGGCGGGCATCAGCGGCGCCCGCGTGGCCCAGGCCCGGGCCGCCTTGGGCGCCCGCGGGCCGCGCCGGGGGGAGACGGCCACGGTCGGGGGCGGTCCGCTGCGCACGGGCGTCGCCGTGAGTGGATCAGTCATCTTGGTACTCCTCGCCCACCTTCTCGGCCAGCTTCTGAGACTTCTTGAGTGCCGACTCGACGGACTGCTTTCCGGCGATGGCGGCGCTGATCTCCTGGGCGACCTTGGTCCCGAGGTCGGAGAACTCGGGGATGTCGACGAACTGGATGCCGATGGTCGGCCGCGGCTGCACACCCGGGTCACGCGGATTGGCGCTGGTGATGGACTGGCGGGTGACCTCGGAGAAGGTGCCGGCCGCCTTGCGGTACGCCGGGTTGGCGTAGGTGGAGGCCCGCTTGCCCGCGGGCGCGCTGGACCAGCCGTACGTCTTGCCGACGAGGGCCTCGTACTTCTTGCTGGAGGCCCAGGAGACGAACTTCCACGCGTTGTCGCTGTTACGGGACGCCTTCTGCACGCCCCACGCCCAGGTGTAGAGCCACCCGGAGCTCTTGGTCTTCACCACCGGCGCCTGGACATAGCCGATCTTGCCCCGCACGGGGGACTTGGCGCCCTCCAGCGAGCCGGCGGCGGAGGTGGCGTCGTACCACATGGCGGTCTTGCCCTGGGTGAGGTTGTTGAGGCACTCGGCGAAGCCCGACTGGGCCGCCCCGGATTCGCCGTGCTCGCGCACCAGGTCGACATAGAACTTGGTCGCCGCGGTGAACTCGGGGGAGGTGAGCCGCGCCTCCCAGTCCTTGGTGAACCAGGTGCCGCCGAAGGTGTTCACGACCGTGGTGAGCGGGGCCATCAGCTCGCCCCAGCCGGGCAGCCCGCGCAGACAGATGCCCCTCATCCCCTTGCGGGCGCCGTCGACCTCGGCCGCGAGGTCCGCGACCTGCTGCCAGGTGGGGCGCTTGGGCATCTTCAGGTTCTTCTCGGCGAAGACGTCCTTGCGGTACATCAGGAAGGACGACTCGCCGTAGAACGGCTGGGCGTACAGCTTGCCGTCGTCGGCGGTCAGGGACTGCCGCATCGGGGGCAGGATGTCCTTCTGGTCGAACGCCCGGTCGTCGGCGACGTGGTCGTCCAGCGGCAGCAGCCAGCCGTTCTTGGCGTAGAAGGGCACCTCGAAGTTGCTGATGGTGGCGACGTCGTACTGCCCGGCCTGATTGGAGAAGTCCTGGCTGATCTTGTCGCGGACGTCGTTCTCGGGCATCACCGTGAAGTTGACCCGGATGCCCGTTTCCTTGGTGAAGTGCTTGGCGGTGAGCTTCTGCAGATCCATCATCTGCGGGTTGTTCACCATCAGGACGTTGATGGTCTTGCCACCGGAACCACCGCCTCCCATACCGGCGCACCCCGTGAGGAGTGCTCCCGCGGCCATGGCCACGACCGGTATCCGGGCAGCACGAAGTGTCAGGATGGGCATAACGGGTCCAATCGAAGGAACAGTTGAAGAAGCGAGGGGAAGCGAGGGGAAGCGAGAAGAGCGGGAACGGGGCGTCAGACCCGGATGATCTGCGGGCCGAGCAGCGAGTAGCGATTCGCCTCGGTCAGTGGGAGCCCGGTGTCCGTCACGATCGTCTCGAAGTCCGACACATCGGCGAAGCGGCAGAAGCTGACGGCCCCGAACTTGTTGTGCACCCCGGAGAACACCTTCCGCCGGGACACCTTGACCACCCGCGCCTTGACCTCGCTCACCGCCGGATCGGGCGTGGTGAGCCCGTACTGCCGGGAGATGCCGTTGGCGCCGATGAACGCCAGGTCGATGACGAAGCCCGAGAGCATATGGGTGGCCCAGTGGTCGACGGTGGCCATGGTGCCGCCGCGGACGCGGCCGCCGAGCAGCAGCACGGTGGTGTTCTCGCGGGTGGCCAGGCCGCTCGCGGCCGACAGCGAGGCGGTGATCACGGTGAGCGGACGGTCCCGGGGCAGGGCCTCCGCGATCAGCTGCGGGGTGAAACCCTCGTCGATGAAGACCGTCTCGGCGTCGCCGAGTAGATCCGCGGCGGCCGCCGCGATCCGCGACTTCTCCGGGACGTGCATGGTGGTGCGGAAGGCGAGGGTGGTCTCGAAGCCGGCGCTCTCCACGGGGTACGCCCCGCCGTGGGTGCGCCGCACCAGCCCGTGGTCCTCGAGCACCCGCAAATCGCGCCGTACGGTCTCCTTGGAGACCCCGAGGTCCGCGGCGAGCTTCCCGACATCGACGGATCCCGCGCGCCGGGCCGCGTCGAGGATCTCCCGACGGCGTTCCTCCGCGTCCACACCGCACCTCCTGCCTGCTGCTGACTTGCGTGGCAGTTTTACAAATGGACAACAGGGTCGCCAGTGGCGGCGCAGGGCGGATCGTGCCCGCCTGCGCCCGTTGCGCGACCGTTGTCATGCCTGGTCGGCGGGGGTGCGGGGAGGAGTGGTGACGCGGGGGGATGACTGAATACGCGCCTGGCGGGCCCGTTCGCTGCCCGCTTCTGTGAAATGGGCACGATCGGCGCCCGGCCGGGCGCGTTCAGAGACTAGGGAAAGCCCGTTCGGGCATGTGCTAGTGCCGCGTCAGTCAAGGTTTGCCCGGTAGCGAGGCGTCCTGGTGCGGTCAGCTGCAAGGCGCCGGATCGGCCTCGTAGTGGGCCTACTCGGCTGATTCGGCAACGCAGCAGATGGCCGTGCCAGGGCGGCGAGCGGGGCGAACCTTGGCTGACGGGGCACTAGGAGGCTGAAAGCGCTCCCGAGGCGTCGAGGATGCGGCTCGCCACGTTGACGGAGTCGACGAGCGGGTGCAGGGCGAGCGCGCGGAGGGCCGCGGCGCGGGCGGCCGGGCCGTGGGTGGTGGCCGCGGCGATCGTGGCCCGCTCCACGGCCTTGAGGATGAGCATCAGCCCGAGCTGGTCCGGCGCCACGGCCCCGGCGGCCAGGGGCCGCGCGCCGCCCGCGTCGACCAGGCAGGGCACCTCCACCACGGCGTCCGCGTCCAGGCCGGGGACCGTGGTGCGGTTGCGCACGTTGAGGATCAGCGTGGCGCGCTCGTCGCGGGCGATGGCCCGCATGATGGCCAGGGCGATCCGGTCGTAGCCGCCGCCGTCCAGGTCGCAGGAGTCGCGCTGCCAGCCGCCGCTCGCCTCCCGGCTCTCCGCCATGTACGTGGCCTCGCGCTCCATACGGGTCCGCTCCCACAGCTCCAGCGCCCCGGCCCCGGCGGCCCCCTCAGCCGTTCCCGCCGCCGCGGCCTCGGCGTAGAAGCCCGCCTGCTGGTCGCGGAGGAACTCCCCGCGGGTGGCCGGGGCCTGCCGGATGGAGGTCACCGCCTCCCGGTTGAAGTAGTAGTAGTGCAGATACTCGTTGGGCAGGGCGCCCAGCGCCTGCAGCCACGGCGCCCCGAAGAGCTTGCCCTCCTCGAAGGACTCCAGGGCCGTGGTGTCCGCCAGCAGCTCGGGCAGCCGGTCCCGCCCGTCCACGATCACCCCGCGTAGCCAGCCGAGGTGGTTGAGGCCCACATAGTCGTAACTGGCCCGGCCCGGGTCGGCGCCCAGCGCCCGCGCGGCCCGGCGGCACAGCCCGACCGGGGAGTCGCAGATGCCGATCACCCGGTCGCCGAGCACCCGCTGCATCGCCTCGGTGACCATGCCGGCCGGGTTGGTGAAGTTGATGACCCAGGCGTCGGGGGCCACGGTGGCGATCCGTTCGGCGATGTCCAGGGCCACCGGCAGGGTGCGCAGCCCGTAGAGCACCCCGCCGGCGCCCACGGTCTCCTGGCCGAGGACGCCCTCGGCCAGCGGGACGCGCTCGTCGCGCGCCCGGCCGGCCAGGCCGCCGACGCGGATGGCGGAGAAGACGAAGTCGGCGCCGCGCAGCGCGTCGTCGAGGTCGGTGGTGGCCCGTACGGCGGGTGCGCCGGGGCGGCCTGCGGCCTGTTCGGCCAGCACGGCCCCGATCGCGTCCAGCCGGCCGCGGTCGGTGTCGAACAGGACCAGCTCGGTGCAGCGCCCGGCCTCGTCCCCGCTGTCGTTCAGTAGTGCCCGGTACACCAGTGGCATACGGAACCCGCCGCCGCCCAGCACAGTCAGCCTCATACGGTCACAACCTCCACACCGGCCTCGCGGAACACCTCGAGCGTCGCCGGGTCTGATGTCTTGTTGGTGATCAGAGTGTCGATCTGCTGCGGCCCGCAGATCCGGGCGAGCCCGGTGTCGCCGGGAAACTTCCCGGTGGTGACCAGCAGCACCACCTCGCGGGACGAGGCGAGCATGGCCCGCTTGACGGGCACCTCCACATGCGTGCTGTCCAGCACGCTCCCGTCGGGCAGCACACCGCTGGCGCCGAGGAAGAGGCGGCCGACGTGCAGCTGGCGGACGTTGGACTCGGTGAGGAAGCCGACCACGGACCGGTAGTTGCTGCGCACCTGCCCGCCCAGCAGGATCAAGGTCACCTCCGGGTCGTCGCGCAGCTCGTCGTAGACGGCGAGATTGCTGGTGACGACGGTGACCGGGCGGCCGCGCAGCAGCTTGGCGAGCTGGAGCGTGGTCGTGCCGATGTCCAGGAGCACCACGTCCCCGTCGGCGATCAGCCGGGCGGCCCGGTGGGCGACGGCCGTCTTGTCGGCCAGGTCGTCCACCTCCACCTCGCTGAAGGGCCGCTCCTCGTCGGGGCGGGGGGTGGCCACCGCGCCGCCGTAGACCCGGGTGAGCCGGCCGGCCCGGCCCAGCTCGGACAGATCCCGGCGGGCGGTGGCCTCGCTGACCCCGAGCCGCTTGGCGATCTCCCCGATGGGCAGTACGCCCTCCTCGCCGAGGATGCTCAGCAGCTTCTCGTGCCGGGTCTCTCGCAACATGTCGGCAAATCTACTTCACGTGAGCGGGTTTGCGCGAGTCTGATCGACCTCTTGCAATCACTGCCTCGGGCCATGCAAGGTGTCGCTCACGTAGATCCCTTGCACAGCGCGATGAACACCACGATGAACACCACGATGAACAGGAAGGGCGCGCCGGTGAGCACTGCCGGAACCGCAGATTCCATAGACCCGCTGGCCGCCCTGCGCGCCCCCGGAGACCCCGAGCACGACGTCTATCTCACCGGCACCGTGTTCCTCGACATCATCTTCACCGGCCTCGACCACGCCCCGGTGCGCGGCACCGAGACCTGGGCGCGCGGCATGGGCTCCAGCCCCGGCGGCATCGCCAACATGGCCACCGCCCTCGCCCGCCTGGGCCTGCGCACCACCCTCGCCGCGGCCTTCGGCGCCGATGTGTACGGCGACTACTGCTGGGAGGCCCTGGCCACCGGCGAGGGCGTCGACCTCAGCCACTCCCGGCGGCTGCCGGGCTGGCACTCGCCGGTCACCGTCTCCATGGCGTACGACGGCGAGCGCACCATGGTCACCCACGAGCACCCGGCCCCGCCGCCCGCCACCCACAGCGCACCGCCGCCCTCCCGCGCCTGCGTCACCGCCTTCGAACCGGGGCGGCAGGAGGACTGGGTGCGCCAGGCGCACGCCCAGGGCAGCCAGATCTTCGCCGACGTGGGCTGGGACGACTCCGGCCGCTGGGACCTGGCCGCGCTGCCCGACCTGTCGTACGCCCACGCCTTTCTGCCCAACGCGGCCGAGGCGCAGCGCTACACCCGCACCGACACCCCAGAGCAGGCCGTGCGGGCGCTGGCCGACCTGGTGCCCATCGCGGTGGTCACCAAGGGCGTCGAAGGGGCGGTGGCCATCGACTCGCTCACCGGGGAGAGCGCCGAGGTGCCGGGGCTGCCCGTGGCCGCGCTCGACCCGACCGGGGCCGGCGACGTCTTCGTCGCGGGCTTCATGACCGGTACGCTCGCGGGCCGGCCGCTCGCCGAACGGCTCGCCTTCGCCAACCTCACCGCCGCCCTCTCGGTCCAGCACTTCGGCGGCTCGCTGGCCGCCCCGGGCTGGGCGGAGGTGGCCGCGTGGTGGGCGCTGACGGAGCGGGCCGCCGGCGACGGCGCCGCGTGCGGCGAACTGGCGCACCGCTACGGGTTCTTGAACGAGCTCATTCCGGCCGGGGTGCGCCAGTGGCCGCGCCTGCGCGCCCTGCCCACCATCGGCTTCCGGGGCGCGTGACGATGCCAGCGGGTCCACGGATACGTCTGAAGGAGATCTCGATGGGATTGCCCTGTACCGGCTCGCGCCGCGTACGCCTCAGGGCCGTGTCGGCCCTGCTCACCGCCGGGCTCGCGCTGCTGGCCACGGCCTGTGTGCCGGGCACCGACGGTTCGCAGGCCTACGGCCCGGGGGGCGGCTCCGCCATCGCCGTACCAAACCCGGCCAAGGCGGGGAAGGTCACGCTGACGGTCTGGGACCAGGAGGTCCGGGGCGGCACCAACGGGGAACTGCAGCAGCTCAACAAGGAGTTCGAGCGGAAGTACCCCAATGTCAGGATCAAGCGGGTGGCCCGCAGCTTCAACGATCTGAAGACCACCCTGAAGCTCGCCCTCTCCGGCAACAACCCTCCTGATGTGGTCCAGGCCAACCAGGGCTACCCGGACATGGTGTCCTTCGTCCGGGCCGGGCTGCTCGCCCCGCTCGACAACTACGCCGGGATCTACGCCTGGAACACCCGCTACCCGAACACCCTGCTCAACCTCAACCGGGTCTCCGCCGACGGCACCGACTTCGGCACCGGCCGGCTCTACGGCATATCCCAGACCGGTGAGTACGTGGGCCTCTATTACAACAAGGACGTGCTGGCGAAGGCCGGCCTCCAGCCGCCGAAGACCTGGGGTGAGTTCACCGCGAGCCTCCCGCGCCTCAAGGACCGTGACGAGCTGCCCATTCAGTTCGGAAACCTGGACAAGTACCCGGCCATCCACACCTTCGGCGTGCTGCAGGACCAGCTCGCCGCCGCCGAGGTCCGCGACACCGTCCTCGGCCGCGGCACGGGCTTCGACACCGCCGCCACCAAGGACGCGGCGGCCACCCTCGCCGACTGGACGAAGCGCGGCTACCTCCCCAAGGGCGCCAACGGGCTCGGCTACGACGACGCCGCCAAGAAGTTCTCCTCCGGCGACGGCGGGTATCTGCTGACCGGCACCTGGCTGCTGGCCGACCTGAAGAAGGCCATGGGCGACAAGCTCGGCCTGATGACGCCGCCCCCGGCCTCGGCCGGCAAAGCCCCCGTCACCACCGGCGGCCAGGGGCTCGCCTGGTCGATCACCTCCCGCTCCAAGCACCCCGAAGTCGCCGCCGCCTACCTCGACTTCATCACCAACAAGCACGCGGCCGATGTGATGACCGCGCACGGCGTGCTGCCCGCGGTGCCCGGAGCCGCCGCCGAGCGGGTGAAGCCGGACACCGTGGACGGCCAGATGATCGCCGGGTGGAAGCGGCTGAGCGCGGCCGACGGGCTGGTTCCGTACCTCGACTACTCCACCCCCACCTTCTTCGACACCATCACCGCCGCGCTCCAGGGCGTCATCAGCGGCAAGACCTCGCCCGAGCGATTCGCCGCGACCCTGCAGAAGGACTACGGCGCCTTCATGAAGAAACAGCGTGAGCGCCACGCGGCCACGCCCGCCCCGGCGGAGCCGAAATGAAGAACCCCCTCAGCCCCGCCGCATACCGGCGGCGGGCGCCGGGCGAGCCCCGCGCCATCGGCTACCTCTACATCCTGCCCGCCCTCGTCCTGTACGCCGCCTTTCTGCTCTACCCGTTCGGCCAGTCGGTCTGGCTGTCGTTCGTGCACTGGGACGGCCTGACCGTCGCCACCTCCGCGGGCTTCGACAACTACCGCGACCTGTTCACCGACCCCGCGCTACGCGCCCCCTTCGCCCACGCCCTGCTGCTGCTCGTCTTCTACTCGGCCCTGCCGGTGGCCATCGGGCTGCTGCTGGCCGCCGTGATGTCCCGCGCCCGGGTCCGCGGCATGACCTTCTTCCGTACGGTCCTCTTCCTGCCCCAGGTTCTCGCGCTGATCGTGGTCGGCGTCGCCTGGCGCTCGATCCTCGCCCCGGACGGGCTGCTCAACGACATGCTCCGCGCGGTCGGCCTCGGCTCGCTCGCGCGGCCCTGGCTCGGCGACTACGACTGGGCCCTGCCCGCCGTCGGTGTCGTCGGCACCTGGGTCGGCACCGGGCTGTGCATGGTCCTGTTCCTGGCGGGCGCCCAGCGCATCCCGCGCGAGCTGTACGAGGCGGCCCGGATGGACGGCGCCGGGCCGGTGCGGGAGTTCTTCTCCATCACCCTGCCCGGGCTGCGGCCGCAGATCGCGGTCGCGCTGACCCTGACGATCGTGGCGGGGCTGCGCAACTTCGACCTCATCTACATCACCACCAGCGGTGGCCCCGGCAACTCCACCTCCGTACCCGCCTACGAGGTCTACCACCGGGCGTTCGAGACCAATCAGGTCGGCTCGGCGGCCGCCGTGGGGGTGGCCCTCACGGTCCTGATCTTCGTCCTGACCGTCACGGTCTCCCGGCTCGTGGAAGGGCGGCGGTCATGACCACGCGCCTCGAACGCAGTGTCACCTACGGCATCCTCGGCCTCTTCTCCGTCATCGCGCTCACCCCGGTCATCGGCATCCTCTCCACCGCCTTCGGCTCACAGGACTCCCTGGACACCGGCTTCTCGCTGCCCGAGGGCGGACTGCACTGGAGCAACTTCGCCGACGCCTGGAACCGCGGCCACTTCGGCACCTACCTCGGCAACTCGGTCCTGGTGACGGTGGTCGTGGTGGCGGCCACCACCGTGCTGGCCGTGCTGGCCGCGTACGCCTTCGGGGTGATGCGCTTCCCCGGCTCCACGGTGCTGTTCTACCTCTTCGTGATCGGCCTGACGCTGCCCCAGGAGGCGCTGGTCGTGCCGCTCTACTTCGATCTGCGGTACGCCGAGCTCACCGACACCTACTGGGCGCTGATCCTGCCGCAGACCGCGCAGTCCCTCGCCTTCGGCGTCTTCTGGATGCGGACGTACTTCCGGGGCAGCGCGCGGGAGGTGATCGAGGCGGCCCGGATCGACGGCGCGAACACCTGGACCACGCTGTGGCGGGTCCTGGTCCCCATGGGCCGCCCGGCCATCTCCACCATGGTGGTCATCACCTTCATGTGGACCTGGAACGAATTCCTGATGGCGCTGGTCATGGTCAGCGACGAGGCCCACCGCACGGTCCCGCTGGGCCTGGCCTTCTTCCAGGGGCAGCACAGCTCCGACGCGGCGCTGCTCGCGGCGGCCTCGGTGCTCATCGCGCTGCCGGTGGTCGTCGTGTACGTGGCCCTGCAGCGCCGGTTCATCGAGGGCATGCTCGGCGGCGCGGTCAAGGAGTAGCGGGGCGCGTCGCGGCGAGGCGTCACAGGGAGGGGGTGCGGCTCACCTCGCGCCCGAGCCGGTCCACGGCCCGGGCGAAGACCACGGCGTCGTGGACGGCCGCCCCGCCCGGATCGTTGTTGAAGTACGCGTAGACGTCGGCGCGCTCGGGCCAGGCGTCGGCCACCCGGCGCGCCCAGGAGGCGAGCGCCTGGCGGCCGTAGCGCGGCGCCGGCCGGGCCAGCCCGTGGTGGAAGCGCAGATAGCCCCACCCGGCCGTGCGCCACAGCGGGGTCACCGGCCGGGAGCCGGCGTCCGCCCAGCACAGCGCCGCGCCACGGCGCTCCAGCACCTGGCGGACCTCGGCGGTCCACCACGAGTCGTGGCGTGGCTCGACGGCCACCCGTGTCCGGGAGGGGAAGCAGCCGAGCGCGGTGTCCAGCAGCCCGCTGTCGACGCGCAGGGTGGGCGGCAGCTGCAGCAGCACGGGCCCCAGCCGGTCCCCGAGGCCCTCGGCGTGCGCCATCAGCCGCGCGACCGGCTCCTCGGGGTCGCGGAGCCGCTTGATGTGGGTGAGGTAGCGGCTGGCCTTGAGGGCCATCACAAACCCGTCGGGGGTGCGCTCCCGCCAGGTGGCGAACTGCTCGCGGGTGGGCAGCCGGTAGAAGGCGTTGTTGGACTCGACGGTGGCGAAGCCCCGGGCGTACTCCTCCAGCCACAGCCGCTGGGGGCAGCCGGACGGATACAGGACGTCGCGCCAGTCCTTGTACTGCCACCCCGAGGTGCCGACGAGGACGGTCATGCTTCGCCCGGATGCCAGGGCGGCCACTGGCCCGGCCGGTCGACCCAGTGGACCTGCTCGGGGTCGTCCAGGTCGATGCCCGGGAACAGCCGTCGTACGCGCGGCTCGAACTCCTCCCGCTCCAGCGGCTCCCAGCCCAGGCCCCGCAGCCACACCCGCCGGTACCTGGTGTCCGCGTCGTACGCGTCCACGAAGACGAGATGGCCGGACTCGCTCGGATCCGTGGCGTTCTCCATGCTTCCAGGGTGGGCCGATCCGGCCCGCTTCCGCGCGTCGACGCGGGCCGACCGGGTCCCCGTCGGTTTGCGGACAGGGGAATCTTCGGATGGAGTCGTAAGGGTGGGCCGGGTCTCCCGGCTCCGGGTCGGCTCGGGTCTCCCCGCGCCAGGGGCTGAGTCATGATCTTCGTGCTAGGGGGTGCGTCATGATCTTCGTCGACCGCGCGGACGCCGGGCGGCGTCTGGCCGCCCGGCTGCGCCCGCTGAGCAGCGAGGACCCCGTGGTGCTCGGGCTGCCGCGGGGCGGGGTGCCGGTGGCCTTCGAGGTGGCGCGGGAGCTGAAGGCACCCCTGGACGTCATCATCGTCCGCAAGCTCGGTGTCCCCTGCCACCGCGAGCTGGGCTTCGGTGCCATCGGCGAGGGCGGGGTACGCGTGGTGCACGACGCGATCGTGCGGATGAGCCGGGCGGGCAAGGAGGAGCTCGAGGAGGTGGAGCGGACCGAGGAGGAGGAGCTGGCACGGCAGGCGCGGCGGTTCCGGCGCGGCCGGGCGCGGGTCGCGGTCAGCGGCCGGACGGTGATCGTCGTGGATGACGGGATCGCCACCGGCGCCACGGCCCGGGCCGCCTGCCGGGTCGCCCGCGCCCAAGGCGCGGCCCGGGTGGTGCTGGCGGTCCCGGTCGCGCCGCCGGACGCGGCCGAGGCGCTGCGGCAGGACGCGGACGACGTGGTGTGCCTGTCCACGCCCGCGGAGTTCTCGGCGGTCGGCGAGTGGTACGAGGACTTCTCCCAGACCGGCGACGCCGAGGTCGTCGAGTTGCTCTCCCGGTCGACCGGGATGCCGGGTGAGGCGCATCCTGGTAGATGAAGCAGGAGGTGATGACCGCGATGGAGACGATCGTGGGATGCGACATCGAAATGGAGTTCCGTGAGCTCGGACCCCTGACCGAGGCGGTCGTCCGGCTGAGGATGCACGACGGTACCGAGATGCTGGCTCAGGGCCGGGCGAACCGGAACCCCGACGACCCGGCTCAGCCGCGGGTCGGCGAGGAGATCGCGGCGGCACGTGCGCTGAACAACCTCGCTCACCGGCTGATCTCGAAGGCGGGCGGTGACATCGAGGAGGTCACGCACGCGAAGGCACATCTGGTGATGTAGGGCGGGTCTGCCGCGGCCTCGGGCCGCGGCAGAGCACCCTTCATGACACCCGTCTCAGATCTGGACGCCCTTGGACCGGAGATAGGCGAGCGGGTTGACGTCCGAGCCGTAGTCGGGCCCGGTGCGCACCTCGAAGTGCACATGCGGTCCGGTCACGTTGCCGGTCGCCCCGGACCGGCCGATCTGCTGGCCGCCGGAGACCGTCTGGCCGACGTGGACGGACAGCGCGGACATGTGCGCGTACTGGCTGTACATGCCGTCGGAGTGGCGCAGCACGACCTGGTAGCCGTACGCGCCGCCCCAGCCCGCGGCGACCACCTCGGCCGAGCCCACCGCCCGCACCTGCGTTCCGGTGGCGACGGGGAAGTCGACCCCGGTGTGATGGCCGCTGGACCAGTTGCTGCCGGAGACGCCGTAGGCGGTGCCGATGCCGTGGCCGGCGACCGGCGTGGTGAAGGATGACGATGAGGAGGACGGGTGCGCCGCCGAGCCGGACTGCTTGGCTTTCTGCCGTGCCTTCTGCGCCTGCTCGACCCGCTGCTTGGCCGCCTGCTCGGCGCGCTGCTTGGCCGCCTGTTCCGCGCGCTGCTTGGACTGGTCCGTCTGCTTGGCCCGGTCCGTCTGCTCGGCCGGTCGGCTCTCGCGCTCCTGCCCGGCCGGGGACCGGCTTCCGTCGAGGGTGAGCTTCTGGCCGGGGTAGATCAGGTCCGGGTCGCCGCCGATGACCCGGCGGTTGGTCTCGTAGAGCTGCTGCCAGCCGCCGACGCCGTCCATGTCCTGCGCGTCGGCTATCCGGGACAGGGTGTCGCCGCTGACCACGGTGTACGAGGAGCCGGAGCGCCCGGCGGCGGCGCTCTGATCGACGGCCTTGGTGGTGGCCTTCGGAGCGGCTTTGGGGGCGGCCTTCGGGGCCGCCTTGGGAGTGGCCTGCGAGCTGCCGGGGGAGACGTCCGCGGGTTGGCCGCCGCGGGTCAGGCCCGCCTTGACCGAGCAGACCGGCCAGGCGCCGGGGCCCTGGGCGTCGAGCACCTTCTCGGCGATGGCTATCTGCTGGTCCTTGGAGGCCAGGTCGGCCCGGGGCGCGAAGGACGTCCCCCCGAACGCCTCCCAGGTGGACTGGGAGAACTGCAGGCCGCCGTAGTAGCCGTTCCCGGTGTTGATGCTCCAGTTGTCGGTGGACTCACACTCCGCCACCTTGTCCCAGGTGTCGACGGAGGCGGCGTTCGCCTGGCCGACGCCTATGAGGGGCAGCGCGACGCCGGCGCCGCCCGCGGTGAACGCGAGCGAGGCGCGGGAGACGCGGCGGGGCCGGGGCCGGCGGTGACGTCCGCGTGCAGCCATTGAGCTCATCCTCTCCTGACGCCTGCGAGGTGAGCTGTCGGGTTCGGGCGGGAGCTGCCCGGCCGCGCCCTTCTCGGTGCCCCCGGCACCGTGGCGCGACTTCACCCCTAGCCGTCCCGCCCGATATCGCGCGGCACGGCGCCTACCTGGTTCCCCCGCTCCTGCCGTGACAGGTCGTCGTGTCACTCCTCCGCCACGGCAGGACTCGGCGCTCCGGCGGAGGAGAGACCCGTGCATGGAATGCGACGGGTGCCGCACAGTAAACACATCGTTTTGGTCACGACAAGGTCTCGACGGACCTGTGTCCGGAAATCGATCACGTCCATGATGAACTGTGATCCGCGTCACGGCTTTCCGGGTGGGGTGATTGTGGCGTGGAATCCGTAATGCCGAATTGCCCCTGTTATGCGATTAATGCCATGGAGACATAAGGGCGTCGATCGGGGGAAGAGGAGTCGAAGGGGAATGGACGGGGAATGTCGGGGCACCCGGCGCGGTGGCTGACGAGCCGCTGGATGTCCGACCCACAGGAGGTTGCCCATGGCTCAGCGGTACGGCGGGACGCCCGCGAGGCGTCGGCCGCCGGTCTTATCCGTATCCGCACTGCTCATCGGCGCGCTGGCCGCGGTCACGGCCTGCGGCACCGATCAGGACTCGGGGGCGCCCGCGCCGCCCGGCTCCGCCGACGCGCCCCACTCGGCCACGAGCGCCGCCCGGCCCGGCACAGCCGAGCCGAGCGAGACCGGGGACGACGCCGCCCCGGCCTCGACCCCCGCGAAGACGCCGACCGCGGCCAAGCCGTCCGTCGCCACCGAGGGAGCCTCCGCCGCCCCGCCCGCCGCGCGCCGCGTCTGCTCCCAGGATCAGTTGAAACTCTCCACCGGCCGGGCGGATATCGGCGCGGGCAATGTCTATGTTCCGCTGGCCTTCACCAATACCGGCGAGACCAGTTGCACGCTGACGGGCTTTCCCGGCGTTTCCCTGCTCGACGCCCCCGGCGCGGCTATCGGCGATCCCGCCACCCGCCGAGGACCGGCGCGGCCCACGATCGTCCTGAAACCCGGCGACAGCGCCTACGCGAGTCTGCACACCCTCAACAAAGGCCTCTCTGACAAGCCCTGTTGGCGGACCGCGTCCCGAATTCGCGCCTACCCGCCGGACTCCTACCGTTCCATGAAGACGTCGGCGCGCTCCCTCCAGGTCTGCGGGGGCGTATTCGAAGTCACCGCCCTCGAGCCGGGTTCCCAGCCCTGACCCGGAGCGCCACGGCCGGGCGCGGAACCGCTGTCCCCGCCCCGCGCCCGACCGGACGCGCCGGAAATGAATTGGCCGGGAAGTGCGGCCACATGACGCCCCTGGGTGTCCGAAAATCTTGATGGACCCGACACCCACTGGCCCCTTTCGCCCTTCCGCAATCATTATCGGGTGGGCCACCATGGAAGAGGCCTCGCCTGAGCCGGCACGGAGCGTCTAGAGGGGGACATGTCATGGAGCGAGCGGCGACCGGGGTCGAGACGGAGTTGGTGGACCTCTCGGGAACGACGCTTGAAGAACTGGGCGACAGTCAGGAGTTCACCCTCGCGACCCGGCGATTGCTCGAACTCGTACAGTCCCCGCCGACCCTCGCGACGGCCGCCGCGTCGTCATCGGGCTGTTGATGGAATCCCGGCGTGGCGCGACAGCATTCACCCCACCAAGAAAGGCGGCCATGCCGGCGGACTATTCAGCTGGCCCTCCCTCCCTGCTCCCGTCCCCGCACCGCAGCCGACCGCCGGCCGCGCCCCCGATGAGCCGTCACCACCGGCTGTCCACGGCGTGCTTCGAGGAGTTGGCGCATGGCGGTGGGGGAGTGTCCGCGATCGCCGAGTTACGGGCGGGCCAGCGCAGCCGTCTTATGCTCCTGCTACGCGCGTTGACCGACCTCGCCTCCTCCCATCCCGGCGTGCCGGGGCCACTGCCCGCGCCGCGTGAGGCATGGGAACTGCTGATACGGGCCGAGCGGCGCAGCCCGTCCAGCGTGGCACGCCTGCTGCTGCACCCTCAGGTGGGCGCCTGGCTCAGCCGTTGTGTGCGCAGACTGCGCGGCGTCGCGCAGGAGACGGCCGACGAGGTCCCGCTGTGGCTGGAGACCGGCTATCTGCACACCGTGGCCGCCTCGGCGGCCCTCCTCGCGGGGATCGACTTCCGGATCGCGGTCGGGGTCCGCGACGGCGGGGTCATGCTGCCCGCGCTGGGCTTCGCCGAACTCGCGGGCTGTGGCTCCCCGGTCGCCGAGATCGCCGCCGATGGCGCGGGCGCGCGAACCGTACGAGCCGGTTCGCGCACGGTGCCGCTGCCCTCCGACCTCACCCGGGACGCTGCCAAGGGCTGGCAGCCCCTGAGGCGGCTGCACGGCCACCACCCCGTCCACCCCTGCTCGCCCTACCTGGACGACCTCGACCCCTATCGGGACTTTCTGCGCCCCACCGCTCCGACGCGGCTGAGCGAACCGGAGGCGGAGCGGTGGCAGAAACACTTCGACAGCGCCTGGGCGCTCGTCGCCGGGCAGAGCAGTGTGGATCCGACCGGTGTCGCCGGCTGTCTGATCTCTGTCGTCCCCGTGCGCTACCCCGCCCGGGTCGAACCGTTCAGCGCCTCGTCGCCCGAGGCGTACGGCTGCGTCCTGCTGAACCCTCCGACGGATTCGGCCACCCTCGCCGCCTCGCTGATCCACGAAGCCCAGCACGTCAAACTCAGCGCGCTGTTGGACCTGGTGCCCTTGATGCACGGCGGCATGGAGGAGATCCACTACGCGCCCTGGCGCACGGATCCCCGCCCGCTGCGCGGTCTGCTGCACGGCGTGTACGCCTTCTTGGGCGTCACGGCGTTCTGGCAGTCCCACAGGCATGTCGTAGCGGATGAGACCACACGGGCCGTTTCGGAGTTCGAGTTCGCGCTGCGGCGTACGCAGACCGCCCAAGGACTGCGGACGCTGCGCGACCACGCGGAGCTCACCGCCCTGGGCGATCGCTTTCTGCGAGGGATCAGGAACAGGCTGTCCCCATGGCTCACGGAGCCCGTGCCCGAGGTTCCGCTGCGCACCGCCGAGGACCTCAACCTCGATCACCGGCTGCTCTACCGCCTGCACCATCTGTCTGTGGACCCCGGCCGGACCGGACAGTGGGCGCGGGCCTGGCAGCTGGGCCGGCCCGCACCGGACTCCCTTCCCCCGACCGTGCTGCGCGCGTCCCGGACGGCGGTGGCGGCGCGCCCGGCCCTGATCCGGCTGCGCCTGCGCGACCCGGCCGGCTTCGCCCTGCTGCGGGAGAAGCCGGAGGGGCACATGCTCGACGGCATGGACGCCCCGCTGAGGGCCGACCTCGACTGGGCCGCCGGGGACACCGCCGCCGCGCTGCGCGGCTACCGCGACCGGCTGGCCGAGCACCCCGACGACCTTCCCGCCTGGTCGGGGCTCGCCCTGACGCTGCCCGCGGGCCCGGCCAAGGAGGCGCTGCTGGGCTGTCCGGAAGTCGTGCTCGCGGTGCACCGGGCGCTGCGCGACCCGGCCGGCGGCCCCGACCCGGTGGCTCTCGCCCGCTGGATCGGGACGCGCCGCTGAGCGCCGGGGTGTCGCGTCAGAACGTGTACGCCTCCAGGTCGCAGTCCGCGCGGATGCCCCGGGCCGCCGCGATGGTGGCCGGGTGCTGGGTGCCCAGCACCCGGCGGAACCGCTCCAGGGCGTCGTTGTGCAACTCCTCCGCCGAGCGGCTCTCGCCCAGGGCGCGCAGATCCGCCGACAGATTGACCGCGCACGCCAGCGTGGTGGGATGGTCCTCGCCCAGCCGCTCCCGGCAGGCGGCCAGGCTGTCGGTGTCCAGGCTGTGCGCCTCTTCGTAGTCGGCCAGCGTGTACAGATCGCTGGCCAGGTTGATGGCGCAGGTGAGCGTCGAGGGATGGTCGGCCCCGAGCGACTCCACGAAGACCGGCAGCGTCTCCTTGTTGAGCGCCAGCGCCTCCTCGGTCTCGCCCAGCAGCCGGAGCGTGACGGCAAGGTTGGTCGCCGCGCTCGAGGTGTAGGGGTGCCGGGGGCCGAGGATGACCCGCAGGTCCTCCAGGGACTTTCTGCCGAGGTCCCGGGCGCCGGCCAGGTCGGCGTTCTGGCGCAGGTCCATGGAGAGGTTCATCTCCGCCGTGGTGATGTCGAGGTTCGGCTCGATGTAGCGCAGCCGGTAGCTGTCCAGGGCCTGCCGGGTCAGTTCGATCGCCCCCTCGTGGTCGCCCGCCTTGCGACGGGCCACGGCCAGGGTGCGCATCGCGTTGACGAACACGGGCGCGTTCGGCGGCACGCTGCGCAGGGCCCGCGCGAAGGTCTCCTCCTGCATGGCGCGGGCGGCGTGGTACTGGCCCTTGCCGCGGGCGTCGCTGGAGAGGTGGGTGGAGAGCAGGATCGTGGTGAGAGAGTCCTCCCCGAGGACGATGGCCGCGGTGTCGCGCGCGGACTGGTGGACCTCCTGGGCGAGCGCGAAGTCGCCGACGGCGCGGAGCGCCAGCCCGTAGTCGTTCCCGGCGGCCAGGGTGTACGGGTCCTCCTCGCCGAAGACGCGGAGAGCTCTGGTCCACCGGTCCTTCTCCAACTCGACGGACCTGGCGTAATCTCCCTGGAGCCGGGCGCTGTTGGCGACCGCACCCATGGTCGCGATGGTGTCCTCGTGGTTCTCGCCCGCTTGCGGATGGGCGCGCAGCAGCTCCAGGATCCGGTTGTTGAGCTCCCGGGCCTCCTCATAGTGGCCGAGCGAGGTCAGGGCGTGGCCGAGGGTCCGGGACGCGGTCAGCGTCTCCAGACTGTCCTCGCCCAGGGACTGGCGCCAGGTCTCCACCACCTGGCTCCCGAACTCGCGGGCGCCTTTGTGGTCTCCCCAGACGAACAGGAAGCTGATCAGGTTGCGGACCATCTGCCGCACCCATTTGTCGTCGCACTCCATCGCGCGGGAGGCGCGGACATGGGACAGCAGATCGGCGTAGCGCGGCCAGTTGACGGGGGCGACGTCGTTGGGGTCGCCGTAGGCGAGCAGTACGTGGGCGCTGTGCCGCATGTCCGCCTGCTGCTGTGGGGACATCTGGCCCATCAGCACCGCCTGCACCAGTCGGTGCATTTCGATGGTGTTGTTCCGGTGATTGATTTTGATCAGCGCATAGCGATTGATCTCACGGATCGCATGGCCGAGCTTGATCGGGTCCTGCAGCACCTCCGAGAGCTCAGGAGAGAGGGAGACCCCCCGGACCCCGGAGAACAGCCGCCGCGAGATGGGCTCCGGGGCGAAGAAGGAGCACACCTGCAGTAGTTGCAGGGCTCCGGGATGGTGCTCAGCGAGCCGGCGCAGCGACATGTTCCAGGCCGCCGCGACCGGTTCGGGGTAGTCGACCGGGACGCCCTGGGCCAGCAACTCGGCGCGCCGGGTGCTGACATCGGTCCGCTCGTCCTCGAAGACGTGCAGATACTCGTCGACCGGCATACCGGTCTCCGTGAGCCAGGCGGCCGCCTGCTCGATCGCCAGCGGCAGATCGCCCAGCGCCTCGGCCACCCGGTCCGCCTGCTCGTCCGGCAGCTCCGGGCCCCGGCGCCGCAGCAGCTCGATGCTCTCCTCCCGGTCGAAGACATCCACCTCGACCGTGCGGGCGGCCCGGGACCACTGGGCGTTACGGGAGGTCACCAGGATGCGGCCGGGGCCCCCGTTGGGGAAGAAGGGCCGTACCGTATCCAGTTCTTCCGCGTTGTCGAAGACCAGGAGCCAGTCACGGCAGGGGCGGCCGGTGCGCAGCGCCTCCAGCACACTGGGCACGGCCACATTCGACTCCAGGCCGACCTGCAGCCCCAGCCGGTCCGCCAGCTGGACCAGCGCCTGGCGGATCTGCTCCGGGCGCTCCGCCGGGATCCACCACACCGCTTCGTAGTCGGACGCGTGCTGGTGTACGTACTCCAGGGCGATCTGCGACTTGCCCACGCCGCCGAGACCGTGCAGGGCCTCCGGGAGCACGGCGGCCGTGCCCTCGCTGCTCAGACGCTCGTGCAAGGTGTCGAGCAACGCTTGTCGCCCGGTGAAGTTGTTGTTCCGGGGCGGGACGTTCCCCCAGATGGCCGGGGGATCCCCGGCACGGCGCTCCTCCACGGCGGGCAGGGACCGGGCAGCGGTCACGGGCACAAAACTTCCTCTCGGGTGCTCACCCGCCGCGCCCGGCGTGCCGTGCGCCGACGGGGGTGATGATTCGTCCTTAGGGGAAGACGGCTTGGAACGGGACATCATGGAGTCATTCACCGCACTTCCCCCACTCGGTGGGTCTTCAACTGGATCGCCGCGCCGTTCCTCCGAGCGGCCGAGCGCGTTCTGTGCGAGCACGCGTGCGTGGAAGGTCCGCGCGCCCTCCAGGTAGGGCCCGGAGAGTGCCTGGTAGACCTTCTCCTGGACGCGCATGTACGGCAGCAGCCGCTCGGTCTCGGGCAGGTCGGGGAGGGCCTCCGAGGGGTGGTTGAGTGCGTCCCGCAGTACGTGGAGGGGTTTCCAGCGGCGGCCGAGCCGGTCCAGGACGCTGCGCAGGATGTACAGCGACTCGTCCCGCATCCCGGCCGACAGCAGTAACTCCCGTACTCCGCTGTGGAACTCATAGCCGATTCCCGTCTCGTCCATCGGGTCTGCCGCCCCGACCTTGCGCAGCAGCCCGCCCAGCAGGATCTCGGCGAGGTCGCCGGGGCTGCCCTGCGGCTCGTGCATGCCCTGGACGAACTCCATGACCGGGATGTTCAGCGGGGCCGCCGCCAGGCGGGAGGCGAGCGTGAAGGCGCTGGGGGAGGCGGTCGCGCGGAAGCGGAACACGCGGTCGCGGGCGGTGGGCTCCGGTTCCCGTTCCCAGCGTTCGGCCGGGACTCCGGGCAGCAGCGCCAGCGTGTCGCGACCGCGGGTCGACGGTCGGGTCACCAGTTGCGCCCAGCGGTGCAGCCACCGTGCGTCGAGTTCGAGCACCGGGACCGGCGGCTCGCCTCCGGGCCAGGGGGCGCCGTCGGTGCGGTGCCAGGTGCCGTTGGGCGCGCCCGGCTCGGGCACCCGCACCCGTACCCGCTCGGGCATGAGCCCGGTGTGGTGCCAGTGGCCCTGGTTGAGCACGTGCAGTACGGCGACTGTGGCGTGCCGTGCCCAGCGTCCCAGGGCCCGTTTGCCGGTCTCGTCGCCCCACGCGGCGCCGATGCCGTCGGTCAGGACGAGGACGGCCCGTCTGCCGCGGGGCGGGATGCCGTCGATCGGCGAGCGCCCGCGGTCCGCCCCGTCGCGGCGGTCCGTCGGTTCCGCGGGCAGTGGGTGGTCGAAGTTGATCCGCTGCACGCGGACCGTGCGGAACGCGCCGGTGCGCTCCAGGACGGTGACCAGTTGGCCGACCGTTTGCCGCCACACCACCATGGAGCTGCTGCGGTCCACGACCAGGACCATGTCCATCCAGCGCTCCCGCACCGGCACGCAACTGGGCAGCCACAGCCCCTCCCGTGCCGCCCGCTCGGCCGTGGTCTCCTCGTCGATCTCGACCCCGACCGGCGAGGGCGAGGTCCGCTTGAACGGCCGAAGCGCCCGGGACAGGGCCCGTTCGGCGGTGGGAGGCGCGACCGCGGTGAGCCGGGGGGCGGGGGTGACGACATCGGCGGCGATCGCACGGCCGGGGGTCTCGCCGGGCGGGGCCGTGACGCCGACGAGTTCCACGGGGCGCGGTGCGGAGAAGGCCAGTTTGTCCTCGGGCTCCGGATCCTCGCCCTCGGCGTCCGGAGCCGGTCCCCGCGGCGGGTCGGGGGCGCGGGGTGGCTCCCCGGCGGTGGGCGCGGGGGAGGGCGGGGCCGGGGTGGTGCGGCCGGCCTCGCGGTCGGTCTCCGCCCTGCAGACCGTGAGCCATAACGCGTCGGCGATCTGCTGCCAGTCGAGGTCCGGCCGGCCGTGCTCGGTGGACCTGCCGCCTGGGTCGTGTGTCATGTCGGGCCTGCTGCATCCAGCCGGTGCCAGACGGCGTGCAGTAGCTCCTCCCACTCGGGACCCGGACGATGGGCCTGAGACGTCACCAGGTACACCGCGTTGAGCAACTGGTCGGCCGCCAGCCCGCCTTCGAGCCGACTGCGTTCCAGGAACATCTGGATGAGTTCCAGGGCGCGCGGGTCATCCGCCCGTCCCAGATGCGCGGCCACGATCGCGGCGAGCCGGTCGGCGTCCGGGTCGGGCAGCCGCAGCTGCAGACAGCGGCGCAAAAACGCGGGCGGGAATTCCCGCTCGTCGTTGCTGGTGATGACGACGACCGGGAAGGCGCGACAGCGCACCCGCCCGGAGGCGATGACGGCGCTGCGGTCGGGGTCGTCGGTCAGCACCCGGACGGCGGGGCGGCGACTGCGGATGCGGAGCAGCTCGGGAATGGCGTATTCGCCGGCCTCGAAGATGTCGAGGAGGTCATTGGGCAGATCGATATCGCTTTTGTCGAATTCGTCGATGAGCAGGACGCGGGGCAGCCGGTGCGGCAGCATCGCCGTGCCCAGCGGGCCGAGTTGGAGAAAGTCCCCGATGTCCTCCGGCCCGGGCTCGGGTAATTCCGCGTCCGCCGCCTGGCCGGCCGCCGCGGCGTGCACCCGGCCGACCGCGTCGTAGTCGTACAGACCCGACCGCAGGGTGGTGCGTGTGGTGATCGGCCAGCGCAGCACGCGACCGAGCCCCAGCTCTCTGGCGATGCGGTACGCCAGCGTGGACTTGCCCGTCCCCGGGCGGCCGGTCACCAGAAGGGGACGGCGCAGAATGAGCGCCGCGTTGACGACATCGGCCTCTTCGGGGTCCGACCGCATGCCCAGGGGGGCGGCGCCGAGCCGCCGGGCGGCGTCCTGCTCGTCCTCGGGCGGGGCGGGCGGCTCGGTCGGCGGCTCGCCTTCTTCGTTCTGTGATACCTCGTTTGAATAAGCCCGCGCCTCGGCCTCGATGCCGTCCGCGGGGTCCGGGGAGACACCGTTGAAGGTGCGCCACGGAGGGGGCGGCGGGAGGATGTCTTCCAGGCTGACGTCGTGTAAGGGACGTCCGGTGCCCTGATAGATCCACCACGGGCGGGGAATGCCCGACGACGTCGGGCCGAGGGGGGAAGCGGGGCCCGGATCGCCGTTCGCGTGTCCGTTGTGCCGCCTCGTAGGCCCTGCGTCGGTCATCGACTGCCCACCCCCTCTTCCGGCCCCGCCAACCGTCCTTGCGTCTCCACGGGACGGGTCGGGTCGTCCCAAACGAGCATCACATGTTGCCCAAGGTGCTGTTCGCGTTCCGCGGACGCTATCCCTTGGGCCTCCATCCGCAACTCTTTCACGGCATCGCGGAGCCGTGCCAGGTCCCCACTGGCCTTTTGTCTCAACTGATGAGCGAAGTCCGGATCCCGTGGGTGCCGCCGGTCCCATACGACGACGGGGACGCCCGCCCGCCACGCCGCCGAGGCCTGCCGGCTCCCCTCCGGGCTCGCGCCCGGCGGCGCGTTCAGGACCAGGGCGAACACATGCTGGTCGGCGTTGAGCCGGGCCACCAGGGCGCCCGGGTCACCGGAGCGCGGACTGTCCGGATCCGGCCCGTCGACGACAAGCTGCCGGGACCGCTCGGGCTGGGCGCGGAAGGTCTGCCACCGCTTCTTCCAGTGGGGGTACCACCGCTTGGTCTGGCTGCGCTCCAGGCTCCGTACGACCACGGGGTAGCTCGAGCACAACGGGGTGGGGAAGTCGCTGTCCAGCTCGGTGCGCCACATGTGCACCGGCAGGTGGAGGTCCTCGGCGCTGAGGACGAACTCCAGGTGGATGCAGCGGGCGTCCTCCCACTCCTCTACGGCCTCGTGTACCAGATCCTGTACCGCGCGCTCGGCCGTGGTGGCCGTGACCTTGCCCACCGGGCCGCGGACCGGATACCAGCCGGTCGGATCGTAGGCGTGCCACGAGGAGAGCTCGTACCGGCCGGGCTCGTCCTGCGGCAACAGCTGGATCACCAGATAGGCGTCGATCGACTCGGCCGGGGCAGCGTGCCCCACCTGCTGCCGCAGCGACCTCAGCGGCGAGGTCAGCGACAGCTCGCGCGCCTGTTCGTCCGCCCAGCCCCGCAGGCGGTCGGCCAGCTCCAGCGGCCGGGCAGAGGCGGCCAGGTACTCGACCAGGGCCAGGCCCGGCGGCAGGCCATCCGGCCTGGAGTTCATCCGGGACAGGGTCTCGAAGGCATGCCAGGGTCCGGTGACCGGCGGCACCTCCTGCAGCGGCCCCGCCGCGCCGCGGCACAGCCGCGCCAGATACGCGACCTCCAGCCCTTCGAGCAGTGAGTTCAGCCGCTCAGTGGCGTCCGCGGGCAGCGCCGGACGGGCCGTCATCTGCTCCATGACCGAGTCGAGCTGCTTCATGGCAGGCGCGTCCGGGGCCAGGATCGCGAGCGACTCGCGCAGCGCCCGCATGACGCGCTCATTGTCCAGGCATTCCTTGGCCAGCTCCACCAGAAAGTAGCCGGTCACCCGGTGGTTGCGGACGGTCAGCGCCGCATCCAGCTCCCTGGCGACCAGTTCCAGACACAGTTCACGGGAGTCCGGATCGATCAGAACCCGGAACTCCTTCAACGCCGTGACGAGATGGTTGACCGATTTCAGGCCGCCTTCCCCCGTGGCCGCCATGCATGACCTCCCGCGCCCCCATCACCGGTCCCCGCCGCCGGTGATCTTTGCCGGAGACCCTGCCACAGGCGGTCCCCGCCCGGCCCGGACTCCGGACAACTTGTATGCCCCGAACTCCTCACCTGACACCCCGTGAGGCGCGAGAGTCGCGCCCGTCACACGGCGGCGGCCGGTGCCGTGGCACGTCCGCCGGGGCCGTGCGGTGGTCACACAAGACCGAGCAGCGCCAGCCGCGCGATCAGTTCCGCCGTGGCCGGGGCGTCCGGCGCGATGACCGTGAGGACGTCCGCCAGATCGCCCCACGCCCCGTACGCCTCGCAGGTGCGCAGCAGGGCCAGCGCCTCCGCCCGGCTCGCCGACTGCCGGGCCACCTGCGTGCCGACGCCCGGCAGTTCGTCCAGCAGCTGCTGCCAGCCGGCCGGGGCGGACAGCCCGGGGACGGCCAGCAACAGATTGGCCAGCTCGCCCAGTTCATGGATCTTCAGCTTGCGGGGTGGCGCGGGGTGGGACGGGGCGGAGCGGGCCGAGGTGGTCGGCTCCGCGGCGGCCGGGGGCAGCCGACGGAGGAGTGCGAAGGCGAACGCCGCCGCGTGCCGGGAGGCGACGGGCTGCCAGTGCTCGTCGTGCGCCTCGTCCTTGTCGGCGAGCAGATCGGAGATCCCGCGGATCACCAGGGCGTCGACGTGCCGGTTGACGTACGCGCCCGCCAGGAAGCCGAAGCCCTCCATGTCCACCGCCACCGCGTCGCCCGCGCCCGCCGTGAGCCTGCGGCCGACCTCCGACCGCTGGTGCGTCACCACCCGGCCGCCCGCCGCGATGGGCTTGACGTGGGCTTTCGGGCGCGGCGCGGCGCCGCCCCCGGCGAGGCGGATCCCCCGCTGCCACTCGTCCCCGGCCGCGACCGTCCTGGCCAGCTGGACCAGGTCGTATGTCGACTGATGGGTCCTCTGGCGGGGCAGAAAGGCGTCCTCGGTGTCCTTGCCGGTCTCGTAGTCGTACACCGCCTCCGCGGCCACCACATCCCCCAGGCCCACGTCCTTGCGGCCGCCCGCCACCCCGACGAACAGCAGGGCCCGCGGGGTGAAGAGCGCCGACGCCCGCTCCACCAGGGCCGCGGCGCCCGGGTTCCCCGGGCCCGTCATATGGATCGCGACCGAGGTGTCGGCGTGGCCCTCGCGGAAGACGCCCACCTCGAACAGGGACCCCCGCTCGGCCGCCACCGTGCGCAGCTCCTCCAGATGTGCCCGCACGGCCCGGTACTCCACCTCGAGCGCGGTGAGGATGACCACCTCCGCCCGGCCGCCGGCCCCCGCCGGCGCCCCGTCCCCGTCTGCCCCCACCGTGTCCCCCTACGTCGCGCGTGTCCGGCCCGAGCGATCCCATCGTGTCAGGGCCGGTGCAGATCCGCGTACACCACGATCTGCATCGTCAACACCGCGATCAGCAGGGTTTCGGCCACCGAGACCGCGACGAGCGGCGCCTTGGCCGGGCCGCAGGTCCAGTAGACGATCAGGGCGGCGACCGGTGCCACGGCGAACAGCAGCAGGTCGGCCGCGAGCTGCAGCCGCTTCCGGGAGATCCGGCGGTGGTCGTCGCGGTGGGCCGTCTCCCAACCGAAGACCCGGGGCCGGTCGGGGACCAGCGCGGACAGCCGTGGGTCCAGGTCCTGGCGTATGTAACGGCCGATGGCCGAGATCTTCTCGTCGTTGACGAGATAGGTCCAGCCCAGCAGCACCGAGGCCGGGGGCAGCAGCAGAAGCAGTTCGGGCCGGCCGCCGCCTTGCAGCGAGAAGGTGATGATGGCGGCCATGGAGGCGAGCGTGGCGTAGAGCAGATTGTCCCGGAACCCGATGCGCGCCCGCTGTTCCTCCTTCACCTGCTCGTACTCCACGATGAGCAGCCTGCTGACGACGGCTTCCTCGTCCCGTGACACACGTCCCCCTTTTTGCGGCCCCCGCGCCGTGAGCGCCCGCACAACCGAGAGTAACCGCAGACGGGGCGATGGAAACGCGTAGATTTGCCGAGCACCGACGGAACACCGACGGAACGACGAAGGCGAGCCCCACCGATGAGTCTGTACGACATCCCGCTGCACACCCTCTCCGGCGAGCCCACCACCCTCGGCGCCCACCAGGACACGGCCCTGCTGCTGGTCAACGTGGCGTCCAAGTGCGGGCTGACGCCGCAGTACGAGGGCCTGGAGCGGCTGCAGCAGCGCTACGCCGAGCGCGGCTTCACCGTGCTGGGCTTCCCCTGCAACCAGTTCGCCGGCCAGGAACCCGGGAGCAGCGAGGAGATCCAGACGTTCTGCTCCACCACGTACGGAGTCTCCTTCCCGCTCATGGAGAAGATCGAGGTCAACGGCGAGGGGCGGCATCCGCTGTACGCCGAGCTGACGAAGGCCGCGGACGAGGCGGGCGAGGCGGGCGACATCCAGTGGAACTTCGAGAAGTTCCTGGTGTCGCCGGGCGGAGAGGTCGTCGCCAGGTTCCGGCCGCGGACCGAGCCGGAGGCGGCGGAGGTCGTCGCGGCGATCGAGGCGCAACTGCCCCGCTGAGCCCCGGAAACCGGGGGACCGGGCCCCGCACACCGGGCGAACGCCCCCTCACCGGCCCGCGGCCGGAACCGCCCCCGCGGGCCGGTGCGCGTACACGCTTCCTCAGAACCTGCTCAAACCCGTGGCCTGAGCGTTCTCGGCGACCCGCGGCGCCAGTAGGCTCGTCGCGGCACCAGCACACGTACGGGGGTACACGCGGTGGGACTCGGGGATTTCATACCTGACCCGGTGCAGCACTTCGTCGACGACCAGGTGGAGAACCTCGGCGAAGCCGTCGACGGGGTGGGCGACTTCACCGCCGACGGGCTCGACGGCATGGGCTGGGCCGACGGAGCCGACTGGGTCCGGCACACGACCGACTCGGCCGCGAACGCGCTGGGCGCGGACGTCGAGGAGCTGCGGCTGGACCAGACCGAGGACCCGGGGCGGCTCATCCACGGCAGCCCCGACAAGCTGCGAGCCACGGCCGACCACCTGACCACCTTCGAGAACGCCTTCAACGACGTCGGCAAGGGGCTCCAAGGGGTCGGCCCCCACGCCCTCGACGCCTTGAAGGGACGGTCCGCCGCGGCCTTCGCCCGCAGGGTGTCCGCCGAGCCGAAGAAGTGGTACGTCGCGGCCGACGCCTGCGGCAAGGCGGCCGCGGCGCTGCGCGGGTTCGCCGAGACGGTGGAGTGGGCCCAGAAGCAGGCCGACGAGGCCGTCCGCACCTACCGCAGGGGCAAGAAGGCGTCCGAGGCGTCCGCCGCCCAGCACGCCGAGGCGTCCGCCGGTCGCGACCCGGGCAGCGCCGACATCCAGGCGGCGAAGGACATCCTGGGCGAGGCGCGGCGGCAGCGGGACACGGCACACCTCACCGCCCAGCGGGCGGTGGCGGCGGCGCGTGACAAGGCCCCGCGCACACCCTCGTACCTCCGGCGGGCGGCGGACGGGGTGGAGGGGCTGCGGCTGGACGGAAGCCACTTCGTCGGCGGCGTGGTCAAGGGCACGGCGGGGCTGGTGAACTTCGCCCGCTCCATGAACGCCCTGGACCCCTACAACCTCACCCACCCCGCCGAGTACGCCACCCGCCTCAACGACACCGCCGCCGGCCTGCTCCGGATGGCGAACGACCCGGACACGGCGCTGAAGACCATGTGGGACTCCTTCCAGAAGGACCCCGCGGAGGGCCTGGGGCGGCTGGTGCCCGAACTGGTCGGCACCAAGGGCCTCGGAGGCGTGCGGTCGCTCGCCACCGCGGGCAAGGACCTCGCGCAGCTCGGCGAGCGGGCGCCGGGCAGGGGCTGGAAACCCAGCAGCTGGAAGTGGAAGTCCGGCGGCCACTCACAGCTCGGGACGGACGGCGCCGCGCCGCACAGCGTGCCCGACCACGCCAAGACCACCGGCCACACCGACCCGGTCGACCTGGCCACCGGGAAGATGTTCCTGCCGCAGACCGATGTGTCCCTGCCCGGCCTGCTGCCGCTGGTGTTCTCCCGCAGGGCCGAGTCCGGCTACCGCGCCGGGCGGTGGTTCGGCCCCTCGTGGTCCAGCACGGCCGATCAGCGTCTGGAGGTCCTGGACCGGGGCGTCGTCCTCGTCGGCGCCGACGGACTGCTGCTGTCCTACCCGCACCCCGCCCCCGGTGTGCCGACCCTGCCCGAACTGGGCCCCCGGTGGCCCCTGGAGCGCACCCTGGGCGGCGACTACACCGTCACCGACCCGGACACCGGCCACGTCCGGCGCTACACCGGACCCACCGACGGGCCGCCCGGCGCGGACGGCGAGGCGCCGCTGACCGAGATCTCCGACCGCAACGGCCACCGCCTCACCTTCGAATACGACGGCGACGGCACCCCCACGGGCATCGTCCACGACGGCGGCTACCACCTGACGTTCGCCGCCGAGGGCGGCCGGATCACCGCCCTGCGCCTGGGCGAGGCCGAGCTGGTCCGCTACGGCTACACCGACGGAGACCTGACCGAGGTCACCGGCTCCAGCGGCCTCCCGCTGCGCTTCGAGTACGACAGCGACCACCGGGTCATCGCCTGGGTCGACACCAACGGCCGGCGCTACGAGTACGTCTACGACGACCGGCACCGCGTCGTCTCCCAGGGCGGCACCGAAGGCCATGTGTCGCTGT
This sequence comes from Streptomyces sp. ME19-01-6, assembly GCF_033793745.1. Classification (NCBI taxonomy): domain Bacteria; kingdom Bacillati; phylum Actinomycetota; class Actinomycetes; order Kitasatosporales; family Streptomycetaceae; genus Streptomyces; species Streptomyces sp. ME19-01-6. Next base: position 63 of record NZ_JARAXF010000012.1, on the reverse strand, counting down.
GCATCGACTATGACGGCGCCGACCCGGACACCGGCCACCGCGTCACCGCGGTCCGCACCCCCG
>NZ_JARAXF010000119.1:0-878 GCF_033793745.1 Streptomyces sp. ME19-01-6 | reverse complement strand
GGGTACGTCGGCAGGTCCAGGAAGGGCCGCGGGCTGAGCAGACCACCCCACTCCACCTGTACACCGGCCACATACAACTCCGCCAGCGCCCGCACCACGGCCCCAGCCTCGTCCCGCTCCCTACGCAACGTGGGAACCACCACACCCCGCCGCGACCCGGCCTCCAACACCGCCTCCACCATCGGCGTCAACACCGCATCAGGACCCACCTCAACAAAAACATCCACCCCCAACTCCGCCAGCCCCACCACCGCATCCCCGAAGCGCACCGGTGCCCGCACCTGCTGCACCCAATACGCCGCCGACGCCGGATCCCCTTCACATACCAACGCCACCCCAGAATCCGGCTCAGAAAACTCCACCCCTTCCACCACACGCGCGAACTCATCCAACATCGGCTCCATCAACACCGAATGAAACGCATGACTCACCCGTAAACGAGACGACCGGGCAAAACGCCCCGCCACCTCCAACACCGCCGCCTCCACACCCGACACCACCACCGACGCCGGCCCATTCACCGCAGCCAACGACACTTCCTCACCCAAAAACGGCGCCACCTCCTCCTCACTCGCAGCAATCGCCACCATCGCCCCACCCGCCGGCAACCCCTGCATCAACCGACCACGCGCCACCACCAACGCCACCGCATCCGCCAACGACAACACCCCGGCCACATGCGCCGCCGCAAACTCCCCCACCGAGTGCCCCGCCACCCCAACCGGCCGCACCCCGAACGACTCCAACAAACGAAACAAACCCACCTCGACCGCAAAGGTCGCTACCTGCGTCCACTCCGTCTGACCCAACAACCCCCCATCCCCCAAAACCTCCACCAACGGCACCCCCGACAACCCCGCCACCTCATCCACCACCGA
>NZ_JARAXF010000118.1:0-886 GCF_033793745.1 Streptomyces sp. ME19-01-6 | reverse complement strand
GTTCGTTGAGTTGGGTGTAGGTGAGTTGGTGGTTGTCGCAGATGAGGGCGGTGTGGTTGGGGGTGTGGGTGACCTGTTTCTCGAAGAGGGCGGGCAGGGTGGTGGACGGATACGGGCGGGTCGTGTCGTTCCAGGCGGCCAGTTGGGCCCGCTGTGCGGCGGGATCCGTCAGGGGGAGGTCGGTCAGGTGGAGGTCGGGTTGGGTGCCGGCCGCGTCCAGCAGCCGTGTGAAGGCGTCCGCCAAGCGGTCCGCGGTGGTGCGCTCGTAGAGGTCTGTCGCGTACTCCAGTACGCCGCGGATGCCGGCGGGGCGGCCTTGTGCGTCGAAGGTCTCCTCCAGTTCGGCGAAGAGGTCGAATTTGGCATTGCGTACTGTGACGGGTTCCGGTGCCGTGCGCACCGTGCCGAGCTCCAGCGTGGGGCGGGCGTTGTTCTGCAGTACCAGCATCACTTGGAACAGGGGGTGGCGGCCCGCTGTCCGTGCCGGGTTCAGTTCTTCGACCACGCGCTCGAAGGGCACGTCCTGGTGTTCGTATGCCGCCAGGTCCACCTCGCGCACCCGATCCAGCAGCTCGGCGAATGTGGGATCCCCGCCCGCGTCCGTCCGTAGCACGAGGGTGTTCACGAAGAACCCGACCAGGTCCTCCAGCGACTCGTCGGTCCGGCCCGCGGTCACCGAACCCACCGGGACGTCCGTCCCCGCCCCGACCCGGGACAACAACGCCACCAGCGCCGCATGCAGCACCATGAACACACTCGCGCCCCGCTCCCGCGCCACACCCTCCACCCGCGCGTGCACCTCGGCCGACACAGACAGACCCACCGTCGCACCCCCGAACGACGCCTCCGCGGGCCGCGGACGATCAGTCGGCAACGCCAACTCCTC
>NZ_JARAXF010000117.1:0-888 GCF_033793745.1 Streptomyces sp. ME19-01-6 | reverse complement strand
AGCGTCTCTGATCAGCTAAGCGATCCCATGTGAACCGTAAGGTCCGGCGCGGGTTCTTCCCACCTGGGCGGGGAAGCGTGAGCGTGGAGGTGGAATCCCGCGCCCAGTGCTGCTCCGCGTGGCCGGTGGCTGGTGGTGGGTGTGCTGATCGTGGTCGCGCCCTGGTGCCGGTGGGCTGCGCGGGGCAGCCGGGTCCGGCCCGTTGGTGCGTGTCCCTCCGGACGCTGGCCGGCCGGGCCGGTTGGCCTGGCTGGGGAGGGAACCTCACGTCGCCTGGGCGTGAGGCGGTTGGTTCGCGGCCGGGTGGGTCCGGTCTTGGACCGGTCTTTCCGGCTGGTCTTCGGGGTGGTGGTGATGACGGCCTTGGCCTCCATCGTGTCGACCACCGTGCGAATCATCATCTGGCCGCTGGTGCGGTCCACCACGGTCTTGGTCTGGTGGGTCAGGCCGCGTGCGGTGATGCGCTGCCAGGCGCCCTGGTCGCGGTCGCCCTGCCAGCCGCACTCGGGGTTGGGGCAGATCGCCCACTTCCAGCCCGATGTGGTGGGCCGGTCGGGGGCTTTGCGGTGCCGCAGTGAGGTGAGGCAGTGCGGGCAGTGCTTGGAGGTGTTGCGGGGTGGCACGGTCACGACCGCGATGCCGGCCTCGGCGGCGAGGTGCCGCATGCGGTCGGCGATCTGCCCGCGCACGGTCTGGGACAGGCGCGTGTTGTGCGTGCGGCCCATGCCCCCGGATTCCATCGACCGCAGGTCTTCCAGGTAGATGACCGTGGCCCCGGTGGTGATGGCCTGATCGACGGCCCAGCGGGCGGCAGCCCAGGCCAGAGTGTCGTTGAGGTTTGAGCGGCGCTCGGACACGCGCCGGATCTCCTCGGACAGCACAGTCTGC
>NZ_JARAXF010000116.1:0-918 GCF_033793745.1 Streptomyces sp. ME19-01-6 | reverse complement strand
GGTCGGGTCGGTGGCGGTGGGCGGGGACGCGCCGGTGTCGGTGCAGTCGATGACGACGACGGTGACGGCGGATGTGGGTGCGACGCTGCAGCAGATCGCGGAGCTGACGGCGTCGGGGTGTCAGATCGTGCGGGTGGCGTGTCCGTCGCAGGATGACGCGGATGCGTTGCCGGTGATTGCGCGGAAGTCGCAGATTCCGGTGATCGCGGATATTCATTTCCAGCCGAAGTATGTGTTCGCGGCGATTGCTGCCGGGTGTGCGGCGGTGCGGGTGAATCCGGGGAATATCCGGCAGTTCGACGACAAGGTGAAGGAGATCGCGAAGGCCGCGTCGGAGGCGGGGGTGCCGATCCGGATCGGGGTGAACGCGGGGTCGTTGGACAAGCGGTTGCTGGCGAAGTACGGGAAGGCGACGCCGGAGGCGTTGGTGGAGTCGGCGTTGTGGGAGTGCTCGCTGTTCGAGGAGCACGGGTTCCGGGATATCAAGATCTCGGTGAAGCACAACGATCCGGTGGTGATGATCAATGCGTACAAGCAGCTGGCGGAGCGGTGTGATTATCCGTTGCATCTGGGTGTGACGGAGGCGGGGCCGGCGTTCCAGGGGACGATCAAGTCGGCGGTGGCGTTTGGTGCGTTGCTGAGTGAGGGGATCGGGGACACGATCCGGGTGTCGTTGTCGGCGCCTCCGGTGGAGGAGGTGAAGGTGGGTATCCAGATTCTGGAGTCGTTGAATCTGCGGCAGCGGCGGTTGGAGATCGTGTCGTGTCCGTCGTGTGGTCGGGCGCAGGTGGATGTGTACAAGTTGGCGGATGAGGTCACGGCGGGTCTGCAGGGTATGGAGGTGCCGTTGCGGGTCGCGGTGATGGGGTGTGTGGTCAATGGTCCGGGTGAGGCGCGTGAGGCGGATCTGGGTGTGGC
>NZ_JARAXF010000115.1:0-960 GCF_033793745.1 Streptomyces sp. ME19-01-6 | reverse complement strand
ACCGGTGTCCAGCAGGGCGCAGCTGAACACATGGGCCAAGCTGTGCGGCGGCAGATCGACATCCGCGAAGTAACCCGACACATCGACGTAGCGATCACCGCCAATACCCGGCGTCCCCCAGAACTCCAGCACCTCATCGACCTCGACACCCACCGAGGACAACAGGGACTCGATCAACCGCATACCGGAAGATTCATCGGGTACGCCCGCCCCATGACGACGCCAACCAGACAACCGCTCAATCGGCCAATACGCCACAACCTGAACATCCCGACCCGACTTCCGCCACAACGAAACGTTGTTGTTATGGCGGATCCACGTGTCCAAAAGATGGGGCACGCCCGGCTGCGTCAAATAGGTGGAGACGTAGTATCCGTCCCTCACTTCACCCTCCAGAGCATACATGTATGGGCACAGCAGTAACGACTCGTCTCAGGGAGCCTGGAGAGCAGTTGCCACCCGTTCCAGGGGCATGTCCGAGAAAATGTCGCCGATTTCCACGATCAAGCCCTCTTCCCGCAGCGTCTCGGCAACGATGATCGCCGCGAGTGAATCCCCACCCAGGCCAAGAAAGGAAACCGAGCCGTCTTTGACTTCCATTTCCAGGGTGTCGGATATGACTTCCAGCAGTCTCTCCAGGGCACTGCTTTCTGCGCTCGCCTGGGACATGACCACCCCTTGCTCTGGTTCGTGATTCACCGGTGAAGCGTTGATCATTTATTGCACCCACCCCGAAAGGCGCCCGTCTTTCGCTCATATGGGATCAATCAGCGGACCCGGTTGCACGCGTCATCCACAGCTTGATACCGTCCTCGAGTTCCTGGTCCAGCGCGAGCCAGGAATCGACTGTTCGCTTCAGATTCCGGGCACTTCGCTGATCCGCCGGGTCGAATTTGCGGCGCAACATCGGGTGACGGAGCCACATGTGCAGGTAGAGGTCGTCGAGCCCGGACGGATTCA
>NZ_JARAXF010000114.1:0-997 GCF_033793745.1 Streptomyces sp. ME19-01-6 | reverse complement strand
CCTTGCGCAGCACAACGTCATACCGGTGCCGAGTCAACTCATTGTGGTGGGCACCCTCCTTGATCCGGACATCAACCGCCACGACACCCGGCAGAACATTCGCAAGAGCTGCGAAGAACGCGGGATCGACCAGGAGTTCCCTCTCCAGCGCCATGCTCTGCTCGACGATCTGCCGCAGAACCGAGACTTCGGCTGATCCCCCGGACCGCCCCAGTTCGATCGCGGTGCGGAACAGCTTCAGCAGACGGAGGTTGCGTATGTCGCCGAAGAACAACGAGCCGCCGGGGGCGAGCAGTTCCATCGCCTGCTGTAGCACACGTACCAGGTACTCGGTGTTCGGGAAGTACTGCGACACCGAGTTGATGACGATGGTGTCGAAGAAATCCGTCGGCAACCCCTTCACCACATCCGCGGCCTGACTGCGCAACTCCACCCGGCCCGAAAGCTCGGGAACTGACGCGATCTGCCCACGCAGTCTCTCGATCACCGCGGCCGAGAAGTCAGTTCCCCAATAAGCCTCACACCCCGGGGCGAGCTTGGCCATCAACAGACCGCTGCCCACTCCGAGTTCGAGCACCCGGCGCGGATCGAGCGAACGAATCCGCTGCACCGTAGAAGCACGCCACGCCCGCATTTCCTCCAATGGAATCGGCGAACCGTCATAGCTACTGTTCCAACCGGAGAAGTCCTCACCGAACTCCGACGCGGCCTCGCTCCCGGTGCCCTCCGAGTACACCAGGTCATGCATGTGCTGCCATTCGTTGACTTGGTGGGCGTTGGCCTCTTCATCGGGCTCGGCATGCTCGGAGGGCACCACATAGCCGACCAGCCGCACATCCCCCGAACGATCCTCGCGAGCGGCCACCACCGCCTGCCGCACCATGGAGTGACTCTCCAATGCCGACTCGACCTCTCCCAGCTCGATCCGGTACCCACGCACCTTCACCTGGTCATCAACACGACCGACGAACTCCAACTCACCGTCCGACCGCCGCCG
>NZ_JARAXF010000113.1:0-1001 GCF_033793745.1 Streptomyces sp. ME19-01-6 | reverse complement strand
ACCCGCGATGTACAGCTCACCCACCACACCCGGCAGCACCGGTCGCAACCCCGAATCCAGCACGAACATCCGCGTATTCGCCACCGGACGACCGATCGGCACCATCGCCCCATTGGTGCGGAGCGGTGTGGACTGCCAATGCGTCACGTCCACCGACGCTTCCGTCGGGCCGTAGAGGTTGTGGAGTTCGGCGTCCAGGGTCGCATGGAACCTCCTGGCCAGGTCGCCCGAGAGAGCCTCACCACTGCAGAAGACCCGCCGCAGCCCCGTACAGGCTCGCGCCGCGTCGTGCTGAAGAAAGACCTCAAGCATCGAAGGGACGAAGTGGAGCGTGGTGACCGCCTTCTGTTGGATGAGTGACGCCAGGTAACGCGGGTCCTTGTGCCCCTCCGGCTTGGCGATGACGAGCGTGGCTCCCACTGCCAGCGGCCAGAAGAACTCCCATACCGAGACGTCAAAGCTCGACGTCGTCTTCTGCAGGACTCGGTCGTCGCGGTCCAGGCCGTACTCGTCCTGCATCCACAGCAGCCGGTTGACGATGCCTTCGTGCGGTACCACCACGCCTTTGGGGCGGCCGGTGGAGCCCGAGGTGTAGATGACGTACGCAGGGCTTCGCGGATCGAGGTCCCTCACGGACGGCAATCGGACGGCAGTCGGCACATGCTGCGTACGCAGCGAGTCGTAGGTTTCCCCATCGATGACCAGGACTGGCTGGGAGTCTTCGAGGAGGTAGTCGATGCGGTCCTGCGGATAGGACGGGTCGACCGGCACATACGCCGCCCCCGCCTTGTGAATCGCGAAAAGCGCGACAACCTGCTCGACGGAGCGGGGCAGCTTGACGGCCACGATCCGTCCCGGGCCGACCCCTCGAAGGATGAGGCAGCGGGCGACTTGGTCGACTTGTTCGTTGAGTTGGGTGTAGGTGAGTTGGTGGTTGTCGCAGATGAGGGCGGTGTGGTTGGGGGTGTGGGTGACCTGTTTCTCGAAGAGGGCGGGCAGGG
>NZ_JARAXF010000112.1:0-1019 GCF_033793745.1 Streptomyces sp. ME19-01-6 | reverse complement strand
CCTCTGCGGGCGAGATCGGTTCGCAGGAGGTGATCGCGGCTCGTCTCGGTGTCTCCGGTGAGACGTTGCGGCTGGTCGCCAAGCGTTTCGCCGAGACCGGTGGCGATGTGCACGCCACGATCGCGCGGAAGAAGCGCGACCTCCCACCGGTGCCCTCGCCGGTGACCGGTGAGGTCGAAGCCCGGCTGATCGCGATGGCGTGCTCCCAGCCGCCCCAGGGCCATGCACGGTGGTCGCTGCGGCTGCTGGAGAAGCACGTCGCGCTGGCCGAGGACATCCCTGATCTGGACCACTCCACCATCGGGCGGATCTTAAAAAAACGGAACTGCGCCCTCACCTGAAGAAGTACTGGACTATCCCGCCACGAGCGAACGCGCAGTTCGCGGCCCGGATGGAAGACGTACTGGCCGTCTATGCCCGGCCCTGTGACCCGGCACGTCCGGTGGTGTGCATGGATGAGAAGCCCTACCAGCTCCTCGACCATGCCCGCGGCCCGCTCCCGGCCCGCCCCGGTAACGACGCCTGCCAGGACAGCGAGTACATCCGCTGCGGCACGTGCTCCATCTTCGTATGGGTCGAACCCTTACGCGGATGGCGCCGGGTTCAGGCGCTGTCCCAGCGGACCCGGACCGACTGGGCCGGCCAGGTCAAGCAACTGCTGAGCGTGGACTACCCCGACGCCCAGGCCGTGGTGCTGGTGATGGACAACCTCAACACCCACGGCATCGCCTCACTGTACGAGGCATTCGAACCGGAAGAGGCATTCGCCCTGGCCCAACGCCTCGAGATCCACTACACGCCCAAGCACGGGTCATGGCTCAACATCGCCGAGATCGAACTCTCCGCGCTGACCCGGCAATGCCTCGACCGCCGGATCAGCGACCTCGACACCCTCAACACCCAACTCTCAGCCTGGCAGAACGCCACCAACACCGACCAACGTCAGGTGAACTGGCACTTCACCACCCACGACGCACGCATCAAACTGCGCCACCCCTATCCCAAACATTAGCCGCGAC
>NZ_JARAXF010000111.1:0-1037 GCF_033793745.1 Streptomyces sp. ME19-01-6 | reverse complement strand
AAGGTGCTCATCGCCAATCGTGGCGAAATCGCGGTCCGCGTTGCCCGTGCCTGTCGGGATGCCGGGATCGCGAGTGTTGCGGTCTACGCCGATCCGGACCGGGACGCGGTACATGTGCGCGCGGCCGACGAAGCGTACGCGCTGGGTGGTGACACCCCCGCCGCCAGCTACCTCGACCAGGCCAAGGTCCTGGCCGCGGCCGCCGAGTCCGGCGCGGACGCCATCCACCCCGGCTACGGCTTCCTCTCCGAGAACGCCGACTTCGCCCAGGCCGTCCTCGACGCCGGCCTGACCTGGATCGGCCCCCCACCCGCCGCGATCCGCGATCTGGGCGACAAGGTCGCCGCCCGCCACATCGCCCAGCGCGCCGGAGCCCCCCTGGTCGCCGGCACCCCCAACCCGGTCTCCGGCGCGGAAGAAGTCCTCGCCTTCGCCGAGCAGCACGGCCTGCCCATCGCCATCAAAGCCGCCTTCGGCGGCGGCGGCCGCGGCCTGAAAGTCGCCCGCACCCTCGACGAAGTCCCCGAACTCTACGACTCCGCCGTCCGCGAGGCCGTCGCCGCCTTCGGCCGCGGCGAATGCTTCGTCGAGCGCTACCTCGACAAACCCCGCCACGTCGAAACCCAGTGCCTGGCCGACACCCACGGCAACGTGGTCGTCGTCTCCACCCGCGACTGCTCCCTCCAGCGCCGCCACCAAAAACTCGTCGAAGAAGCCCCCGCCCCCTTCCTCACCGACGCCCAGAACGCCGAGCTCTACCGCGCCTCCAAAGCCATCCTCAAAGAGGCCGGCTATGTGGGCGCGGGCACGGTCGAGTTCCTGGTGGGCACCGACGGCACGATCTCCTTCCTCGAGGTCAACACCCGCCTGCAGGTCGAACACCCGGTCACCGAGGAAGTCACCGGCATCGACCTGGTCCGCGAGATGTTCCGCATCGCCGACGGCGAGCCGATCGGCTACGACGACCCCCCGGTGCGCGGCCACTCCTTCGAGTTCCGCATCAACGGCGAGGATCCCGGCCGCGGCTTCCTGCCCGC
>NZ_JARAXF010000110.1:0-1043 GCF_033793745.1 Streptomyces sp. ME19-01-6 | reverse complement strand
ACCCGCGATGTACAGCTCACCCACCACACCCGGCAGCACCGGTCGCAACCCCGAATCCAGCACGAACATCCGCGTATTCGCCACCGGACGACCGATCGGTGACACAGTGGAGGCGCTGTCCTCCATTGACCAAGTGCTGGCATACACCGTCGCCTCGGTGGGGCCGTAGGCATTGATCAGGCGACGGGCCGACAACGTCTTCCTGATGTGGGTCGCCACCGTTACGGGCAGTCCCTCACCAGCGAGCACGACGGTCTGAGCCGTCACGTCGACATCGGAGTGCGCGATCACGCCGGCGAGTGCGGACGGGACGGCGCTGATCAGGCTGACGTGTCGCGCCTCGGAGCCACGATCGGCAAGGTCCAGCAGGTCGCGCAGGATCTCGATGGTGCCGCCGCATATGAGGGGAGCGAACATTTCGAAGACCGACACGTCGAAGTTGCATGACGTGGTGAGCAGCACATGGGCCAGGCCCTCGGCTCCGAACTCGTCGGCGGCCCAGCGCACGAAGTTGGTGGCATTGGCATGGGTGACGACCACGCCTTTGGGGCGGCCGGTGGATCCCGAGGTGTAGATGACGTAGGCAGGGTTGCACGGACTCAGCTCGCGCACACGGTGGGTGTTTGTCGGAGCCGCGGTCGGCTGGTCCGCGAGGGCATCGGCGAAAGCCGCGTCATCCAGGAGCAGGATGGACGCGGATGCTCCGCGGGGGAGAGCAGAGACGGCGCCCCGTGCCGAGAGGGTCAACGCCGGCCGGGTGTCTTCGAGGAGGTAGTCGATGCGGTCCTGCGGATAGGACGGGTCGACCGGCACATACGCCGCGCCCGCCTTCAGCACAGCGAACACAGCTATGACCGCCAGTTCGGTGTGGGGCAGCGCGAGGGCGACGTGGTCCTCCGGACCCACACCCAGCGAGATCAGATGATGGGCGAGTTGGTTGGCCCGTTCGTTGAGTTGGGTGTAGGTGAGTTGGTGGTTGTCGCAGATGAGGGCGGTGTGGTTGGGGGTGTGGGTGACCTGTTTCTCGAAGAGGGCGGGCAGGG
>NZ_JARAXF010000011.1:0-274518 GCF_033793745.1 Streptomyces sp. ME19-01-6 | reverse complement strand
ACGGCCCGGTCCTCGCCTCCTCAGCCCAGCCGCGGGTCGACATGGACCTTGGGCCCGGCCCGGCGTCGGCCGGACGTTCACCGGCGAGCACGGGACCGGACTGTTCCAGGCCTGCGGTCGCGGCGACGAGCGGCCTGGGGTCGACCGATCCGCCGGCATAGGCCCGGATGGTGTCGTCGAGGCCGGGGGAGGCCGACAGGATGCAGACCGCCGTCACGTCCTTGAGTGCCAGCGTGCGGGTGTCGATGCTGCTGGGTTCCCCGGCCAGTCCCACGTACACGACGCGGCCGGCTCGACCAAGTCCAGTGCCAGGTCGGGTAGATGGGTGGCGTTCGACGTGTCGACGACAGCGTCGAACGGCAGGTCCGGAACGGATTCCTCCGTCCATACGTGCGCGAAGCCAAGCTCGCGGGACAAGGCGAGCGAGCGTTGGGTGCGGCCCATCAGATGCACTTCCGTACCGGCGGCGCGGAGGAACATCGCGACCAGCAGCCGATGGTTCCCGGGCCGAGGATCAGGGCGCGGTCTCCGGGTTGCGGGGCGGTGGCCCGGGCGGCGCGCATGGCGTTGCCGCCCGGCTCCACCAGCGCGCCCAGTACGGCGTCGACGGAGTCAGGCATATGTGCAACGAGGAGGCCGGCACCGCGAGTTGCTCCGCGAGGGCACCTGCCTGCTCCCCTCGTATGCCGAGTTCCTGCCGTATCTCGCACATGTGCTGGTGGCCGCGTAGGCAGCGGCGGCAGGTGCGACAGCCGAGCATGGTGTCGCCCATGATCCGTCGGCCCACCCACGCGGGGTCGACCCCGGCGCCGACCGCCGCCACGCGACCGGTCCACTCGTGGCCCAGCCTCATCGGGAAGGCGGAGTGCCCTTGGTGGACTCGGGGGTGGGATTGCCCGGCCCGGTGCCGACCCATGCACCTGCCCAGGCCGCGGGAAGCGATGTGGCCGCGGATGACGGCGAAGGCGTTCCGCCGGACGCGTCATCGCCGGAGAAACGCTGCACCACGAACGTGCCTGCCGTGGCCATCAAGGTCGCGGCTGTGGTCCCGACGACCACCCGGCCGGTGCGGCTTGACACCCACCGTCGCACAGCGTCGGAAGGCGGCAGGACGGCGGTCCCCGCGTCGGCCGCAGCCGGGCCGTCTTCGGGCTCACGTGACACAGCCAGCACGGATGGCGATCGCACTGTCGTGGAGATCAACGCGTGCGCCTCCTCCTCCCGCACGGCGAGATCTATTTCCAGCGCCTCGGGCAGCAACTGCGGCCAAGTACCGCACCGACCGCCCAGGCGTTCCAACAGAACGCTGACAGTGCCGGGCGTGGGCCGCTGCTCGGGGTCCTTGGCCAGACAGGACCGCAAGAACGGGATCAGGGCCGTCGGAACGCCGTCGGGGTTCGGCTCCTGATGCACGATGCGGTAGAGCTGCACCGCGGGCGAGAACTCCTCGTTCGGACGGGGAAACGGGCCCCGTCCCGTCGCTGCGTACACCAGCACCGCAGCCAGCGAGAACACATCACCGAGCGCACCTGATTCCCCGGCACTCGCCTGCTCCGGCGCCAGATAGCCGGGAGTGCCGATCACACCACCGGTCCTCGTGTGACGCGAGTCCTCCCTCGCGCGGGCGATCCCGAAATCGATGAGCAACGGACTACGGCGGCCCAGCAGCACATTGGACGGCTTGACATCCCGGTGGGCCAGCCCGGCCCCGTGTACCGCTCCCAGCGCCACGAAAAGTTCGGACGCCAGTGCCAGTACGCACGGCTCGGGCAGCGGGCCGTACCGCCGCACCCACTCCGCCAGGGACGGCGCCGCCACGTACTCGGTGGCGAGCCACTGCGGGCGCTGCCCCACCGGGCTGTAGTCCACCACCGCAGGCGTCCAGGGGGAGCGCACCTGGTCGCTGTTACGGATTTCCCGCGCGAACCGCTCCTCGAACCCCTGCTCCCGTCCGAACTCGGCACGCACCGTCTTCAGAGCCAGCGGACGCCCCGACACCGTCCGGGACAGATACACCCGCCCCATGCCACCCTCACCGAGCCGCGCCAGCAGGGGATAACCCCCAACAGCCCCCGGATCCGACTCGTCCAGCAATTCCACGCCCCGCGCCCTCTCCTATGTGCACTGCCGATCAGGTTCAGCCCCCCCGGACCAGCACAACCAAGCACCGTATCCGTGGCGTCCGGGCCAAGCATCACCTGTTACACCCGCAACACACTATTCTCAGCGAAACGCCTGGCAGCCCGAGGCCCCCTCACCGGCCGAGAGGCCAAGTGGACGGTCAGGAGGGAAATCCGGGCTGGGGAGGTGCTCGGGCAGGGTGGGCGGTCTTGCAGCGAATGTGCCGGAAGTCACGGCGGACGCGGGCGGGGCGAGTCCGCCCGGGAAACCGGCCTTTCAGTCGGCTCGTGAGTGCCACCCGCTCGGGCTCGACCCGGCGACCTGGGCCGCGTTGCGAACTGCGTGCTCAGGCGCGGAGGCGGACGCGCGAGGTCTGGAGGAGCTACGGCCGGTGCGTGCCCCGGGGAACCAGCAGTGAACCGCGAAGCTCCGCGCTCAGGACCGAGTTCCTCGCTGCTCGCCCACCACAGGCCGGCGCTGCGCGCGGGACTGTCCTCCTGCTTCGCTCGCTTGCAGTGGCTACAGGCAGGGATTGGCCGACAGCCATCAACAGGTACGCGAACTCAGCCACGGCTACCTCGTCCGGTTCGAGGCGAGCAGGAACTGAGCAGCGTCAGGACGCCCGCCGTCTCACGGTTCGTCGAGCAGGCGCCGGCCGTTGCGATGCCCGTCACGAGTGGCGTCTACGGCGATCGCAGCAGCCGGGGTGGCGAGGAATGGCGTGCACTCCCTGGTGAGCGGGGAGTGCACGCCGGGGGGTTGCACAGCGAGCAGGGGCGGATCACTCCGTCCCGAAGCGCCCTGCAGAGGATTCTGCGGCATGTGCGGACGGCGTGTCCGACGGTGTGAGCACCCGGCGTACCGCGTCGGCGAGTGCGGGAGCCGCGTTCGCGTCGGCATCGGCGATCCCGACGCCGTAGCGGAACCGCACGGTCGCGCCGTCCTCGACGGTCAGCTCCTCGCTGAAGAACGGTGCCGGGTTGAGGCAGACGAACTCCTCGGTCCTGGCGAACCATTGCGGCGGGTGACTCGGGTTGGCCGCGTCGTCGACCATGAGGACGAGCGACTGTGCGTCCGTCTCGTCGTGGCGGCCCGCTAAGCCCATCCACTCCATGCGCCGCCCGCGGACCTCGTCGCCACCCAGGCCTTCCTCGGTCACGAACTGCCCGCCGGTGAACGACCGGGGGCCACGCCAGAACAGGCCGCCGTAGCCGGCGTTCTCCCGTCCCTTGGTGGTCGGCGATCCCATGGCGACGTCCGTTCCGGAGACGTTCGTCATCCGCGTCTCGAACGTCAACGCCCAGGCGTGCGGGGAGATCAGGCTCGCTCGCAGCGTCCTGCGCTCGGTGAAGAACAGCGCGCCGGACTGGGTGGTCCAGGCCAGGTCGTGGGCGAACGTCGCCGTTCCATCGGCCCTGTCCAGGTCGACGACCCGGCGATGGGCCTGGGTTCCGTTGTTCTCCAGCTGGACGTAGAAGCGTCCGTGGATGTACGTGGGGCCGCCTTAGAAGTTCTCCTCGCCGACGTGGGGCAGGGACCAGGCGATGCCCTTGTGCCAGACGTGGTCGTGGGGACGGAACAGGCTGACGACCTTGCCGGCCCGGGTGCGCAGGGGATGGATGTAGGGCTTGGGTGATTCCAGCTGGACGGTGTCCGGCTGGTACACGTAGCGGAACAGCTCGGTGCCGCCGTCGCGGACCGTGACCGAGGTACCCAGGTCGTGGCGGATCTCAAGAGCGTTCATACGAGGGCCTCCTTGACCCGTTCCCACGGCACGGCGCCGCCGTCCATGCTGAGCGCGAACGGGTCGTCGTCGGTCAGTTCGCCCGCGGCGACGCGGACACCGCGGAAGGCGGAGGCGTACGTCGCCGCTGCGAACTCCAGCGTGCGGCGCGCGTCCTGCAGACAGACGCCGGGTTCCTGTCCGGTCTCCCAGGCGTCGAACACGGCCTCGATCTGGAGCCTGTGGCCGCTCGTGATGTCCGGCTCGTCACCGTCGGTCCAGAGGTCCGAGAGACCCTCGTGGCCGGGGGCCGGGGTGAACCGCCAGTGTTCCTCGCGGTAGCCGTAGAGGTGCTCGAGTTCGACCGTGGCGTATTCGAAGTCGAAGCGGAGGCGCGAGGTCTCCCGGGGGGACAGCAGGGAGTTGACCACCGTGGCCAGGGCTCCGTTGTCGAACCGTACGGCGGCGATCGAGACGTCCTCGGTGTCCGTGGGCCGGGCCTGGCGCTCGGCGAGTGCAGCGATCTGGGACCAGGGGCCGAGGACCGACAGCATGAGGTCGAACTGGTGGATGCCGTGTCCCATCGTGGGGCCGCCGCCCTCGACGTCCCAGCGTCCCCGCCACGGCACCTCGAAGTACGCGTCGGGCCGGTACCAGAGGGTCTCGCAGGTGGCGACCAGTGGCCGACCCAGTGCGCCGGAGCGGGCCAGCCGGCGCAGGCGTACCGCCGCCGCGCCGTAGCGGTGCTGGAAGACGGTCAGAACCTTGGAGCCGGTCTGCTCCTGCACCGTGGCCAGTTGGTCCATCTCGCGCAGGCTCAGTGCCGTCGGCTTCTCCACCAAGGCGGTGACGCCGGCCTGCATCACCATGGATGCCAGCGGTACGTGGGTCTGCGGGGGCGTACAGATGTGTACGAGATCGAGGTCCTCGCTCTCCAGCAGAGCCTGCGGGTCGTTGAAGACGTGCGGCACGGAGAATCGGTCGGCGAACTCGGCGGCACGGCTGGGGTCGAGGTCGGCGACGGCGACCAGCCGGGCACGTTCGGAGAGTTCGGCGAGGGCTTCGGCATGAGCGTGGGCGATACCGCCGGTGCCGATGATGGCCACGCGGTACGGCGGCCGGGGGCTGGGCATGAGTGTTTTCTCTCTTGGTTCCTGACTCACTTCTCGTGGGGCTACCGGGAGCCGTGGGCAGCGGCGACGGCCCCCGGAAGGAGGTCACTTGGCCGCGTCGATCTCGCCCTGGAGCTCCTTGATGAAGGCCTTCGCGGCGGCCTCGGGCGAGGTCTTCTTGAAGTAGACGTCCTGGCTGTAGCGCTGCAGCTCCGGTTCGATGCCGCTTCCGCCGTTGGGGGTCACGACCGGCGACTCACCCGGGGTCACGGCGTTCATGTAGTCGGCCGCCGCCTTGTCGGTCCCGGCCAGACCCGGCTGGAGGTGCTTCAGCATCGCCTTGTTGGCGGGGATGCCGCGCTCCGTCTTGAGGATGTCGGCGGCCTTCTGCTCGTTGAGCATGAAGTTGATACACGCGGCCGCCTCGGCCGGGTGGGCGCTCTGGCTCGAGACCGCCCAGTACATGGAGGGCTTGAAGAAGTTCGCCTTGGTGTTGCCGACACGAGGCATCTGCAGCAGTTGCACATGGGCGCCCGCGGCCTGCTGGATCGCGGTGATCTGGGTGTTGTACGCTCCCATCATGGCCGCCTTGCCGGTGGCGAAGCTGCCGGCGGTGACACCCGCGGTCAGGTCCTCGACCATCGTCGACGTATTGACGCTGGCCCGGGAGGAGAGCAGGTCCAGACCGTACTTCCACATGCCGGCGAGCGTCTCGGGCTTCAGCGAGACGTTGCCGTCCTTGTCGAAGAGGTTTTCACCGTGCTGACGAGCCCAGTACTTGACATCGCCGGCGGAGAAGCCGGGCGCGCCGGCCGCACCGTGGATCTTGCCGCCGCTCTTGTCCGTCAGCTCCTTCCCGATCTTGGCGTAGTCGTCCCACGTCCACGTCTTGTCGTCGGGAACCTTCACGCCGTACTTCTTGAACATGTCGGTGTTCACGAGGATGGACATGACGCCGACGCCGACGGGAAGCGCGTACTGCGTTCCGTCGATCTGTCCGGTGGCCAGGGCCTGGTCGTCGAACTGCGAGGTGCTGAGGATCTTCTTGGCCTTGCCGAGGTCGTACAGCGCTCCGCGGTCGGCGTACGAGGCGAGGTACAGCTCGTCCATCTGGACGACGTCGGGGGAGTCCTTCGCCGCGGTCGTCGTGGCGAGCGCGTCCCAGTAGCCGTTCCAGTCCTTGTACTGGCCCTTGACCGTGATGTTGGGGTACTTCTTCTCGAAAGCCTTGATGACCTCGTCGGTGAGCTGGGCGCGGGCGTCCGCACCCCACCAGGTGGCACGGATGGTGACCGGCTTGTCGCCGAGCTCGGGAGCGGCGCCGGTGCTGCCGCCGGAGCAGGCGGTCAGTACGAGCGAGAGTGAGGCGACCGCCCCGATCGCGACGCGTCTGAAGGGGCTGGGGTTCATGTGGTTCTCCTGTGGCTGATAAGTGGGTCGGATCGGTGGCTGCGGTGCTCCCGAACGGCCATGACTCGGTCGCCTCCGCGTGTCCGGCAGTAGCCCCCGCGGTTACTTGCCGCCGGTGGTCGCGATGCCTCGCAGCAGGAAGCGCTGCCCTGCGAGGAAGACGAGGAAGACGGGTACGAGCGACACGACGCTCATGGCGAACACCGAGCCCCAGTCCGTCGCGCTCTGCTGGTCCACGAAGGTGCGCAGCGCGAGAGGTGTGGTGTACATGTCCGGGTCGGTCAGGTAGATCAGCTGGGTGTAGAAGTCGTTCCAGGTCCAGATGAAGGTGAAAATCGCGGTGGTCGCCAGGGCCGGGACCATCAGCGGCAGGATGACGTGGAAGAAGATCCGCGCGTGCCCGGCGCCGTCGATCCGCGCCGCCTCGTCGATCTCGCGCGGGATGCCACGGATGAACTGCACCATGAGGAAGATGAAGAAGGCGTCGGTCGCCAGGAACTTCGGCACGATCAGGGGCAGGAACGTGTTGACCCAGCCGAGCTCCGAGTAGAGGACGTACTGAAGCACGATGATCACGTGGATCGGCAGCATGATGGCGAACAACACGCGCTTCGCCCGGAATTCCAGCCTGGCGAACGCGTACGCGGCCAGGGAGCAGGCGAGGAGGTTCCCGAGGATCGCGCCGGTGACGACGATCGCCGAGTTGATCATGTAGTGACTGAACGGTTGGGAGAAGGCGTTCCAGCCGTTGCTGTAGTTCTCGAAGCGCGGGTGCGTCAGGGCGAGTCCCGCGCTGCGGAAGATCTGGCTGTTGGGACGCAGCGAGCTGACCACCATCCACAGGACGGGCTACAGCATCGTGAGGGCGCAGAGGGCCAACAGGCAGTGCTTGAGAGGGGCGCGCACGGCGCGCCTGACCCGGCGTATCGCGTGAGGGCGGGGGCGGGCAGCGAGGGAGGTACGGCTTCGGTGCGGTCAGTCATCGTAGAACACCCAGTACTTTGAGGCCCAGAAGTTGACGGCGGTGAAGACCGCGACGATGAGGAGCAGGACCCACGCGAGCGCGGACGCGTACCCCATGTCGAAGTGGCCGAACCCGCGCTGGTACAGGTACAGCGAGAAGAAGAGGGTGGAGTCGGCGGGCCCTCCGTTACCGCCGGAGACCACGAAGGCCTGGGTGAAGGTCTGGAAGGCGTGGATGATCTGCAGCACCAGGTTGAAGAAGATGATGGGCGTCAGCAGGGGAATGGTGATGCTGCGGAACTGGCGCCAGCGCTTCGCGCCGTCGACGGAGGCCGCCTCGTAGAGGGAGGTCGGAATCTGCCGCAGCCCGGCGAGGAAGATCACCATGGGTGAGCCGAAGGTCCAGACGTTCAGGACGACGAGGGTCGACAGCGCCGTTCCCGGCTCCGAGATCCAGCCCTGCCCCTGGACACCGACGAGGGCCAGGGCCTCGTTGACAAGGCCATTGGTCCCGAACATCGCGCGCCACAGTACGGCGATCGCCACGCTGCCGCCGATCAGTGACGGCAGATAGAAGACGGAGCGGTAGAAGGCAAGGCCCCGTACTCCCTTGTCCGGCACGAGAGCGAGCCCGAGGGCCATCGCCAGCTGCAACGGGACGGAGACGAGGACGTAGCTGAACGTCACTTCGAGCGACTTGTGCAGACGCTCGTCATCGAGCATGCGCGTCCAGTTGTCGATTCCGTTGAACTGCGGCGGCTGCAACAGGTTGGACTTGGTGAAACTGAGGTAGAGCGAGGCCAGCATCGGGACGAGAGTGATCCCGAGGAGCCCGACGAACCATGGCAGTAGGAAGAAGAACGCCGCCTTGTTCTGCTGTCGCGTGCCCCGTTGGGACCCGCGCAGCCGGCGTAGTTCGTTGATGGAGCTCACGACACTGCTCCCTTGAGGGGCGGCATCGACACACAGTGGTGCGGGCCCGTCCCGGGCCACGCGTCACCCGAAAAGTGATCGTTCACTTTGTGGGTTGCGAGGACCACAGTGAACGATCACTTTTTGCGTCAAGAGTGTGTAGTCTCTGACTTCACCGAACGTTGGTGGAAGGGTGGGGGAAGCGGATGGACGGCGCTGACACGGCGCGACGACGGCCTACGATCACCGATGTGGCGCGGCTCGCCGGTGTGTCACCCCAGACGGTGTCGCGGTATCTGCGGTTCAACGGCGGGCTGAAGCCGGCGACCCTGGAACGGGTGGAGAAGGCCATACGGGAGCTGGACTACCGTCCCAACCTGGTGGCGCGGTCGATGCGCACGCGGAAGACCGGCCGACTGGCCATCCTCATGCCTGCCATGGCCTTCAACCCCTCACGCATGCTGGCGGGTGCCGGCGCGACGGCGCAGGACGCAGGGTTTTTCGTGGATGTCGTGAGTGCCGGGGGCGGCGTACGCGCGAGGAGCGACCGCCTGCTGGAGCTCGCCGATTCGGGACAGTACGAGGGCATCCTCTCCCTCGCCCCCGTGCTTTCCGCCGTGGAGAGCAAGCTGCACCAGAGGACGGCCGTGGTGATCTCGGCCGACTTCGACGACGAGATGCGCGGCATCGGGCAGCTGGCCGACGCCACGCCCCTGGTGCGGATGATCGAGCACTTGGCGGCGCTCGGTCACTCCCGGTTCCTCCATGTGGCGGGCGACGCGCAGTTCGCCTCCGCGAGGGCGCGCAAGCAGAGCTATCTGGAGACCGTCGAACGCCTCGGGGTCGAGTCCGTCGGGGTCTTCGACGGAGACTGGTCGGGAGAGTCCGGCATCGAGGCGATACGGTCGCTGCCGAGCCATGCGCGGCCGACCGCAGTGATCGCGGCCAACGACCTCGTCGCAGCCGGCGTCGTCCGGGGCGCCCGGGAGCGCGGCTGGGACGTGCCCGGAGACCTCAGCGTGACCGGTTGGGACAACGCCGGGGTCGGACAGTTCATGACCCCGTCGCTGACCACCGTCGACGTGGAGCTCGAACAACTGGGCAGTACGGCTATGGCCAAGCTGATCGCGGGTCTGAGGGACAGCGCGCCCGAGACGGCTGAGGGCTCCCTGTTCCGGATCGTCTGGCGGGAGTCGACGGCCGAGCCGCCTGCGGCAGGGCGTCTCAGTCGCAGGCGGTGACCAGCGCCGCTGCCGGGGTGGGCGCGGAGCAGGCGGACCGTGTCCGTCTCCTTCGCCTGCAGCGCCCATCCGGCCCGGCCGTGGGTGCGGGCCGAACCGGCCGCGCACGCCGCGCGTCCTCAGGTGCGCATCGCCCTCAGTTCGCGTAGACGTCAAGCCGGCCGCACATCCCGAACTTCCCACGGGCGGCGGGCTGTTCAGACCTCACGGCGGCATCTGCGAGGTGAGGGGATTCCCCCCGCTCCAGCCAGTCGAGCTGCGCCCCGGTGGCTGCGGCGGAGGTTTCGGCGCCGTGTCGCCACCGCTCGCGCCACTCGGCGATGCGGGGCCGTACGAGCGCGGCGGCGGCACGGTGGAACGCGGCCAGGGCCTGTGGCCCGTCGGCCTCCCGAAGTGCCCGGTAGCCCTCCAGAGCGAGGTCCCGCCGGGCCCGGGCGACGCGCTCCTGCTCCTCCTCGGGCGCGTCGGCCGGGATGGCGGTGGCGCGGGCGTACGTCTCCGGATCGGTCAGGTACTCCGGGGGCAGCGTGAGGACCGCGTCCCCCGCCTCCGGCAGTCCGCTGTTCTGCATCAGAACGGTGATCCGCAGATCGCCCTCGTTGACCAGCCGGTGGATGGTGCCCGGCGTGAACCAGGCGACCATGCCGGCCTGGAGCGGAGTTACCTCGTACCCGGAAGAGGTCAGCGTCTGCACGGCCCCGCGTCCGCCGGTGACGACGTAAGCCTCTGAACACGCCAGGTGCATGTGAGGCGTGCCGCCGCACGCCCCGTCGGCGGCAGGCCAGTCGTACACCGACAGATGCGAGATGGCGACGCCCCCGGGCAATCCGGTGTTGGTTGTGTTCATGTGTGTGTCAACATTCCAGTTCCATGCAGTAAGCGCTTTCTATTCCTCCTAATTTACGTGCCGGTAGCCCAACTGGTCAATGTTCTGTCTAAAATCAGACCCGAATAGCGAAGCCGCAAGGAGGACGATGTGAGCAATGGCTTGGTAGGTAAGAGCGTCTATGCCTTCGGCGACAGCATTGTGTACGGACATGTGTATCCGCACAGTTTCGTGGACGTAGTTGCAGAGCACGAGGGTATGGCCCTCACCAAGTTCGCCCGGAACGGCGCGACCATGGCGCCGACCCGCATGCTTCCGGAGGACAGATACTCACGCAGGTCGAGCAAGTGACCGACGTTGCGCCGGACTTCGTCGTCTTCGACGGAGGCACCAACGACGCGCAGTCCATTTTCAGGGACCGCGCGTACACGGTCGGCACCTACGCCGAAGAGTTGGAGAAGACGCTGCACGCCATGGAGCGGAAGTGGCCGACTGCCCGTATCGTGTACGTCGCCGCCCACAAGCTCGGTTCGCGGGACTGGGACACTCAGGTGGCGCTGCGCGAGGCGACCCTGGAAGCCTGCCGCAAGTGGGACATCGCCGTCGCCGACGTCTTCGGGGAGACCACGTTCGACACGCGTGACGACACCCAGCGTGCGAAATATACGTTCGACGACCTGGTCAACGGTTTCCCTGGCGCAGAGGGATCGGGAACACATCCCAACGAGGCGGGTATCACCACTTTCTATGTGCCGGTGGTGAGCGCCACGCTGCAGCAGATTTCATCACGTTGATCAGTAGGCAATCGGATCTGCCTGACCGATATCGGCCAGGCAGATCCTTCTTCATTTTCATGAAGTCAGCCTGAGCTGAGCATCATGGCGGACGAGGAAGCGCTTACTAGATCGGTACACTTACCGAAATGCTCACGCCACCAGACTGGCCCTGGCTTTCACTGGCCGAATCCGGTGCCGCGCGAGATCCGGACGTCGTCCACGTGCACCGCCCCGCGCTCACCCCCGTTCGAGTACCACGCGACCTTTGCGATCCCCGGCATCGAGGTGCGGAACGCCGCGTCGTTCAGCACGCGATGGCCGTCGATGTCCAGGTCGAATCGCTGGTTCACGGTGTCCACGGTGAGCGTGACCCGGTACCACTTGCCATTGGTGTACGTACCGATCACCGTGTCCGTGGTTCCCTTGTACGCGTGGATCTGGCCGCGGGCGAAGGCGACGCTGACGGCTGGGGCACCGCTGGCGTTGTACACGTAGGGCAGCCCGAACCAGCCGGCCTGAGTGTCGTTGCGCATCACCTGCGTGTCGATGGTCACCACGCCCTGCATCGGGGTGCTGAAGAGCCGGGCGAGGTTGGTTCCGTCGGTCCCGCCGCCTTCGATGGTGCGGGTCAGCCGGACGCTCTTGTCGGTAGCGGACGGCGTCTCCACCACGGAGACGTCGTTGTTGGTCGAGATGACTCGCCATCCGTTGGTCCCATTGGCGAGCGCGCCGGTCGCCAGGCCGTCGAACGTGTCCGTGAACGCGATGTCGGGCGCGCCGCGTTCGAAGGCGCCGATCTCCGGACCGTTCCCGATCGGCACAGTTGCTCCGGCGTAGTCGAGGCCGCCGTTGCCGGTGACTGTGGCTCCGGCGTCGACGAACACTGATCCCGACTGGAGCGCGAAGTTCGCCGCCGTGTCGAGCCTCGGGCCGTTCTCGTCGCCGTACGGCCCCGTGACGGAGGCATCCACGAACTGCGGCGCGCCGACCACGGCGTTCGCGTCCGACGCCGGCCGAGTAGTCAGGTTGGACGAGTATCCGTTGTTGTTGTAGGTGATGCTCGACGGTTGTATGAACTGGGGGGCGGACTGACCGGAGACGAACAGGTTGTTGGTGAACGTCGCCTTGCCGGAGACACCGCCGGTCACCATGTTCTGCGAATTGGTGTTGGCGATGGTGTTGTTGTAGATGTTCGCCACCGTGCCGCTCTGCTGCGACATGTGGATGTTCCACCGCGTGCTGCCGGTGATGACGTTGTAGCGGAGCACCACGCTGCCGAACTTGACCGCGGAGTTGCACGCACACAGCAGGATGCCGTCGCCGTTGTCGTGAAGGTAGTTGTACTGGAACACCTGGTTGGTGGTGCCGATGTCGGGGTCCAGGGCGTTCTGGTCGGCACCGCCCGAGGAGAGGTGGGTGCCCATGATCTCGTTGTGCTGGACCGTGACGCTGTCGGCCATGTTGGTCTCGACGCCGGAGACACCGACCCGGTCGATCACGTTGCCCTCGACGAGTCCGCCGCGGACGCCAGTGAGGTAGATGCCATTGCAGCCGTAGGGCGTGTTCGCCTGCGTGATGTAGTTGCCGCGGAACGTGACGTCGGTGTACGGCGTGTAGGCGGGGTCGGTGGCCGTGGCGCGCTTGCCCCAGCCGGTGAAGACGGCACCGGGCGCGTCACCGGCGTACTGCTTCGTGACGATCCCGCTGAACGAGGTGTTCTTGATGGTGGAGTTCTCCACGGTGATGCCGTCGAGAACCGTCGGGGCACCGGGCGCGGTGATGTCCTGGACACCGGTGAGGAAGGCGATGCCGCCGGTGTCCTTCGAGCGGTCCCAGCCCTGCTGGAAGGTGATGCCCGGCTTGTTGTCGGCGGTGCTGCCGCCGACCCACTTGACCTCGCCGGTGACGTCGTGCACGTCCACCGAGTCGATCACGAAGTGGTGCAGGGTCTGGCCGTTGTCACCGTGCACGCCGATGCCGCGGAAGTCGCCGAGCTTCGAACCGTCTGTCGTCCCGGTGGGTACCGCGTTCGACACGTCGAGGTTGCGGATCTCCCAGTACTGCTGGTTGTTCAGTCGCACCGCGTCGCCGACTGTGCCCTGGCCTGCGATCTTCGGCTTGGCGCCCGTTCCGTAGCTGTCGATGGCGATCGGGGCGCCGTCGGCACCGGACCCCTTCGGCCAGAGCTGGCCGGTCCAGCTGTCACCGGCCTCGAAGCGAATCGTGTCGCCGGGCTGGAACGTCGTTGCGTTCACCTTGCTCAGCGAGCGCCAGGGCGCGCTGCTGCTGGTTCCGACGTTGCTGTCGCTGCCGTTCGCGCTCACGAAGTACGTGGTGCCCGCGGCGAAGGCCCGCTGCGCGGGTATGAGCACGATCGACGCGAGCACGACTGCCAGCGCGCAGAGTGCGGCGGCTGTTGCTTGTGACACAAGTCTTCGATTGACGGCCATGGTCCTCTTCTTGTCGTCTGCGGTGGTGAGGTACTGGCTCCTGTCATGACGCCTCCAGCCGAGGCGTCGCGTAACGACCCAGGGCGGGGACAGTTCGGGACCGTGCGGTGGACGCACCGACGGATGCTCGACGACATGGGAACCGGGCCGGCCGGACATGCCCCGTCGGGAGCGGAGATCGCCGGCGGCTCCAGGCGTCTTGATAGCGGTGTCACAGTGCCCTCCCGGATGTGAAGCCGACCGTTTGGAAGCCCCGTGCTTGTCCTGGCGGGCGTACTGGGAAAACGTATTCCGCGCAGTGTGCCCAGTGGACCTCGAGTGCGTCAAGGTTTCGAGCAGATGAACGCGGCAACGCTGTGGGGGCTCCGCCGGAAGCCGACGGCACCATTCGAAAAGCGGGTCGTGCGGCAGCCCGGTCTGCCGTCGAATGGTGCTGCGCACTGGCCGCTCGAGTACCCGTCGCCCGGCGGGCGGGGGAGCGCAGGCCGTTCAGGGTTCCTGGCGCATGGGCGGGGAGGCCGGCGATGGGGGCCTGCCCCGCCCATGGGATCGGTCGGGTGCTCAGTCGGTCACGAGACCTTGACCAGCTTCCATCGCTGGTTGGTGCTGCCGTTGGTGAACCACTGGTCGATCGGTGTGCCGTCGGTGGTCTGTGTCTTGTACACGTCGGCCTTGTACCCGTTCGAACGGGACTCGATGGTGTACGTGCCGCTGCCGGCCGGGGAGATCAGCCACTGCTGGCTGACGCTCCCGCTGGAACTCCCCAGCTGCAACTGGGTGCCGGGCCAGGTGGAAGCCGCGTTGATGTCAAGGGCCTTGCCACTGGTGACACCTGTGATGGTGAGGTAGCCGCCGCTGGTGTAAGTCAGCTTCCATTGCTGGCTGCCGCTGTTCTGGTCGGTCTTCTGGACGATGGGAGTGCCGTCGTTGGTTCCACCGTTGGAGGCGGTGAGCGCCTTGCCGCTGCCGACGCTGATGATCTTGTAGGTGCCGGAGAGGTCCGGGACGGTTTCGTGGGTGACGGACAGGTTGGAGTACTCGACGGGGTAGTAGCCGGCCGTGCCCAGGCTGACCAGGCCCGCGCCGTAGCTCGTGTCGGTGACCGTGCCGACGGTGGTCCCGTCGATCTTGGCGGTGATCGTGCTGTCCTGGAAGGTCAGGGCCAGCTTGTGCCAGGTGCCCGTGCCGGGCGCGGTGACCGAACCGCTGGCCAGGGTGGTCCAGTTCCACGAGTTGGTGCCGGTGGTGCCGGTCTTCAGCAACGCCCAGGATCCGGTGTCGGACAGGCGCAGGTGGTAGGCGTTCAGCCCGGTGCTGAACTTCGACTGAGTGCCCACGCGGCCGAGAATCTCCGCGGAGCTGCCGCTCTTCTCCAGCAGTACGTCGGAGCTGACCGTGTAATTGCTCCAGCCCACGTCGCCCATGAGGGTGTAGGGCTGGACGTCGTTCGAGGCTGGCGCCCACCAGATGATCGGCTTCATCGGTGCGGTCTGGCGCAGGCACTGGCCGCTGCGGCCCCCGGTGCAGGGGGCGGCCTGGAAGGCGCCGTTCATCGAGGCGAAGTACTTGGCCTCCTGCCCGGTGCTGTATCCGGCGAAGGAGTCCGAGTACGGCATGGAGAGCCGGTTGCGGGCGGGCGGGGTGGTGGTTCCGGCACCCTGACCGGTGGTGGTGGTCACGGTGTAGACCCGACCGGGTTCCAGGGTGAGGGTGTACGTGCCGCCGACGGCGGTCAGGTCGCTGCCCCGCAGCATGCGTGGAGTGGCGCCGCCGGGCTGCGACAGGTCGGTGGACCACACGTGCAGGGCCCCGCCGGGCAGGCCGCCGGCGACGTCGAAGGTGACCGTCTGGGACGCGGTGGCGTCCAGGGTCTCGTAGACGGTGCTCCAGGCGCTCTTGTCGGGCGCGGCGTAGCTGACGTAGCTGCCGTTGGCACGGTCGCCGCCGAGGTAGCCGGAGGCGGTGTCGAGGTACTTCCAGCCGGGCGAGGTGAACTGCGTGGTCTGGGCGATGGACCAAGCGGTGCGGGACACGCTGTAGGCGCCGGACCAGGGCTGGTTGGCGGTGATCAGGCCTTGGTCGTGGAAGAAGAGGTTCTGGTAGTCGGAGGCCACCATGGGCCAGTTGATGTACGCGCTCATCTTGGCGTCGAGGTAGCCGCGGTTGATGGCGCGGGCGACCGGACCGGCCCCCGTCTCGGCGTTCTCAGAGCCGTTCTCGCTGGCCCAGATCGGCTTCCCCAGCGACTGGGCGTCGGCGGAGGAGGAGCAGGTGGTCATCGCGGACTGGTACGTGCAGGGATAGTGCGCGCCGGCGATGTCCACGGCGTTGTACAGGGCGGTGCTGTTCTTCATGCCGGTGGCGATGTGCCAGACGGTCTCGTCGCCGCCGACCAGCTTGGTCGAGGCGTAGCCGTTCGCCGCCATGGTCGACTTCAGGTTCTGGTAGAACCAGGCGCTGTACGTCTTCTCGTTCAGGCCGCCGATGTAGTCGATGGACAGGCCGTGCTGCTTGGCGCAGCCCAGCCAGTCGATCATGTAGTCGATGCTGTCCTGCGTGTAGAAGTTGCCGTTGCCGATCCAGCCGGGGGCGCCCCAGGCCAGGGCGAAGAGCTTGATGCCGGGGTTGCGGGCCTTGGCCTGCTCCATCACCCACCACTCGTAGCCGGCGTCGCAGTCGATGTCGCCCTTCGTGTGCTCGAAGCTGATCTCGGAGCCGTCGGTGGAATTGACGTCGCCGCCGACCTCGACCTTGAGGATCTGCAGGGCGGCGCCGTAACCGGGCTTGAACAGGTAGTCCAGGATCTGGTTGCGCTGGGTGGCCGGGTAGTCGACCAGGAGGCGGGTGTTGCCACCGCCGCCGCTGATCGCGCCGACGCCGTCGAAGGTGCGTCCTGCGCTGGTGCCGTCGACGGTGATCGCCGTGTTGGTGGCGGCGTACGCGGGCGACAGTGCTCGGCCGGTCAGCAGGGCCAGTCCCATGAGGAGGGCGGCCAGGGCCGCCGACCGTCTGATGTGCCTGTCAGGCAGGCCAATGACGTGGTGCACGGGAGATCCTCCTAGGAGTGAGTGCGGGTGTGGGTGCGGCTTGCACTGAGACTCGGTGCGGGGCCCGTCGCGTGGATCGCAGAGGCGGGGCCCGCCCGGTGGAGCGACCATTCCTCAGTGGGAAATCGTATTCCGTGCAGTGTGTCCACCCGTGATCGAAGGCGTCAAGCGTCGGTCAGCGGGGAAAATGCGGCTTTGACGTGGCAGGTTCTGGTGGCCCGAAGGCGCTGTGCGCGTCGGCGGGAGTGATCGGCTCAGGGCGGTTCAGACGACGCGGGTCGCCGTGCTGTCGCGCACCACGACCTGCCCGCGCATCATCAGATGCTCTGCTTCCGTACGGTCCGCGAGCGCGAGGCGTACCGCCTCGGCACCTGCCTGCGCCAGCGGCAACGACACGGTCGTCAACCGCGGTGTCACGTCGATCGCGAGCTCGATGTCGTCGAAACCGGTCACCGAGACCTCGTCCGGCACCGCCACCCCGGCAGTACGGAAGGCGGACATCGCACCGATGGCGATGGTGTCGTTGGCGGCGAGGACCGCGTGGGGCGGCTCCAGCCCCTCGGCGACCAGCCGCCGCGCCGCGTCGAACCCTCCTTGGCGGCTCACCGTGCAGTGCGAGATCCGGATGTGCCGCTCCTCGACGCCGCCGTCGCGGAGACCGGCCATGAAGCCAGCGGTACGGGCCGAGACGTTCCCCTGCCCGCGCGCGCCGGCGAGGATCGTCACGTGCCGATGCCCCGCCCCGGCGACGTAGGTGGCCAATTCCTTGGCAGGGCTGTGATTGTCGAAACTGATGGAGTCGAACGGCATGTCGGTGTCACCGACGATCACCACCCGGCCGCCCTCGCGTTCGTAGCCGAGCAACTCGTCGAGGAGGCGCCCGCCGAGGGCGTTCGTGTCGAGGCGGCTCGAGGTCAGAATGAGCGCACGCGGCCGCAGAGCACGCTGCAACCGGACGGTTTCGAGCTGCCGCTCGGCGGTGCCGTGGGTCGACGAGACGGTCACGAACGCACCTGCGTCACGCGCTCGCCGTTCCATCGCCGCGGCGACCATTCCCATCGACGGGGTCGTGAGATCGTCGCCGACGACCGCGATCGAGTCGTTCGCGCGCCGCATCGCCCGGGCCGCGGCGTCCGCGGTGTAGCGCAACGCGGCCGCGGCGGAGACGACCCGCTGCCTGTATTCCTCCGCGACCGTCCGGGAACTGCCGCCCAGCACTCGCGACGCGGTCGAAACCGACACACCAGCGGCAGCCGCCACGTCACGCAGGGTTACGGTCGGCCTGGCTGAATGGGGCATCGCGCCGTCCCTCCCGCACCACGAAAACGAGCCGCCGTCGACGCTACCCGAGGATATCCCCGGCCAGGCCCGCGGAGGTGCGGACGAAAGTGACGGTGACCGACTCGGGATACAGTCGCCCGGACCGACTCGGGATACGGGCGCCCGGCTGGAAGGTGGTCGCGTCGGCCCGGTCGGATTTCGCAAGGCATGTGCGGCGCAGTAAGCGCACCGGCCTGCGGAGTGACCCTCGGTAGTGATTCCGCGACTTCCAGGCGCCAGCGGCTCGGTGCACAATGTGCGGCATGGGAGATGGAGCGGCAGCGCCCGTAGGGCGTCGCGGGGAGGCCGTATCCGAGGGGCGCCAGGTGACCCTGCATGATGTGGCGCGGACAGCGGGCGTCTCACAGGCGACGGCGTCGCGGGTGCTCAACGGCAGCGTCCGCAACGTCCGGCAGGAGAACGTCGACCGGGTGCTCACCGCGGCCGCGGAACTGGACTACGCGCCGCACCTGTCCGCCCAGGCGATCGCGCGGGGTTCGACGAACATCGCCGCGCTGGTCGTCAGCGGTGTCGACGACCCGTACTTCTCGTCCATCGCGGCAGGTGTGACGCAGGCAGCCGAGGCCGCCGGACTCATCGTGACCATGGCGGTTGCGGACCGCTCCCCGGAACGGGAACTCCAGATCGTCGGGACGCTGCGCGGCATGCGCCCCCGCGTCATCATCATGACCGGCAGCCGCGTCGACGGCGCCGATGCCCGCGACGCTCTCGTCGAGGAGCTCCAGGCCTACCGGGAAGCGGGCGGCAGCGTGGTCCTGATCAGCCAGCACGACCTGCCGTTCCACACCGTCAGCATCGACAACTACGGTGGAGCGCGGCAGCTTGCCCGCGCGCTGGTAGGGCTCGGCTACCGGCGGCTCGCGGTGGTCCGGGCGGGGACCGGCCTCAGGACGTCCCGTGACCGGTGCAGCGGTTTCGTGGAGGGCCTGCGCGAGTTCGGCATCGACGTCGACGAGCGGCTGGTGGTCGAAGCCGAGTTCAGTCGCCGAGGGGGGCGTGCTGCGGCCCGGGAGCTCCTCCAGCAGGGACTGGACGGCACGGAACTCGTCTTCGCGGTCAGCGACGTCATGGCGATCGGTGTGATGACCGCATTCCGCGACGCCGGGCTTGTCCCTGGCCGGGACATCGCCGTCGCCGGCTTCGACGACATCGGCCCGGCGGTGGACGTCGTCCCGGAGCTGACGTCCGTGAACGTTCCTCTGCAGCAGGTCGCGCTCCGTGCGATGGAGCTCGCGCTCTCCGACGATGACACCCCGCGGATCGTACCGGTCGCCACGAACGTCGTTCTGCGGGCAAGCACACCCCCTCGATGACCGTCCCGGCTGATCGCGTGGTGAGCGTCGACTGTCCGCCCTGAGCTGCTCCGCGGCCCGGCCGACGCCCTCGTGGCGGGCAACGGTCTTCCGGCCTGCCGAGCGCGCCGTAGCCGATGAGTACGGTGCCGTCCTCGGGAGAAAGCTCCGCTCAGATCAGGGCAAGACGCCGAGCCGAGCCGGGCGGCGGACCATGACCAGGCCCGGAGCGGGCTCACGGTGATAGCCGGGAGCGAGCCGCCAGCGGGGCCAGTGGTGCGGACGCAGTGGGCGCCGTAGGACTCCATCAGCTTGGCCTGGCGGGCCAGTTCGGCGGGTTCGGCCAGTGGGACATCATCAGGAAGCCCGCCACATCCATGCCCAGCCCGCGGGCCGCGGCGATGTGCTGGGCGGAGATGCCGGCCTCGGGCCAGTGGGTGGCCACGCGCACGGAGCGGATGCCCGGCGAGTGAGCGCGTTGCAGGTCGTGCAGGGTGCTGACGCAGGGCAGCAGCGGGTGGTCGAGAGCCGGATCGCTACTTCGGTCGCCTCCGCCTGAGCCATCGCTCGCATGTGCCACGCAGGCTCGATGGCTGGGCCGGGAGCTGTGTCGAAGCGTAGTTACTCATGCTCAAGAATCTACAGAGGAACCACTTGATACTAAGTATCAGCAATGGCTAGAGTCTCGTATTGCAAGTTCGTTTCGAACGGGAGTGTCCTTATGAGCAAGATCTGGTTCGTCACCGGTTCCTCGCGTGGCTTCGGTCGTCAGTTCGTCCAGGCGGCCCTGGAGCGTGGTGACAAGGTCGCGGCCACCGCCCGCAACACCGACTCCCTGGCGGATCTGGTGGCCGCCCACGGTGAGGCGGTCCTGCCGCTGAAGCTGGACGTCACCGACAAGGCCGCCGCGTTCGAGGCCGTCCAGCGGGCGCACGAGCACTTCGGCCGCCTGGACGTGATCGTCAACAACGCCGGACACGGCCTGTTCGGCGCGGTCGAGGAGCTGACGGAACAGCAGGTCCGCGACCAGATGGAGACCAACTTCTACGGCGCCCTGTGGGTCACCCAGGCCGCCCTGCCCCTCCTGCGGGCCCAGGGCAGCGGCCACATCGTGCAGATCTCCACGGTCGGCGGCGTCGCCTCCTTCCCCAACCTGGGCGGCTACAACGCCTCCAAGTGGGCCCTTGAAGGCCTGACCGAGGCCCTCGCCCAGGAGGTCGCCGGCTTCGGCATCAGGGTCACCCTCGTCGAGCCCGGCGGCTTCGAAACCGACTGGGCCGGCTCCTCCGCCACCTTCGCCGCACAGCTGCCCGCCTACGACGACCTGCGCACCGCCGTCGCCGCCGCCTGGAGCGACGTCAAGTCCGGCGACCCCGCCGCAACCGGCCCCGCCCTGCTGAAGATCGTCGACGCCGACAACCCGCCCCTGCGCGTCTTCTTCGGCACCGCCCCCCTCCACCTCGTCCCCCACATCTACGCCGAACGCCTCAAGACCTGGCAGGAATGGGCGGCGGTCTCCGCCGAGGCCGAGGGCGCCGCGGCCTGAGCCGCGCGCGGCAACGAGACGCCGCGGGCCGATCCGTGACGAGGTGGACGGTTCGGGCGGCAGCCCGCAGACATGAAGGCGGGCTCGGTGGTCAGGAGCCACTCGCGGCTCCCGCAGTGTCCCGGGCGGCCCGCGGCGCACTGTAGGCCCTTCCCGGCGAGGTGACGGGAAGGGCCGGGCGGGTGCGGGGCGGTCATCCTCCCCTTCTGTCGCCGGTGGCCGTCCAGTCGCCTGACCACCGACCGGAACCCCAGCCGGGCCCGACCCCATCCGCGTCCAGAGTCATCCGTTCGACAGGGGACAGAGAGTCATGCCGGGCCCGGAGGGCAGCGGCGCCCTTGTGGGACCGCAGAAAGCATGACGGGGGTGCGTGCGTACGAGGAGGGTCAACTTTTCGGGGCAGGTGCCGGAGTCGCAGCCGACCTCGGCGCGGCCGGTCCGCCCGGCCGGGAGCGCCCAGCGGGCCTGCGGTCACCGTCACGTTCCCTGCGCGCGGCCCAGCGTTTCGTCGTATGCGCTGCCGTCCCCGAGGACGGACTGGGTGCGGCCGGGCAGGTCCTCCGGGTCAAGTGGACCCTCGCCTCGCATCCGCTGACGCCCTCCGTAGGAGTGACCTGAACGGCCGGCGTGGACAGTGTGGCCGCCGGGATCCCATGTTTCTGATGCTCAGTATCAGATTGAGCCGCTGTTGTATTCTTTACTCATGACCGACTCCGCCCGCGCCTCCGCCCAGTCCGCAACCAAACCGCCCGGCCTGCGGGAGCGTATGCGCGCGACGGTCCGGAAGGAAGTCGTCGAGGTTGCGCTCCGGCTCTTCATCGAGCAGGGATTCGACGGGACGACCGTCGACCAGATCGCCGGTGAGGTCGGGCTGTCGCGTGCCAGCCTGTTCCGGTACTTCGGCACCAAAGAAGACATGGTCCTGCAGGGCTTGGAGGAGACCGGCGGTCAGATCGCGGAGGCGCTCGCCGCCCGCCCTGACACCGAGGGTCCCTGGGAGGCGCTGCGCAGGGCGTTCGACGTCCTCACGCAGGCGAACGAGCAGGCGCCCGAGCAGACACTCAGCTATCTGCGCATGCTCCAGGAGACTCCGTCATTGCGCGCCCGGCACTTCGAGAAGCAGCTGAGCTGGCAGGCGATGCTGGAGCCGGAGATCGCCCGGCGGCTGGGCGTCAGCGCCGACCAGCCGGAGGAGGTCGGGCCGAACGCGCTTTCCGGGGCCGCGCTCGCCTGTCTGGATGCGGCCGCGACGGGCTGGGTGGCCTGTGGGGGCGCCGTTCCCTTGGCCGTACTGCTCGACCGTGCGATGGGCACGCTGACGGAATAGTTTCACCAAGGTCCCCTGCCTCCTGGAGCCACGGGGGTAGGCAACGGGGTTTGTCCCTGGCGGAGTTGGCCGGGCAGGCGAGGCTGGCGAAGCAGGCGCTCTCGAATCTGGAGCAGGGCGCGGGCAATCCCATGGTGGACACGCTGTTCTCGATCGCCGTGCTGCTCGGCGTACCCGTGACCCGGCTGGTGGCCGAGTTGTCGGTGGCGAACCCCAGTCCGCGCTCGGCCACCTCCGAGCGGATCCGGCGATGCGTTGACCGACGGTCGCGGAGCGTAGGGGAGGTGTTCTCGACTGCCCGATGAACGCTTGGCGTTCTGTGCCGGGGCGTGCGTCGGGCGGCCTGCTGTTCTGGGACAGCGCCAGCCCCGCCAGGCGCGGGCGCGGCCCCAGCCACGTGGTTCAGGAAGCGGTGTCGTGTGTCCCGCCGAGGCCGAGGAGCGCGGTGAAGTGGGCTTCGGCCCGGTCGATCTCACCGAGCTGAGTGAGGATCGATATGGGGGTGGAGTCACCGACCACCTTCTGCATCAGTGGGGTGCGGTCCAGGATCGCGTCCCGGATCGGTTGCAGAGCGCGCGGCGCGTGATGGAAGACCTGCCCGAGGGCGTAGGCGTGCTGGGACTGTCGGGCGGTGTGCGGCTTGCGGGGGGTCTCGAAGGCGTCGAGTGCCTGGCGGACAGCGGCGTAGTCGCTCAGGTCCACCCCTGCCAGGCGGCGGCCGATGAAATAGCCGTCCTCGGTGGCCATACCGGCGCCGTACCCGGCGTACGGGGAGGTGGGATGAGCGGCGTCGCCGACGAGGGTGGCGCGGCCCTTGGGCCACTGCTTCAGCGGCTTGCGGTCGCGGATCACCCAGCGCTGAACGTGCGCGGGGTCGGTCGCGGCGATCAGCTGGGGGAGCGGACCGGTGTTCACTCCGAGCAGCCGGAGTGCCTTGATGGGGGGCGGCCACAGGTTGAGGATGTTGCCGGCGGGTCTGGCGTGCGGGTAGCGCTCGAACAGTACGACGTCGTGGCCGGCCTGATGGACGGAGAGTGCGGCGGCCATGCCACCGGGCCCGGCGCCGATGACGGCGACGCGGCCGCGCTGGGCGGGAAGCTTCTTCATGGTGGATTCCTCAGCCTTGGTCGTCGTTGACCTGCCTCAAGCGGCGGTGTGCAGGTTCGCGGCGGTGGCGGCGGTGACGTCGTGGTGGGCGACGCCGGGGGCGGTTTTGACAAGGATCAGGCCGTTGTCGGTGACGTCGATGACGCCCAGGTCGGTGACGACGCGGTGGCCGCAGGCCTGGCCCGTGAGGGGCAGGGGGTGCACTCGTCGAGGATCTTGGGGCTGCCGTCCTTGTCGGTGTGATGCATGAGGACGATGACGCGGCGGGCGCCGTGGACGAGGTCCATGGCACCGCCCATGCCCTTGATCATCTTCCCGGGGATGACCCAGTTGGCCGGGTGCCTGTGTCGCATCGGTGGCGGTCACAGTCGCACCCGCCCGGGCCGGCGCCTCGACCGTGCCCTGCCCGCGCGGCCCCGCTGACGACGACCTTGTCGGCCGGCCTGCTCTCCGCCGCGCGGTTCACGGGCGCGTTCGCGGGCGCGTACGGGCGCGAGGGACGGTCACCGGTTCGGCACCGGGTACCACGGTGTTGGAGACGGTGCCGATGCCCTCGACCGTGAGGGTGACGGTGTCGCCGGGCTTCAGCGGCGGCGGGTCCTGGCGGCCGCGTACCCCCCCAGAGTTCGGCGAGGCAGCCGCCGTTGCCGCAGGTGCCGGAGCCGAGTACGTCGCCGGGGCGTACGTAAGTGCCCCTGGAGGCGTATGCGGTCATCTCCTCGAAGGTCCAGCTCATGTTGGACAGCAGGTCCTTGCCGACGACCTCGCCGTTGATCTCGGCGGTCAGCGCCAGGCGCAGGAATCCGTCGCTGTCGCGGTAGGGCTCCAGTTCGTCCGCGGTGACGAGGTAGGGGCCGAGGGTGGTGGCGGTGTCCTTGCCCTTGCAGGGGCCGAGGCTGACCTGCATCTCGCGGGACTGGAGGTCGCGGGCGGACCAGTCGTTGTAGATGGTGTAGCCGATGATGTGGTCGCGGGCCTGCTCGGGGGTGAGGTCGCGGCCCTCGCGGCCGATGACCGCGGCGACTTCGAGTTCGAAGTCCAGTGCCCGGCTGCCGGGCGGCACGGGGACGTCGTCGTGAGCGCCGATGACCGCGTAGGGGTTGGTGAAGTAGAAGGTGGGCGCGTCGTACCAGGCGTCCTGGGCGCCCGAGACTCCGTCGATGCTGCGTCGTACACCTTCGACGTGCTCCTCGAACGTGACGAAGTCGCGTACGGACGGCGGTTGGAGCGGCGGCAGCAGTCGCACCTGGGAGACGTGCGGGCCGCGCGGCACGTCCAGACTTGCGTTGCCCGCCTCGCGCAGTGCCTCGGGACCGGCCCGGATCAGCTCGAGAAGTGTCCCCGTGCCGGGGCAGGGGTAGAGGGTGCCGTCGTCCTCGACGGTGGCGAGACGGCTGCGGCCGTGCTGTTCGTACCGAGGCCTACGACCTCCTCCGCCAGCTCCCCGAGATCCCCCCGTGGGCAGAGTTCACCCAGGTCGACCTGGACCAGTGGATGGCGGTCGCCGAGAGCTCGGTACCACCGGAACAACCGCGACCGTCAGGGACGTGACTGACCTTGCCGCTGGTCTGTGGCCGCCAGGGCCGGGTCCAGCGCGGGCCGATGCCCAGGTCGCGGCAGGTCTGGCGCCAGGTGTTCTTGGTGTAGGCCCAGGCGTTGTCGGTAAGGACCCGCTCGACGGGGACGCCGCGGGCGGCGAACCAGGCCGTGGCCCGTCGCAGGAAGGTCGCGCAGGTGGCGGCCTTCTCGGCAGGTCCTCGGTGTGGCCAGGCGGGAGTGGGCGTCCAGGGCGGTGTGCAGGTAGGCGTATCCGGTGCCGTTGCGGCGGTCCTGGTTGGCCCGGCCGGCGGCGCGAGTCGCCCAACGTACGCAATGGCCGGCATGCGGAGGTCACCGTTGCGGTGAAGTGAGGACGCCGCGCGACAGAGCGACGGTGACGGCTGCGGTGCGGTCGTTGACACCCAGTTTGACGAACGTTCGCAGCAGGTGCGTCTTCACCGTCGCTTCGCCGATGTACAGCTGCCG
This sequence comes from Streptomyces sp. ME19-01-6, assembly GCF_033793745.1. NCBI lineage: Bacteria > Bacillati > Actinomycetota > Actinomycetes > Kitasatosporales > Streptomycetaceae > Streptomyces > Streptomyces sp. ME19-01-6. Next base: position 249,299 of record NZ_JARAXF010000011.1, on the reverse strand, counting down.
ACCGATCTCGCTGTTGGACAGACCCCGCGCGACGAGGCCGAGTACCTGAACTTCGCGCGGGGTCAGCTGCTCCCCGGCCGACGCCTGAAGGTAAGTCACCAGCCGGGCGGCCACCGGCGGGGCGAGGACGGTTTCACCGCGGGCTGCCGCCCGGATCGCGTCGGTCAGGGTACCGATCGGGGTGTCCTTGAGCAGGTACCCGGTGGCACCGGCCTCGATCGCCGGCAGGATGTCGGCGTCACCTTCGTAGGTGGTCAGCACGAGCACGCGAATGCCGGGATGCTCCTGACGGATGCGCGCCGTCGCGGTGGCACCGTCGGTACCCGGCATCCGCAGGTCCATCAGCACGACGTCCGGGCGCGTCGCGGAGGCAAGGACGATCGCCTCGTCGCCGGAGCCGGCCTCGCCGACGACCCGCAGGTCGTCGCAGGCCTCGAGCATGCCGTGGAGGCCGAAGCGCACGACGGGATGGTCATCGACAATCAGGATCTGGACAGTCATCGAGCCGGTTCCGCCCGCTCAGTGGTCGGGTGTGGAGCTGAGATCAAGCACTGGCTGCAGGCTACGCGCCGCCTGCTCGGCAGGGGCCAGCGGCAACTCGACCCGCATCGTGGTGCCCTGGCCAGGAGTCGATCGCACCGTGCAGGTTCCGCCGAGGCTGGTGACGCGAGTGCGAAGGCCCAGCAGGCCGTATCCACCGCGGACGGCGGGCGGGCCGAAGCCCCGGCCGTCATCGGTCACGGCCAGCGCCATGAGGCCGGAATCGTGCCGTAGCTCGACCCGCACCGTCGTGGCGTCGGCATGCTTGCCCACGTTGGCCAGGGCCTCCTGCGCGGTGCGCAGCAGGGCGATGTCGGTGCCGGTAGGTGCGCCGGACCGCTCGCCGACGATCGACACCTCGACGTGGGTACCCAATCCGCCCGGGAAGCGTCCTCGACAGCGTCCAGCACGGTGGGGGACGAGTCTCCTAGGGCCACGTCGGGATCTTCGGGCAGGCGGGAGAGAACCGGGATCCCGAACCGCGCGAGCTCTGCATCCACCTGTGCGGTGAAGTCCGGTGACGGGGTGCTGCCGGCGCGGGGGGAGGACTGTCGCAGGACGAGGCCGGACATGGGGACACGGTCCAGGGGAATCCCGGTGAGGTGTTGCTGGCGCCAGGCCATGGCCGATGCAGCCGGGGTGACGGCCACTTCGTGGTGCTCGGCGACGCCGTTGCGTGCCTGCGCGGTCACGAAGCTCTCGGGGTATCCGGAGGAATCGACCACGATGAAGTGGCTGTCCACTGATCGTTCGATGTAGGGGCCCATACCGAGGTTGTCGTTGCAGTCCACAAAGATGGTCCAGTCGAAATGCGCGCGTGCCTGCTGGAGCAGGGCGCCCACGTCCGCACGGGAACCGCACACCGTGTGGGTGAAGAGCGCACCGCCGCCGGGAACCAGCCTGCCCCTGCGCCAGGGCAGGGACGGAACAAAGGTCGGGCGGTCCGGGATGGACCATCCGAACACGTCATGCTCGTACAGGCGGCGCACCTCACGGTCGGCGTCGAAGGAGTGGGTCACGACGAGGACCGTGCAGCGTCCAAGGCCCACGCCGCACCGATTTTCATGGCCATTCCCGTCAGTTCCCACTGGCTTCTGCTGAGTCGAGGAGCAAGCAGCTGGGTGGAGCGGCCCTCCGTCGGCTTGTTGCCGTCGGTGCCCCGGGTGTGTTGAGAACAGTGGCGCTCGGCGGGTGAGGTGTGAGGAAGGCCGCCGTGGCTGGGGAAGGCGGTCTCGTCGAGTGCGGTGAAATGGCGTGGCCGCTGCGGCACTGGCGGTACCGGGGTGCTCGCTGCAACGGTTTCCACCCGCAGGAGGCCGCGCCAGCCGCTCGTGCGGTCGGCCGGCGCGGTGAACTCCATGACACAGCGGTCGCCATCACAGTGGTGGCCTTCCCCATCGGTGACCAGACCTGGCCCGGCCACGGGGTCGCTGAGAATCGCGGCGAGCCGGTCGTCATGGAGGGAGACGCCCTGGTGGACCTCGCGCACGATGTGCCAGTCCAGGCCATCGTCCGCGGATGTGGCCGACACCTTCAGACCGGCGTGGCCGGACAGCCGGTCCCATAGCCGGATCCTGCGTAGCACCGCGCTGGGCAGCGCGACCGCTGGGCTGTGGTCGTCGATGATCGTCCGGGGCTGGGGCTTGCGGCGCCGACCCCCAGTGCGGTGCTTCTCGGGCGGAAGCGCGCCGGGGGCAGCGGTCCACAGGGGTACACGCCGCTGCGCATAAAGGGAAGCTTCGTACGTGGAGAGGAGTCCTTCGACATGGTCGGACCGGTCCAGTGTGGTGAGAGCGATGACGCCTGCGGCAGGGTGGGGTGCGAACGCGATCTCGATGCTGCTGCCGACCGTACCCGCCCACAGCCCGGGAGTGCCGTGAACCGTCCGCTGGCCCCGTTCACGGTAGGGGAGCATCTCAAGGGCGGGGCGCACCAAGTCGGAGTGCTCGAAACGGATGTCCAGGCGGCTCGATGTGGGAACGACTTCGGCGATCCCGAGTGGGAAGCGGCTGGAGCGCTGCGGGTTGCCGATGTGCTGCAACAGGATCGATTCCAGGAGCAGTTGGGTGTCCGTGCCGTTCGGAACGAGCGACCTCCAGCTCGGCATTTCCTTGACGCGTAGCCGTACGGCACGCAGTGATTCTCCCGTCAGCTGCTGCCCGGCGGCGGCGACTTGCTCCTCGATCAATATCATGCTCCTTCTGGTACGTGCCCCGACCTGGCACAGAAGGCTCATGAAAGCGTTCGATGAAGTGGTTGATCTTTAGATCGTCGGAGAGGGTTGTCCGGCAGTGCCAGGGTCGGTTCAACGGCACTCGGAGCTGGCCGCTTCCAGGGGCCAGGTGGTCCCACTCCAGCTCATGTCGTAGAAACCGTCTCTGGGCGTCCAGGTGGTCCATGGCGAGCACGTAGGTCCAGGTCAGAGCCCTGTGACGTGAGGGTGTCCGTGGGGTTCGTGATAGGGGCGTGACAGGAATGGCGCTGCAGAACCCCGGCTGGCTCGCCTCCATCTGACGGGGCTCCGTGATCGCCGAGGGCCCGGCCGACGCCAGGACGGCGAAAAACTTGGTGTGCGGGGCAGACGGAACCGGGTAACGTCTTGGTCATGTTCTTCCAGACGCCGATTTACGAGTGAGAGCGTGATGGGCCCCTGCTGATGTCCTTCGACGTCGCCGCGCCCGTCCCCCACCGATGAAGCCGTAGACCACTTCACCTCATTCCGGGAGAACCCGTGAGCAAGAACATCAACAACCCCGTGGGCATGGGCGGCGGCCAGCGCAAGAAGCTGTCCCGCGCGGAACGGCAGAACAACGGTCCGCACCGCAACCTCGACCGCCAGCGTGCCGCCGACCAGAAGGCGGAGCTGGTGCGCAAGATGCGCGAGAAGGCAGACGCAGCCGAGGGCGCCGGGCAGACGGGCGACGACACCGCACAGAGCTGACGCACCGCCGCCGCAGGGCGGCACCGCACGGGGCAGGGCCCGGACCGCGACGCGCGGTCCGGGCCCTGCTGCCGTACCGGGCGCGGCCGGTCCCGCTCAGCTCTCGGCCGAGCCCCCGCATCTCAGCCGACCACCCGGGGCAGCCTCACGCCCAGATGGTTGCTCATCCAGATCTGATGGATTCCCCGGGCGGCATTGCGGAGGAATTCCCCCTTTGCGCATCCTCCTCAGCTTCCTCCAGCATCCTGAAGGCGTATGTCCCCGCATCGATATGATTCCTGTGCAGAGTGCGCGGATGTTCAAACTCGCCAAGGATTCCGCGGTCAGATGACCCTGAGCATGCTGGCTCAGCGCATCGAGCAGCTCACCGGGCAGGTCGATGAGCTGAATCAGCGCCTGACCGGGCTCGTTGAACGCCATGCTCCGCAGCTGCTCGCGCCGGTTGGCATCGGCCCGGACTCCGCTGGCACGCTCCTGATCACCGTGGGCGACAATCCCGAGCGGCTGAGCACCGAGGCGTCTTTCGCCGCGCTGTGCGGAGTCAGCCCCATCGAGTACTCCTCGGGCGGTCGGAGCGCGCGGCGGCTCGACCATGGTGGCGACCGGCAGGCGAATGCCTCTTTGCAGCGCATCGTGTTCACCCGGCTGCGCCACGACCCGCGTACCCAGGTGCTACGAACGCCGCACCCAGGATGGAAAGGCCCGGCGTGAGATCATCCGATGCCTCGAGCGATATGCCGCCCGCGAGGTCTTCAACCTGGTCAGGACGGTGACGACCGACCCCCGTTATAGGGGCGTCAGTGACACACAGAAGCCCCGCCGGAATCCCGGTCGGGGCTTCTGCGTACGGCGGGTCACGACAGCGTTCAGCGTCCGGCGTGTACCCCGATGTGCGCCGAAAGTCAGTCGGTCATGCTGCCCATCTTCCAGACGGTCATGGACTTGACGACGCTGCCGTCACCGAAGAGTCGCAGGCCGAGGGAGTCCTGCCGGAATGGGTAGGCGCGGGTGGTGATCGACTTGTGCGAGTTCGCGTATGTCTCGATCACCGAGCGGTCGACGAACACGTCCAGTGCCAGAGTGCCGTTCGAGAGTGTCAGCGGCCCCTTCTGTATACCGAGGTTCGGCTCGGCGCTGGAGTTGTTCCCGGACCTCGTTCGGTCCACTCCCAGTTGTCCGGCGGGCGCGTCGTAGAACAGGCGTGTTCGTTCTTCATCCCCCGGGCTGCGCAGCACGTCGAGACCGAAGGTGTCGGCGCTGCCGCGCTCGAGTGTCAGTTTGATGTGGAGCATGTCCCCCTTGATGGTCGTCAGGCGCGCGTTCGCGTCGGTGAGGGATGTCGGGGCACTGATGTCCACGAGGGGTTCGCCGACGTGGAGGCGTGAGATCTCCTCGACGGGGCTGAAGCCGAGGTCGCCGTCGGGCAGCATGGCCAGTTCGATGGGGAGGCCGGCGTTGTGCGCCCATCCCGCGTCGTAGTGGGCGCGCTCGGTCCGCCGGTCCTGCGCGATGCTGAAGACCAGCGAGCGCCCCTTGTCGTCCACGGTTCCGCTGGGGCCGGTGAAGTGGTCGCCGTAGTCCATCAGCCTCGGTTCTGTGGTGTCGGGTGTCCAGCGGCGGGCCTGGGCGTCCCAGGTACCGACCCAGTAGTAGACGTACTTGCTGCTGTACTCGCCGGGGCCGGCGGGGAAGGCTGGGTTGACGAGCAGGGCCCGGCGCTCGCGGCCCTGAGCGTCCTTTCCGATCGGCAGGAAGGTGGGCAGCTCCCAGACCTGGCCGGTCTTGGGGTGGGCCGCCACGTCACCGACCATCAGCGGTCCGGAGTACGTCCAGTCGGTGAGGTTCTTGGAGGTGTAGAGGAGCGCTGTGCCTCCGACGTCCCTGCCCTCGCTGGTCTGGACGCCGGAGCCCATCAGCTGGAACCAGGTGTCGCCCTCCTTCCAGACGAACGGGTCGCGGAAGTCACCGAAGCGGACCTTTCGTCCGGCGCCGACATCGAGGTCGGCGGTCTGGCTGGTGACGAGGGTGGGGTGCATCTTCCACTCGACCAGGTCGGGATCGCCGGGGTCGACGGGGCGTGCGAGACCGGTCGCCTGGTTGGGGCGCTGGGAGTCGTTGCCGGCCGTGAACAGCAGGACGGGCACGCCGTTCTCGTCGAGGGTGGCATCGCCGGACCAGACCCCGTCGGGTGCCACGCTGCCGTCGGTGGGCGCGAGCGCCACGGGCAGGTCGCGCCAGTGCACCAGGTCCTCGCTCACCGCGTGTCCCCAGCTGATGTTGTGCCAGTAGGGACCGTGGGAGTTGTGCTGGTAGAAGAGGTGGTACTTGCCCTTGACCTGGATGGGGGCGTGGGGCTCGTTCATCCAGTGGTTCGGGGCGGTGAAGTGGTAGCCAGGACGGTACCGGTCACCGTCGTAGCGCGAACGGTCCATGTCCATCCGGGCCTTGGGAGTGACGCCACCGGCGAAGGACTGCACATCTTTCTGATGGCCGGCTGTCACCGATGCCGGGGTGAGTGCGCTGGTGTGGATCTTCACCTCGTCGATCAGTCCGTTGAACATGTTCACGGCGAATGTGCCGTTGATGATGGCGGGCTGGTTGTGCCGGCCGATGATCAGCGGGACATCGGCCTTGGCCAGCCGCGCGGTTGTGGGGATGGCGGTCTCGGCCACCTGCTCGCCGTTGAGGAAAAGCCTGATCGCTCCCTCGCCCGGCGCGAAGACCGCCGAGAGATGCGCCCACTTGCCCGCGGCCAGGGCCGCCGACTTCGGGACCGTCGTCTCGTACCACGCGTCGCCGGTTCCGACACCGAACTGCCACGTTCCGTGCCGGCCGACACCGAGGGAGAAGCCTCGCTTCGCCCCCTTGTCCTGCTGGTTGACGACGGCGGACGGCTTGCCCTCGTCACCCCACTCGAACGCGCGCGGCGCGACCCACGCCTCGACGGTCATGCCGTCCGTGGGCAGCTGCGTCTGCGCTGCGGCGCGCGTGACCCAGGTGGAATAGCCGTCGAACAGGAGGGCGCCGGAGAGTACGCCGTCCTCCTCGTGCTTCGGGCGCCAGAGCGGATCGCTGTCCGGCTTGTACTGCGCGTCGTTGAAGACGTAGCTGATGGGGTCGGCGGCCTGGCTGATCCTTTCCTTGGTCGTGGTGCCCTGGCCGTCGGCGAAGTCCCAGTAGGCGGCGAGTCCCCTTTCGGAGGGATCCGGCGCCTTGTCGATCCCGACTCTGACGTCGTCGAGGTTGATGTGGCCCCAGCCGCCGGTGGCGCGGTCGACCGCGGTGATACGCAGTTGCTGGCCCAGGTGTTCACGTGCGTCCCAGGTAACCCTGCGGTACGCCTCGTCGTCGGTTCCGGTGGCTTTGTGGAGCACGGTTCCGTCGAGTGTGGTGAGGGCGACGTACAGTTCGTTGTCGTTGCGGCCGCCGGACACGAGCGCGCTGACCATTCCGGTGCCGGTCAGGGTGAACGGCTCGGATGTGACGGTCCCGGTGGGTGCGTCGCCGCCGGCGGCGAAGCCCCATAAGTGGTGGATGCCCTGCTGGTTGAAGCAGCAGCCCCATCCCCAGCCCGGCTTGTCGGTGACCGCTCCGTTGAACGCTGTTCCCGTGGTGGTCCAGCCGCTCAAGTCGCCGGTCTCGAAGTCCGGATTGGACAGGGTGCTCTCGCTTGCGTCGGCGGGTGCCGTCATCAGGGGTGACGTCAGTCCGAGACATATCGTGAGCGCGAGCAGCAGTCGCAGAACGTTGAGCGAGGGCCTTTTTGCGCCCCTCGCTGGCGAGCGTGTGCGCATGCGTACCTCCGGTTGTGGGTGATGGGGGAGCAGGCATGTCGGGCGCTGCGGCCGAGGCCGTCGGGCGCCCCGCGGCAGCGCCCGCCCCGCGAGAAGCAGTCGAAAGCCTCACCGCCGGGGGTAAGAACCGGCGGACGGGATAACTCTGTCTCGGCGTGGCGGCGGACAAAGCACGCACTGACGCGACCGTGTTCAGATGTGGGACGGCAGCCGTTCGACGTCGGCTTTCAGCGCTGCCTCGCCGCGCTGGGCGGGTTCGCGGCGGGGACAGAGCAGGTCAGGGCGGCGACGTGGGCGGCGAAAGCGCAGGCGGCGGTGAGGTTTTCGAGGCTCAGTCCGTCGAGTCGGCCGCCGAGGTGGTCGAGGGTGGCGAATCGGCAGAGCAGGCCGGCGGTGAAGCAGCCGGCTGTGCCGACGACGTCACAGGCGGGGTGAGGACGGCGCACGGGTACGGGGCGATCCACACCTCGAGGGTGAGGCCGCCGGGCCCTGTGCGGTGATGATGGTCGAGCGGCCGTCGAAGTGCAGTGCCCGGCCGCGCACCCCACGGCTGCGTAGAAGATCGCTGTCGGGCTTGTAGCGGGCGTTGTCGAAGACGTGGCCGACAGGATCGGCGGTGCCGGACACCGCCTCGCGGGTAGCCGTACCGGCACGCTGGTCCAAGTCCCAGCGGGCGGTGGGGCTTTGGGGCGGTGACCGGCTCCGCGCGGCGGCGGGAGCGGCAGCGATTGAGAACGGGACGATCGCGCCGCCCACGGCGGCCGACACGACACTGAGGGCCGTTCTTGGCCGTTCTTCTCTTCATGGCTGACTCCTGGGACGGTACGGCGGGGTTCTCGCCGTACCAAATCGGTTTAACCACGTGACTCGGCATCGTTCGCGCGCCGTCTCGGCTAAAGCAAGGGCTAACACGAAGCGATTTACCGTGGCGCTATCCGAACATCGGACATAGCGGCACAAAAGTACGCTGTTGCGGGTTTGGGATGTCCAGGGTGTTGACGTCGCACGCGGAGCGCACCACTCTCGTCGCAACCTTGCTAATCCGATTTAACAACGGAGCTGAGCCGCTGATGCCTGAACGCCGCGTGACGATGGCCGACGTTGCCCGCAGGGCGGGTGTCTCGCCGACGACCGCGTCGTTCGCCTTGTCCGGCCGCACTGACATGCGCATTTCCGCCGCTTCCCGTGAACGCGTGCTGGAGGCCGCCCGGGAGCTGGGGTACCGCCCCAACGTCACCGCACGCAGTCTGCGGACGAAGTCGACCCAGACCATCGGGTTCGTGTCGGACCGGATCACCACGACACCGTTCGCGGGAGATGTGATCCGCGGCGCGATGGAAGCCGCCCGCCAGCGGGACAACCTGCTGTTCATCACGGAAGCGGGCGGTGACCGCGCCGCGGAGTCCTCACTGGTGCACGCGCTGCTGGACCGCCAGGTCGACGCAGTGATCTACGCGTCCATGTTCACCCGGTATGTGACTCCGCCCAAGGAGCTGTTCGGGCGCCGGGTGGTCCTGCTGAACTGCCTGGCCGACTTCGATGCGCCGTCCGTCGTCCCGGACGAGCTGGAGGCAGGCCGGGACGCGGCCCGTGCCCTGCTCGCCGCCGGCCATACCGAGGGCATCTGGGCGATCGGCGGCCACCAGGCCGTTCCGGCCACTCCCGAGGGGATCATCGCCGGCAACGAGCGCATGCGCGGGCTGGAGGAGGTCCTGCGGGCGGGCGGTGCCCGCCTGGACGGTGTCATCGAATGCGACTGGGACACGCGCGACGGCCACCGGGAGGTCACCGCCCTCCTCACGGCGGGCCACCGGCCCCGGGCGCTGGTGTGCCTGACCGACCGGGTCTCCTTCGGCGCCTACCAGGCGCTCGGCGAGGCGGGTCTTTCCGTGCCCGGCGACGTGTCGGTGGTCTCCTTCGACGACCAGGACATCGCGTCCGTCCTGCGCCCGGCGCTCACCACGCTGAAACTGCCGCACTACCAACTCGGCCGTCTCGCCGTGGAGCTGATCCTCGGCGAGGGGCCGCTCGAAGCCGCCGTACACCGTGTGCCCATGCCGCTTCAGGAGCGTGCCTCCATCGGCGCGCCCGCTGAGGGCTGATGTGCGGCGCCCATAGACGGTTGTCCCGCCGCCCGGAGCGGAGAACTCCCGGGCGGCGGGACGACCACCAAGAACAGCGACCGTCGCGTAGCCGTCGCGGCGGCGCCCGCTCTGGTCGCCGGATGTGCGACCGGCAGCGGCGGCAGCTCGTCAGGAGCCAGCGGCACACGCTCACCCTGTGGACGCACAACGCCGGCAACTCGGCCGAGCTGGACGTCGTCAAGAAGATCACCGACGTGCCGGACGGTGATCTTGACGACCAGCTCAAGCGCATGAGGCAGGTAGAAGAGGCGTGTATGCGGCTGGAACAGGATCCGCCGGCCGATTACCGCTTCGTTCACCAGCCATGCTGGATCAAGTTCTGCACGTCCGAACAAGTGGCGCCGAAGGGAGATGCGCTGATCGGCGGCATGTACCTCACGCGCGAACACGTCGAGTGGCTGCGAGGGCGGCCCGGACTGGCCACCGGCCCGAAAGGGGGTGAGCTGTTCGGCTACCACACGGTGCCCCGGTATCTCGACAACACGACCTTCACCCAACTCGTGCAGGACGGCTGGATCGGAACCCGCGGCAAGGCCAGTGACATCATCCAGGCCCAGATCAAGGCCAGTCTCGACGGCTCGCGCGCACTGGTCTTCGCCGGGCTCATCGGCGACGACACGACCCAGGCCGAACGTACGCGGGAACGCAGGGGCGGTCTAACGGGCTGAGAGTGTGAGGGGTGGGGTCGACCGTGAACCGGTGGATCCGCCCTCACCACGGCAAGAAGCGGACTTGAGCCGCCGGCCCCGGGGAGAGCGGCGGGGTACCGTCGCGCCGCCGGCTCGGTCAGCGCTCTTCGGTGGCCCGCTCGGTATGGAGAAGGCTGGCCATGTGAGGATGCGGTCACCGCGGCAGTTGCACTTCACGCCGGGCGGCAACCGGGGTGTTCGCGGGCGCTTCCCGACCACGCACTACTCCACCGGCGCATTCTGCTCGGCTGAAGCCCGGACCGTTTCGACCAACACCTACGAAATCTTGGAAGACCCAAGATCAAGCGACCTCCCGCCTTGCGGGTAGTCGTCGTCTGCCTGAGCGGTTTGGTTGCGGCCGGACTTCTGTCCCTGACGGAACGCTGGGGCGATTCCCGCCAGGTCTTGATGACGGTGACCCGTGTCCCGCAGAAGGTGGTGAGGCCCTCCGGGTCGGAGGTGAGCACGGTTGAGGGGCCGGGGGCGGGGGTGCGGTCGTGGCGAATATGTCCGCGTATGCGGCTTGGGACTTGATGTCGAGCCGGACCTCGTGGGAGGGCGCCCAGTCGAGCAGACTGGACGCTCGTTCCGGCAATGGCTTGGGTTCGGGCGAACGTCAGCAGCAGAACCCGCGGGTCGTGTCCCGGGGCTCGACGTCCGTGTAAGGCTTGAACCACCCGTCCCACAGGTCTTCTTCGGCCACGTCTGCTTCCAGGAAGTCGTGCGCCCTGTCGCTGACGTCGAGCAGCCCGCTCTCATTAGCGAGGAACTCCCAGTCATAGTCGAACCGAGAGGCCGGAAGGGTCTGGTAGACCTCGTCCGCGTGGACGGACTCGATACTGAACCCGCCGATGCCATCCACGGCGTAGCCGAATAGCACGCTCTCGGCCAGACAGCGCGGCTCCGGGATACCGCCGGCAAGCAGATCGGCCGCGAGGTCGTCGTACGCGCGAGCGCAGTGAAGAAGGAACCAGTCCGACTGAGTCCCCGCGCTGACCGGAACGCTGTGTTCCCAAAAATCGGGGTCATAAGCGGCGCGGTACGTCTTGTCCGCAAGGTCCCTCAGCTGCCGATGGAGAACGAATGCAGTCCTGGGCGTTACCCCAACGCCGCCGCAGTCCCCACAGCCGCGGCCCCGGGGGGACGAGCCGCAGACGGCGCACTTCGCACAGTCCTCGGCCACAGTGCAGCCGCAGCTTAGGCAGCTCCCGCAGTCGGATGCGCTGAACAGCGAGAACACGGCCGCGTTGAGCTGTCCCAGGTTCTCGGTGACGGCCCGCGCGGCCCTGCGCGCAGCCCGGGCTCGTGGAGCGTCACGATGTGTGTCCTCGATCTCCTCCGCGATGTCAGTGATCGCCTTCCGGAGGGGGCCAGGCAGGGAAGCCAAGCACCGGTGAACCTTCGCGAGGCCGCCTCCCTGGAGAGCCGCGTTGAGCGTGGCGGCGAGCAGCTGGGATTCGTCGCGATCCTCGAACGTCCCGATCTTCGAGAGTTCCGGTCCGCGGGGCGTCCCCTGCATGCTGAAGAGGATGGCACCGATGCCCTTGGGCTGGGTCAGGAAGAAGAGATGCGACGGTGCGGAATGTGCCGGCATGGCTGAGCCTCCGTGTGGTGCGCGGGCAACGAGTGCGGGCACGGTAGGGAACACGGCCGCAGACTCGTGCCTGCTATGTGAAAGATGAGGTGAGAGACAAGCCGGTGGCCCGGGTGCGTCCGCAGACTCCTTGGCTAAAGCGCAGCTGGTGATCTGGCTACGAGCGAGATCCCGTTGCTGGCACGCGGAAGCCTGCCACAGAAGGTGCCGGGGATGCCAGTGAGTTCGCGAAATCCTGAGTCGGGGCGGGCGTTGCCCGGTCCCTCAACTCCTGCCCCCGCCTACCTGATGTCCTGGTTCCAGCGCTGCTCCGGCCGTTCGGCCTCGTATTGCAGACCGTGTGTTCGTCGTGGGGGCGCCCGTATGAGTGATGGGGGCCTGATCTGGCAGCGCGGAGCCGGGCAGCAGAGAAGCATCGGCGGTGCTTACGTCACCTGTTGTGAGGGGACCCGCCGATGCTTCCGGACTCGACCGTACCCGCTTCGCTGTTGGCGGTGCTGGCGTTCCTGCGGGGCTGTTTCACCACGCCGGCCTTCACTACCTTCGCGGCGCTGGTCACGGGCCTGATCGCGCAGACCGGCCGGGGCACGGTGACGGGCATGCTCACCGGCGCGGGGTTGCCGCGCGCCTGGTCCCACGACCGCGCCCACGCGTTCTTCTCGCGCGCGAGCCGGAACCCCGACCTGCTGGGCATCTCCGTGTCCCATCTGGTCGGGCGCCAACTCATCCCCACAGATGCGGTGTTGATGGTGTCGGTGGACGACACGTTGTTCAAGCGGCGCGGGAAGAAGGTCTTCGGTGCGGCCTGCCAGCACGATGGCGCGGCCACCGGCCCCAGAGGTGTTGGGCGCGGGACCTGCTTCGTGGTGCTCGGCCTGGTCGTTGGCCTGCCCTTCCTGGCCCGGCCGGTGTGCCTGCCGGTGATGGCCCGCTGTGGCGCCCGGAGCAGGAGCTGAGCAAGGTCGACATCACCACGTCCATGATCCGGTTGCTGGCCGCCTGCCACCACCGACGACGAATCCACGTCGTCGCGGACGCCGCCTACCACGGCAAAGCATTGCGCGATCTGCCCGCGACCTGCACCTTCACCACCCGGCTGCCCGCGTCTTCGGTGCTGTTCGCCCTGGCCCCGCCCCCGACCGGCAAACGCGGGCGTCCCGCGCTCAAGGGCACGCGGTTGGGCACGCCCGCCCAGCTCGCGGCCGCCGCCGACTTCACTCCGGTGCGGGTCACGCGCTACCAACGCACCGACACCGTGCACTTGGCCGAGGTCACCTGTCTGTGGTACGACTCCTTCCATACCCGCACTGTGCGCGTGATCCTGCTCCGGGATGACACCACCGACACCGGCTACGACCTCGCCCTGGTCACCACCGACCTGACCAGCAGCCCGGCCGAGCTGATCACCGATACGCGATGCGCTGGTCCATCGAGGTCACCTTCGCCGAGGCCCGCCACCTGCTCGGCACCGGCCAGGCCCACAACCGCACCCGCGCCGCCGTCGAGCGCACCGTGCCCTCCGGGCTGTACTGCTACACGATCACCGTGGCCTGGTACGCGCTGCACGGCCACCAGCCCGGCGACGTGGCCGAGCACTGCCAGCGCGCACCCTGGTACACCACCAAGACCGACCCCTCGCTGTCCGACATGGTCGCCAAGCTCCGCCGGGTGATCATCGCCGCCCGATGTATGCCCACCCGCCCAGGTCAGCCCACCGAGCAAGAAAAATCCGCACCGTCCAGCAGGCATGGGCCGCCGCCAGTACCAACGCCGCCGTGTGAGCCCCCAAACCTGTCAGAACGTCGAAAGTCGAGTGGCCACGCACCCAGGCGGCCTCAAGCGAGCGTGAGTGGCGGGACCGCGTTCCCAATGGCCAACAGTCCTCCGTCCAGACGCAGTTGGAGAGGTGTCGGCTCGGCGCACACGGTACGGCGCAGGCCGGCGGGAATGTAATCCATGGTCGCGAGCCGCTCGGCGTAATGGAGGAAACGGTGGCAGCCGACAGCGTGCAGCGACGAGCCCTCGGCGGCAGCGGCCACCTCAGGGAGGACGAAGCCGCCGTGTCCCTCTGCCTGGATCACGTCGACGGCGTCGACGTGCCGATGGCGCACGCGTTCGGGGAAGAAACGCGCGGCGAAGTGCCGGTAGAGGACGTACTCAGAGGCGCCCGTCCACTTACAGGGGTCGGCGGTGCGCAGGAACGCTTGCCAGAAGGGTATGCCGTGTGCTTTCTGGGCCCGCTGGATAATTTCGCCCAGAATGGTGCGATCGAAAACCATGTGGTGCTGCATGCCGCTGTAGGCGTCCACAGGCAGCCAGCCCGGGATCAGCCGCCCAGCCGCCTCCAGCGCAGTGTGGTGGTCCGGCAGCCGGTGCACCCGGGTGTTCAGGCGCCAGGAGAGGGGATAGCCGTACGGCAACACGGAGGACCCCTGGCCGTCGACGAATGCCATGTCTCGCAGGAACACGAAGTCCGCATCTACCACCAGGACATGTTCCGGCGTGCCTGCGGGAAGGACATCGAAACACTGCAGCTTCGCCAGTTGCTGGAAGTACCACGAGGCAGTGGACGGATCTCTGCCCAAGCCTCGCAGGTACTCACGCACATCCCGGCTGCTGGGTGCGCAGCTTCGTTCGTCGAACCAGACGACGCGCGAATCTAGATCGTCGAAGGACCGCGCCGGTAGGCGCTGAGCGACAACCTGCACCAGCTCCACGGGGTTCAGGGAGCGAGCGAGTACACCCCGTATACAGACGTCCAGCCCGGCCATGTCCTTCTCCGCAGCCAGGATGATTACGCTGATCGGCGGCAGTTCGCCGCCTCGGTGGCCCATGAGCCGTTCGTCGGCAGCCTCGGACGCCGGGTAGGCGAGGAGGGTGGCTAATGGTTGCTGCACTTGACAGAGCATAGCCAGTACAGCTGAGCGGGACTGCTGCAGGATCGGGTGACATCGGGGTTTATGCAGCCAGAGCTGCGGGTGGGGTCATGATGGTCTCGTACTCGACGGGGGTCAAACGGGCCAGCCGTCTCTGGCGTCGGCGCCGGTGGTAGGTGCGCTCGATCCAGGTCACGATCGCGATCCGCAAGTCCTGCCGGGTGGCCCAGACTTGGCGGTCGAGGACGAATCCGAATGCACAATGCACCCGGCCACCTGGCCGCGGCGGGCGACGGCGGATTCCAGCGCGTTCGATCGACGAGGACGTCGGCAGTGCCCGACGAGTCGAGCCAGGGATGCATCGAGCCGTCGGCTTCCCCCGGCTGTGTGAGATTTTGTGAGACGTGAGAGGGTCTGGGGCGTGAGTGAGACACCGTCGAACACCCTGCAATACCGCTTTGACGGGCCAGAAGAGGCTCCCGTCCTGATCTTGGGTCCCTCACTGGGTACCACATGGCACATGTGGGACCGCCAGATACCCGAGCTGTCCCGCCACTGGCGCGTGCTGCGGTTCGACCTGCCTGGCCACGGCGGCGCCCCCGCCCACCCCGCCGTCTCGGTCTCCGACCTCGCCGAGCGTCTCCTGGCCACGCTCGACGGGCTGGGCGTCGACCGCTTCGGCTACGCGGGTTGCTCGATCGGCGGGGCCATCGGCGCGGAGCTCGCGCTACGACATCCGCTCAGAGTGGGCTCCCTCGCACTCGTCTCCGCCTCACCGCGCTTCGGCACCGCCGACTCCTTCCGCCAGCGCGGCGTGGTGGTCCGCACCAACGGCCTCGACCCGATCGCCCGCGCCACCCCCGAGCGCTGGTTCACCCCCGCGTTCGCCGCCGGCCAGCCCGCCATCGTCGACTGGTCCGTCCAGATGGTCCGCACCACCGACCCCGGCTGCTACATCGCCGCCTGCGAGGCCCTGGCCGCCTTCGACATCCGCGCCGAGCTCGGCCGCATCGGCGCGCCGACCCTGGTCGTGGTGGGCGCCGACGACGGGGTGACCCCGCCGGCCGACGCCCGGGTGCTCGTCGCCGGGGTCCCCGACGCCCGGCTCGCGCTGGTCCCCGGGGCCTCCCACATGGCGCCCGTCGAACAGCCCAACGCCGTCACCGACCTTCTGGTGCGCCACTTCTCCACCTCCTGGCAGTCCGCCGACCAGCCCACCGGCATGACCGCGATCCCCGCCCCCGCGGCCCGAGCGGTGCTCGCCACCGCGCCGCCCACCGGCGTCCCCGTCAACGGAGCCCCCGTCAACGGAGTCGCGGGCGGCGTACCGGTCGCAGAGATCGGCTACGCCGTCGAGCCCGGCTCCGCCCTCGTCGACACCCGCAAGGACGCGTACGACAAGGGGATCAAGGTGCGCCGGGAAGTGCTCGGCGACGCCCATGTGGACCGCGCCCAGTCCAACGCCGACGAGTTCACCGGCGACTTCCAGGACTTCATCACCCGCTACGCCTGGGGCGAGGTGTGGACCCGGCCCGGCCTGGACCGGCGCACCCGCAGCGTGATCACCCTCACCGCGCTCGCCGCCCGCGGCCACCTGGACGAGCTCGCCTTCCACACCCGCGCCGCACTGCGCAACGGGCTGACCCCCGCCGAGATCAAGGAGGTGCTGCTGCACACCGCCGTCTACTGCGGGGTGCCCACCGCGAACTCGGCCTTCTCCGTGGCCCAGCGCGTCATCCGTGAGGAGACCACGCCCGAGGCGTGACGTTTCCCCCGGGAGCGCCCGGCCCGGCCGCCGGGAGCACAATGATCCCCATGAAGCTCACCAAGAAGGGCCACGCCTGCGTCCGGCTGGAGAAGGACGGCCAGTCGCTCGTCATCGACCCCGGCGCGTTCAGCGAGGAGGACGCCGCGGTCGGCGCGGACGCGATCCTGGTCACCCACGAGCACCTGGACCACTTCGACGAGCGGCGGCTGCGCGCCGCGCTCGACGCCAACCCCGCCGCGCGGATCTGGACGCTCGCCGCCGTCGCCGAGCAGCTCGCGGACGCCTTCCCGGGACGGGTGCACACCGTCGGAGAGGGCGACACCTTCACCGTCGCGGGATTCGACATCGAGGTCCACGGGCAGCTGCACGCCGTCATCCACCCGGACATCCCGCGGATCACCAATGTGGGATATGTGGTGGACGGCTCCGTCTTCCACCCCGGCGACGCGCTCACCGTGCCCGGGCGGCCGGTGGAGACCCTGCTGCTGCCGGTCCACGCGCCGTGGAACAAGCTCGCCGAGATCGTCGACTACGTCCGCGAGGTCGCGCCGAGCCGCGCGCTCGACATCCACGACGCCCTGCTGTCAGACGTCGCGCCGCTGGTCTACAACCGCATGCTCGGGCCCGAGGGCCCCGGGATCGGCGCCGAGCACGTGCGCCTGGTGCCGGGGGAGAGCGTGACGGTCTGAGGGACTCCCGTGCGGTGAGCGTTGTCGGACCCGCGCGATAGGTTGTCCCCTATGCGCATCGCGACCTGGAACGTCAATTCGATCACCGCGCGGCTGCCCCGCCTGCTCGCCTGGCTGGAGAGCAGCGGCACGGACGTGCTGTGCATACAGGAGATCAAGTGCGCCGAGAGCGCCTTCCCGTACGAGCCGCTGCGCGAGCTCGGCTATGAGGCCGCGGTCAACGCCACCGGCCGGTGGAACGGGGTGGGGGTGATCTCCCGGGCCGGCCTGGCGGAGGTGACCGTGGGCCTGCCCGGCGGCCCGGACTACGAAGGCGAGCAGGAGCCCCGGGCCATCGCCGCGACCTGCGGCGGCGTCCGCGTCCAGTCGGTGTATGTGCCCAACGGCCGGGAGATCGGCCATCCGCACTACGACTACAAGCTGCGCTGGCTGGAGGCGCTGCGGACCTCCGCCGCGCGCGACGCGGCGGCCGGCCGCCCCTTCGCCGTCCTCGGCGACTTCAATGTGGCGCCGGCCGACGAGGACGTGTGGGACCGCGCCGTCTTCGAGGGCTCGACGCATGTCACCACCAAGGAGCGCGAGGCGCTGGCCGCCCTGCGCGAGGTGGGCCTGTCCGACGTGATGCCGCGCCCGCTGAAGTACGACCACCCCTTCACGTACTGGGACTACCGGGAGCTGTGCTTCCCGAAGAACAAGGGCATGCGGATCGACCTGGTGTACGGCAACGAGGTCTTCGCCAAGGCCGTGAGCGACGCGTATGTGGACCGCGAGGAGCGCAAGGGCAAGGGCGCCTCGGACCACGCGCCGGTCGTCGTCGACCTCGACGTCTGACGCTCCTCGCCGTCAGCCGGTCAGCCGCCGCAGGTCGATCGAGTCGGCCATCGCCGCCAGCCCCGCGTCGCCGGGGTGCAGATGGTCGCCGCTGTCGTACGCGGGCAGGATCCGCTGCGGCCGCAGCGGATCCCGCACCACCGCGTCGAAGTCCAGCACCGCGTCGAAATCCGCGCCGTCCCCACCGTGTCCACGGATGAAGGCGTTGACGGCGGTGCGCCGCACGTCCACGTCCGCGGTGCACAGGGACTCGCCCTCGCAGGGCGCGATCGTCGCCACCACCACCCGCAGCCCGCGCTCGTGCGCGCGCTGGGCGATGGCGCGCAGCCCGGCGGTCAGCTGCTCGGCCGAGGCGCCCCAGCGCAGGTCGTTGATGCCCTGGAAGACCACGACCGTGCGGACGTCCGTCTGGGCGAACACATCGCGCTCCAGCCGGTGCAGGGCGCTCACCCCGCCGGTGTCCGTGCTCACCCCCTCGCCCGGGTAGCGGTCGGTCACCACGCGGTTGGCGGAGATGCCCTGGTTGAGCACCCCGTACGCGGGGACCTCGGACTGGCCCAGCAGCCGCCGGGCCAGGACGTCCGGCCAGCGCCGGTTGGCGTCGGTGGTCGACTTGGTGCCGTCGGTGATCGAGTCGCCGAGGGTCACCACCGACCCCGGCCCGCCCCCGACGTCCACACCGGTCAGAAACGGCCAGGTGGTCAGGGTGCCGGTGTACGCCTCGCCGCCCGCGTCGGCCGTGTGGTCGCCGCTGCCCGGCGGGCTCAGATACGAGCGCTGGGTGGCCTGGCTGTGCACCGGCACCGCCTGGACCGTGTCCGGCAGATGGATGCTCACCAGCAGATTGGCGTCCGCCGGGACGTCGAAGCCCACCGGGTCGCTGAACTCCTGTGCCCCCGCCGCGATCTCGATCCCCTCCCGGCCGCCGAAGGTGAGCGGGACGGGGCCGCCCTCCGCCGCCGCGCCCTTGGCCTGCAGGGAGATGCTGGCGCGGCCGATCCGCACCGGGGCCTCCGCGAAGGTGTTGGCCAGCCGGATCCGGGCCCGGGGGCCGCCCGCGCTGGTGTGCACCACGAGCCGCAGCGTCTGGTCGGTCCAGGGGCCGACCGCCGTATAGCCGCTGGTGCTCGCCGACCAGCTGCCCGTCCAGCCTTCGGCGGCCCGGCGCACCGAGGCGGCGAACACATGCAGATCGGCCGCGCCCGGGTCGCGCGGCAGCACCACCGAGGAGATGTCCCGGCCGCGCTCCACCGGCACCGTCACCGCGTACAGCCGCGCGGTCTCCACCCGCTGCCCGGCGCCGCTGTTGACGTGGGGGAGGGCGACGGCCCGGGTGGCCGTCGGGCCCGAGCGCCAGTCCGGGGCGGTGAGCGTGTACGTACTGCTCGACCCGTCGCGGTAGCGGACGACGCCGGTGCCGCTCGCCTCGCCGCCGGTGCCCGCGACCAGGAAGGACAGCGCGTCGCCGCGCCCGCTCAGCCGTACCGCCTGCCCGTCGGCCCGTACGTTGTCGGCGCGCGGGTTGTCGGCTGTTCGGGGCCAGGTGAGCCGGGCCGAGTCGATGGTGAGGGTGCGGCCGGGGGCCCAACCGGCGGCCCGCAGATCCTGCGCGGACAGCGAGTTGCCCGCCCCGTCGAAGTCCGCGCCGCCGGGACTGGCGTCGTCGCTGACCGCCCTGTTGTCGAAAAGCCGCTCCAAGGGGAGCGGCTTTCGGTGTACTTCGCCGGGCGACCCCGGCGTGGCGGCGCCCGCGGGGGCCGCCGTCCAGGCGAAGGAGAGGGCGACACCTCCCGTGACGAACGCGGTCGCTGTCCACCGTCTCCCGACGAGCATGCGTGTCCCCTCTCGCAACCAACCCAACCGGCGATCCGACACGTGCGGGACGAACGTAGGGAGACGGATGGGTGTCGTCAAGACAATGATCAGATCACAGGAGTCCCGCGCGCCCTGTGGTGCGGTGGGCGCGGGGGTGCCACGCTGAGTGGTATGAACATCCCGTTCTTGGGCAACTGGCGCAAGCGACACGACCAGGCGCGCGGCACGGCTGTCATGACCGCCCGGGAGGTGGATCCGCAGGGCGTGGCCCAGCTGTTGTCGGAGTGTGAGCTGCTGCGCGCCCGGGCGGCGTCCGCGGGGGTCGGGCTCGACGACTCGGCGGCCTCCTTGGAGGCGCTGGACCAGCTGCTGCCGCGCTGGCGCGACGATCCCGACGAGTTGCCGTGGCTCGGCAACGACGCCGGACTGTACCTGGGCACGGTGATCATCCGTACCGTGCCCGGCGCCCTGTGGCAGGTGTGGCCCAACGGGCGGCCCGTCGTCCGGCTCGTCTCCGGGCGGGAGATCGACGTCGTGGAGGCGGGCCATGAGTGGGCGGCCGACGGCGCGCCCGAGCTCTCGCATGTGTACGCGGAGGTCGCCGAGGTCTGAGCCGCGTTCCCCCGCTCGGCCCCTTAGGGGGGTTGAACACCCATTGATGCGTGTCGTCGGCAAGGTGCCCCTTATGTGCGGATAGTTTGCGCTGAGCCCGACACAGCTGAAAGTGGGTGTGGCCCGGTATGGCCGTCGGCGAATCGTTGATCGAGCTGCGCGAGGTCAACAAGTACTTCGGCGCGCTGCACGTCCTGCGGGACATCGACCTCGCCGTCGGCCGCGGCGAGGTGCTGGTCGTCATCGGCCCCTCCGGTTCCGGCAAGTCGACCCTGTGCCGGACGATCAACCGCCTCGAGGCGATCGACTCCGGCGCCATCACCGTCGACGGCGTCCCCCTGCCCGAGGAGGGCAAGGAGCTGGCCCGGCTGCGCGCCGACGTGGGGATGGTCTTCCAGTCCTTCAACCTCTTCGCGCACAAGTCCGTGCTGGCCAATGTGATGCTCGCCCAGCTCAAGGTGCGCGGCCGGACCAAGGAGGAAGCCGAGCGGCGCGCCCGCGAGCTGCTGGACCGGGTCGGGCTCGCCGACCAGGCGGACAAGTACCCCGCCCAGCTGTCGGGCGGCCAGCAGCAGCGGGTGGCCATCGCCCGCGCGCTGGCCATGGACCCGAAGGTGATGCTCTTCGACGAGCCGACCTCCGCGCTCGACCCGGAGATGATCAATGAGGTGCTGGAGGTCATGCGCCAGCTGGCCCGCGACGGCATGACGATGGTCGTGGTCACCCATGAGATGGGGTTCGCGCGCTATGCCGCCAACCGCGTGGTGTTCATGGACGGCGGCAAGATCGTCGAGGACCGCCCGCCGGACGAGTTCTTCGCCGCGCCACGCACCGAGCGCGCCAAGGACTTCCTCTCCAAGATCCTCAAGCACTGAGCCCGAGGATGAACCACATGACGCGCATCCGCCGCGCGCTCGCGGCCCTGGCCCTCGCACTGGCGCTGCTTGCCGCCGTGGGCGGCTGCGGCAAGGAGGGGAGCCCGCCGGCCAAGGGGCCCAAGCCCGGGGCGCTGCCCGCGTACAAGGTGGCCACCGGCTTCCGGCTGCCGGCCTCTCCCACCTGGCGGAAGGCCAAGCGCCGCGGATATCTCGTGGCCGGCGTCAAGGAGGACCAGCCGTATCTGGGCGAGAAGGACCCGGCCACCGGCCGCTACTCCGGCTTCGACATCGAGATCGCCAAGATGATGGCGGCCTCCCTCGGCTTCGACCCGAAGACGATCAGGTTCAGGACCATCGCCTCCGCGAACCGCGAGACCGCCCTCCAGAACGGTCAGATCGACTACTACGTCGGCACGTACACCATCAACCCCCTCCGCAAACGCCTGGTCGGCTTCGCCGGCCCCTACTTCATGGCCGGCCAGTCGCTGCTGGTCCGCACGGACGAGAACGACATCCACGGCCCGCGGGACCTGGCCGGCAAGACCGTGTGCTCGGTGGCCGGCTCCACCCCGCTGATGCGCCTTGAGACCGACTACCCCCAGGCCCGCGCCGTCGCGTACGACACCTACTCGGTCTGCGTCGACAACCTCATCAGCCTCCAGGTGGACGCCGTCACCACCGACAACACCATCCTGCTGGGCTACGCGGCCAAGGCCCCGAAGGAGCTGAAGGTCGTCGGCAAGCCGTTCTCCAGGGAGCCGTACGGCATCGGCGTGCCGAAGAAGGACACCGCGCTGCGCCTCGCCCTCGACAGCGCCATCGAGGCCCATGAGCGCAACGGCGACTGGCGGAAGGCGTACAACGCGACCCTCGGCCTGTCAGGCGTGCCCGCCCCGAAGCCACCCCACGTCGACCGCTACCCGCCGCGCTGAGAAACCCGTCTCCGATCGAGCTCAGGACCACCCCCCATGGACGTTCTCACGCACAACTTCTCCCTCTACGGCGAGGGCTTCCTCGGCACCGTCCAGCTGACCGTCTACGCCTCGCTGCTCGCGCTCGGGCTCGGCGTCCTGATGGCCGGCTTCCGCGTGGCGCCCGTCGCCCCGCTGCGGGCCTTCGGCACCGGGTGGGTGACGGTGCTCCGCAACACCCCGCTGACCCTGCTCTTCTTCGCGGTGATGCTCGGCCTGCCCCGCTTCGGGCTCGTCCTGCCGTTCTTCACCTTCGCGGTGCTCGCGCTCGGCTGCTACACCTCGGCGTTCATCTGCGAGGCGGTGCGCTCCGGCATCAACACCGTGCCGGTCGGACAGGGCGAGGCGGCCCGCAGCCTGGGCATGAACTTCCCGCAGACGCTCGGCACGGTGGTGCTGCCGCAGGCGTTCCGCACGGTCATCCCGCCGATCGGCTCGACCCTGATCGCGCTCGCCAAGAACTCCGCCATCGCCGGCTCGTTCAGCGTGACCGAGCTGCTCGGCACCTACAAACCGCTCAACGAGCTCGGCTACAGCATCATCTGGACCTTCGTCTGGATCGCCGTCGGCTATCTGATCATCACGCTCGCCATCAGCGGGCTCTTCCATGTGCTGGAGCGCCGCTGGGGGGTGCCCCGATGACCACCGGCAGCGCCCTCTACGACATCCCCGGCCCCCATGCCCGGGCCCGCCACCGCACCTACGGTCTGCTGGCCACGGCCTTCCTGCTGCTCCTGCTCGGCTGGATCGTCTATCTGCTCATCGACACCGGCCAGTTCGCGGCCG
Organism: Streptomyces sp. ME19-01-6; assembly: GCF_033793745.1. NCBI lineage: Bacteria > Bacillati > Actinomycetota > Actinomycetes > Kitasatosporales > Streptomycetaceae > Streptomyces > Streptomyces sp. ME19-01-6. The sequence continues at coordinate 226,371 of NZ_JARAXF010000011.1, read as the reverse complement.
AGAAGTGGCGGCCCTTCGAGTACGAGGGCATCCAGCGCCTGCTGCTGCGCGGCCTCGGCAACACCCTCAAGGCCTTCGCCCTCGCCGCGGTCTTCTCCCTCGCCCTCGGCGGGGTCCTCGCGGCCGGGCGGCTGTCCGACCACCGCTCGGTGCGCTGGGTGGCCACACTCGTCGTGGAGTTCTTCCGCGCGATGCCCGTGCTGGTGATGATCTTCTTCGTGTTCGTGGCGCTGAAGGTGCAGCCACTGCCCGCGCTCGTCATCGGACTGACCCTCTACAACGGCTCGGTGCTCGCCGAGGTGTTCCGTACGGGCGTCAACTCCGTCGAGCGCGGGCAGCGCGAGGCGGCGTACTCCCTCGGCCTGCGCAAGACCCAGGTCATGGCGCATGTGCTGGTCCCGCAGGGGGTGCGCGCGATGCTCCCGGCCATCATCAGCCAGCTGGTGGTGGCCCTGAAGGACACCTCGCTCGGCTTTCTCATCACCTACGAGGAGTTTCTGCACGCCGGCAAGCTCATCGCGGGCAACCTCGACTACGGCCTCCCCTTCATCCCGGTCGTCATGATCATCTCCCCGGTCTACATCGGGATGTGCATGCTGCTGTCGTGGTTCGCCAACTGGGTCGCCAAGCGGGAGCGGCGCAGCCTGAAGACCAAGGCGGTGGAGGTGGCCCCGGCCGAGCCGGCCACGATGCTCCCCGGCGACACGAGGACGTGACCGCCGCACCCATGGTCTGCTTCAGGAGTCCGGATTCACCCAGCGGCCGTCCCGGCCGGCCAGGTCGAGTGTGATGCGGCCGTCGGTCAGGGCGGCGACGCCCGTGGCGAGTTCGGACCACTGGGCCGCCGTCAGGTGCGACGCGTCCAGGGCATAGCGGCGGAGTCCGTCGGTGGGGTGGACGAACAGGGCGACGACGGGGTCGCGGGTGTCGTTCGAGAACTCGATCCGCCGCACCTCCGACCAGTCCAGGCGTAGATGAGTCTGCCACTGCGGCGCCCGCGACGGCCCGCGCGGCTGCTCTACGGTGAATCCGTCGTGGTCGGCGGTCACCCGGGCACGGCCGGAGGCGACGGTCACCGGCTTCGGCTTTCCGTGCGGCTTCGCCGGGCGAGGTGCGGTCGCCGTACGGGACGTCGCCGTACGGGACGTCGTGGCGGCCCTTGGCCGCGGCGCGGGACGCGAGAAGGCCCCCGAGCGGTGGGCCTTCCTCCGCATCGCGGCGTTCCAGCCCATCCAGAGCGGGATCAGCACCGCCAAGGGCGTCGCGGCGGCCAGCCAGGGGATGGGCTGGAGGCCCAGTGGCGCGATGTTGTTGGTGCCGTACCCGAGGACGACGTACGCGTTCGTCCCCACCACACGGGTGTCCAGTTCGATCCCTGAGGGATCGTCCGCGCTGCCCGGCTCGTAGAAGCCACCGGCCATGCCGTAGAACTTCGCGTAACGCTGCCAGGCAGGCTCCGAGAAGTACACGCTGCCGCTGACCCAGTCGCCGTACACCGCCTGGCCGCTGTCGCCGTCCTTGGGCCATGACGAGCTGCAGGCGGCGCCGTCGTTGCCATCGCGGACCGAGCATTTCCCGGGTAGACCCAGCGTCCTGGGCTGACCGTATCTCATCGCGTATGCGCCGGACCCGTGCACGTCCCACGCGAGGAGGCCGAGCAGTGCCACGGGCGCGGCCACCGCCGCCACCAGCACGCCCGCGCGCCGGTGCGGCTTGATCGACCTCAGCGGGAGCAGGGGCCCGCGGCTGAGCAGCCACAGGCACAGCAGCAGCATCAGCGGCCCCGCCGCGGCGAGCATCGCCACGGTCCCCGGCAGGACCAGGACGTCCGGCCCGAGCACCCCGCCCAGCCCGATGAGCAGCAGTAGTACCGCCGAGCACCAGGCGACGTGGCCGAGAACGGGCTCGCCGCTCCGCCGGGCGGTGCGCGTGGCCACCATGGCCGCGACCGCCACGGGGAGCAGGACGGCCGCGAGCAGCACTTCGCCCGCGAACAGCGCTGCCCCGGAGGGCACACCGGGGGCGAGCAGCCCGGCCGCCGCGCAGGCTGTCGCCGTGCACACCGCGGCCCACAGCATCCGCTTGACGGAGGGCCGTCCGGCCACCGGCCGGGCCCGCCACGCCCGCTCGCCCACGGGGGCCCGCAGCACGGCGAGCGCGGCGGCGACGAAAAGCCCGGCCACGGTGGCGGCCAGCAGGCTCCGTCCCAGTACGTGGGCGGACGGCGTGGTGAGCAGCGCAGCCGCCGCACCGCAACCGGCCACCAACGCCGCGGCCGCCACGATGTCCGCGGCCAGCGGCAGACCGCGCGCGTGTTTCTTCGTGAACCGCGACACAGGACACAGGGCCACAGCCAAGGCCGCCGCCGCGGCCTGGACCCAGATCGCTTCGTCGCGCCATCCGGGGTCGAAGACCGCGACCATCACGCCGACGAGGAGCAGCAGGAAGGCGAGCAGCCCCGAACAGGTGAAGACGACGCGTGTCGGGCTCCACCCCTCGTCCTGCCGGACCGCGCCCGCGGGCTTGGCGGGCCCCCAGTCGGTCCAGGCGACCACGACGCATGTGACCACCATGAACGCGGCGACGGAGGCCGCCGCGAATCCAATGCCCGCCCCCACGGAGCCCCCCCGGTTCTCGCCTTTCGCACCGCTTACCCAGCCTGGGCGACGCCCGGGTGACGGTTCAAGATCTGGACTGTCACAGCTCGGTGCCGGAGCAGGCGGCACGGCGACGGTTCGGGGGGTCGGCTCACGGCTGGTCCCGGACCGGGACCGACAGGTACGACGGGTCGTCCTTGGGCGAGGAGAAGGTCAGGTGCGCGCCGTCGGGGTTGTGCTCGATGTACAGCGGGTCGACGGTGTCGACGACCAGCGCGAGGCGGTGTCCGGCCGGGACGTCGTACGCCGTGGAGAACAGGTCCAGGTCGACGGCGAAGGGCGTGCCGGGGGTGCGGTCGTGGAAGGTGACGGGGGCGTTGGTGACGAGCTTCCCGACGCCGAGCGCGTCCACGTCGTAGAGGTAGGCCACGGCGGTTCCGCTGGACTTGTCGCTGGTGACGGTGGTGTGCAGGGTCACCGTGCCGCGGATGCGCTGGGCCGCGTCGTAGCGGCCGGTCTGCCAGACGGCGGCGCGGTCGCGCGACAGCAGCGGGACCGAGACCAGCGGTGGGATCTTCAGGAACTGGTCCAGCGCGCCGGTCAGCAGCACGGTGCCCGCGCTGGCGCCGGAGTCGGCGTTCGCGGCGATCTCCCGGGTCTCGCCGAGGTCGATCCGGCGCTTGCCCGAGGGCACGGCCGACCAGCTCGGATAGGACTCGTAGCCGTCGGCGGTGCGGGACTTGAGCTGGACCGGCCGCTCCTGGTCGATGCCGTTGCGGTCGCCCTTGACGTAGCGGTCGAGCCAGCGCCTGGCGTCGTTCCAGGTGTCGTTGGGCAGGCCGAGCAGCCCGGTGAGCTCGCCGGTCGAGTGGTCACCCGGCCGGAACTCCAGGCGCTTGGGGCCGGTCAGCTTCTCGTAGAAGTCGGCGTAGGTGTTGGGCGGGAAGATGGAGTCGCCCCAGGCGTTGGCCAGCATGATCGCCGCGCCGTTGGCGTTGATCCGGTCGAGGTAGGTGGCGGCGGAGCGCTTCTTGCCCCACTCGGCGATCTCCTGCTCCTTGGCGAGGTTCGAGCCCATGAAGTCCTGGAAGATCTGCCGGAGTTCGGCGCTGGGGCGGCCGAGCAGCTCACCGGACCCGCTGAGCAGGGCGGCGGCCTGGACGTGCTGGGTGCGGCCGCTATAGATGGAGCCGACCAGATCCACCCAGCCGCTCATCGCGGCCACGGCCTTGATCCGCTTGTCGAAGCCGGAGGCGAGCAGGCTGATCCCGGCGCCGTACGACACCCCTGCCATGCCGATCCGGTCGGGGTCGGCGCGGGTGTTGGCGAGGGCCCAGTCGATGACCTTGGAGGCGTCGGCGACGTCGGGCGGGCCGGCGGTCTCGATCTCCCCGCCGGACTGCCAGAAGCCGCGGGAGTTGTAGCTGACCACGACATAGCCGGAGTCGGCCAGCTTCTGGGCCTGGGCGAGATATTCGACCTGGGGCAGGGCCCAGCTGGTGGGCAGGACGACGAGCGGAAGGCGCTGCGAGCCGTCGGCGCCCCTGGGGGTGACGACGTTGGCGGCCAGGGTGATGCCGCCGTCACCGGGGATGTCGACGAAGCGTACGGACGAGTCCGCCGACTGGGCGGCGGTCGGCGGCGGGGCCAGGGGCGCCGCCTGCGCGGCGGGGGCGAGGGCGAGGACGGCGGTGGCCAGTACGGTCGCCGAGACGGTGCCTGCCGCCGTGGTGCGCAGGGCTTTGGGGGCGTGGGTCACTGTCGCTCCTCGAGGGGGGAGTGCACCGGCAGGGGGGACCTGTCCGGCGCCTGACAGGTCCTGCTAAGTGACCCGACGGTAACCGCGGCGGCTTACCCCTGGTAATAGAGCGGTAAGTTACGCCTGGGTAACGATGGGCGGGTCCGCCTCCGCCGCCCCCGTGTCCGGCAGCACGACCCGGAAGACCGTCCTCCCCGGCCTGCTCGCCACCTCGATCGTCCCGCCGTGCGCCGCCACCACGGCCCGCACGATGGCCAGCCCCAGACCGGTGTTGCCCGCGGTCCGCGAGCGGCTGTGGTCCGCGCGCGCGAAACGCTCGAACACCTCCGGCAGCAGCGCCTCGGGGATGCCCGGCCCGTCGTCCGTGACCGTCAGCTCCGTCAGCTCTGTCCGTCCGGTGCGCGCCACCAGGCGGACCGCCACCTCGGTGCCCGGCGGGGTATGCGTGCGGGCGTTGGCGAGCAGATTGGCCACCACCTGCTGCAGCCGGTGCTCGTCGCCCGTGACGGTCACCGGCTCCTCGGGCAGCTCCAGCGTCCAGCGGTGGCCCGGCCCCGCCGCCCGCGCGTCCCCCGCGGCGTCCAGCACGAGGCGGGTCAGATCGACGGGCTTGCGGGCCAGCGGCCGACCCGCGTCGAGCCGCGCGAGCAGCAGCAGATCGTCCACCAACGTGCTCATCCGCTCCGACTCGGACTGGATCCGCTCCAGCGCGTGGCGCACCTCCGGGGGCACCGGCCCGGGGTGGCGCAGCGCCAGCTCGGCGTGGCCGCGCACCGTGGCCACCGGCGTACGCAGCTCGTGGCTGGCGTCCGCCGCGAACTGCCGCAGCCGCTCCTCGCCGGCGTGGCGGCGGGCCAGCGCGTCGCCCACGTGCCCGAGCATCCGGTTCAGGGCGGCGCCCACCTGGCCGACCTCGGTGCGCGGATCGGTGTCCGGCACCGGCGCCGGCATCGCCACCTCCCCGCTGGCCAACGGCAGCCGCGCCACCCCGGCCGCGGTGGCGGTCACCCGCCGCAGCGGACGCAGCGACAACCGCACCCACAGGGCCCCCGCCACCCCCGTCACGGCGAGTGCGGACCCGAAGACCACGGCCTCCACCAGCTCCACCCGGTGCACCGTCTCCTCCACCGGGCGCAGCGGCAGGCCGGTGATCAGGATGTCGCCGTCGTCACCGCGTACGGCGACGACCCGGTACGCGCCGACCGCCGACAGCCGTATGTCGTGCCCGCGCTCGTCGACCGGCAGGGCGGCGAGCGCCCGCCGGTCGGCGTCGGTGAGCGGCACGTGGGCGTCCGTGTTGTCACGCACCACCGCCGCCTGCGTCGCCTCGCCCCCCTTCAGCCGGGCGCCGAACGTGTACGCGGACTGGCCGCGCGTATCGGGCCGGTTGTCCGCGTCCGGCCGCTCGCCGTGTTCCAGGCTCGCCGGGAACCGGCCGCCCGCCGCGGTCAGCTGCTGGTCCACACGGCGCACCAAAAAGCCCTCCAGCGCCAGGACCGTGGTCAGCCCGACCGCCAGGGACGCGACCGCGAGCAGCACCACGAGCCCGGCGGTCAGCCGGGCCCGCAGGGTCCGGGGGAGCGCGGCCCGCGGCGCACGCGCGAGTGACGACAGAAGGCTCATGAGACGGCTCATGGCACGTCCGGCTTCAGCACGTACCCGACCCCGCGCACCGTATGGATCAGCGGGGTCCGGCCCGCGTCGATCTTCTTGCGCAGATAGCTGATGTACAGCTCGACGACATGGGCCCGGCCGCCGAAGTCGTACGACCACACCCGGTCCAGGATCTGCGCCTTCGACAGCACCCGGCGCGGATTGCGCATCAAGAACCGCAGCAGTTCGAACTCGGTGCGCGACAGCTCGACCACCACCCCGCCCCGGGTGACCTCCCGCGCCTTCTCGTCCATCACCAGATCGCCCACCACCAGCCGGTCAGCCTGGTGAAGGTCCAGCCCGCGCGCCATCCCGGCCCTGCGCAGCAGCCCGCGCAGCCTGGCCAGCACCTCCTCCAGGCTGAACGGCTTGGTCACGTAGTCGTCGCCGCCCGCGGTGATCCCCGCGATCCGGTCCTCCACGGCGTCACGCGCGGTGAGGAAGAGCACATACACGCCCTCCAGCTCGGCGCGCATCCCGCGCAGCACCGTCAGTCCGTCGGAGTCCGGCAGCATCCAGTCGAGCACGACCGCGTCGGGGCGGAACACGCGGGCCGTGGCCAGCGCCGACGCCCCGTCCGCCGCCGTACGGACCTCCCAGCCCTCGTAGCGCAGGGCCCCCGACAGCACCTCGGTCAGGTCGGGCTCGTCGTCGACGACGAGGACACGGACGGGGGTGCCGTCGGGCCGCAGCAGCAAAGGGCCGGTGATGTGGTTCTCCATGACGCATCCAGCATCCCCCGGCGCGCGGCGCGACGGGCCCCCGGGCCCCTCTGGGTTCGCTCTGAATTTCCTCTGCGTTTCGTCTGAATCGTGCCCGGGGCTCCCTTTCAAAGCCTTTTCAGAGGGTCCTCAGAAGATGGCCTGTGAGGCTGACGGCCCTGACCGCCCCGACGGCACTCCCCGCCAGCTGCGAAAGGCCGACCCCGATGGCCACCACCGTCCACGACCGCCGCACCGAGGCGCCGCGCGCCCTACCGCTCGCCCCCGGGCCGCCCGACCTCGTCCCCGCCCTCACCCAGCTGGCGATCTGGGCGGGCGCCGCCGCCCTCCTCGCCCTGTGGTGGAGCGACACCACCTCCGTGGTCGGCGCGGCCGGCTGGCTGACCGGCGCCGGACGCATCACCGGCCTGCTCGCCGGATACGCGACCGCCGTCCTGCTGCTGCTCATGGCCCGGGTGCCCCTGCTGGACCGCAACATCGGCAGCGACCGGCTGGCCCGCTGGCACGCGATGGGCGGCCGCTACACGATCTCCCTCGCCCTCGCGCACACCCTGCTGATCATCTGGGGCTATGCGCTGACCTCGCACACCGGCGTCGTCGAACAGACCACCACCCTCGTCCTCCACTACCCCGACCTCCTCAAGGGCACTGCCGGCTTCCTGCTCTTCCTGGCCACCGCCGTCCTGTCCGCGCGTGCCGCCCGCCGCCGGCTCTCCTACGAGACCTGGCACCTGCTGCACTTCGCCACCTACCTGGCGGTCTTCCTGGTCTTCGGCCACCAGCTCTCCGACGGCGCCGACTTCGTCGGCAACCGCCCGGCCCGGCTGGCCTGGTACGCCCTGTACGGCGGGGTGGCGGCGCTCCTGCTGTGGTTCCGGTTCGTCGTCCCCGTACGGCGGGCGCTGCGCCACCGGCTGTGGGTCTCGGAGGTCCGGCCGGAGGCGCCCGGCGTCGTCTCGGTGTACCTGACCGGCGACCGGCTGGACGAGCTGCGCGCCGAGCCCGGCCAGTTCTTCCGCTGGCGCTTCCTCGCGCCGGGCCTGTGGTGGGCCGCCAACCCGTACTCCCTCTCGGCCGTCGCCCACCCCTCGTACCTGCGGATCACCGTGAAGGCGGCCGGCGGCCACAGCGCGGCGCCGGCCCGGCTCGCGCCCGGCACCCGGGTCCTGGCCGAGGGTCCGTACGGGGCGTTCACCGCCCGCCGCCGGCGCGCGCCGAAGGTGCTGCTGCTCGGCGGCGGGGTCGGCATCACCCCGCTGCGGACGCTCTTCGAGACCCTGCCCGGCGACGTGACGCTCGTCTACCGCGCCCGGCGGCCCGAGGACCTGGCGCTGCGCGCGGAGCTCGACCACCTCGCGGCGGCGCGGCGGGCGGTCGTCCACTACGTCGTCGACGAGCCGGCCGCGTACGCGTCCCCGCTGACCTCGCGCGCCCTGCGCGCGCTGGTCCCGGATCTGGCCGAGCGCGAGGTGTACCTGTGCGGGCCGCCGGGGATGGCGGAGGCCGCCCAGCGGGCCCTGCGCGGCGCGGGGGTGCCACGCCGCCGCATCCACCACGAGTCGTTCGCCTTCTGACCCGAGCCCGTTCCGACCCGAGCACCTTCTGACCCCGAGCCGCAAAGGAGCCTGGCCGTGCGCAAGGCCGCCATCACCACCGTCTCGACTGTCGCGGGCGTGGTCCTGCTGCTGTCGCTCAAACCACACGTCAACGCCACGACCGCGGTCGCGGCCCAGCCGCCGTCGTCTTCGTCTTCCCCGTCGAGCGGCTCGCCGTCACCGTCCACGTCGCAGCACTCCACCTCGGCCGGGGTGACCGGCACCTACACCGGCGACACGATCGACACCCGCTACGGCCCCGTGCAGCTCGCCGTCACCCTCTCCAAGGGGAAGATCACCGCCGTCAAGGCGCTGCGGACCCCGTCCGGCGACGGCCGCTCCCAGCAGATCGCCTCGTACTCCGTACCGCAGCTCACCGACGAGACGCTCCAAGCCCAGAGCGCGCAGATCGACACGGTCTCCGGTGCCACCTACACCAGCGACGGCTACGTCCAGTCCCTGCAGAGCGCCCTGGACAAGGCCGGTGTCTGAGCGGCGGCGCGGGGGCCTGCGCCACGTCGAGCACGTCATGGGCACGGTCTTCTCCTTCGACATCCGCGACCCGGCCACGCCCGCCGTCCGCCGGGCCCTGGAGGAGGCCGTGGCCTGGCTGCACCACGTGGACGAGGTCTTCTCCCCCTACCGCCCGGCCAGCGCCGTCAGCCGGCTCGGCCGGGGCGAGCTCTCCGTGGAGCGGTGCGGGCCCGAGGTGGCCGAGGTGCTGGGCCTGTGCGAGGCGGCGGCGCGCGCCACCGACGGCTGGTTCAGCCCTACGCCCGGGGGCCGGCTCGACCCCTCCGGGATGGTCAAGGGCTGGGCGGTGGAGCGGGCCTCCCGGATCCTGTCCGAGGCGGGGGCGCGCAACAGCTGCGTGAACGGCGGCGGGGACATCCAGCTGCGGGGCGAGGCTGCCCCGGGCGTCCCCTGGCGCGTCGGCATCGCGCACCCCCTGCGCCCCGGGGCGCTGTGCGCCGTCGTCACCGGCCGGGAAGGTGGTTTGGCCGTCGCCACTTCCGGCACGGCCGAACGCGGCTCCCACGTTCTGGATCCGCACACCGGTGAACCGGCCACCACCCTGGCCTCCCTCACCCTGACCGGCCCCGGCCTCACCTGGACCGATGCCCTGGCCACGGCGGCCTTCGCCATGGGCGCCGGAGCCCGCGCCTGGACCGCGTCCTTGGAGACCCACGAGGCCCTGGCGGTCACCGCGACCGGCGAGCTGTGGCAGACCCCGGGCTTCCCCACCTGAGTTTGTGGTGAGTATGGGACAGCGACACGCCGACGCCACGGCGTGTCGCTGTCCCGTACTCACCGCAAACGCGCTCAGTCCGACTTGTGGGCGGCGCGCGAGCGGCCCGGGGCCGAGGTCGCGGCCTTGGTGACGTCCGCGACGAGCTCGACCACGTCCGGGCCGTACGCCTGCGAGTTGACAACCTTCAGCAGCAGGCAGAAGGAGCCGTGCGCGCCGTACTTACGGGCCAGCCGGGTGCGGTTGCGCACGAGGTGGCGGATCGCGGCGCGGTGGGTGACCGGGCGCTGGCCCGCGGCCAGGAACACAGGGCGGCCGCCGTCGGCCGCCGTGAGCCGGGCCAGCAGCACATGCTCCACCGCGCCCGGCTCCGGCCGGTATTCGGTGCCGCCTATGGTGAACGAGCCCCGCTCCTGGGTCTCGTCGCCCTGGTGGACCGCGACCCCCGGCAGCAGATTGCCCATATGGGCGGCCAGCCGGCGGTGCGCGGTCGGGTCGCCGACGCAGAACTCGGTGCGCGAGCCGAAGCCCTGCAGCCCGGTGTCGTGCGGGGCCACCTCGGCGTGTGCGCCGCAGTTCTCCACGACGGCGGCGAGCCCGAGCAGCGCGAGCGCGTCGTGGCGCGGGATGCTCCAGTGCGCGGAGGTGCTGTCCCGGTGCGTGACCAGCACGCACTCCGAGCCGTCCGGCAGACCGAAGAACGTCTGCTCGCGGGTGCGCTTGCGGCGCGCGTAGGCTGAGTGCACGGCCCAGCCGAGGGCCAGGCCCACGACGAGGGCCGCGCCGGAAGCGATCAGGTCCTGCACGGTGTCAGTCATGGCCGCGCATCGTAGCCGCGATGTGGGTGTTTGTTCGAGCGTGTGGACGCGTTGGCCTTCTGTTCGCCCCCTGTCGTTTCCGGGACGGTCACCGGTAGGCTCCGGCCCCTGCCGCTTGCTTGGGAGGCCCGGATGGAGCACGCCGCAAGACCAGCCGCATCGTCCCCGACAACAGCCGCGCCACCAGCCACTTCCGCCGCGCTGCGCCGCCTGCCGGCCCTCGCCGCGACGGCCGGTCTGGTCGTCGCCCTCGGCATCGCCCCGGCGGGGGCACGAGGCGGCGCACCGGGCGGGGTGGCCCCGGCCGGTACGCCCGCCAAGACCCCCGTGGCCGTCGGCTACGGCGGCGCGGTCTCCAGCGTGGACGCCGACGCCTCGGCGGCCGGCATCGAGGTGCTGCGGCGCGGCGGCAACGCGGTGGACGCGGCCGTGGCCACCGCGGCCGCGCTCGGCGTCACCGAGCCGTACTCGGCGGGCGTCGGCGGCGGCGGATACTTCGTCTACTACAGCGCCAAGCAGCACAAGGTGTTCACCCTCGACGGGCGCGAGACCGCGCCGCGCAGCGCGGACGAGAAGCTCTTCCTGGGCAAGGACGGCAAGCCGATCCCCTTCGCCGACGCCGTCACCAGCGGACTCAGCATCGGCACCCCCGGCACCCCCGCCACCTGGGACACCGCGCTCGACACCTGGGGCACCCGCTCGCTCGCCCAGGTGCTCAAGCCCGCCCAGCGGATCGCCCGCGACGGCTTCACCGTGGACGCGACGTTCCGTCAGCAGACCGCCGACAACCAGGCCCGCTTCAAGGACTTCCCGGACACCGCCAAGCTGTTCCTGCCCGGTGGCGAACTGCCGGTCGTCGGCTCCACCTTCACCAACCCCGACCTGGCCGGCACTTACGCGCTGCTGGCCAAGAAGGGCGTCGGCGCCGTCTACAAGGGCGACCTGGGCCGCGACATCGTCCAGACGGTGCGCAAGCCGCCCGTGGACCCCGCGGCGCAGCGCGTCGTACGGTCCGGCGACCTGACCGCCCGGGACCTCGCCGCGTACAAGGTCAAGCGCCAGGCCCCGACCAAGACCTCGTACCGCGGCCTCGACGTGTACGGCATGGCCCCGTCCTCCTCCGGCGGCACCACGGTCGCCGAGGCGCTCAACATCCTGGAGAAGACCGACCTCACCAAGGACAGCGACCGCGACTACCTGCACCGCTACATCGAGGCGAGCCGGATAGCCTTCGCCGACCGGGGCCGCTGGGTCGGCGACCCGGCCTTCGAGGACGTGCCGACCAAGGGCCTCACCTCGCAGCGGTTCGCCGACTCGCGGGCCTGCCTGATCAAGGCCGACGCCGTGCTGAGCAGCCCGCTCGCGCCCGGTGACCCCAGCCGGCCCACCGGCTGTGACAGCGGCGGCACCGCGGCCCCCACCACGTACGAGGGCGAGAACACCACGCACCTCACGGTCGCCGACAAGTGGGGCAACGTCGTCGCCTACACCCTCACCATCGAGCAGACCGGCGGCAGCGGCATCACCGTGCCCGGCCGTGGCTTCCTGCTCAACAACGAGCTCACCGACTTCTCCTTCGCGCCCGCCAACCCCGCCGTCCACGACCCCAACCTGCCCGGCCCCGGCAAGCGGCCGCGCTCGTCCATGTCGCCGACGATCGTGACGGACAAGGGCCGCCCGGTGCTCGCGCTCGGCTCGCCCGGCGGCGCCACCATCATCACCACCGTGCTGCAGACCCTGCTGAACCACCTGGACCGCGGCATGCCGCTGGTCGACGCGATCGCCGCGCCACGCGCCAGCCAGCGCAACGCGGCGCAGACCGAGCTGGAGCCGGGGCTGTGGAACAGCCCGCTGCGCGGACAGCTCACGACGCTGGGCCACTCCTTCAAGCAGAACCCCGAGATCGGGGCGGCGACCGGTGTGCAGCGGCTGTCCGGCGGGCGCTGGCTCGCGGCGGCGGAGACGGTACGGCGGGGCGGCGGCTCGGCGATGGTGGTCAGCCCGGCGAAGTGACCGGTGAAGTGACCGGTGAAGTGATTGGTGAAATGACGGGTCCGTCGTGGCTGGTCGACGTCGGTCGGCCGGTGTGTGCGGAGCCGGAAAAACGCCCGTAGCACGTTCGTAACCATTCCCGTAACACAAAGGGTGTCGAATGCGTGCCCATTGGAGGGGGAATCGTCCACGGGAACACGGGGAGAGGGATGACCATGGCTGGCGGTCAACTCCCGTCCAAGGTTGAGGAGTTCGCGCGTTATCTACGTGCACTGACACGGCGTCTGGACGCGGAGCAGGGCTGGTACGGGGTCTTCGCGCAGCGCGACCCGGAGGGCATGCGCGCGTGTCTCGACGGCCGGGAGGTGCCGCCCTGGGATGTCGTCCAGGCCCTGCTCCAGGACCTGTCCGCCCAGCGCGGCCCCGACGTGGCCCGGGAGGCCGCCGCCCGCGCCGCCGGGCTCTACCGCGCCTCCGCCACCGCCTACGACACCACGGCCGGCGGGCGCGCCGCCCTCCAGGACCGGCTGGAGGCGATGCTCGGCGAGCAGCGCCGCGCGGCCAAGCGCGAACGCGAACTCCACGCCGCCGTACGCGAGCCCACCGCCGAAGACGACTCCGACGCCCGCGAACGCCTCTCGACGGACCTCGCCTGGGCCCGTGACGACTGGGAGCGGGCCACCGCCCGCTGCGAGGAGCTCCGCGCTCGCCTCGACGCCCTGGACGCTCGTACCGCCTCCCCCCGCGACGCCTACGACGACCGGCTGCGGGACGGGGGCCGGTCGAACGCGGGAGCGGGGGCCGTCGCGCGGCCTCGCGGGTCGCGGTTCGCCACGGCGTACGACGGAGCGGTCGGCGGGCAGGAGCCCGCCGGGCCCGCGTCCCACGAGCCCGCTGCACGGTGGCCCGGCGCGGCGGCGGCCGGGGCAGGCGGGGCTGATACGGCGGACGGGCTCGGCGGCGCCGGGCGCGCGGCAGAGGAGCCCGGGGTTTTCGGGGCGGCCGCCGGACCGGGGGCGCCTGGTGCGGAAGTCGCCGGGGCCGGCGCGCCGGGCGCCGGGCGGGGCCACTGGGCTGCCGGGCCTGCCCGTTCGGCCGAGGCCGGATGGGCTTCACACGCGGACGGCGCCGGGTCGGCCGACGGCGGCGCCGGGCTTCGGGCCGGGGCCGGGGCGGCTGCGGGGGCTGGCGGTCCCGGGATGGCTGAGGAGCTTGGTGGTCGGGGGGCGGCTGCGGCGGCTGGCGGTTTCGGGGCGGCTGCGGGGCCCGGCGGTCGGGGTGCGGCTGCGGGGGCCAGCGGTCCCGGGGCGGCTGCGGGGCGCGGTGGCGGGGGTGGCGTGGGGCCGGGCGGTGGCGGGTCCGTTGCGGCGGCGGGGGCGGCCGGTGCGGGTGGGGGAGCGGCTCCGCGTTCCCGGCCGCGTGGGGCGCGGTTCGCCGGGCTGGAGGAGCCCGCGCCCGTGTCGCGGCCGCGCGGGGCCCGGTTCGCCGGGGCCGCGCCGGCTGAGCCGGCCGGGACCGCACAGGCGGCGGCCGCAGAGGCCGCCGGGGCCTTCCGGGCCGAGGAGGCTGCGGCCGGGGGCGCGGCCACACCCCGGGGTGCGCGGTTCGCCGGGGCGTACGAGGGCGGGGACGGCGCGAAGCGGCGCAGGCGGCTCAAGGCGCGGGATGAGGCCGAGCGGAGGGCGGCGCAGGAGTCGGCGCGGGCTGCCGAGGCGCGGCGGACCGCGGCCGAGGCCGTGGACCGGCTGGCGCGGCTGCGGGCGGACGGCCGGGGCGGGGAGGCGCACGTCCTGCTGTGCGAGGCTGCCGCCGGACCCGCCCCCTGGCTCCCGCTGCTCGCCGCCGAGCTGGAGCGCGCCGGGCTCGAGGCGGACGTGGCCACCCTGCTGTGGGAGGTGGCCTGTCTGCCGCCTGCCGCCCTGGCCGCCGCCGCCGGCGCGCTCGTCGCCGCGGGGCGCGGCGACGACGGCGCGCGGCTGCTGCGGCAGAGCGTCGCGCGCCCCGTCACCGAGGTGGCGCAGACCGTGCTCGCCCTGCTGGCCTCGGGCAGCCGCGCGGAGGCGGCGTTTCTGCTGGAGGCGCTGGTGCGGGCCCGGAGACCCGACGAGGCCGCGCAGGCCGCGGTGGACGCCCCGGCCGAGCTGGTGCCGCTGCTGCTGGACGCCGCGAGCGGCGTGTCCTCCAGCAGCCACCACGACCTCGCGCACGCCCTGCGCGTCGCGGGGCTGCCGGGCGTGCCCGGCCTCGCTTGACGTCACTTACCTGACATAACGCGAAACGTGAACGTCTTCGTTGAGTAACTGCCGCGGTATTGCCAGAGTGGTCAGTGCGCTTCTACGTTCTTTCCACAGCCGGAATCTACGTGCGTAGACGCCTGCCAAGGCGAAGGAGCTGACCATGGCCAACGTCGTACGTGCCGCGCTCGTCCAGTGCACCTGGACCGGCGATACCGAATCGATGATCGCGAAGCACGAGGAGTACGCCCGGCAGGCGGCCGCCCAAGGCGCCAAGGTGATCGGCTTTCAGGAGGTGTTCAACGCCCCCTACTTCTGCCAGGTGCAGGAGGCGGAGCACTACCGCTGGGCGGAGCCGGTCCCGGACGGGCCGACGGTCCGGCGCATGCGGGAGCTGGCCCGGGAGACCGGCATGGTGATCGTGGTGCCGGTGTACGAGGTGGAGCAGTCCGGCTTCTACTACAACACCGCGGCGGTGATCGACGCGGACGGCAGCTTCCTCGGCAAGTACCGCAAGCACCACATCCCGCAGGTCAAGGGGTTCTGGGAGAAGTACTACTTCAAACCGGGCAACCTGGGCTGGCCGGTGTTCGACACCGCCGTCGGCAAGGTCGGCGTGTACATCTGCTACGACCGCCACTTCCCCGAGGGATGGCGCGAGCTCGGCCTGGCCGGGGCCCAGCTGGTCTACAACCCGTCGGCGACCTCGCGCGGCCTGTCGGCGTACCTGTGGCAGCTGGAACAGCCGGCGGCCGCGGTCGCCAATGAGTACTTCATCGCCGCGATCAACCGCGTCGGCGTGGAGGAGTACGGCGACAACGACTTCTACGGCACCAGCTACTTTGTGGACCCGCGTGGCCGGCTCGTCGGCGAGGCCGCCAGCGACAAGACGGAGGAGCTGGTCGTCCGGGACCTGGACTTCGGCGTGATCGACGAGGTGCGCCAGCAGTGGGCGTTCTACCGGGATCGACGGCCGGACGCGTACGAGGGGCTGGTGAAGCCGTGAGCAGTGAGCTTCATGCCCGGCACAGGGCCGTCCTGCCCGACTGGCTCGCTCTCTACTACGACCGGCCGATCGAGCTCACGCACGGCGAGGGCCGCCACGTCTGGGACGCCGACGGCAACCGCTACCTCGACTTCTTCGGCGGCATCCTCACCACCATGACCGCCCACGCCCTTCCCGAGGTCACCAAGGCGGTCAGCGAGCAGGCGGCGCGGATCCTGCACAGCTCCACGCTCTATCTCGACCGCCCCATGGTGGAGCTGGCCGAGCGCGTCGCGGAGCTGTCCGGCATCCCCGACCCGCGCGTCTTCTTCACCACCTCCGGCACCGAGGCCAACGACACGGCCCTGCTCCTGGCCACGACCCACCGGCGCTCCAACCAGATCCTGGCGATGCGCAACAGCTACCACGGCCGGTCGTTCTCGACCGTCGGCATCACCGGAAACCGCTCCTGGTCGCCGACCAGCCTGTCCCCGCTGCAGACGCTGTACGTACACGGCGGGGTGCGCGGCCGCGGCCCGTACGCCGGGCTGTCGGACGCCGAGTTCATCAAGGCGTGTGTCGCCGACCTGGAGGACGTGCTGGGTCAGGCATACGGCCAGGTCGCGGCGCTGATCGCGGAGCCCGTGCAGGGCGTCGGCGGGTTCACCTCCCCGCCGGACGGGCTGTTCGCCGCCTTCCGCGAGGTCCTGGACCGGCACGGGATCCTGTGGATCAGCGACGAGGTGCAGACCGGCTGGGGGCGGACCGGCGACCATTTCTGGGGCTGGCAGGCGCACGCCGCCTCCGGCCCGCCGGACCTCCTCACCTTCGCCAAGGGCATCGGCAACGGCATGTCCATCGGCGGTGTCGTCGCCCGCGCCGAGGTCATGAACTGCCTGGGCGCCAACTCCATCTCCACGTTCGGCGGCACCCCGGTCACCATGGCCGCCGGCCTCGCCAACCTCACCCACCTCCTCGAACACGACCTGCAGGGCAACGCGCGCCGCGTGGGCGGGCTGCTCATGCAGCGGCTGCACGCCGCCGCTGCCGGGCTCGACGTCGTACGCGAGGTGCGCGGCCGGGGGCTGATGATCGGCATCGAGCTGGTCGAGCCGGGCAGCGACCGGCCCTCGCCCGAGGCGGCCTCGGCCGTCCTGGAGGCCGCGCGCGAGGGCGGGCTGCTGATCGGCAAGGGAGGCGGCCACAACAGCAGCGTGCTGCGCATCGCCCCGCCGCTGAGCCTGACCGCCGCCGAGGCCGAGAAGGGCGCGGAGATCCTCGCGACGGCGCTCCGCGGGGCGCAGGCCATGGCGGACGGATCAGCGGAAGCGGCCGACGAGGCCGGAAGGAGCGCACTGTGATGTCCCGCACCGTGATCCGCGGCGGCCTCGTCATCACCGCCGCCGAGGAGACCCGGGCCGACGTCCTCGTCGAGGACGGCCGCATCGCCGCCCTCGCCGCGCCCGACAGCGCGTACGCCCAGGGCTGGACGGCCGACCGTACGATCGACGCCACCGACAAGTACGTCATCCCGGGCGGGGTGGACGCGCACACCCACATGGAGCTGCCCTTCGGCGGCACGTCCGCCTCCGACACCTTCGAGACGGGCACCCGCGCCGCGGCCTGGGGCGGGACGACGACCATCGTGGACTTCGCGGTCCAGTCGGTGGGCCACTCGCTGCGCGAGGGGCTCGACGCCTGGCACGCCAAGGCGGCGGACCAGTGCGCGGTCGACTACGCCTTCCACATGATCCTCTCCGACGTCAACGAGAGTTCGCTGAAGGAGATGGACCTCCTCGTCGAGGAGGGCGTCACGTCCTTCAAGCTGTTCATGGCCTACCCGGGCGTCTTCTACAGCGACGACGGAAAGATCCTGCGGGCCATGCAGCGCGGCGCGGCCAACGGCGGGCTGATCATGATGCACGCCGAGAACGGCATCGCCATCGACGTCCTGGTCGAGCAGGCCCTCGCCGAGGGCAGGACCGACCCCCGCTACCACGGCGAGGTCCGCAAGGCGCTGCTGGAGGCGGAGGCGACCCACCGCGCGATCCAACTGGCCCGGGTGGCCGGGGCCCCGCTGTACGTCGTCCACGTCTCGGCCGAGGAGGCCGTGGCCGAGTTGACCCAGGCTCGCGACAAGGGGCTCCCCGTCTTCGGCGAGACCTGCCCCCAGTACCTGTTCCTGTCCACGGACAACCTCGCCGAGCCCGACTTCGAGGGCGCCAAGTACGTCTGCTCCACCCCGCTGCGGCCGCGCGAACACCAGGCCGCGCTGTGGCGGGGCCTGCGCACAGGCGACCTGCAGGTCGTCTCCACCGACCACTGCCCCTTCTGCTTCGCGGGCCAGAAAGAGCTGGGCCTGGGCGACTTCTCCAAGATCCCCAACGGGCTGCCGGGCGTGGAGAACCGGATGGACCTCCTCCATCAGGCGGTCGTCGACGGGCATATCTCACGCCGCCGCTGGATCGAGATCGCCTGCGCCACCCCCGCCCGGATGTTCGGCCTCTACCCGAAGAAGGGCACCATCGCCCCCGGGGCGGACGCCGACCTCGTCATCTACGACCCGCGGGCCGGGCAGACGCTGTCCGCCGAGACCCACCACATGAACGTCGACTACTCGGCGTACGAGGGGAAGCGGGTCACCGGGCAGGCGGAGACCGTGCTGTCGCGCGGCGAGACCGTCATCGACCGGCGGCGGTTCACGGGGCGCGCGGGGCACGGGCGGTTCATCGCGCGCGACACCTGCCAGTACCTGGACTGACCCCTCATCCGAGCACCACACCACAAGCTGGGAGCGAGTTATGGACTTCGGACTCGTCCTGCAGACCGATCCGCCGGCGGCGGCGGTCGTCGATCTGATGCGGCGTGCGGAGAGCGCCGGCTTCACACACGGCTGGACGTTCGACTCGGCCGTGCTGTGGCAGGAGCCGTTCGTCATCCACAGCCGCGTCCTGGAACATACCAAGCGGCTGATCGTCGGCCCCATGGTCACCAACCCGTCCACCCGCACCTGGGAGGTCACCGCCTCCACCTTCGCCACCCTCAACGAGATGTACGGCAACCGCACCGTGTGCGGCATCGGCCGCGGCGACTCCGCCATGCGGGTGGCGGGCCGCAAGCCCAACACCCTCGCCCGCCTCGGCGAGGCCATCGACGCCATCCGCGACCTGGCCGAGGGGCGGGAGGCGGTCGTCGACGGCACCCCCGTGCGCATCCCCTGGGTCAAGGGCGGCAAGCTGCCCGTCTGGATGGCCGCCTACGGCCCCAAGGCGCTCGCCCTCACCGGTCGCAAGGCCGACGGCTTCATCCTGCAGCTCGCCGACCCGTTTCTGACGGAGTGGATGGTCAAGGCGGTGCGGGCGGCCGCCGCGGAGGCCGGGCGCGACCCGGACGCGCTCACCATCTGCGTCGCCGCCCCCGCGTACGTCGGGGACGACCTCGACCACGCCCGCGCGCAGTGCCGCTGGTTCGGCGGCATGGTCGGCAACCACGTCGCCGACCTGGTGAGCCGCTACGGCGAGCACTCCGACGCCATCCCCGAGTCCCTGACCGCCTACATCAAGGAGCGGGCGGGCTACGACTACAGCCACCACGGCCGCGCCGACAACCCCAGCACGGATTTCGTCCCCGACCAGATCGTCGACCGCTTCTGCCTGCTCGGCCCGGTCGAGGCGCATATCGAGAAGCTGCGGGCGCTGCGCGCGCTGGGGGTCGACCAGTTCGCGGTCTATGCCATGCACGACGCGAAGGAGGCGACCATCGACGCGTACGGCGAACGCGTCATCCCGGCGCTGGCCGACTGAGACGCCGGCCGACTGAGAGGGGTCCGATGACCGCCACCGCACCGCCCCCGCCATCCGCCGCCCAGACGACCCACCCGGACGGCCGCGTCGAGCTCCCCGTGGGCGCGGCCGTCCCCACCGGGCGGTACGCCAATGAGGACCTGCTGCCCGTCCCCGTCGCCCGGCGGACCTGGAACACGTACAACTTCACCGCTCTGTGGGTCGGCATGGCCCACAACGCGGCGACCTGGACGCTCGCCTCCGGCCTCTTCCAGCTGGGCATGGACTGGAAACAGGTCGTGCTGACCATCGCCGTGGCCAATGTGATCGTGCTGGTGCCGATGTTGCTCACCGGCCATGCCGGCCCGCGTTACGGCATCCCCTTCCCGGTCTTCGCCCGCGCCTCCTTCGGGGTCCGGGGCGCCAACTTCCCCGCGCTGATCCGCGCGGCCGTCGCCTGCGCGTGGTTCGGGATCCAGACGTGGATCGGCGGGGCCGCCATCTTCCTCCTCGCGGGGAAGCTGTTCGGCGACTGGTGGACCGGCGCGGCCGGCTTCGGCGGCTACCCCTGGACGCACTGGCTGTCGTTCGCGCTCTTCTGGGTCCTCCAGCTCGCCATCATCGTGCGCGGCATGGACACGCTGCGACGCTTCGAGAACTGGGCGGCCCCGTTCGTCATCGTCGGCGCGGTCGCCCTGCTGATCTGGATAGCGAACAAGGCCGGGGGCCTCGGCCCGCTGCTGGACCAGCCCTCCAAGCTCGGCTGGGGCGACGACTTCTGGTCGGTGTTCTTCCCCGCCCTGATGCCGATGATCGGTTTCTGGTCGACCCTGTCGCTCAACATCCCCGACTTCACGCGCTACGGGGCCAACCAGCGGTCCCAGTTCTGGGGCCAGTCGCTGGGCCTGCCCACCACCATGACCCTCTTCACCCTGCTCTCGGTCCTGGTGACCTCCGGTACGCAGGCGGTCTACGGCGCGCCCATCTGGCAGCCCGAGCAAGTGGCCGCCAAGATCGACAACTGGGCGGGCGTGCTGTTCGCCCTGATCACGATCCTGATCGCCACCGTGTCCGTGAACATCGCGGCCAATGTCGTCTCACCCGCCTTCGACCTGTCCAACATGGCCCCCGGAAAGATCACCTTCCGGGTGGGCGCGATGATCGCCGCGTTCGTCGGGGTCGTCATCTTCCCCTGGAAGCTGTACTCCAGCCCCGATGTCTACATCTTCACCTGGCTCGACACGGTCGGCGCCCTCCTCGGCACCGTCGCGGGCATCCTGATCGCCGACTACTGGATCATCCGCCGCACCTTCCTCCACCTCGCCGACCTCTACCGTGAGGGCGGCCGCTACTGGTACTCCGGCGGCTGGAACTGGCGGGCGCTCGCCGCCTTCGCGGCGGGCGGGGTGCTCGCCATCGGCGGCGCGCACACCGACCCCGGAAAGGCGGGCCCGTTCCCTCAGGACGGACTGATCCCGTTCCTGAAGCCGCTGGGCGACTACGGCTGGGCGGTCGGGCTCGGGACCTCCCTCGTCGTGTACACCCTGCTGATGCTGGGCCGGCGGGGCGCGGCGGCTTCCAGGGCGTAGTCCGCGGGCCTTCTCCGGCTTGCTGCCCTCTCACGTCATCGCGACGACGACCTTGCCGGCCTTCGCGTGGCCCTTCTCGACGTACTCCATGGCCTCCCGGGTCTCCTCGAACGGGAAGACCCGGTCGACGACCGGACGGATCTTCCCGGCGTCGACGAGCCGGGCGAGTTCGCGCAGCTGCTCGCCGTCGGCCTTCATGAACAGGAACGAGTACGTCACGTTGCGGCGCTTGGCGCGGCGCCGGGTGTTGAAGCTCAACGCGCTCATCGCCATCCGGAGCATCGCGTTCGCGCCCAGCTCGCGGGCGAAGGCCGCGTCGGGAGGGCCCGCGATGCCGATGGCCTTCCCGCCGGGCTTGAGTACCTGCAGGGACTTCTCGAGCGTCGCGCCGCCGAGGGGGTCCAGGACGACGTCGTAGCCGTCAAGGACCGTCTCGAAGGATTGCTTCCGGTAGTCGACGACGACGTCGGCGCCGAGCTCCCTCACCAGGTCGATCTTGGCCGTGCTCGCGGTGGTGGCCACGTGCGCGCCCAGCTGCTTCGCCAGCTGGATGGCGATGGTGCCGACGCCGCCGGAGCCCGCGTGGATCAGGACCTTCTGCCCCGGCCGCACCCCTGCCCGCTCGACCAGCGCCTGCCACGAGGTCAGGGCGACCAGGGGAAGGGACGCGGCCTCCGCCATGGTGAGCGTGGCTGGTTTGGCCGCCACGTCGTCCTGGTGGACGGCGATGAGTTCGGCGAATGTGCCGATGCGGTCCTTGTCGGGCCGCGCGTAGACCTCGTCGCCCACCGCGAACCGCGTGACGGCCGATCCCGCCTGGACCACCACACCGGCGAGGTCGTTGCCCAGGACGAGCGGGAGCCGGTACGGCAGGATCGCCTTGAAGTCCCCGTCGCGGAGCTTGAGGTCGAGCGGGTTGACGCTCGCCGCGTGGATCCGGACCAGGACGTCGTCGGCGCCCACCCGCGGGTCGGGCATCTCACCGGCGCGCACGCCGGCCTTGTCGCCGTACCGCTCGACAATAAAGACCTTCATCGTCGTCTCCGTTTCTTGTAGGGGGCGTCATGCCACCGGTGCGGCCGGGGCGATGACGCGGCCCGAGTCGCCGCCCTGGATGCGGCCCAGGGAGGCGGCGATCGCCTCGTGAGGTGCGCCGAGCGGCACCGCGCTGACCTCCGACAGGCGGGCGAACTGCTCGGAGGCCAGCTGGACGTCAAGAGCGCCCAGGTAGCCGTCGAGCTGGGTGAGGTTGCGCGGCCCGATGATCGGGACGAGTGAGGTCGCGGACTGGGCGGCGCGCTCGCGCACCCAGGCCACCGACACCTGGGCGGGCGTCGCGCCGGTCTCCTCGGCGATGGCCAGGACGGTGTCGACGACGGCGGTCTTCTGGTCGGTGCTCTCCGTGTGGATGACCGCCCCCAGATCGCTGAGGCGCCCCTCGGTGCCGCGGCGGTACTTTCCGGTGAGCAGTCCGCCGCCGAGCGGGGACCACAGGGCGGCGCCGAGCCCGAGACTCTCGGCCATGGGCAGCAGCTCGCGGTCGGCGGTCCGCTCCACCAGGCTGTACTCGTGCTGGATGCCCACGATGGGCGCCCAGTTCTTGAGGTCCGCGAGGGTCACGGCGCGGGAGACGCGCCAGGCGGGGAAGTTGGACAGGGCGGCGTGGTGGATCTTGCCGGAGGTCACCAGGTCGTCGAGCCCGCGCAGGATCTCTTCGACGGGGGTGAGCTCGTCGGGGAAGTGCACCCAGAGCAGGTCGATGTAGTCGGTGCCCAGGCGCCTGAGGCTGGCCTCCACCGAGGCGACCATGTTCTTACGGCTGTTGCCCGTCGTGGAGATGCCCGGCTGCGGCGCGGCTCCGAGGGTGAACTTGGTGGCCAGGACGAAGTGGTCCCGGTCGGCGGAGACGAACTTCCCCGTCAGCTCTTCCGACTCGCCCAACTGGTAGGTGTCCGCGGTGTCGAGGAAGGTGCCGCCCGCTTCGGCGAATCGGTCGAAGATCCGGCGTGCCTCGTCCGGCTCGGCGCCGGCTCCCCAGCGGGTGCCGAAGTTCGCCGTGCCGAGCGCGTACTCGGACACGCGCAGTCCCGTCCGGTGTCCGAAGGTCGTGTAACGCATCAGGTGTCCTTACTCAAGGATTGAGAGGGTTGAAGGGATAGCCAGGGGGAGGCGGGAGAGCGGTGGGCGCGCCTCACGCCGCGTTCGGCGAAGCGGCCAGGCTCTGCTTGACGTACCGGGTGGTCTCGTCGGCGAGGATCTCGGGCAGGCCCGCCTCGACGCCGTGCAGGGCCTGGGCGGCGACATCGGCGGGGTCGGTCTTCTGGTCGGCGGGAACGCCCGCGGCCATGTCGGTGTCCATGTATCCGACGTGCAGCGCCGAGACGGTGATGCCGCGTGGCGCCAGTTCCTCCCGGGCCGCGTCGGTCAGCGCCCATGCCGCGGCCTTGGCCGCGGCGTAGGACCCGAGGCCGGCCGGGTGCAGCCAGGACAGGACGGACAGGACGTTGAGTACGGCGCCGCCGCCGTTGCCCTCGATGACCGGGGCAAAAGCCCGTGTCACGGCGAGCGGGCCGAAGAAGTTCGTCTCCATCTCCAGGCGCACCGCGTCCAGGCCACCCGCGATCAGCGGTGTGGCGGTGGAGATGCCCGCGTTGTTCACCAGCAGCGTCGCGTCGGCCGCGGCGCGGGCCGCGGCCCGGACCGACTCCTCGTCCGTCACGTCCAACCGCAGCGGGGTGACGCCCGGCAGGTCGACCGTCTCGGGGCGGCGAGCCGCCGCGTACACCTTCGCTCCGTGCTGCAGAAGCTGTGTGGCCAGATGGCGGCCCAGTCCCCGGTTGGCTCCGGTGACCACGGCGACCGCGTCCTTCAGTTCCATGTGTACTCCTGATTAGATTACGACTGCAATCTAAAGCCTACCCTAAGATAGATGGCGGTCGACATTCAATGGGGAGGTGGCTGATGGGCCGCGTATCGCAGGCGCAGGCGGAGGAGAACCGCAGGAGGGTCGTGGAAACCGCCTCCCGGCTGTTCCGGGAGCAGGGAACCCATGTCAGCGTCGCCGACCTCATGAAGGCGGCCGGTCTGACCCACGGCGGCTTCTACAAGCAGTTCGCCTCCAAAGAGGCGCTCATCGACGAAGCCACCGCCCACGCGTTCGAGGGACTCACTCAGCTCCGCGATGCCGGACTCGAGCAGTACGCAGGACAGCGCGAGGCCGCCCAGCAGGCCCTGATCGACATCTACCTCTCCACCGAGCACCGTGACGACGCGGCCGACGGATGCCCCGCCGCCGCCCTCGCCGCCGACATGGCGCGCGGAGCAGGCGACCGCGACGCCCACCGCGTCTACACCGAGGGAGTGAGCGACTTCGCCGAGTGGCTCGCCACCGAAGACCAGGACGGCATCACCCGGCTGTGCACCATGGTCGGCGCACTTGTCCTGGCCCGCGCCACGAAGGGCTCCCCACTCTCCGAGGAGATCCTCACCACCGCGCGCGCAGCCTTGACGGCAACCAGCTAGAGATCCAGGGGAGCCTCAGCCCCCGTCACGGCACCCGCGTGGTCCACTCCCGCGAGCCGAACTTCTCCGCCTCCAGCCGCTGCGCCCGTGCCGCCTCCTCCTCCGTCACCTTGCCGTCCGCGAGCCCGTACCGCTCGCGGAAGGAGGCGATCATCCGGTCGATGACGGCGGCGCGCGGCAGGCCCGTCTGCCGGCGCAACGGGTCCACGCGCTTCTTCGCGCTCCTGGTCCCCTTGTCGGACAGCTTCTCCCGGCCGATGCGCAGCACCTCGACCATCTTGTCCGCGTCGATGTCGTACGACATCGTCACGTGGTGCAGCACCGCCCCATCCCCGGTCACCACCCGCTTCTGCGCGGCGCCGCCGATCTTCCCGGCGTCGGTCGCGATGTCGTTGAGCGGCTGGTACCACGCCGCGATGCCCATGTCGCCGAGCGCACCCAGCACCCAGTCGTCGAGATACGCGTACGAGTCCGCGAAGGACAGGCCGGACACCAGCGACTCGGGCACATACAGCGAGTACGTGATGGTGTTGCCGGGCTCCACGAACATCGCCCCGCCACCGCTGATCCGCCGCACCACCTCGACGCCGTGCCGCTCCGCGCCCTCGGGGTCCACCTCGTTGCGCAGCGACTGGAAACTGCCGATGATCACGGCCGGGGAGGCCCACTCCCACACCCGCAGCGTCGGCGGCCGCCGCCCCAGCGCGACCTCCTCGGTCAGCACCTCGTCCAGCGCCATGTGCAGGGCGGGCGGCTGCGGACCCTCGTGGATCAGCTGCCAGTCGTAATCCGTCCAGTCGGTGGCGTGCGCCAGCGCCCGCCGCACCGCGACGCCCACGGCATCGGCCGTGAACCCGAACATGACCGTGCCCTCCGGCAGCGCCGCCTCGACCCGGGCCGCGAGTCCGCGCGCGTCGGTATCGGCGGGCGTGCCCTCCAGTGCGCGGTTGATGGCGAGCAGCGCCTCGTCGGGCTCCAGGAAGAAGTCACCGGCGACCCGGACGTCCCGCAGCCTGCCGTCCTCGACCTCGAGGTCCACGACCACGAGCTTCCCGCCCGGCACCTTGTACTCACCGTGCATCCGCGCACCCTCGTTCTCGTTGCTGCCTCTGTGTCCCTGGCTTCGGCGTCACCGAGAATTATTCCGCCACGGGGACTCAGCCGAGCGGGTGCGGTCGCGACTGGCGGTGCGGCGAGGCGAAGGACAAGCCGTTCTCGTCGAGGGCGTTGTGGACGCTGATCCGGCCCTCCGGGAAGACGAAGCTGACGTCGACGGTTCCGCGGGCCGCGTCGGGGCCGGTCCATTCGAGGAGCTCGACGTTCCGGAGGGGAAGGCCCAGGAGGGGCGCCGCCTCGGGGATGGCGTTGTCGCGCCATCGGAGGGCGAAGCCCGGCCATTCGACGGGGCGGCGCGGATCGATGGCGCTCCAGGTGAGGGACAGCTCGTCGAGCTTCCAGTGGTTGATCTCCACTTGCTCGCCGTCGAAGTCGAGCAACACGGGGCAGTCCGGGAACCACTCGTCGTCCTCAAGGTCCCACACCACCCACAGCCGGGTCAGGGCGCGGCCGGCCAAGGCCCGCAGCCGGGCTCCGTGGACCTCCTTGACCGCGCGGGGGCCGCTCGTCCAGTGCGGCCGGTAGCCCTCGATCCCGAAGTCGAACACGCGGATAGTGGAATCGCCTTTCCATGGAGGTGGTGACGGTTACCGGTGATCTCGCCGTGGCTCACCTGCGGCGTGATGTGTTCACCAGCGCCTGATCTCGACGTCAGTCGGCAGTGCCGGAGGGGACGACCCACCGGTGGGGCTGACGGGTGATCGCAGCGATCTGCTCATAGTCCTCGTCGTAGTGCAGGACGGTTGCCGAGTGGCGCTCGGCCGTGGCGGCGATCAAAAGATCTGCCATGGACAGGGCGCGATGGTTGCCGGTCCGCGTTGCCAGCGACTGAACTTCCTTGGCGCGGTCCCATACCTCGTCCGGGCAGGGAAGGTACTCGAAGCCGGACAGCCAGTAACGCAATTGGTCGGCTTCTGTACTGTTGCGAGCGGAGTAGAGGATTTCCATTTCGACCGCACCGCTGACAGCGATCAGTCCACGCTGGACAAGCGGGTCGAGGGCGGCTCGAACGGACGCTCGGGTCGACACCGGTCAGCTCGCGGCTCGCGTCCCACAGGCGCGCCGCGACCGAGGCGTCGGTCAGATGGTCCCAGAGGGGTTCCAGCCGTGGCAGGCCCCGCAGCCCGAACACCCGGGGAGCCCACAGCTGCCCGCCGGTCACGGACGGGTCGAGGACGGCCCGTACGGCAGGCCATGCGGCGGCCTCCTTGCCCTGGACCAAGAGGCCGGCCGGCAGGCCGCGCAGCCGGTCGCCGGTGGTGCGGACGTGGACGGGTGGGCGTGAGGGGGTGAGGGAGTCCAGGGCGCCGCCGGGGTGGGTGACCACGCTCAGCGCCGTGCTGCCGACCGCCCGCAGGCGGCGGTCGAGTTCCAGGCCGAAGAGCATCTGCGCCAGTTTCGACCGTGCGTAGGTGCGTTTGGGTTGGTAATCCCGGGCGCTGTGGAGGTCGTCGAGGTCCAGCCGCTCGGATTTCGCCGCGAAGCTGCCCGTGGTGACGATACGGGCCGCGGGGGCGGCCGCGAGCAGCGGAGCGAGCCACCGGGTGAGCGCGAAGTGCCCGAGGTGGTTGGTGGCGAACATCAGCTCGTGGCCGTCCTTGGTCTCGCGGCGGGGCTGGTGGTCGAGCAGCACCCCCGCCTTGAGGACGACCGCGTCGAGACGGTCAAGCCGCAGCGCTTCCACCGACGCCTTGAGCGAGGAGAGGTCGGCGAGGTCCAGCCGGGTCCCAGCGCACCCGCGCGCCGGGAACCCGGGACCGAATGCAGGCAGTTCTTGGTGGTCGCGGGCCCCTGACTCCAGGCTCACCGGCCGCCTGCTCACGTAGCGCGAGTACGACCGCGGCGGGAGACTGGCAGCGTGCTCCCTCCCGCCGCCCTCGCGTCCCCCGACGAGATACGGGACTATCTCGTGCGCCGCCTCAACCTGGCCCTGCGCAGGCCCGGAATGATGGGCGGGGAGCTGGGCCTCCGGCTGCTGCTGGATCATCTGCTGTTCGTGGAGCGCCGGGAGGAGGTCTGGGCCGAGGAGCGCCGGGCGTGGGAGGAGCGCGGGGCCTGGACGGCGACCGGGGTGGCGGGGGCGTTCCAGTCTCTGCTGCCGGGCGCTCATGGGCACGATGTGGCCTCGGCCTACGCCGAGTTCGCCCGCCGGGCGGGGTGGCTGGAGGCGGACCGTGTGCTGGACGCCGAGGCGTACGCGTCGATGAGGGGGCGGATCGCGGAGTGGGTCCGTCAGGACCGGGGATGGGCCGATGTGGTCGCCGCATTCGGGCCGCCTTCCGTGCTGTTCGGCGGCACGAACCCGCTCTACGGCAAGACGCTCGGCTATCTGACGGCGCGCAATGAGGACCCCATGGTGTTCTTCCATCTATGGAACGGCACCGCGCCCCAAGCCGCCTCGTCCTGGCCGCCGGACCACGACGAACCCTTGCTGCTCGCGATCCGCTGCGGCACGCAGCGCTTCGCGGACACCTTCACCTTCACCCCACACGGGCAGGCGCTGCGTGCTGTCAGGGCCGCAGGATCCTGACAGCAAGGAAGCACGGCGCTTGTTCCGACGCCGCAGGTCGACGTCCCCGAGTGTCAATTGCCGAGGTCGCTCCCACGGGTGTCCGAGGTTGTGTGCGTGGACCTGCGGTGGGCCGACCGGGCTCGCCGGGTTTTTATGTCGCGGTAGCAATACGCTGCGACACTCAGGAAGATCGCCGTGCAGTACAGGGACACGTTGTGGGCGAGTGTGGGCCCCGGGCCCAGGACCAGCCCCAGCACGAAGCCGATGGCGTTGCAGGTTGCGAACACGTAACCCACGCCTCGGGTCACGGCCTTGGACTGCGGTGTCAGTACAGCCGTGAACACGAGAAGGCCCACCACAAGGAAGCGCACAAGCCACACGAAGACGCCCCAGCTCGAGGCATCGGCTTCGCTGTCGGTGTGCCAGAAGTCGGATGACACATTGACGAGCACGAACACGGCCGCTGGAGGGCCGAACCGTTCCCACTGGGCACGGCCCCCGGGATGCTCCGGAGCCGGCCTCGGCGGCGAGGGGTCCGCGCGGACCTGCGGCGCGGTTTTCTCGGCATCGACCGCCAGGGGCGGTGACGGAGGTGGAGCGACCTTAAGGAGATGATCCAGCGGCGTCGCCTGGTGGGTGACGGTTTCCGCAGTGCGTTTGGCGAGCAGGGCGCGCATGGCGAGCGCGATGCGCCTCGGGGCGTCGCCATGGACAACCCGGAGCGGAGTCGTGGCCGGCATGGTGGGGGGTGGGGCGGACTCGCCTGTTGATGGCGCGGGCTCGGGCGCGTGGTCGAGTTGTCGCAGTGCCTGGGCGAGGCCGGCGGCGTTCGGGTACCGCTGGTCGGGGTCTTTGTCCAGCAGGCTCAGCACGAGTTCGTCCCAGGCGGATGGGATGCCCATGGACACCGAGCTGGGGGCCGGGGGGTCCTGGGTGAGGTGTGCCGTGAGGTAGCCCACGGTGTCGGGGGCCTGGAACGGCAACCGGCCCGTGATCAGCTCGAAGAGCAGACAGCCGAGTGCGTACAGGTCGCTGCGCGGTTCCGGGAAACCACGTGCCTGTTCGGGTGCCATGTACGGGGGTGTGCCCACGATGAACCCGGTCTGGGTGAGGCGGTCCGCGGTCGCGTACGGGTCGGCCGCCCGCGCGACGCCGAAATCGAGGACCTTCACGATGCCGGACGGCGTGATGAGGATGTTGGACGGCTTGATGTCCCGGTGCATGATTCCGGCGTCGTGCGCGTCAGCAAGCGCGTCGCATATCTGCGCGCCCCATCGGGCCGCGTCCGGCAAGGTGACGGCGCCTCGGCGCAGCACCGCGTCCAGGCCCTCGCCCCGGACCAGCTCCATCACCAGGAACGGAACCCTGTTGCCCTCGGTGACGGTCTCGCCGAGGTCATGGATGGTCACGATGTTGGGGTGCTGTAGCCGGGCGGTGATCCGTGCCTCGCGCAGGAACCTGGCGCGTGCCTCGTCGCCCCGGCTTCCGCCACCGGCGAGCAGGGAGATCACCTTGACTGCGACAGGCCGGCCCAGCGTTTCGTCCTGCGCCTCCCATACTTGGCCCATGCCGCCCTCGCCGAGCTGTCGCACCAGCCGGTAACGGCCCCCGAGGAGCTGGTCTCGCACTCCAATGCCTCCCCCGTATCGGACATTCCTGCCCCGACCTCGATTCAATGCGGGTCAGGAGCCGAGGCCATTATGAGTCTTTGGACGGCGCGGCGGCGGAGGCTGCCCTCGCGAGGTGAGCTGACCTCAGGCGGACGACACCGCCCGCAGCGCCCCCGGGCGGAGGCCGGTGAGGCGGTCGAGGGCGGCGGAGGTGGCGTCGTCGGCGGGGAGGTGGACGATGAGGCGCTGGTCGTCGTCGGCGGGCAGTTCGAGGGTCTCGTACGCCAGGCGCAGCTCGCCCACCTCGGGGTGGCGCAGCCGGGTGACGCCGCTGGAGCTGGGGAGGCCGGGCAGGGCGGCCACGCGCTCGGTGAAGGCGTCTCCCGTGGTGACGGTCAACTCGTCGGCGAAATGGGCGACATGGGGATCCGCGCGGAAGGGGCCCTGCTTGAGCGCGGCGACCTGTTCGTCGGCGACATGGGCCCAGTCGGGGTAGGCGGTGCGGGCGCGGGCGTCGGTGAAGACGAAGCGGGCGAGGTTCGGCGGGCTGCCGTCGAGCAGGCCGATGGGGCCCGCCAGCCGCTCGTAGCCGGCCGTGTGCGCGAGGATCTCGCTGAGCCGGTTGAGCAGTACGGCCGGGGCGGGCTCCAGCCGGTCGAGCAGGGCCCGCACGGTGGGGCGCACCATACGGGCCGGGGTCGCGTCGCCCCTGCAGGTGAAGCCGCCCTCGGCACCCTTGGTCAGCCGGTGCAGATGGACGCGTTCGGCGGGGGCGAGGCGGAGCGCGTCGGCCAGCGCGGAGAGCACCTGCGCGGAGGGCCGGCGGTCGCGGCCCTGCTCCAGCCGGGTCACATACTCCACGCTGACCCCGGCCAGCGTGGCCAGCTCGGCCCGGCGCAGTCCGGGCGTACGGCGGCGGGGCCCGGTGGGCAGCCCCACCTCGGCGGGGCTGACCGCCTCCCGACGCACCCGCAGGAACAGGCCCAGTTCGTTGTCGCTCACCCCCCGAACGTAACAGCCGCGCCGAGCCGGATCGTGGCCCTGCCACTACCAGTCTCGGCCCGGCCTTCCTGGCCTTGGCGCGGCCCGGCAGATTGGAGGGCGTGGCCCTTCCGGTCACCTCGTCACTTCACAAGGAGCGATCCCAGCCATGTCCAGTCAGACCCTCAAGCTCGCAGTGATCCTCGGCAGCGTCCGGGAGGGGCGGTTCGGCCCGACGGTCACGAACTGGTTCGTCGAACAGGCCGAGGCACACGGCCGCTTCGACGTGGACCTCATCGACCTGGCCGACACCCCGCTGCCGCTCGCCCTGCCGCCTGTCCCGCCCGCGATGGACCCGAACCTGTCCCGCCCCGCCGAGATGGCGGACCTCACGGCGCGGCTCGCGGCGGCCGACGCGTTCGTCGTGGTGACGCCGGACTACAACCGCGCCTACCCGGCCGCGCTGAAGGCCGCGATCGACTGGCACTACACCGAGTGGCAGACCAAGCCGATCGGCTTCGTCGGCTACAGCGGGGCCAGCGGCGGCCTGCTGGCCATCGAGGGATTGCGGCAGGTCTTCAACGAACTGCAGGCCCACACGGTCCGCGACTACGTCTCCTTCCCCCGGTACTACGAGCTCTTCGGCCCCGATGGCACGCTCAAGGACCCCGAGGGCCCGAACGCCGCGGCGAAGGTGATGCTGGACCAGCTCCAGTGGTGGGGCTCGGTCCTCCACGACGCCCGGCGCGACCGCCCCTTCGCCGCGGCGTAGGGGACGCGGCCCGGGGCGGGGTCGGTCAGCCGAAGGGGACCCGGTCCAGCCAGAAGTCGAGCAGCCGCGCGTCCCCGAGCACCTCGACGCCCTCGCCGTGGGCCGGGCGTCGGCGGTAGACCAGCAGCAGGAGTTCGGTCAGCGGGGCCCGCACGGCGACGGCGGCCTTCTCATGCGCTCGGCGCCAGGCGATCACCTCGCCGGTGAGGTCGACCACCCACTCCGCCGCCGTATCGGGGGCGGTGTCGGTGGCGTGGAGGTGGATGGTGCGGCCGAGGCCGAGCAGCTCACGCATCCGGGGATGGACCTCGAAGTGCATCGGGAGCGAGCCGAGCTCCATCCACTCGTCGAGAGCGTCGAGGGCGACGTCCTCGGCGAGGGTGAACTCCGCGCCGAGGGCCAGGGTCGCGTCGGCCCGGTGGATGACCGTCTCGTGGGTGAACCGGCGGGCGTAGAAGGCCGCGGTCCCGCCGGCCACCGGGGTCCACAGCTCCGCGTCGGGCCCCGCCGCGCGCAGCGTGTCCGCCAGCAGCGCGGCGCCCTCGGTGAGCCAGGGGCCGAGCACGGCGGGGTCCTCATGGGCGTACGCGGACAGATCGCGGAAGTGGTCGTCGGGGAGCGGGCCCGTCGCCCGGGTCCGTACGACCTCCGCGGCCCAGCGCTGGCCGCCGCCGAGGTGGCGCAGCAGCTGGCCGACGTTCCAGCCGGGGCAGGACGGCACGGGGGCTGTCAGGTCCGCGCCCTCGATGAGCGGCCGCAGCCGGTCGGTCTGCGTAGCGATCTCGGTACATCGGCGATCGTGGCTCAGAAGGGTCATGCCCGCCACGGTAGGACCTACCACTGACAACGAATGGGAGGTCAGCGAGCGCCGGGAGCCCCGGCCCCGGCCTCTGCCCCGGGCTCGGGCTCGGGCTTCCGTTCCGGTTCCGGTTCCGGTTCCGTGAGCGTGCCCGCGATGAGCCAGGCCAGGGCGCACAGCGCGATCAGCGGAGCCAGCGCCGTGCGCAGGCCGGCGACGTCGGCGAGGGCGCCGATGGCCGGGCTGGCCACGCCCCCGACGCTGACGGCCAGGCCCAGCGTGACGCCGCTGGCCGTGCCGACCCGGTTGGGCAGGTAGTCCTGGCCCAGCGTGACGTGCAGCGAGAACGGCACGTACAGGGCGGCGGCCGTCAGGGCGGCGAAGGCGTAGAGAGCCGGCCCGGGGATGAACACCAGCCCGGCGACGGTGGGGACCGCCGCCCCGTAGGCGATGCGGAGCGTACGGACGCGCCCCCAGCGCGCGGCGAGTGGACCGCCCAGTACGGTGCCGACCGCGCCCCCGGCGAACAGCGTGAACAGCGCCGCCGATCCTGTCGCGGAGCCTTGGGGCACGCGCTGCTGGGCGTACAGGGCGATGAACGCGCTCAGGCCCACGAAGATGATCGAGCGGCAGACGATGACCGCCGACAGCCGCAGGAACTCCGGCCAGTTGTCACGGCCGGTGCCTCGCGCGGCGGCCTGCTCGACCGCCGCGCGCCGGGCCAGGGACCGGATCGCGGACGCCGTCAGCACGACCCCCGCCACCGCGGGCGCCACCAGCCACGGCGACGCGCTCAGTCCTCCGGCGGACAGGACCGGGGACACGGCGACGGGGGCGAGGGCGAAGCCGATGTTGCCGCCGAGGGAGTACCAGCCCATCGCCACATGGCTGCCGCGGCTCGCCGTCCGGGCCAGCCGCGCCGACTCGGGGTGGTAGGCGGCGACCCCTATGCCTGAGAGGGCGACCGCCAGCCAGGTGAGCACATACGAGTCGCCGGGCCCGGACAGGGCGATGCCAAGACCCGCGCCGAGGGAGCTCGCGGGGATCAGCCAGGGCATCGTCCACCGGTCGGTCAACGCCCCGAACAGGGGCTGCACGATCGAGGACAGCAGCGTGGCCGCCAGCACGATGCCGGATGCCGCCGCATAGCCATAGTGGCGCTCTGCCACCAGGAACGGCACCAGCGTGGGCACGGCGCCCTGGTAGAAGTCCACGGTGGCGTGGCCGATGGCCATCATCGTGATCGGTCTGGATACGGAGCGGTCGTTCGGCTCGGAGAGGTCGTTCGATACGGGGTGGGTCTTCCTGGTCACCCAACGATCCTCGACGGGAGGCGGGTGGCAGGCTTCCGGTAAACTGCCACGTGATGTCGGTATCCCGCCAAGTGCCCCGCCGAACCGTGCCCGCCCGGTCGCATATGCCGACGACCACCCGTTTCCTGGACCCGGGCACCGGAGTGTCCGCCCACCGCCACGATGTGCACCAAGTCGTCTACGCGGGCCGCGGCGTGCTGTCGGTGACCACCGAGGCCGGGAGCTGGGTCGCCCCGGCCACCCGGGCGATCTGGGTCCCCGTCGGCACCCTGCACGAACACCGGGCCTATGGGCAGACCGTGCTGCACGGCGTCGGCCTGCCGGTGGAGGCCAACCCGCTGGGCCTGGACCGGCCCGCCGTGCTGGCGGTCGGCCCGCTGCTGCGCGAGCTGATCATCGCGTACAGCAACCCGGACACCGACCCCAAGGCCGCCGAGTCCCGCCGCCTGCTCGCCGTCCTGCTCGACCAGTTGCGGCACGCGCCCCAGCAGCCCCTGCATCTGCCCACGGCCCAGGACCCGCGCCTGGCCGCCGTGTGCGCGATCCTCCAGCGCGACCCCGCGGATCCCCGGCCGCTCGCCGAGCTGGGCGCCCGGGTGGGGGCGAGCGCCCGCACGCTCGCCCGCCTCTTCCGCGCCGAGATGGGGATGACGTTCCCCCAGTGGCGCACCCAACTGCGGCTGCACAACGCGCTGTTGCTGCTCTCCGAGGGCGTCACCGTCACCGCGGTCGCGCACCGCTGCGGCTGGGCCTCCGCCAGCGCGTTCATCGATGTCTTCCGCCGCGCGTTCGGGGACACCCCCGGCAGCTACCGCGCGCGGACCTGAACCCAAGGCGTGTCAGCAGCCGATCCGCGAGGTCCCGACGGCGATGTCGTCGTACCAGAGCGTGTCGTCGCCCTCGCCGTAGCTCTCCCAGCCGAACCGCAGATCCGTGGGCGCGGGGCGCCAGCCGCCCCGGGCCAGCCAC
This sequence comes from Streptomyces sp. ME19-01-6, assembly GCF_033793745.1. Lineage (NCBI taxonomy): Bacteria > Bacillati > Actinomycetota > Actinomycetes > Kitasatosporales > Streptomycetaceae > Streptomyces > Streptomyces sp. ME19-01-6. Next base: position 191,802 of record NZ_JARAXF010000011.1, on the reverse strand, counting down.
TGCTGGTCGACGTCCTGGGTCGGGGTGCCGTCCACGACCAGGCCGGTGACGAGGGAACCGTTGACCCAGGTGTCCAGGCGGCCCGCCGAGCGGTCGAGCCGGAACTCCAGACACGTCCAGGCGTTGACCGGCAGCGGCGTGGACAGCGCCACGCCCGCCGGGCTCTGCGCGGGCAGGGTCGCGTCGTCGGACTCGCGGTTCCACTGCAACGCCTTGTTCTGCCCGCCCATGCGCAGGTCCTTCGCGTTGTCGTTGGGGTCGCGCAGGGCGGCGAACGTGACGTGCTGGGTGGGGAGCGCGGTGGTGTGGCGGACCCAGAAGCGCGCGTACAGCTGGGAGCCGGCCGGGACGTCGGACAGGGAGGTGCCGGCGAAGGCGTGGTTGCAGTACCCGGCCTTGCCGGTCACCCGGACGGACTTGCCGCCGCCGTGGGCGACGGTGGAGTCCACGGTCGCGGTGCCGGTGCCGGAGCAGTTGGCCACGCTCGTGGTCCAGCGGCCTGAGGGGGCGGTGCCGGTCTGCGACTCGAAGTCCTCGCAGAAGCCGTTCGCCGAGCACGCGGCCGCCGCGCGGGCGGGTGCGGACGAGGCGGACGCGGCAGGGGTGATGGCCGCGGCGGCGGCCAGCGCGGCGGTCGCGGCCGCGAGGGCGCGGATGCGCTTGGTCGTACGGGGGCGGGGGCGGGGGTGGGGTTGCGGGTCGGGTGCCATGGAGATCCTCCTTTGAAGCTGCTTTGAGGCTGCGCGCTCAGGGATGCAGGAGTGGCATATGGGAGCGCTCCCACTCATGAATGTAGCCGTGGGCATGACAGTCCGGAAGTCAGGTCGCGGTGTTTTGAACCGACGCGGTCGACGAGCCGTATAGGGATAACGGCGGCCCGGACCTCCCGAGCCTGGTCCGCCGTGCCACCATCAGGTTTCGCAAGCACGGAAGGAACTTCGGGGTGTCGCTCTTCACGCGCTCTCGTCAGCTGCCGGACAGGGACAAGGCGAACGCTGAGGAGGGCCCGGCGCCAGACGGCCTCCCGGCGCACTCGCTGGACGAGGCCGCCACGGGTGATACCGCCGCGAGCGGCACGTCAGCGGACGCGGCCGCCTCGGGTGGCACGGCTGCGGACAGCCCTGCGGGTGCCGCCGCGCCGCTGGATGAGGCTGCCCCCAAGGGCGGCGGCTCTGTGGGTGACGCCGCGCCGGGCGCCGCCGCTGAGCGCGGGGTCGGTGGCGACACCTCCGCGGGCGAAGCCGCGGGTGACGCCGCTGTCGGCGAGGCCGTGGTGGCTAACGACGCCGCCACCGGCGACGCCGCCTCCCACCACGACCCTGCCGCCGACCAATCCCCAGCCGAGGCAGCCGCAGGCGGCGGCTGGCGTGACAAGTACCCCGTCGCGGCGCGGGCGTTGGCTTGGGGCGTCACGGCCGTGTCCGTCGCGCTGGTGCTGTTCGCCCTGCTCCTGCCGAACCGTCTCGTCCTCATCACGCCCAGCGCCTTCGTGCACATCCCGGTGGAGGCGGTCCTCGGCGCCGGGGTGCTGCTCCTCCTGCCGCCGATCCCGAGGCGGGTGGCGGCGGTGCTCGCCGGAGTGTTCCTCGGCCTGCTGACCATCCTCAACCTCCTCGACATCGGCTTCAACGAGTTCCTCGGCCGCGGGTTCAACGTGGTGCTCGACTGGATCCTGCTCGACGACGCCCAGTCGTACCTCAAGGACTCGCTCGGCTCGACGACCGCGACGCTCGCCGTGATCGCGGCCGGGGTCCTCGTCCTCGTCCTGCTCGCCGTCATGACGCTGGCCTGCCTCCGGCTCGGCAATGTCATGGCCCGGAACAACACCGTGGCGACCCGTACCGTCCTGGTGCTCGGCACCGCGTGGGTGGTCTGCGCGGCGCTCGGGCTCCAGGTGTCCGGCGCGCCGATCGCTTCCAGGAACACGGTCGTGCTCGTCCAGAACCGGGTGAAGTGGGTGAAGGCGACGCTGAAGGACGAGCGGGAGTTCGAGAAGGTGGCCGCCGTCGACTCCTTCGGCGACACCCCGGGCGACCAGCTGCTGACCGGACTGCGCGGCAAGGACGTCATCTTCACGTTCATCGAGAGTTACGGCCGCAGCGCCATCGAGGACCCGCTGATCGCGCCCGGGGTCGACGCGGTGCTCGACGAGAAGACCAAGGAGCTGAGCGACGCCGGGTACTCAGCCAAGAGCGGCTGGCTCACCTCGGCGACGTACGGCGGCTCCAGCTGGCTGGGTCACTCCACCTTCCTGTCCGGCCTGTGGATCAACAACCAGAGCCGCTACCGCACCGTCACCGCGAGCGACCACCTGACCATCACCCGCGCCTTCAAGCGCACCGGCGCCTGGCGCACGGTCGGCATCATGCCGGGTGTCACCAAGGGCTGGCCGGAGGCGAAGTTCTACGGCCTCGACAACGTCTACGACTCGCGTAACCTCGGCTACCAGGGCCCGAAGTTCAGCTGGTCGACCATGCCCGACCAGTACGCCCTGTCGGCCTTCGAGCGCCTGGAGCACGGCAAGCGGCACGACAAGCCGCTGATGTCGGAGATCATCCTGACCTCCAGCCACCAGCCCTGGGCGCCCATCCCCAAGATGATCGGCTGGGACGAGGTCGGCGACGGCTCGGTCTACGACGACATCGAGAAGGCGGGCAAGGACCCCAAGGACGTGTTCACGGACTCCACTCAGGCGCGCACCGAGTACGGCAAGTCCATCCAGTACTCGCTGAACAGCCTCATCGACTACGTGGTGAAGTACGGCAACAAGAACACCGTGCTCGTCTTCCTCGGCGACCACCAGCCCATGGCGAAGGTCAGCGGCGACCACGCCAGCCGGGACGTGCCGGTCGCGGTCGTCGCGCACGACCCGGCCGTGCTGAAGCGGATTTCCGACTGGGGGTGGCAGGACGGGCTGAGGCCCGGCGCGGACACCCCGGTCTGGCGGATGGACACCTTCCGGGACCGCTTCCTGACCGCCTACGGCCCGCAGCCGGGCTCCGGGCCGTCCGGCTCCGGGGCGCCCGACCCCAAGTCCGCCGACCCCAAGTCCGCCGGTTCCAAGTCGTCCCGCTGAGCGGGTCAGCCGTCGATGTCCAGCACCGCCTTGCCCCGCACGCGGCGGCCCAGCAGCGCCTCCACAGCCTCCGGCGCGCGCTTCCACGAGCCGCGCCAGCCGACCTGCGGGTCGAGTCGCCGCTCGGCCAGCAGGCTCACCAGATACGCGAGGTCGGGGCCGAAGGGGGCGCGCACCACGAACGGTTCGAGTCGCCTGTCGCCGCCCGTCAGCCGCTCCCGCTCGAAGTCGATGGTGGTCGGTTCGAGCGACGCCTTGCCGATGGACTGGGCCGAGCCTCCGGGCTCGACGAGGGCGAATGCCTCGGCCAGCAGCGAGCCGCCCACGTTGTCCAGTACGCCGAAGACCGGTGCGGTGATGCCCTCAAGGCCGACGACGACCTCGTCGGCGCCCAGTTCGCGCAGCCCCTCGCCGCGCTGCGGGCTGCCCACCACCGCGATGACGTACGCGCCCGCGAGGGCGGCCAGCTGGACCGCGAAGCGTCCCAGGCCGCCCGACGCGCCGGTGATCAGCACCCGGCGGCCCAGCACCGGGCCCAGTGCCCGCACGGCTTGGAGTGCGGAGACCCCCGCGCCCGGCAGGGCGGACGCCGCGCCGAGGTCGACGGTGTCCGGCACCACGGCGAGGTCCGCGATGTCGACCGCCCGCCGCTCGGCCCATGCGCCTGGCGGTCCGAAGGACACCACGCGGGTGCCGACCGCGGGGCCGCCGTCGTCGGCGGCGGCGCGGACGACGACGCCCGCCGAGTCCCAGCCGAGCACCTGCCCGGGGCGTGCCCGCTCTTCCCGGTAGGCGAGTTCACCGAAGTTGAGCGAGGCCGCGTGGACCTCGACCAGGGCCTGCGCATCATGTGGCACTGGCTCCGGTGCCTCGCCGAGCCGCAGGCCCTGGGGAGCCTCGGGGTCGTACAGCAGAGCGCGCATCGTGGTCGCGTCCTTTCCGGTCGCTTGGCCCGGCGCCGGGGGTGGCGCCGTCGGGATTCACGATGCGTCGGGGTGTGGCCGTCGTCCAAGACCTCCTGTTATAGCCATCGGTTATGAGGATGGCGGGTCGGGAGCCGCGATTTAACACCTGCTTGGTGCCCCCGGCCATCTACTACCACCTGAACCTGCAGGCCATGGTCCGCTACGGCGCCACCCCCCACCAGGCGCTGCGCTCCGCGACCGTCGAGGGCGCGCGGGCGCTGGGCATGAGCGCGCGGATGGGCACCGTGGAGCCGGGGAAACTCGCCGACCTGGTGCTGGTGGAGGGCGACTCACTGAGCGACATCCGCGCGGCCGCGGCGGTACGGAGCGTGGTGCTGGGGGGTGTGGTGCACTCGGTGGACGACCTGGTGAGCGGGAAGTCCTCGGGCGCGGCGTCCGTACGAAGCGCCGCGGCCGCAGGGTCCGCCACCGTACACAGCGCGTCCGTACGCAACGCCTCCAGCTCCGCCCACGCGGCCGACGTACCGCAGGGTCCCGCCCGCGAGCGCTACTGGTGGCACCGAGAGGAGCACGCCCACCACACCTGCTGCTGAGACCCTGCCGCTGAGACACGTGCCGCTGAGACACGTGCCGCTGAGGCCGTTCACGCGGCGGCCATCCTGTGGCCGCCGCCCGGCCACCGGCCGTCGCCGGGACATGGTTCGATACAGGCATGATCGAGCAGTTTCTCGCCTCCGGTGATCTGTACGACGTCGAGGATGCGGTCCGCAAGGCGGCCGCCGCCGAGGTCATGCCGCGGTTCCGGCAGCTCGCCGACCACGAGATCGTCGAGAAGAACGGCCCACATGACCTGGTGACCATCGCCGACCGGCAGGCCGAGGAGCACCTGACCGCGTCGCTCACCGCGCTGCTGCCCGGCTCGGCCGTGGTGGGTGAGGAGGCCGTGCACGCCGACCCGTCCGTGCTCGGCGCGCTGGGCGGCGACGCGCCGGTGTGGATCGTCGACCCGGTCGACGGCACCCGGGAGTTCGTACGCGGCGACCCGGGCTTCGCGACCCTGGTCGCCCTCGCTCACCGCGGCGAGGTGCTGGCCTCGTGGACGTACGCCCCGGCGCTCGACCTGATGGCCGTCGCGCGCCGCGGCGGGGGAGCGGTGCTGAACGGCGAGCCGATCCGCTCCGGCCACCCGGAGACCGGCAGGGTGCTCGACGTCGCCATCTCGCACTACGACTTCACCACGGACGCGGAGAAGCGCGCCCTGTCCGTACTGCGGACACCGGGTGTCGCGCCGCGCCCGTGCGGCTCGGCCGGTCTGGAGTATCTGAACGTGGCCCGTGGCCTGCTCGACGCGACCGCGTTCACCTGGGAGAACGTCTGGGACCACGCCGCCGGGCTGCTGCTGGTCGAGGAGGCGGGCGGCGCGAGCGCGACGCTGGCCGGTGAGCCGTTCCGCATCGCGGGTGGAAACGCGCTTCCTTTCTCAGCGGCGCGGGACGAGGCGACCGTACGGCATATCCTGAGCCTGTTGTCAGCCGCCGGCTGACCGACTCTCAGGAGTCCTCACGCATTCCTCAAGGACGGGGAGGGAGACCCGACGTGCCGTCCATGCTCGACGCGGTCGTGGTGGGTGCCGGGCCGAACGGGCTGACCGCGGCCGTCGAACTGGCCCGCCGCGGCCTTGAGGTGGAGGTCTTCGAGGCCGCCGACGCGATCGGCGGCGGCGCCCGCACCGAAGAGCTCACCCTCCCCGGCTACCGGCACGACCCCTGCTCCGCGGTGCACCCGCTGGGCGTGGGCTCCCCGGCCTTCCGGCGCATGCCGCTCGCCCGGCACGGCCTGGAGTGGCTGCACCCCGAGCTGCCGCTGGCCCACCCCTTCCCGGACGGCACGGCCGCCGTCCTGGCACGCTCGGTCGGCGAGACGGCCATGTCCCTGGGCCCGCGCGACGCCGGTACGTACCGCCGGCTGGTCGCCCCGTACGTCGGCAGGTGGGACACCCTCGCCCGTGACTTTCTGCGCACCGCGTGGGACGGGGTGCCCGCCGACCCGGTGACCTGGGCGCGCTTCGGGCTGCACGCCCTCCAGCCCGTCTCCCTCCTCACCCGCCGCTTCCGCGACGAGAAGGCCCGCGCGATACTCGCCGGGATGGCGGGCCATGCCATCGCGCCGACCAGCGGGATCAGCACCGCTGGGTTGGCGCTGTTCTTCGCGCTCGCGGGACACGCCGTCGGCTGGCCGGTCCCGCGCGGCGGCTCGCAGGCGATCTCGGACGCGCTCGGGTCGTATCTGCGCGAACAGGGCGGCGCGATCCACGTGGGCGTGGAGGTCAAGCGGCTGGACGAGCTGCCGCCCGCCCGCGCGTACGTCTTCGACACCTCGCCGACCGCCCTGGCCCGGATCGCCGGGCTCGGCAACGCGTACCGCAACTTCCGCTACGGGGCCGGCGTCTTCAAGATCGACTATGCCCTGGACGGCCCGGTGCCCTGGACGGCGCCGGAGGCCCGGCGCGCCGGCACCGTCCACGTCGGCCCCACCGCCGGCGAGATCGGTGCCGCGCTGCGGGCCGCCACCGAGGGGCGCGCCCCCGCCGTCCCCTTCCTGATCACCGCCCAGCCCAGCTTCGTCGACGACTCGCGCGCCCCGGCGGGCAAGCACGTCTTCTGGGCCTACGGCCATGTCCCCGCTGGCTGGGACGGGGACGCGACCGAGGCCATAGAGCGGCAGATCGAGCGCTTCGCGCCCGGCTTCCGGGATCTGGTGCTCGCACGCGCGGTGGCCGGGCCGCCCCAGCTCGCGGCGCGCAACGCGAACTACGTGGACGGTGACATCGCGTGCGGCGCCTTCGCGGGCCTGCAGACCGTGATCCGCCCCAAGCTGGCGCGTGTCCCGTACGCCACGGCCCACCCGTCGGTCTTCCTGTGCTCCTCGGCCACCCCGCCGGGGCCCGGGGTGCACGGCATGTCCGGGCACCACGCGGCGCGCGCGGTGTGGCGGCGGCTGCGCGGCCGCGGCTGAACCGGGTCGCTGGAATGACGGATCGTTGGAATCGCTGGGCGTGCGCCGGGCGTTGAACCCTGCGAAGTCGTCGACGATGGGACGGAAACCATGCCTCTGCAGGGCGAGTACGAGCCGAGCCCCGAGAAGTGGGTACGCGATCAGGTCGAGCGGATCGAGAGCTCCGGCGGCACCAAAGGGATGTCGATTCGGGGGCTGCCGGTCATCCTGCTGACGACCCGGGGCGCCAAGACCGGCAAGATCCGCAAGAGCCCGCTGATGCGGGTGGAACACGAGGGCGCCTACGCCGCCGTCGCCTCGCTGGGCGGCTCACCCAAGAACCCCGTCTGGTACCACAACGTCGTGGCCGACCCCCGGGTCGAGCTGCGGGACGGCACAGTGAGCCGGGACATGCTGGCCCGGGAGGTCCACGGGGAGGAGAAGGCCCTGTGGTGGGCGCGCGCGGTCGAGGCGTACCCCGACTACGCCGACTACCAGAAGAAGACGGACCGCGAGATCCCCGTCTTCGTCCTGGAGCCCGCGGCCGGGGACCACTGACGAACCGCCGGCGGGTCATGCGCCGATCAGCCGCGTCAACTCGTCGGCGACCAGCCGGGCGGCAGGAGAGGTCCAGCGTCTGCGGTGCCGGGTGAGCTGCACCGGCACCGGCTGCATCGCGGGACCGTCGACCTCGGCCAGGAGGCCGTCGCGCAGCTGCCGCTCGACGGTCGCCCGCGGCAGCAGCGTGAGCCCGAGCCCCGCGGCCACACAGGAACGGGCGGCCTCGATGCTGCCGAACCGGGTCAGCCTGGGCCGCGCACCGGGGAGCGCGAGCAAGGTGCGCACCAGCCGATCGCTGTACGAGCAGCCTTCCTCGTGGACGAAGAAGCTCTCCTCGGCCAGCTCCCGCCACGCCGCCTCGCGCCCGGCCAGCCGGTGGCCGGGCGCGGCCACGTACACCAGCGCCTCGTGTGCGATGGGCCGCGCCACCAGGTCGGCGGCGGCATCGATCTCCGGCTCCAGCAGCAGCGCCAGGTCGACCCGTCCCGAGCGCAGCCCTTCCAGGGCCGCGGCGGTGCCGACCGTGTGGAGATGTACATCCACCCCCGGGTGGGTGCGCCGCAGCGAGGCCACCACCCCGGGCACATGTGACGAGCACATCGACTCGCCCGCGCCGAGGGCGACCTGCCCCTCCACCGCCCCGTCGGCCCCCTCGCCGTTCCCGGCCGCCGCGGCGGCCCGCAGCCGGGCCTCGGCGTCCAGCACCCGCTCCGCCTCTTCGAGCAGCCGCCGCCCGGACCGGGTCGGTGTCGTGCCCGCGGGCAGCCGGTCGAACAGGCGCGTGCCGAGCTCCCGCTCCAGCGAGCGGATCTGGACGGTGACGGTGGACTGGGCGAGGTGCAGCTCGGTGGCCGCGGCGGTGAAGCTGCCGGTGCGGGCGAGGGCCACGAAGGTCTGAAGAAGTCTGGTGTCCATGGGTACCGCAGCCTAGCTGGGGCTATCGGGGTTCTCGATGGGCTTGAGCGAAAACAATCGTTGGACGCGATGGGCGGGCCGGTGACACGGTTGTTCCATGACCGCACAGAGCACTGACCGCACGCTTGACCACGTCCTGCGCTACTCCGCCTTCACCACCGACCCCTCCGGCGGCAACCCCGCCGGGGTGGTTCTCGACGCCGCGGCGCTCGACGACGCCGAGATGGTCGCCGTCGCCGCCCGCGTCGGCTACTCCGAGACGGCGTTCATCACGACGCGGGACGAGGCCGCGCGCCGCTACGGGCTGCGCTACTTCAGCCCCCGCGCCGAGGTGGCGTTCTGCGGGCATGCCACCATCGCCACCGCCGTCGCGCTCGCCGAGCGCATCGGCCCGGGCGAGCTGGTCTTCGACACGATGGCGGGCGAGATCCGCGTGGCGACGACCCTCGACGAGGAGGGCGCCGGGGCCGGCCGGGCGCCGCAGGCCACTCTCACCAGCGCGCCCGCGCACTCCCGCCCGGCCGACGAGGCCCTGACCGAGCAGGTGCTGAAGGCCCTGCGCTGGACGCGGGACGACCTGGACCCGGCCCTTCCGCCGCACATCGCCTTCGCGGGCAACGACCACCTCGTCCTCGCCGCCGCCACCCGCGAGCGGCTCGCCGCCCTGGACTACGACTTCGACGCGCTGGAGGAGCTGATGCGGGTCCATGGGTGGACCACCGTCCACCTGGTGTGGCGCGAGGCCGCGGACCGCTTCGACTTCCACGCCCGCGACCCGTTCCCGCCCGGCGGCGTGGTGGAGGACCCGGCCACGGGCGCCGCGGCCGCCGCCTTCGGCGGCTATCTGCGGGCGCTCGGGCTGGTGTCGGAGCCGACGAGGGTCCGGATCCGGCAGGGCGAGGACATGGGGCGCCCCAGCGATCTCCTCGTCGACGTACGGCCCGACGACGAGCGGGTGCGGGTCACGGGGCGGGCGGTGCGGATCCCTGGGGCGTAGGTGTGCGTAGTGAGTATGAGACAGCGACACGCCGAGCCGTCGGCGTGTCGCTGTCCCATACTCACGACGAATCCAGTGGCCGCTCAGTGCGGGATGGTGTCGATCACCTCGCGCGCCCCCTGGCGCAGCAGGGCCACCGCCACCGAGGTGCCGAGCGTGGCCGGGTCCAGCGGGCCCGCCCACTCGTGGGCGTCCAGCACCGTCTTGCCGTCCGGGCTGAAGACACGGGCGCGCAGGGAGAGGCGGCCGTCACGCTCGGCCCTGGCGTAGCCCGCGATGGGGGAGTTGCAGTGGCCCTGCAGCACATGCAGGAGCATGCGCTCCGCCGTGATCTCCTTCCAGGCGTCGGCGTCGCCGAGCCCGGAGACCGCGTCGATGGTCGCGGTGTCGTCCTCGCGGCACTGCAGCGCCAGCACCCCGGCCCCGATCGGCGGGCACATCGTCTCGACGGGCAGGATCTCGCTGATCCGGTCCGTGCGGCCGATGCGCTCGAGCCCGGACACGGCCAGCAGCAGCGCGTCGCACTCGCCCGCGTCCAGCTTCTCCAGGCGGCGGTTGGCGTTGCCGCGCATCGGTACGCACTCCACATGCGGGTGGGAGACGGCCAGTTGCGCGATCCGGCGCACCGACGAGGTGCCGATCCGCGCGCCCTCCGGCAGCTGATCGAGCGTCAACCCGCCGGGGTGGACCAGCGCGTCGCGGATGTCGTCGCGCTTGAGGTAGGCCGCGAACACCGTGCCCGCGGGCAGCGGCCGGTCGGCGGGCACGTCCTTGACGCAGTGCACGGCCAGATCGGCCTCGCCCGCCAGCAGCGCCGCGTCGACCTCCTTGGTGAACGCGCCCTTCCCGCCGAGCGCCGACAGATCGCCCATCCACCGGTCGCCGGACGTCGTGACCGGCACCACCTCGGTACGGACGCCGGGACGCAGCGCGGTCAGTTCGGCGCGGACCCGCTCGACCTGGGCGAGGGCCATGGGGGAGGAGCGGGAGACAATGCGGATGAGGTCGGTGGACGACATGGCGTACACGATAGGGCCTCGGCCGCGCGCCTCGGGCACCGGCCGGTGGCACCCCGTACGCTTCCCCCGTCCGGGCTGGTCAGCCTGGAGGACCGCCGTCCGGTGGGGTGAAGCCCTCGGCGAGGCTGGCGGCCAGGTGCTGGTATGCGGCGAGAGTCTTCGGGGGCAGGGCGTCGAGGACCATCAGCCCGCTCGCCAGGCTGGGGTCGTAAGGGATGGCTACCATGGCACGGCACTTGCGTTGGGGGACAAGCTTGGAGTATTCGAGCGGGTCGAAGCCGTCCACCCCCGTGATCACGACGATGCTGCGGCGCAGCAGCTCGGCGTGGCCCTGTGCGGTGATCCGGTCAAAGGTCGCATCGACGTCGGTCGGTCTTCTGCCGTCCTTCGCCGACCAGACGATGACCAACTGATCGGCGAGGTCGAGGACTCCGGGCGGCACGGTCCCCTCCGTGTCGGGCGTCACGTGGATGAGCGCGAGCGGATGCCTTTCGCTCAGCGCCTCTACGACCGGCTGGGCCGGGTAGTCCGCTTCGTTGCTGGGACGGCCGTCGGGAGAGGGCCTCTCGCGGGTGACTCTGATGCCGCCGTGACTGGCCCGTCGCAGCTCCGTGACGACATGCAGATCAGGCAGCAGGCGGCCAAGCAGGTCGGCCAGGTCCCGCAACTCCGTACTGGCCTCGCGCTGTGGCGGGCGGCTCACTCTGCCGGCCCCCGGTCGGATGCCGAGCACGATGACGCGATCGGGCCGTGCCTGAGCGAAGATCAGGCCGAGTTGGAGGGTCATCCCGGTTGCTTCGGTATCTCCTCGGAGGCCGAGCACCACGACGCGGTGGCCGGACGGCAACGGCGCGCGGAGGAGTTGCAGCTCGCGTTCCCGAGTGCCGTCGTCGGTTCCCGAGCTGGGAACTGTGCGCACCATGCGGGAGAAGACATCCGCGATCTCGGCCGCCGTCAGCCGGTCCCGGCGCGGGTTGAACAAGCAGGAGGCGACTGTCGTCCGCAGCGGCTCCCAGGGTGCGCCGTCCCATCGGGACCCGGCCCAGTCGACGGTTTTGCCGAAAGAGGTGTGGACCTGAGCGCCCGCGTACGGCCCGATGGTGTTGATCTGGCGCCGTTCGTGGGTGGTCGGCCGGCCGCCGCCCAGCGCCATCAGGATCTCGCCGAGAGCGAAGACATCGTCTTCGGGCGTGGGGCGCCTGCTCAGCCGTCGGCGCTTCCGGTCGATGACGGCCGTCTGCCAGCCGATCAGCTTCACCGCACCGTCGGCGACGAGGATCGTGTCCGTCGTCAGCCGGCCGTGCACCATTCCCTCGGCCGAGCAGAGGCTCACCGCCTCGGCCACCTGCCTGCCGAGGTGCGCCGCCGTCCGCGCGTCCCAGCCGTCCGCCGCGCCGTCGGAGAGCAGGGCGGTGAGGGTGCGGGCCGGGGAGCCGTCGGAGGTGAGGACGTGTTCCTCCGCGATCCATGGCGGTTCGGCTTCGAGGCCCTGCCCCAGCAGCTTCGGCGCATAGCGCCCGGACATCCGGCGCAGCGCCTCCGCGGCCGTGCTGAGTTCGGTGAACGCGCCCCGCCGTCCGGACTCCTGGTCCACCGTGCGCAGTACGGCGTTCTCCCCGTCCGGAGCGCGCCCCAGATACGCGGTGGTGCCGCTGCGGGTGCGGATGTGACATCGCAGGGTGTACGGGCCGAGCGCCTGGGGGTCGGCGTCCGACAGCGGGACCCAGCCGTGAGCCCGCTGTTCGCGGCTGAGCTCCGACATGGGCGCGGACGCCGGATCGGCGGGATCGAACCGCTCGAAGACCTCCCAGACCTGCTGCGCCGTCGGCCGGCCGCGCATGTACAGACACGCCATCACCGCGTCCCGGATCGGGGCCCAGTGGGGGGTGTTCCAGCGGGACATGTCGTACACATCGCCCGCGCGACGCGACCACCCTCCGCCGCCCAGGCACAGCAGGATGTCTCCCAGCGCCCGGACGTTGTCCTCGGGGGTCGGCGGGCGGGCGTCCGCGAGCGCCGGGGACGGCACGCCGTCGATGCAGGCCGACGACCAGCCGGTCAGGATGAGGTCTTCATCAGCCACGTACACCGTGCTCGCGGTGAGGTCGCCGTGCACCATGCCCTCCGCGGCGCATACCCGCACGGCTTCCACGAGTTGCCGGGCGAGCGCGAAGGCGGCCTCCGGTGTCCACCGGTCGGTGCCCGCGCGGAGGTTGTCGTCCAGCCGGTCCAGGATGAAGGGCTCTTCGGCGATCCACGGCGTCTCGCCGTGCAGGTGCTCCCGCAGCAGGGTGCGCGCGTACCGTCCGTCCATCCGGCGCAGCGCTTCCGCCTGCACGCCGAGCAGGGCGGCGGCCGGTGCCCCGCGCAGACGGCGGGATGTGTGCACGATGACCTGCTCGCCGTACGCGTCCTCGCCGAGGTAGGCGGTGACGCGCGATCCCGAGTGGTCGGCCAGTCGCAGCGTGTACGGGCCGATGGTGCGCGGGTCCTCGGGCCTCAACGGGCGCCAGCGGCGTCCCCGGGCGAGGCTTATCGGCAAGGTCGCGCCCAGCCGGGCCGCCAGCCGCCACGCCACCGTGCCGAACGGCTGGGTTTCCGCCGGGAGGCGGTCGGCACCCGACGGGTGGGCCAGCCAGGCCGGGAAATCCGGGGAGCTGCCCGCGAGTTCCTTCAGGCGGCGGCCGATCAGCTCGCGCGTCTCGTTGAGTTCGGGCAGTGGCACGGCGCCCAGCAGCGCGCGCCGGACCGTGTCCGTGAAGGTGAAGGGGCGTTGCTGGGGCGGGAACGGCCCCGGGCCCGCCGAGGTCGGCGGCTCGGTCGGGCGCATCAGCCCGCCGAGGAAGACCTCGGCCAGATGCCCCGTGTCCGCCTGCCACTCCACCGCCGTCTGCACCAGCCGCATCACGGGCACCGGCAGCGGGGCGACCGCGGCCAGGTGGGCGGCCAGGCGGTACGCCTCGGGCGAGGCCGCCTCCCGGAAGCGCTTCAGCCGGCTCAGGTCGTCCCCGGGCCTGGCAGGGACGGACGGCGCGGCGGCCGGGCGGCGGGGGCGCGGTGGGGCCAGCAGGGGGAGTACGGCCGTGCCGCTCGCGGAGGCGATCAGCTGGGCCCAGTCGGCCAGTGGCCCGGCGTCCGGCTCCAGGACGGGTACGGGGACGTGGTCGAAGCGTGCCAGCTCCGGGGGCAGTACGGGGTCGGTGACCGTCCAGTCCGTGCCCGGCGAGCCGGGCCTGCGGGTGCGTACCTGCCAGCGCTGCGCGCGGATCCCGGACCCCTCCCACAGGCGCGGCGGCAGGGCGTGCATGACGGCCGTCGGGCCGAGGCCCGCCCAGCGCTCCAGCACCGTGGACATCCGGCCGTCGCGCCACGCCGCGCCCACCCCGTCGCTCAGCACCAGCACCAGCGTGTGCCCCGACGGGTCGGACACCGCCGTGACGGGGAGGGTGGGCGCCTCGGGGACGTACGGCTTGGCGCGCAGTACGGGCGGGTCGGTGCCGCGCGTGTGCAGGCCCAGGACCCGTACGACGCGGAAGGCGCCGGCGCGCTGCAGCAGGGTGCGCAGCTCGACCGCCAGCCGCCGCCACAGCAGCATGGACATCCCGTCGTCGACCACGAGCGCGAGGTCCAGCCAGCGCTCGCGGGACGGACGGGTGACCACGTCGGGCAGGCCGGTCTCGGCGAGCGCCGTCGCGGTGGCGACCTCGTCGACCTCCCGCTTGAGCGGGTTGGGACGGTGCTGCTTGAGCGGGCGCAGCGCCCGGCCGATGGGCAGCTCGGCGCGGAGCGCCTTGGCCTCTGGCACCCGCAGCGGCAGCGCGCGGCGAGCGGCGGGCGGCGGGGGAGCGCCGGGGGCGGGCGGCGCCTCGATCGCGCCGTACAGATCGCTTGCGCTGTCGTGCGGCCTGGTCCGCTGAGGCGTTGTGGAGGGCCCGATGGGCGGCCTCGGCGGCGGGGGCGAGGTGGTGGATGCGGGGGGACGGGACCGGGTGGCGGGGCGCGGGGAGATGGCGGAGGAGGTGTCGGAGGTGGCGGCCGTACGGGCGCGCTCCAGCGGCGCCCCCGCCCCGGCCGTTCCGGCGGGCAGCCGTGTGGCCAGCCAGAGCGCGTCGAGCAGCTGCTCCTGGGACAGCCGCGCACCGCTGTCCGCGAGGATCGCGAGCGCGTCATCCAGCCGCCCGAGCGCCCCCGGCCGCCCCGGCCGCCGCCCGCCCCGGCCTTCCCCCGCCACGGGTCACACCACCCCGCCCAGCCGGTGCAGCACCGCGTCCAGCAGCCCGTCCGCCGACAGGTCCACGCCGCTCGCGCGCAGGAACACCGCGTTCAGCAGCTGGTCGGTGGCCAGCTGGCGGGCGGAGCGGCGGCGCAGGAAGGCCTCCAGCAGGCGGTCGACTTCCTCCAGCGCGTCCTCGCCCAGATGCGCGGTGACGATCTCCCGCAGCCGGGCCTCGTCGGGGGTGGGCAGCTCAAGGCGTACGCAGCGGCGCAGGAAGGCTGGAGGGAAGTCCCGCTCGCCGTTGCTGGTGATCACGACGACGGGGAACTCCTGGCAGCGCAGCCGCCCCCGCCGTACGGTGGCCCGCTCGTCCGCGCGCTCGGTGAGCACCTCGACCACCGACTGCTCCTCGGGCAGCCGGCCCAGCTCGGGGATCTCGAACTCGCCTTCCTCGAAGACCGTCAGTAGGTCGTTCGGCAGATCCACATCGCCCTTGTCCAGCTCGTCGACCAGCAGCACGCGGGGCCGTGGGCCCGGCACCAGCGCCGTGCCGAGCGGCCCGAGCCGTACGAAGCTGCCCAGGGGCGGCTCGGCCTCGCCGCGGTCGCGGCTGAGCGCGGTCTCCCGCAGCCGCCCGATCGCGTCGTAGCGGTAGAGCGCGTCCTGCACGGTGGAGCGGCTGTTGACCGGCCAGTGCAGGACCTCGCCCAGGTCGAGCTCATGGGCGATGGCGCGGGCCAGGGAGGACTTGCCCGTTCCCGGATGGCCGGTGACCAGCAGCGGGCGGCGCAGGTGCAGGGCGGCGTTCACCACGTCGGCGTGGGCCGGGGAGATGAGGTACGGCCGGGCGGGGCCGTCGGCCGGGGCGCCGTCGGGCGCGACGGGGCCGAAGGTGCGCCAGGGCGGGGCGGGCGGCATCTCGACCGGGCGCTGTCGGCCGTCTCCGTGGAACAGCCGCCAGCTGTCGTACGTGGTCATGCGCATACCTCCGGGTCGGAGTCGGTCGGGTCTGCCAGCTCCAGCACGGGCAGCGGCCGGCCGGCGTTCGGCGGCGGCCCGTCGGTGTCGGGCGGCGGTGGACGGTCCAGAGATGGATCGGTGGCCCGTGCGGCGGTCGACATGCGCTCCAAATCCTCGGCCGCAGCGGCGAATTCGCGGGCCCGCTCCAACGAGTGGACGGACACCTCGGAGACCCTGTAGGCAGGCGCGGCCGAAAGGGATTCCTTCACCTCCAGCAGCTCATACGACCGCTCGTCCTCCTCGGGTACCGGCCGCCCCGCGCCGTCCGGCGGCAGCAGGTCGGGGTCCGCCCACGCAAGCACCGGGCGGCCGGGGCAGGTCAGGGGCCGCTGCAGCGCCATGGCCCGGTAGATCCGTACCTGCTCCGGCAAATGCCCGCGCGGGTCGGTGCAGTGGCCGAGGGCGGGGGAGCCGGGCTTGTCGCCGCGGTCCCACAGCACCACGGGCACCCCCGCGGCCAGACACGTCTGCACGGCGGCGGAACGGCGCTGCCGCGACGCCACGATGTGCGCCCGCCCCGCGAACCGCCGTTCCATCAGCAGCCCGTACAGGGTCCGGGAGCTTTCGGCCGCCTCGTCGTCGATGTGCAGCGGCTCCTCGCTGTCCAGCCGGCGCCACCGCTCCCGCCAGTCGGACAGGATGCCGTCGCCGCCCCGCTCGCGCAGCTCGGGGCAGTTGACCACGACCGGGTACTCCGCGCCGAGCACCCGCGGCAGCGGCTGGTCCGGGTCCTCCCAGTCGTCGAGGGGCAGTTCCAGCGAGTCGCGGTCCACGACCAGTTCGACGACCGGAAGCAGGCGCCCGTCCGCCCGGGGCAGCGGGCCGACGACCGCCAGGATCTCCCGGGCCACTTCGCCCGACGTACGCGGCCGCTGGTCCTGCTCCGAGACCGGCTGCGGGCCGGTTCCGTCGTCGCACCACAGCCGCATGCGATAGCGCTCGGGGCCGTCGTCGCGGGTGGGCACCGCGCGCAGTTCGACCAGCACGCGCGGCGGGGTCGGCCGCCACTTCTTCGCCCAGTCCGCGGCGTCCTTACGGCGGTCCCACAGGGCCGTCGCGCCTACGCCGAGCCGCTCGGCGACCCGGTCGCACCACTGCCGCAGCGCCGCCCCCAGGCCCCCGCCCGCGCCTGCTCCACCAGCCGGGGAGCAGGCCGCCGCCACGTACTCGACGGCGCGCAGCAGCCTGGGCACGGGCACAGCGCCGACGCCGTGCGGGTCGGGCGCGCTGTCGCCGTGCAGCGCCTCCAGATGTTCGACGAGCGCGGCACAGCTCCCGCCGCCGTTCAACAGCGCCGCGGGCACGGCGGCCAACGGCAGCGCCGCCCGTACGGCGGCGGGGATCCAGGCCGCCGCGGGCGCGGGCAACGCGTCCAGCAGCTCGACCAGCCGCCCGTACTCCTGGAGCGTGAGCAGCCGGGCCAGCCCGTGTCCGCGCGCCACGGTCAGCAGTCGCCCCGCCAGCTCATGGGCGGCGCCGCCCAGCGCCTCGACCAGGGCGGGCAACGCCCGCTCCTGGGTGAGCAGCAGCCGGGCGAACTCCTCGGCCGACGGCGCCCCTTCGGCGCGATGGCGGAGGCCGCACTGCCGGGCGACGGCTCGCCCGCAGCGTGCCCAGCCGTTGTCCGACAGCAGCCGCCCGTCCAGCAGGTCGACCAGCTCCGGGTAGGCGGGGTGGTCGCGCGCGCCGTCGTCGGGACCGGCGGCGAGGTGGGCCATCCCGGCGCTGTCCAGCTCCCGCCGGACGCGCTGCCAGGGGATGCCCCAGGCGCGGCGGAGGCGACCGCCGTGGATGTCCAGCTTCGCGGTGACGAGCCCGACCACGACGCTCTCGTCGTCCGACCACAGCGGGCCGCCGCTGTACGAAGGTCCGACGTCCAGGGAGTGGTCGTCCCCGTCGAAGTACCCGAACCGGCCGTCGCAGCTGGTCACTTTGGAGTCGACGAAGACTCCCGGCTCCCCGCTGCCGTGCCAGGCGCGGACGCGCTGTGCCTTCGTCATGGGGTGCCAGGGCGGCGGCTGGAACGCGGGCGGCAGCGCCCCGGTCACGCGCAGCACCGCGAGATCGCCGTTCCATTCGTAGCCGCCCAGCCCCCCGTCGTCCATCCGCGGCGGGATCCAGGCCGCCAGCTCGGCCTCGCGCTCGACGGTGACCTCCCGGGCGATGATCCGCACCCGCACCGCGACCGGGCCCGGGTGGTCCGGCGCCAGCAGATCGGGCCTGCCCAGGGCGCTGTTGACGACATGTGCGCAGGTCAGCAGGTGCTGTCCGGACAGCAGCACGGCCGAGCCGGCGGGCTCGCCGTCGGCCTCGGTCAGGACGGAGACCGCGGGCCGCGAGGAGGGCCCGCGGGTGTGGAACCACCCCATGGCTCAGGCGGCCGGGCCGCAGCCGGGGTCGTCTTCCGGCCGCACGGCGGCCACCTGGCCCTGATGGTCCCCCTGACCGGCGCCCGGCCTGCCCGCCTCTGCCTCTGCCGGAAGCTGCCAGGTGGCCGAAACGGTGAGGCTGGCCTGCCCGTTGGCGCCCACGATGCCCAGCTTGAGGTCCTGCCCCACCTGCACACCGAACTGCACATTGATCTCGTGCGGCGGGTTCGGCACGGCGCTCACCGCGTCGTGCACCTCCTGGAGCAGCGGGCCCAGCGGCCGCAGCACCGTACGCAGCGCATCCGTGGCCAGCGCCGCGGTGCGCGAAGGGCGCGACACCGGGGTCACGCCGCCCACCCCGCCGACCCCACGCGGTCTGCCGGGCCGCGGCCCGCCCGCTTCGCCGCCGGGCCCGCCGCTCGGGGCCGCGCCCACGGGGGCCAGCTCCAGGCGTACGGAGGTGTCGTCGGCAAGCACTATCTCGGCGTAGTCCGTCACACCCCCATGATGCCGATCACAGCGCCTCTGGGCTGCCCTTTCGCGCCAATACGCCGTGGACCGACCCGCGGACCTCGATGTCGGATTCTCGCGAGCCAGGCGCCGTCCGATGTCCGATGCTTGAGCCATGCATACCGACACCGACCGGTGCCTGCGCGCGGCCCAGGCCAAGGACGCGCGCTTCGACGGATGGTTCTTCGTGGCCGTCGTCACCACCCGCATCTACTGCCGTCCGAGCTGCCCGGTCGTCGGCCCCAAGCCCGAGAACATGAGCTTCTACCCGAGCGCGGCCGCCGCCCAGCAGGCCGGCTTCCGGGCCTGCAAGCGCTGCCGCCCCGACGCCAGCCCCGGCTCGCCGCAGTGGAACGAGCGCGCCGACCTGGTCGCCCGCGCCATGCGGCTGATCGCCGACGGGGTCGTCGACCGCGATGGGGTGCCCGGCCTCGCCGCGCGCCTCGGGTACAGCACCCGCCAGATCGAGCGGCAGCTGCGCGCCGAGCTCGGCGCGGGCCCGCTCGCCCTGGCCCGGGCACAGCGCGCGCAGACCGCGCGGCTGCTCATCGAGACCAGCGGGCTGCCGATGGCGGACATCGCCTTCGCGGCCGGGTTCGCCAGCATCCGGGCCTTCAACGACACCGTCCGCGAGGTGTTCGCGCTCTCGCCCACCGAGCTGCGGCAGCGGGCCAGACGCGGCGGGCGGTCCGCCGCGCCGGGCGCGCTGAGACTGCGGCTGCCCTTCCGGGCGCCGCTGTGCCCGGACAACCTCTTCGGCCACCTGGCCGCCACCGCCGTGCCCGGCGTGGAGGAGTGGCGCGACGGCGCGTACCGCCGCACGCTGCGCCTGCCGTACGGACACGGGGTGGTGACCCTGCGTCCGGAGCCGGACCACATCGACTGCCAGCTGTCCCTCACCGATATGCGCGACCTGGCCGGGGCGATCAGCAGATGCCGGCGGCTGCTGGACCTGGACGCCGACCCCGCCGCGGTCTGCGACCTGCTGCGCACCGACCCCGACCTCGCGCCGCTGGTCGACAAGGCGCCGGGGCGCCGGGTGCCGCGCGCGGTGGACGCCGATGAGTTCGCGGTGCGCGCGGTGCTCGGGCAGCAGGTGTCCACGGCGGCGGCCCGTACGCACGCGGGCCGGCTGGTGACCGCACACGGCGAGCGGATCGAGGACCCGGCGGGTGGGCTGACCCATCTCTTCCCGACCGCGCGGGCCTTGGCGGGCCTGGACCCCGAGGCGCTGGCCATGCCGCGCACCCGCCGCGCCACGCTCATCGGGCTGATCGACGCACTCGCCTCGGACCGCCTCGCCCTCGGCGTCGGCAGCGACTGGAACGAGGCGCGGGCGCGCCTGGCCGAGCTGACCGGGATCGGGCCGTGGACCGTCGAGGTCATCGCGATGCGCGCGCTGGGCGACCCGGACGCGTTTCTCCCGACCGACCTCGGGGTGCGGCGCGCGGCGGCCGAACTGGGCCTGCCCGCCACCCCCGGGGCGCTGACCCGCTACGCGGCCCGCTGGCGGCCCTGGCGCGCGTACGCCGTCCAGTACCTGTGGGCCACCGACGACCACCCCATCAACCTCATGCCCGCACCGTAAGCAACCGGAATCGAAAGAATCCCGCCATGTCCCGCCTGCACACCGTCATCGTCAGCCCCTACGGGCCGCTCACCCTGGTCGCCGACGAAACCGCCCTCACCGGGCTCTACATGACCGACCAGCGCCACCGCCCGGCCGAGGAGACCTTCGGCGCCCCCGGCGACCCCGACGAGTCCCCGTTCGCCGAGACCATCCGCCAGCTGCGCCGCTACTTCGCGGGCGAGCTGACCGAGTTCGACCTGCCGCTGCGGCTGTCCGGCACCCCGTTCCAGCGCCGTGTCTGGTCCGAGTTGCGGCGCATCCCGTACGGCGAGACCCTCTCGTACGGGCAGCTCGCCGACCGCCTCGGCCGGCCGACCGCGGCCCGCGCCGTGGGCCTGGCCAACGGCAAGAACCCGGTGGGCATCATCGTCCCCTGCCACCGCGTGGTCGGGTCCACGGGCAGCCTCACCGGCTACGGCGGCGGGCTTGACCGCAAGCGGCAGCTGCTGGAGTTCGAGGCGCGGGGGCGGCAGCCCGGTCTCCAACTTTTTTGACGGACCGGCACAGCGGAGCGCCCCCGCACACGTCCAAGAGCTGACGGCGGCGACACCCACGCCGCGCCCCCGCCCCCTCAGCTCTCCGCCGCGATCCGCTCCAGCAGCGTGGGCAGGGCCGTGCCGATGGGCTCGCGGATCAGCTCGTCCGCGAGCTCGTCGTACGGGGTGGGCTTGGCGTTGACGATAATCAGCCGGGCGCCCGCCTCGGCGGCCATCCCGGCGAGCGAGGCCGCGGGCTGGACCTGGAGGCTGGAGCCGACCGCGATGAAGATTTCGCACGCCTTCGCCACCGCGACCGCGCCCGTCAGCACCTCCGGGTCGAGGCTCTCGCCGAACATCACCGTGGCGGACTTCAGGATTCCGCCGCAGGCCAGGCACGCCGGGTCCGGCTCACCGCCCGCCACCCGCTCCAGGGCCTCCGCCATCTCGGAGCGCGCCTTGCAGCGCGTGCACCGCACGGCCCGCGCCGTGCCGTGCAGCTCCAGGACCTTGCGCGCGGGGAACCCGGCGAGCTGGTGCAGTCCGTCCACGTTCTGCGTGATCACCCGGACCGGCGTGCCCGACCGCTCCAGCCGCGCCACGGCCTCGTGTGCCCGGTTCGGCTGGGCGCGCAGCGCCTGGCTGTCCCGTCGCATCTGCCAGGAGCGGCGGCGGATGTCCGGGTCGGACATGTAGTACTCGTAGGTCACCAGCCTCTCGGCCTCCGGATCGCGCCGCCACAGCCCCTGCGGGCCGCGGTAGTCGGGGATCCCGGAGTCCGTGGAGATGCCCGCCCCGCTCAGGATCGCCACGAGAGGCCGGCGCGTCGCTTCGGTGCTCATGTCGTGAGCGTACGCACCGGGCGCGGACGGCCGCGAGCACGTTTATCCGGAGAGGTAGAGTCCGCATCCATAGGTGATCGGCGCGGCGGAGGCGGAGAGTTCCAGATGACGCGGTCTGTGTGGCTGAGCGATGCGAGCGTGCGGCGAAAGGGTGATCAGCCGCCCCAAGACGGGCGCGTCACCTGGGAGATACGCACCTCCGACGGGCCCGACCCCGCGGGCGGGCGGACCATCCGGACCGTGGCCTTCCCCGAGCGGCGGCTCCCACCCGGCGGTGGCCCGAAGGAGTACCGCGCCGCCCGCAAGCAGGGCACCCGCGCCTTCACCCTCTGGGCCGACCCGCACCGCACGCAGGTGTTCGCCCACGTCGTGACCAAGTCGGCGGCCAAGGGCGGCCCCGCCACCCACGAGGTCCTGGGCGCCGCCGGTGAGCCCCTGGCCCTCATCGTCCGCGAACCGGCCATGAAGGGCGGCAGGATTCGCACCCGCTGGACCGTCCAGCAGGCCGGGGCCCAGCCCGTCGTCGGGCTCAAGGGGCGGCCCTTCTGGTGGGCCGTGTGGTGGCTGATCTCCCCGATCCAGCTGGTCATCATGGTCGGCAGCATCGTCGCGGCCAGTGGCGACGTCGCGCGCATGCCGCGCCGTACGAAGTGGCGCGCGGGGGACCGGGTCGTCCTCGATTGGCACAGCGGGGTGGGGGACAGCTTCGAGCTCGATGTGGAGACGGACGGGTGGGACGAACGCGTGACCGCATCGCTCCTCGCGCTGCTCGACAGCCACGACAGCTGGCTGGGCAACGCGTGGGACACGGTGGACCGGTGACGCGCCCGGCTCGTGCCCGGCGCGCGGCCGTCGGGAGGCCGCGGCCACGGGAAGGGCGCGGCCAGGGGAAGCCGCTCAGCCCACCGGCGCCCGCGCCCCCGCCAGCGCCAGCCGGTGCGTACGGGCCGCCAGGTCGGTGATCCGGGCCCCGTCGAAGCCGAACACCGCGCTGCGCACCCGGTCCCGCAGCGGCTCGCTCCACTGCGGGGGGATCGCCGCGGCTCCGTACAGGACGCCCGCCACCGACCCGGCCGTCGCGCCGTTGGAGTCGGTGTCCAGGCCGCCGCGGACGGTGAGGGCGATGGTCGAGGTGAAGTCGCCCTCTCCGTAGAGCAGCCCGGCCGTGATGACGGCCGCGTTGGGCACGGCGTGGATCCAGTGCAGCCCGCTGGTCTCCCGCTCCAGTTGGTCCAGCGCGTCCGGTCGGCTCACCCCGGCCTCGTACAGGGCGGCGGCCTTGCGAACCGTACGGGCCAGGCGGCAGCGGGGCGGGATCCGCTCCAGTGCCGCCTCGATCGCGTCGCGCGGGCCGTCGGCGGTGAATGCGGCGGCGATCAGCGCGGCCGCCCACATCGCCCCGTACACGCCGTTGCCGGTGTGCGACAGCACGGCGTCGCGCCGGGCCATCGTGGCGGCGGCGCGCGGATCGCCGGGGTTCACCCAGCCGTGGATGTCGGCGCGAATGAGGGCGCCGATCCACTCCTGGTAGGGGTTGTCGAGGGTGGCGGTGAGCGGCGGCTTCACCCCGGCGGTGAGGTTGCGGTAGGCGACGCGCTCGGCGGTGAAGGTCTGCAGATACGGCAGGCGCAGCAGCCACAGGTCGCCGACCTGCTCGGTGGTGAAGTCGAAGCCGTGGGTCTCCAGGAGGTGCAGCCCCAGCAGGGTGTAGTCCACGTCGTCGTCGCGGCAGCTGCCGTGGATCCGGCCCCGGGTGCACTCCTGCCACTCCGGGCGCAGCTCGAACTCCACGGGGTCGGGCGGGGGCTCCAGCGCGGGAAAGTAGTCGGTCAGCGGCAGGGCGTCCGCGCGGCGCAGATAGCGGTCGATCCGCTCACGGGTCCAATGATCACCGCGCTCCACGGGCTTGCCGAGCATGTTCCCGGCGATGCGGCCGAGCCAGCCGCCGAGGATCCGATCCGCGAGTGCGCTCCCGCCAAGGGCCATGAGTCCGGTGTACCCGAGCCGACGCCGGGCCGCAGGTCGACACCGTGGCCCGCCGGCCGCGGCCTGCCGCTCGGCGCAGCTCAGGGCCCTGTTCGGCGCGGCCGTCGCCCGGATAGGGTCGCTGCGGGGTGGTTGATCGGCTGGGGGCGAGAGCAAGGGGTGACGACGGTGGCGGATGGCGCGCAGTCTCGGGCGGAGGCGGTCTCGCGGACGCGGGTGCTGGTCGCCGCGGACAAGTTCAAGGGCTCGCTGACGGCCGTGGAGGTCGCCGCGCATGTCACGGCCGGGCTGCGGCGCGGGGCGCCGGGCGGGGCCGGGGCGGTGAGCGTCGAGGCGCTGCCCGTCGCCGACGGTGGCGACGGGACGGTGGACGCGGCGGTCGCGGCCGGGTTCGAGCGGCGCGAGGCACGGGTGACCGGGCCGCTGGGCGAGCCGGTCACGGCGGCGTACGCGCTGCGCGGCGAGGTGGCGGTGGTCGAGATGGCCGAGGCGTCCGGGCTGCGCCACCTGCCGGCGGGGGTTTTCGCGCCGCTGACCGCGACCACGTACGGCAGTGGCGAGCTGCTGCGCGCGGCGCTGGACGCGGGCGCCCGCAGCGTCGTCTTCGGGGTCGGCGGCAGCGCGACGACCGACGGCGGCGCGGGCATGCTGGCCGCGCTGGGCGCCCGGCTGCTGGACGCCGCGGGCGAGCCGGTCGAACACGGGGGTGGTCCGCTGCGGGAGCTGGCCACGGTGGATCTGAGCGGTCTGGATCCGCGCCTGGCGGACACGGAGATCGTCCTGGCCAGCGATGTGGACAATCCGCTGACGGGGCCGAAGGGTGCGGCGGCGGTGTACGGCCCGCAGAAGGGCGCGACCGAGGCCGACGTCGCGGCCCTGGACGCCGCGCTCGCCCACTACGCGGAGGTCCTGGGGCGGGCGGTGGGGTCGCGGGCCGCGGAGTGCGCGCAGGCGCCCGGCGCGGGCGCGGCGGGCGGCATCGGCTATGGCGCGCTCGTCGGCCTCGGCGCGACCTTCCGCCCCGGGATCGAGGTGATGCTGGACGTGCTCGGCTTCGCCCCGGCACTCGAACGCGCCGACCTGGTGATCACCGGCGAGGGCTCGCTGGACGAGCAGACCCTGCACGGCAAGGCCCCGGCGGGCGTGGCGGCCGCGGCGCGGGCGCGCGGCGTCGAGGTGGTCGCGGTCTGCGGCCGTCTCGCGCTGACCCCGGCGGCCCTCGCCGGCGCGGGCATCAGCCGGGCCTACCCGCTGACCGCCCTGGAGCCGGACCCCGCCCGCTGCATCGCCGAGGCGGGCCCCCTCCTGGAACGCGCGGCGGAACGGCTCGCGGGGGATTTCCTCGCCTGAGCGCCCTGTTGACCCCGGCCGAGCGTGCCGCGCGCGCCGAGCAGGCCCGCACCGCCCTGCGGGCCTGGAACGGCTACGACCCCAGCCCGGCCGATGAGGCGGGTCTCGACGCGGAGCTGGACCGGCGCCTGGCCGAGGCGGCCGCCCGGTGAGCGACAGCCTGCACATCGTGCTCGACGACGCGGCCATGGTCGCTGCGGGGCAGGGCAACATCCTGGCGTCCCGTCTCATCCACCGGGCGCACGCCGAGGCGGGCTGGTTCCTTTACGCTCCCGCTTGCGCGCTGGTGGAGGCCGACCGGGCCCGCCCCGGCACCGCGGAGCACATCGCCGCTCTGCCCGGCATCACCGTCCTGGAGCTCGATCTGCCGGCCGCCCTGGCGGTGGCACGGGACACCTCCGCCTGGGCCGTCGCGCACACGCGGTACGCGGCTCAGCCGACGCCCGAGCGCCCTGACGGCGCAGTGGTGGTGACCGCCGCCGCGGACGCGTGGAAGAAGCAGGCGGTACGCGTCCTCGACCTGGGGCCGTGACCGGAGCGCCACACGGGCCCGAAGGGCCGCGAGAACACCGAAAACAGGGTGGGCCCGAGCGATCTCGCTCGGGCCCACCCCGCATCCCTATGCCTGATCCCGCGCTACGGCAGCTGCGCCGCCCTTGCCTCGCGGCGGTTGTCGCGGAAGGCGTTGACCCGGCGGGTCATGGCGAAGAGGGGGATCACCGCGCCGAGGACGAGCTGCAGGGCGCAGGCCGTCTGGAGCAGCAGCTCGCCGCCGGGGGCCTCGAAGGCCCAGGCCGCCAGGAGGGCCATGCTGGTGACGATCCAGCTCAGCATGGCGACCGCGAGCCGGCCCCGGGGCTTGGGGTACTCCACCCGGCTCACCATCAGCCAGGCGACGCCGACGATCGCCAGCAGCGTGGGGACGAACGGCAGGCCCAGCAGTACGACCGACACCACGGTCAGCGCGCCGAAGGGGCTCGGCATGCCCTGGAAGACCCCGTTGGGCATGGTCACGCAGGAGAATCTCGCAAGCCGCAGCACCACCGCCAGCAGCACCACGATCGCGGCGACCGCCGACACCCGCTGGTACGCGTCGGGGGCGGCGACCATGCCCCACACCACCACGAAGTACGCGGGGGCGAGCCCGAAGCTGATCAGGTCGGAGAGGTTGTCCAGCTCCGCGCCCATCGCCGAGCTGCGCAGCTTGCGCGCGACGAGCCCGTCGAACAGGTCGAAGACGGAGGCGAGCAGCATCAGCATGACCGCGGAGGCGGCGCTGTGCCGGGTCATGCCGCCGTCCTCGCTGCCCGTCAGGTGCGGGATGAGGACGCCGGTGGTGGTGAAGTACACCGCCAGGAAGCCACAGGTCGCGTTACCGAGGGTGAGCGTGTCCGCTATCGACAGGCGCGTCGACAGCGGCATGTCGTCCGCCTCGTCGATGTCCTCGTCGACCCCGCCCACCTCGGCCTCGGGGACCCAGGTGGCGGCCTGCGCCTCGGAATCAGTGACGGTCAAGGCGAGTCACCCCCGCTGTGGTGGCCTGGCCGACCTCGACCGCGACGTCGACGCCCTTGGGGAGGTAGATGTCGACGCGCGAACCAAAGCGGATCAGGCCGATCCGCTCGCCCTGCTCCACCTTGGTGCCCTGGGGCACGTACGGCACGATGCGCCGGGCGACGGCCCCGGCGATCTGCACCATCTCGATGTCGCCGAGCTCGGTGTCGAAGTGCCAGACAACCCGCTCGTTGTTCTCGCTCTCCTTGTTGAAAGCGGGGACGAAGCCGCCGGGGATGTGCTCGACGGACGTCACCGTGCCGGCCAGCGGGGCGCGGTTGACGTGGACGTTCAGCGGGCTCATGAAGATGGCGACGCGAGTGCGCCCGTCCTTCCACGGCATGATGCTCTGCACCACGCCGTCGGCCGGAGAGATGACCCGGCCCTGAGCGATCTCTCGCTCGGGGTCGCGGAAGAACCACAGCATGCCCGCCGCGAGAGCGGTGGCGGGCACGGCGACGGCCGCCCAGCGTCCGGAGCGGCGGGCGCGAGTGAGGCTGACCGCCGCGGTGGCGACGGTCGGGAGGAGCCACGGCGACGCTCCGCGCGCGAGGCGTACGCCGGCCAGGCTGTCGCGTGGTGCAGAGGATTGGCTGTGGGGCATGGTTGACCTTCGTAGCGGTGGGTGCCGCGACATGAGACTGGGGACGGCGGCTTTCCGGGATGGTATCGGTTGCGAGCGGTAACTGGGCAAGCGCCAGGGCCTGTCGATGGCTGAAGTCTCCCCGGCGTGGTGTGATCTTCTTCTCGCGGCTACCACCGCAATACCATGCCAAAACGTACATTCAGCCGTTGATACGGTACTCCTCCAGCAGTCGTCGTCCGATAATCATTTTCTGGATCTCGGCGGTGCCTTCACCGATGAGAAGCATGGGGGCCTCTCGGTAGAGACGCTCGATCTCGTACTCCTTCGAGAAGCCGTAGCCGCCGTGGATGCGGAAGGCGTCCTCCACAACCTCCTTGCAGTACTCGGAGGCCAGGTATTTGGCCATCCCGGCCTCCAGGTCATTGCGCCGGCCCGAGTCCTTCTTGCGGGCCGCGTTGACCATCATCGCATGAGCCGCCTCGACCTTTGTGGCCATTTCGGCCAGTTTGAACTGGATGGCCTGATGTTGCGCGATGGGTTTGCCGAAGGTGTGCCGCTGCTGTGCATATGCAACGCCGAGCTCGAAGGCGCGGCGCGCCACACCGCAGCCACGGGCGGCCACATTGACCCGCCCGACCTCCACTCCGTCCATCATTTGGTAAAAACCGCGGCCGGTCGTGCCGCCGAGGACGCGATCCGCCGGAATGCGCAGTCCGTCCAGGATGAGCTCGGTGGTGTCGACGCCCTTGTAGCCCATCTTCTCGATCTTGCCGGGGATGGTGAGCCCGGGGCGGACCTCGCCGAATCCCGGCTCCTTCTCCACCAGGAAGGTGGTCATGGACCGGTGCGGGGCGATCTCGCCGTCCGCCGCGCCTTCCGCGCCCGTCGCGCCGGTCTCATCGGTTCGGCACAGCACCGCCACCACCGTGGAGGTGCCGCCGTTGGTCAGCCACATCTTCTGGCCGGTGAGCAGATAGTCGTCGCCGTCCCGGACGCCCTTGGTGGTGATCGCGGACACATCCGAGCCCAGGCCCGGCTCCGACATCGAGAAGGCGCCGCGGATCTCGCCCAGCGCCATCTTGGGCAGGAAGTACTCCTTCTGCTCCTGTGTGCCGTGCTGCTTGAGCATGTACGCGACGATGAAGTGGGTGTTGATGATGCCGGACACGCTCATCCAGCCGCGGGCGATCTCCTCCACGCACAGCGCGTAGGTCAGCAGCGACTCGCCGAGCCCCCCGTACTCCTCGGGGATCATCAGCCCGAAGACGCCGAGCTCCTTGAGGCCCTCGACGATCTGGGCCGGGTACTCGTCGCGATGCTCCAGCTCGGTCGCGACCGGGAGGATCTCTTTGTCGACGAAGTCCCTGACGGTGGCCAGGATCTCCTGCTGGACGTCCGTCAGGCCGTCGGTCTGCGCGAGGCGGCTCATCTCAGTCCTCTCCCAGCTCGGAGGAGACGGGCGGGCGGCCGGGCTGCTCCCCGCCCCGCTCCTTGATGTACGTCGCCGTCGGCACCATCACCTTGCGCCGGAAGACGCAGACGAGGGTGCCGTCCTGCTTGTAGCCCTTGGTCTCCACATGGACCACGCCCCGGTCGGGCTTGGACTTCGACGGGGTCTTGCCGAGCACCGTCGTCTCCCCGTAGATCGTGTCGCCGTGGAAGGTGGGCGCGACGTGCCGCAGCGACTCGACCTCCAGATTGGCGATGGCCTTGCCGGAGACGTCCGGCACGGACATGCCCAGCAGCAGCGAGTAGATGTAGTTCCCGACCACCACGTTCTTGCCGAAGTCGGTTGTCTTCTCGGCATAGTTGGCGTCCAGGTGGAGCGGGTGGTGGTTCATGGTGAGCAGACAGAAGAGGTGGTCGTCGTACTCGGTGACGGTCTTCCCCGGCCAGTGCCGGTAGACATCGCCCACCGCGAATTCCTCATAGGTGCGGCCGAACTGCATGGCGCTCACGCCTCCGGGGCTTCGAAGCGGGACGTACGGGCCATGCCGGCGGCCCGGCCCTTGCCGGCGATCACCAGCGCCATCTTGCGGCTGGCCTCGTCGATCATCTCGTCGCCGAGCATCGCCGAGCCCTTCTTGCCGCCCGCCTCGGACGTGTAGTACTCGTACGCGTCAAGGATCAGCTCGGCGTGGTCGTAGTCCTCCTGCGAGGGCGAGAAGACCTCATTGGCGGCGTCGACCTGGCCCGGGTGCAGCACCCACTTGCCGTCGAAGCCGAGCGCGGCGGCGCGGCCCGCGACCTCGCGGAAGCCGTCGACGTTCTTGATCTGCAGATACGGTCCGTCGATCGCCTGGAGGTCGTTGGCGCGGGCGGCCATCAAGATCTTCATGAGGATGTAGTGGTAGGCGTCGGCCGGGTATCCGGGCGGCTGCTCGCCCACGACCAGCGACTTCATATTGATCGACGCCATGAAGTCGGCCGGGCCGAAGATGATCGTCTCGATGCGCGGCGAGGCCTGCGCGATCTCGTTGACGTTGTTCAGGCCCTGGGCGTTCTCGATCTGTGCCTCGATGCCGATCCGCCCGACCTCGAAGCCCATCGTCTTCTCGATCTGCGTCAGCAGCAGGTCGAGCGCGACGACCTGCTGGGCGTTCTGCACCTTCGGCAGCATGATGCAGTCGAGGTTCGGGCCCGCGCCCTCCACCACCGTCACCACGTCGCGGTACGTCCACTCGGTCGTCCAGTCGTTGACGCGTACGACCCGTGTCTTGCCCGTCCAGTCGCCCTCGTTGAGGTACTTGACGATGGTGTGCCGCGCCTCGGGCTTGGCCAGCGGCGCGCACGCGTCCTCCAGGTCCAGGAAGACCTGGTCGGCGGGGAGGCCCTGTGCCTTCTCCAGGAAGCGCGGGTTGCTTCCCGGGACCGCGAGGCAGGAGCGCCGCGGACGGAGACGGTTGACAGGCGTACTCATGCGGGGACCTCCAGGGGGTCGAGCTGGTTCGCGGTGCGGATCTCGTCGACGATACGACCGATGATCTCTGTGATACCGAAGTCCTTCGGGGTGAAGACGGCCGCCACTCCGGCTTCGCGCAGCGCGGCGGCGTCCGCGGCCGGGATGATCCCGCCGACGATCACGGGGATGTCGGGCGCCCCGGCCGCGCGCAGCCGGGCCAGCACATCCGGCACCAGCTCGGCGTGCGAGCCGGAGAGTATGGACAGGCCGACGCAGTGCACGTCCTCGGCGACGGCCGCCGCGACGATCTGCTCGGGGGTGAGCCTGATCCCCTGGTAGACCACCTCGAAGCCGGCGTCCCGGGCCCGCACGGCGATCTGCTCGGCGCCGTTGCTGTGCCCGTCCAGGCCGGGCTTGCCGACCAGCAGCCGCAGCTTGCCGGCGCCGAGGTCGGCGGCGGTCGCGGCGGTTTTGGCGCGGACGGCGGCGAGCGGGGTGCCCGCCTCGGCGGCGACCGCCACGGGCGCGCCGCCGACCCCGGTCGGGGCGCGGAACTCGCCGAACACATCCCGCAGCGCCCACGCCCACTCGCCCGTGGTCACGCCCGCGCGGGCGCACTCCAGGGTCGCGGCCATGAGGTTGTCGCTGCCCGCGGCGGCCTTCTTGAGCGCGGCCAGGGCGTCCTGGGCCCGGCCCTCCCGGCGCCCGTCGCGCCAGGCGCGCAAGCCCCGGACCACCCGCGCCTCGTTCGCCGGGTCCACCGTCATGATCGCGGTGTCCAGGTCGGCGGTGAGCGGATTGGGCTCGGTGGACTCGTAGCAGTTGACGCCGACGATCTTCTCCTCGCCCGCCTCGATGCGCGCCCTGCGCTCGGCGTGCGAGGCGACCAGTCGCGCCTTGAGATAGCCGGACTCGACGGCGGCCATGGCCCCGCCCATCTCCTGGATCCGGTCGATCTCGGCCGTGGCGGCCTCGACGAGGGTGCCGACCTCGGCCTCGATGACGTGCGAGCCGGCGAAGATGTCGTCGTACTCCAGCAGGTCGCTCTCGTGGGCGAGGACCTGCTGGATGCGCAGCGACCACTGCTGGTCCCAGGGGCGCGGCAGCCCCAGCGCCTCGTTCCAGGCCGGGAGCTGTACGGCGCGGGCGCGGGCGTCCTTGGAGAGGGTGACCGCCAGCATCTCCAGCACGATGCGCTGGACGTTGTTCTCCGGCTGGGCCTCGGTCAGCCCCAGCGAGTTGACCTGGACGCCGTAGCGGAAGCGGCGGTGCTTGGGGTCCTGGACGCCGTAGCGCTCCAGGGTGATCCGGTCCCAGATGCGGCCGAAGGCGCGCATCTTGCACATCTCCTCGATGAACCGGACGCCCGCGTTCACGAAGAAGGAGATACGGGCCACCACATCGCCGAAGCGCTCCTGGGGCACCTGCCCGGAGGCCCGTACGGCGTCCAGTACGGCGATCGCGGTCGACATCGCGTAGGCGATCTCCTGCACCGGCGTGGCCCCGGCCTCCTGCAGGTGGTAGCTGCAGATGTTGATCGGGTTCCACTTGGGCATGGCGCCGACCGCGTACGCGATCATGTCGGTGGTCAGCCGCAGGCTGGGCCCGGGCGGGAAGACATGCGTCCCGCGCGACAGGTACTCCTTGACGATGTCGTTCTGCGTGGTGCCCTGCAGCGCGGCCACATCCGCGCCCTGCTCCTCCGCGACCACCTGGTACAGCGCCAGCAGCCACATGGCGGTGGCGTTGATGGTCATGGAGGTGTTCATCCGCTCCAGCGGGATGTCCTGGAACAGCCGCCGCATGTCACCGAGGTGGCAGACCGGGACGCCGACCCGGCCCACCTCGCCGCGGGCCAGGATGTGGTCGGGGTCGTAGCCGGTCTGGGTCGGCAGGTCGAAGGCGACGGACAGGCCGGTCTGGCCCTTGGCGAGGTTGCGCCGGTACAGCTCGTTGGACGCCTCGGCGGAGGAGTGCCCCGCGTACGTCCGCATCAGCCAGGGCCGGTCCCTGGTTTTACGGTCGCGGGCCGTCATGCGGCGCCCCGGAAGAGGTTGATGGCGTCGATGTGGCGTTCGCGCAGCTCCGGGTCGCGCACGCCCAGGCCCTCCTGGGGGGCGAGGCACAGGACGCCGACCTTGCCCTGGTGGATGTTGCGGTGCACGTCGTGGGCGGCCTGGCCGGTGTCCTCCAGGTGGTAGACCTTGGAGAGGGTGGGGTGGATCTTGCCCTTGGCGATCAGGCGGTTGGCCTCCCAGGCCTCGCGGTAGTTGGCGAAGTGGGAGCCGACGATGCGCTTGAGCGACATCCACAGGTAGCGGTTGTCGTATTCGTGGGTGTAGCCGGACGTGGACGCGCAGGTGACGATGGTGCCGCCCTTGCGGGTGACGTACACCGAGGCGCCGAAGGTCTCCCGGCCCGGGTGTTCGAAGACGATGTCCACGTCCTCGCCGCCGGTCAGCTCGCGGATGCGCTTGCCGAAGCGCTTCCACTCCTTCGGGTCCTGGGTGTGCTCGTCCTTCCAGAAGCGGTAGTCCTCGGCGCTGCGGTCGATGATCGCCTCGGCGCCCATGGCCCGGCAGATCTCGGCCTTGCGGGGCGAGGAGACCACGCAAATCGGGGTGGCGCCGCCGGCGAGGGCGAACTGGGTGGCGTAGCTGCCGAGCCCGCCGCTGGCGCCCCAGATCAGGACGTTGTCGCCCTGCTTCATCCCGGCGCCGTTGCGGGAGACCAGCTGCCGGTAGGCGGTCGAGTTGACCAGGCCGGGGGCGGCAGCCTCCTCCCAGCTCAGGTGCCCCGGCTTGGGCATGAGCTGGTTGGACTTGACCAGCGCGAGCTCGGCGAGGCCGCCGAAGTTGGTCTCGAAGCCCCAGATGCGCTGCTCGGGGTCGAGCATGGTGTCGTTGTGGCCGTCCGCGGACTCCAGCTCGACGGAGAGGCAGTGCGCGACGACCTCGTCGCCGGGCCGCCAGATGTTCACGCCCGGGCCGGTGCGCAGCACGACGCCCGCGAGGTCGGAGCCGATGATGTGGTACGGCAGGTCGTGCCGCTTGGCGAGCGGGGAGAGCTTGCCGTACCGCTCCAGGAAGCCGAAGGTGGGCAGCGGCTCGAAGATCGAGGTCCACACGGAGTTGTAGTTCACCGAGCTGGCCATGACGGCCACCAGCGCCTCGCCGGGGCCGAGTTCGGGCACCGGCACCTCGTCCACGTGCAGTGACTTGCGGGGGTCCTTCTCCTTGGTGGTCTGGCCGGCGAACATCTCGGCCTCGTCCTTGTGGACGGTCACCGCGCGGTACGACTCGGGGACGGGCAGGGCCGCGAAGTCCTCGGGGCTCACCGCGGGGGAGCCGTGGTCGGGTGCTGTCGATGCCAGGATCGCGTCCAGGATTTCGTTCATCGGTGCCTCCGGCGAAGCGTCGGGGGACGCTTGAGGGAACGCTGGGCTCATTGACGGTTGCTGCTGGTGCCGTCGGTTCGGCGGAGGTGGTGCTGAGCGGCGCGCGGGTAGCGCGGAGGGTGCCTGGTGACGCAGGCGGTCCGGGCGCGCGAAGCGGCTTGCGGGGACAGCCGACGCGTCGTGTGTTTTCCTGCGCGTCGTCCACCCGGACAACATCACCGTATGGCACTCTGTGCCAGGCCGCAAGACACTGCGTGCCAACAATTTCTCTCAGTTGTCATCCTGATGGCACACATGAGCGGCAACGGCCGCCCCGGAAGGGACGGCCGTTGCGTTCGGTGTGTGATGGTGTGCGAACAGTCCCTGTCGTGGGCGCTAGCGCTTCAGCGCTCGCTCGATCGTCCGCATCACTTCGTCCAGCGGGGCGTCCGTGCGGGCGACCATCACCACCACGTCCTCCTCCTCGCCCTTGGCCGACACCGTGGCCGCCGGGCGGCCGGTGACGGGGCGGGGGGCGCCTATGCCCGTGCCGAAGGCATGGCGGACGATGTCGAAGGCGTGGTCCAGCTGCGCCTCCACATCGCCGACACCGCCCGCGCGCAGCCAGCGCCGCAGGACATGGTTGTGCGCGGTGACCACGGCGGAGGCGGCGACCTCCGCGAGCAGCGGGTCGTCGTCGCCGTCGTGGTGGGCGCCCTCGTCGAAGTGGCCCAGGAGATAGCGGGTGAAGAGCCGCTCGTAGCGGGCCACCGAGGCGATCTCGCGCTCGCGCAGGGCGGGCACCTCGCGGGTCAGCCGGTAGCGCTCCACGGAGACCGCGGGGGAGGCGGCGTACATCCGCATGACCTCCTTGATCCCCCGGCACACCGTGTCCAGCGGATGCTCGTGCGGCGGCGCCGCGTCCAGTACGTCCGCTGCCCGTACCAGCGTGTCGTCGTGGTCCGGGAAGATCGCTTCTTCCTTGGAGCGGAAGTGGCGGAAGAAGGTGCGGCGGGCGACCCCTGCTCTCGCCGCGATCTCGTCGACTGTCGTCGCCTCGTAGCCCTGGGTGGCGAACAACTCCATGGCCGCGGCCGCCAGTTTGCGGCGCATGGTCAGGCGCTGTGCGGTGGCCCGGCGGTTGCCGGTGCTTCCGCTGCCGGCGGAGTTCGAGCGGTTCGTACGCGGCGTACGAGTGGCCTTCAGGGGCTGGGACATGTGGGGAACGTACTGCATTTCCCGGGGGGATGCGCCCTGGCCCCCTGGGGCCGGACCTGGAGCGGGCTCCAGCAGCCCGCCCCAGCCCGGCCGCTCCTCAGGCCTTCGCATACTCGCGGAAGCCGCGCCCCGTCTTCCGCCCCAGGCACCCCGCCGCGACCAGGTGTTCCAGCAGCGGCGCGGGCGCGAGGCCCGGCTCGCGGAACTCGCGGTGCAGCACCTTCTCGATGGCCAGGGACACATCCAGGCCCACGACGTCCAGCAGCTCGAAGGGGCCCATCGGATAGCCGCCCCCGAGCTTCATGGCGGCGTCGATGGCGTCCGGCGAGGCGTAGTGCTCCTGGACCATCTTGACCGCGTTGTTGAGGTACGGGAACAGCAGGGCGTTGACGATGAAGCCGGCCCGGTCGCCGCAGTCCACCGGGTGTTTGCGCACCGCCCGGCACACCGCGTGGGCCGTGGCCCGCACATCGTCCGCCGTGAGGACCGTACGCACCACCTCGACCAGCTTCATCGCGGGCGCCGGGTTGAAGAAGTGGAGGCCGACCACGTCCTGTGGGCGCGAGGTCGCGCGGGCGCAGGCGATCACCGGGAGCGAGGAGGTGGTCGTGGCCAGCACCGCGCCCGGCTTGCAGACCTTGTCCAGCGTCGCGAACAGCTGCTGCTTGACGGCCAGGTCCTCGGCGACCGCCTCGACCGCCAGGTCCACGTCCGCGAAGGCGTCCAGCGTTCCGGCCGGGGCGATCCGGGCCAGCGCCTCGTCGCGGGCCTGCCCGGTCAGCCGGCCCTTGGCCACCGACCGCTCCAGGGACCGGGCGATCCTGGCCTTGGCCGCCTCCGCCTTCTTGGGCGTGCGGGCCGCCAGGACGACGTCGTGGCCCGCCTTGGCGAAGACCTCGGCGATCCCGCTCGCCATGGTGCCCGAGCCCGCGACCCCCACCGCGCGGACCGGGCGCGCGGCGGCCGGGGCCCGGTCGGCGGGGTCCGGGGTCAGCGCGTCCGGGACCGTCACGCCGCTGCCCGGCGCCTCGTACGTGTAGAAGCCGCGGCCCGCCTTGCGGCCGGTCAGCCCGGCCTCGGCGAGCTGGCCCAGGACGGGCGCGGGCGCGTGCAGCCGGTCGCCGGAGGCCGCGTACATCGCCTCCAGGACGGTACGGGCCGTGTCGATGCCGACCAGGTCCAGCAGCGCCAGCGGGCCCATCGGCAGGCCACAGCCCAGCCGCATCGCGGCGTCGATGTCCTCGCGCGCCGCGTATTTCGCCTCGTACATCGCGGCGGCCTGGTTGAGATAGCCGAACAGCAGGCCGTCGGCGACGAACCCCGGCCGGTCGCCGAGCGCGACCGGCTCCTTGCCCAGGTCACGGGCGAGCGCGGTGACCGCGGCGACGGCCGTCGGGGCGGTCAGCACGCTGGAGACGATCTCGACGAGCCTCATGGCGGGTGCGGGATTGAAGAAATGCAGGCCGAGGACGCGCTCGGGGCGGGCGGAGTCGGCGGCCAGCCGGGTCACGGACAGCGCGTTGGTGCCGGTGGCCAGGATGGTGTCGGGCCGGACGACGGCGTCCAGGGCGGTGAAGACCTCGTGCTTGATCTCATAGCTCTCCGGCACCACCTCGATCACCAGGTCGGCGTCGGCCGCGGCGCGCAGCTCGGTGCGGACGCGGAAGCGGGCCAGTGCCTCCTGTCGCTCCCGCTCGGTCATCCGCTCGCGGCGCACGGCGCGGGCGGTGGCGGTCTCCAGCGCGGTGACGGCCCGGCGGGCGGCGGCCTCGCTGATGTCGATGCCGACCACTTCGCGGCCCGCCCGGGCCAGCAGTTCGGCGATGCCGGTGCCCATTGTGCCGAGTCCGATGACCGCGACAGTAGTGAGCGGGGCTTCGGAGGGGGAGAGATCTGGGGAGGACGTACGGCTGGGCGCGGGGCTGGGCGTACGGCCGGAAGGACGGCCGGAGGGACGGCCGGCGTCGTTGGTCGGAAGACGGTCCATCGCGGACTCCAGAGGGTGTTCCCCGGAAGTGGGGATGACGTGACGACTGAGAGGAGCTTTCGGTCATGCGCGGCGGGCTGACACGAAACTCCGGCGGAAGGGCTTGCACGCTCCCTGACGGACAGCGTCACACGGAGGAAACTGCCCGTGGGAGACACATGGCCGGCCCTGTCCCGGGGCCACGCCGTACACATCTGCACTGCCGAACCGACTTCACACGGCGGCTGCGTCACCAGGCCGCCAGAGCAGGGGTGCTGCTCGTGTCGACAGTTTAACTCGCGGGTAACCAAGACGCCAGAGCTCATTTTGTGACGCGCGCGCCCGCCGCCCGGGCGCCGGTCACCGGGGAGGGGAGATCACTCGACATGGACGAAGAATTCCGCGTACTGACCGACCGGGTGCGGGCCTCGCTCTCGTCCCCGGAGGAGACCAGGGCCCACGCCTCGCTGCTCGCGCTCGTACGGCAGGGCACCCCCGCCGCCCGCGAACAGCTCGCCCGCATCCTCGTCGCGCCCGAACAGCCCCTGTGGGCGCGGGAGACCGCCGCGTTCGTGCTCGGCAGCGCGGGCGACCGGCGCGCCTTCGAGACCCTCGTCCTCCTCCTCAACTACCGCGAACCGGCCCGCTGCGCGACCGCCGCCCGCGTCCTGGCCCGCCTCGGCGACCCGCGCACCGCCCGCGCCGCGGCCGCCCTGGCCACCAACCCGCTGCGCACCGCCTACTCCCTCCACCCCATCCGCCTGCTCGTCGAACTGCGCGCCCCCGAGTCCGTCCCGGCCCTCGTCGCCGCCCTCGAACGCCAACTGGCCGCCCGCGACCGCCACTGGCCGATCGCCCGCGCCTGCGTCGAGGGCCTCGGCGCCATCGGCGACGAACGCGCCGCCCCGGCGCTGACCTCCGCCGCCCGCCACCCCCGCCTGAGCGCGGCCGCGGCGGCGGCGCTGGCGCGCATCAGCGGCGGGGGCGGCGGCCCGGCCCCACGCCGCCCCGCCCCGGACAAGCCGGGGCGGGCGCGGGTGCGGTGAGGCCGGCCAAGCGCCGGGCCGTGTGCCAGGGGCTCAGACGGTCATGGGGGCGAGAGCGCGGGCGTACCGGACCTCGGGGACGGGGACGCCGTCCACCTCGTAGTCCTCTTGGCCGCCGTCGGGGGTGAAGCCGGCGCGCTCGTAGAAGTGCCGGGCGTGGGCGTTGTCCTTGAGGACCCACAGCCGCAGGCGCGGGAAGCCGCGTTCGGTGGTCCTGCTGACGGACTCCGTCAGCAGGGCGTGCCCGACGCCGGTGCCGATCAGGTCGGGGCGTACGTAGATCGCGTACAGCTCCGCGTCGCCCGACGGCAGATCGCGGTCCCGGTACGGGCCGAAACACGCCCAGCCCACCACCTCGCCGAACGCGTTCTCGACCACGAGGTTGACGACGTCCCCCACGCCTCTGGAGAAGAACTCCCGCCGCCGCTCCGCGTCCTTCTCGACGCTCAGGCCGTCCAGGTGCGCCTGCGGTACCAGCCCCCGGTACGCCGCCTGCCACCCGCGCACCCGCACCGCCGCCACGGCGTCGATGTCCGCCTCCGTCATGTCCCTCACACGTACGCCGTCCATCCGCCCACCGTAGGCCGCTTGACCCTGCCATTGGCGGCAGGGTCGCAGGATCCTGGCCATGAACCACACCAACGACACCGACAGCACAGCCCCACACCCGCTCGACGGCAAGGTCGCCCTCGTCACCGGCGCGGGCACCGGGATCGGCCGGGCCACCGCCCGGGCCCTCGCCGCGCAGGGGGCGCGGGTGGTGGCGGTCGGGCGGCGGCCCGGGCCGCTGGAGGAGGCGGCGGAGGGCCACCCGCGGATTCAGCCCCTTTCGGCCGACATCACCGCGGAGGGCGCAGCCGAGGACATCCTGCGGCGCGTGACCGGGTCGTACGGCCGACTCGACGTGCTGGTCAACAACGCCGCGGTCGTGCGCGCCGCGCCGCTGGGCGACATCACCCCCGAGTCGGCCACACCGCTCCTGGCGACCAATCTCCTCGCGCCCGTCCTGCTGACGCGGGCGGCCCTCGGCCCCCTGGAGGAGAGCGGCGGCGTGGTGGTGAACGTCAGCACCTCCGTCGGCCAGCGAGGCTGGGCGGGCAACTCCCTCTACGCGGCGACGAAGGCGGCCCTGGACACGCTGACCCGCAGCTGGGCGGTGGAGCTGGCGCCGCGCGGGGTGCGGGTGGTGGCCGTCGCTCCCGGGGCGATCGAGACCCCGATCGGGGAGCACCAGGGGCTGACGCCCGAGCAGCGCGCGAAGGTACGGGCCTGGCAGCTGGCCCACACCCCGCTGGGACGGATCGGGCGGCCGGAGGAGGTGGCGTGGGCGATCGTCCAGGTGGCCTCGCCCGGGGCGTCGTTCGTGACGGGGGTCGTGCTGCCGGTGGACGGCGGGGCGGTGGTCGGCTGATGGGCAGCTGAGCGAGAGCTGATAGAAACGGCACCGGAGGTGGGACCGGTGCGGATCGGGGAACTGGCGAAGGCCACGGGCGCGACGCCGCGCGCGCTGCGCCACTACGAGCAGGCGGGGCTGATCACGTCCTCGCGCGAGCACAACGGCTACCGCGACTACGACGAGCGCGCCGCCGTCCGCGTCCGCAACATCCGCCATCTGCTCTCCGTGGGCCTCACGCTCGACGACGTCCGCTGCTTCCTGCCCTGCCTGGACGGTGATGTGACGAGCGTGAAACCCAGCCAAGAAGGGCTTGGCATCGCCCGGGACCGGCTCGCCGTCCTCGACGCGCGCATCGCCGCCCAGACCGAGGCCCGCGACCGGCTGGCGGCC
Organism: Streptomyces sp. ME19-01-6; assembly: GCF_033793745.1. NCBI lineage: Bacteria > Bacillati > Actinomycetota > Actinomycetes > Kitasatosporales > Streptomycetaceae > Streptomyces > Streptomyces sp. ME19-01-6. The sequence goes on along the minus strand of NZ_JARAXF010000011.1, from coordinate 152,481 downwards.
GCCCTGAGCGGGGTGGACACGCCCGCTTGACGCCGCCGCGCCCGGCGCCGTACGGGTCCCGGAAGCTCACAACAGCGTCAGCTGGTCGGGCGCGTCAGCCGTGGCCGGGGCGTCGTTTGGCCCACCGGCCGCGTCCGGGACGCCACGGTGCGCGCCCGCGCGGCACGGGCCGATGCCGTACTCGTCGGCGAACTCGTGGACCATCCCGGTGATCCGCCGCTGATACCACCGGGGCACGTACGTCCCGCCGCCGTACAGCGCGTCGTAGCGGCGCAGCAAACGCGGGTGGTGGCGGGCGAGCCAGGCCGTGAACCATTCGCGGGCGCCGGGCCGCAGATGCAGCACGAGCGGTGTCACGGAGGTGGCCCCGGCCGCCGCGACGGCCCGTACGGTCGCGCGCAGCTGCTCGGGGGAGTCGCCGAGGAAGGGGATGACCTGGGCCATCAGCACACCGCACGGGATGCCGTGGTCGGTCAGCGTGCGTACCGCCTCCAGCCTGCGCTGGGGCGAGGGCGTGCCCGGCTCGACGGTGCGCCACAGCTCGGGGTCGGTGAAGCCGACCGAGACGGAGACGCCGATGTCGGTGACGCGGGAGGCCCGCCGCAGCAGCTCCAGGTCGCGCAGGATCAGGGTGCCCGTTGGACACTGAGGTCCCAGCCTCTGACGTGCGAATCTTGGCCCATGAGCACCCCAACTGAAGACACCAGCACCCTCATTGATCTGGTGTGCCGCAAGAGCCAAGCCGTGAAGTCGAAGACCGGGCGCCGGGAGATCTCCGTCAGTGCGCAGGAAGCACGGGGGAGACGCACAGCGGCTGAGCTGGGTCTCACCGTGCGGCATGTCTGGCGGGAAGTCGGCAGCGCTAGCCGGTTCCGCCGAAGCAAGAAGGTGGCCCAGCAAGACCTAGCTTTGCAGGCACGTGAGAAAGGCGAGATTGGCGCGCTCTGGGGATTCCGTCTTGACCGGTGGACCCGGCGCGGGGCAGGAGCAATCCTCAGCATTGTTGAGCCGCAAGACGGACGGCCCCGGCGTTTGCTGATGCTGTTAGGGCAGTTGGGTACGGCAGGGCAATTGCGCCGGGGTCGGTATGGCATGGGGGCGCCTACGGATTTTCGGAGGTGGGGGCATTGGTAATCACACTGAATAGGTCAGCGTCGCTAAGGCCGTGGATGGCTGCCACAGCGTCAATGTGCGCCTGTGTGTCGTCCAAAGTGTCTAGTGATCTGGTTCGGAGATCCTGTCGCAGCAGCGGCAGATGCGGTCGAGGATCTGGTCGGCGGTCTTGGTCCATTTGAAGGGCCTGGAATCGTCGTTCCAGACCTTGATCCACTCTTCGAGTGCGGTCTTGAGGTCGTCGAGTGAGCAGAACACCCCGCGTGTGAGGCAGCGTCGTTCCAGCTCGGCGAACCACCGTTCGACCTGGTTGATCCAGGACGAGTAGGTCGGGGTGAAGTGGAGCTGGAAGCGGGGGTGCGCGAGCAGCCACTTGTGCACCACGGGCGCCTTGTGGGCGGAGAGGTTGTCGCAGATGACGTGGACCGCAAGGCTCTTGTCGGTCTGGCGGTCGATCTCGTCGAGGAAGTCGCGGAAGTCGACGGCCCGGTGTTGGGCGGACAGTTTCGTGATCACCTTGCCCGTGGCGGTGTTCAGTGCGGCGAACAGGTCGACGGTCCCGTGCCGGACGTAGTCGAAACTCCGCCGCTCGGGCACTCCCGAAATCATCGGCAGGACCGGTGCGGTCCGCTCAAGAGCCTGGATCTGTGGTTTCTCGTCCATCGCGAAGACGACGGCATTGGCCGGCGGGGCGAGGTAAAGGCCGACGACATCGCGGATCTTGTCGATCAGGAACGGGTCGGGTGAGATCTTGAAGGTCCCAGTCCGCCACGGCTGCAGGCCGAAGGCGTGCCAGATCCGCAGCACGCTCGCCGGCGAGATGCCCACGACCTTGGCCAGCTCCCGCTTCGACCAGTGCGTCCCGCCCTGTGGCGTCTGCTCCAGGGTGCGGACCACGACCTCTTCCACCTGGGCATCGGTGATGGTCCGCGGCACCCCGGGCCGCGGCTCGTCGGCGAGTCCGTCCAGTCGCCGGGCAAGGAACCGTGTGCGCCAGCGGCGCACGGTATCTCTGCCGACACCGAGTCGCGCGGCGACCACGGTGTTGTTCCAGCCGTTCGCGCACGCCAGCACGATGCGTGCGCGAACGGCCAGTCCCTGGGCGGTCGAGCGGCGCTTGGCCCAGCTCTCCAGCGTCAGCCGCTCGGCCTCCGACAACACGACAGGTTCCAGCCGGGTATCGCCCATCCACGCAGCACAGCGCGAGCGCGCTACCCGCCGCAGCAGAACGCCGCATTCTGAAAGAGGGGACGCCTCACGTGGCGACCCACGACCTCAAAACCAGATCACTAGTACGTCCTGCGAGGCGCCGTTCCTAGCGCATCAGCAGTCCCCGCATCCCCAGCCCGTAGTGCACGCGCAGCCGGTGCAGCTCCCACAGGCCCACCGCCGTGACGGAGAGCGGGGCGCCCAGGATGAACACGTACCGGATCACCGTCGGCACGCCCTCGTGGGCGCCGGTGAACATGTCGATCAGTGCCATCTCCCACGCCAACGCCATGATCAGCAGCGGCGGCACCGTCTCGTGGATGTCCGCGGTGCGGAACACGTGCTGGGCGGCGAGTCCCACGCCCCAGACGACGAACGGCGTCACCCAGAAGAAGACGAAGAGGGTGAACGCGAGGATGAGGCCCTTCGTCACGGTGAAGTGGCCCTCCACGAGGGGTTCCTGGCCCTCGAAGAATCCTGAGAGCACGATGATCGGGAAGACGGATGCCGCCGCCATCATGGCCACGATCGCGCCGAAGCACCGCCCCGCCCGGCGTAGCAGGTCCCGTCGCGCCGCCGGAGCGGCCAGGCCGTACAGGACGCCGACGACGACCGGGAGGGTCGCCGCCAGCACGAGGGCGCTGGTCCACGACTTGTCGACCTGCTCGTCCGCCGCATCGCTGAGCTTGGGGGCGAGCTTGTAGGCGTAGGACATCCACAGGAACGCGCCCACGCCGACCAGGGTCCTGATCTTCCGCATCCGCGCCACCTCAGGATCCGAGACGATGCCCGGCCGTGACGGGGTGAAGACCCTGCGCGCGGTGTGGATGGGGCCGATCCGCCGCCGCAGCCGGGTGATCGGCCCGCCCGGCGGCGGCACCGGCGGCCCCGGGTAGGGCGGCTGGGGCTGTGGCGGCACGTAGGGCTGGGGCGGATAGGGCTGAGGTGGCTGCGGCTGGTAGGGCTGCGGCCCCTGGGGCGGCTGTCCGCCCGGGTTCCAGTTGCTCATCGTTCGTCCCCCGATATGCGAGTGCGCGCCGCGATGGGCCCGATCGCCGAGTGTATTGAGCACACAGGGTCCGCGCAGCCCTCGCCCCGGGTCGTGCACCGAACGGCCGCAATTATGCAAGCATGCCTGCTTGTTTTCTTCGGCGCTGCCATGCCCGAGGGGAGCGTCCCGTGTCCGATCCGACGCCCGTGTTCGACGACCTGCGCGAGGAGAGCGAGGAACTCGACCGGCTGGTGGCCGAGTTGAGCGCCGAGCAGTGGGCGCTCGCCACCCCGGCGCCCGGCTGGAGCGTCGCCCACCAGATCGGGCATCTCGCCTGGACGGACCATTCGGCGCTGCTGGCCGCGACCGACACGGACGCCTTCCACGTCCTGGTGGAGAAGGCGCTGGTGTCGCCGGGCTCCTTCGTCGACGACGGTGCCGAGGAGGACCGCTACGCCGGGACCTACCTCGGCAAACGCGAACTACGCGCGCTGGTCGCCAACCCCCGCCTCCAGGTCTACGAAGACCCGAAGGCGTTCCTGACCTGCTGGGGATGGACCGCAAGACGGTGGCGCGGTGGCGTACCAGGTTCCTACGCGACCGGCTGGACGGGCTGTCTGACGAACCGCGCCCCGGGGTCCCGCGCACTATCACCGATGCCCAGGTGGAAGAGGTGGTGGTGCGCACGCTCGAAGAGGTGCCCGAGGGTGCGACCCACTGGTCGAAGCGGGAGCTGGCCCGGCGGGTGGGGATCTCACCGACGAGCGTGCTGCGGATCTGGCGGGCGTTCGGGCTGCAGCCCTGGCGCACGGAAACTTTCAAGATCTCTCCGGACCCGCTGCTGATCGACAAGATCCGTGACGTGGTCGGACTGTATCTCGCCCCGCCGGCGAACACGGCCGTCTTCGCGGTCGACGAAAAACCGCAGATCCAGGTCCTGGAACGGACAGCGCCGGTGCTGCCGATGGTGCCCGGCACCCCTGAGCGCCGCAGCTTCGACTACGTCCGGCACGGCACCGTGGACCTGTTCGCCGCCCTGAACACCGCCACCGGCGAGGTGATCGGGAAGCTGTCCGCACAGCACCGCGCGGTCGACTTCCGTGACTTCCTCGACGAGATCGACCGCCAGACCGATCCCGGCCTGGCGGTCCACGTGATCTGCGACAACCTCTCCGCCCACAAGGCGCCGGTGGTGCACAAGTGGCTGCTTGCGCATCCCCGGTTCCGCCTGCACTTCACCCCGACCTACTCGTCCTGGATCAACCAGGTCGAGCGGTGGTTCGCGGAGCTGGAACGACGCTGCCTCGAACGCGGCGTGTTCTGCTCACTTGATGAACTGAAGACCGGGCTCGAAGAGTGGATCAAGACCTGGAACGAACAGGCTCGTAGCGACGGCGAGCAAGACAGCTCAGGGAGTCGGTGCGGCCCCCGTTGTCCCCCGTGGTGCATGACGGGGGCTTTTACCTGGTCAGTCGCCTCTACTGCTGGTGTGCAACCATCTCGGACCGCTGGTAGCAGTCGACGTTGGTGCCCATGGCGATGTGCTCGCCGCGCCAGCGGCGGGAGGCCAGCTCGCGGCGGAGCAGTTCGGGGGCGTTGACCTTCACCACGATCTGGGTGTCGAAGTCGAGCCCGGTGTCGAGGTCGAGGTAGCTGTGGGTCTTGCGTGCGAAGCAGTAGACGCAGGCGTGGGTGCAGCCGCGGTACGGGTTCACCGTCCATGCGAACGGCATCCGGGAGGCGCCGGGCACCCGGTTGACGATCGAGCGGGCGCGGATCTCGTGGAACGTGATGCCGCGGAACTCGGGGGTGTCGAAGGTGCGGGTGGTCACCGCGTCCGCCGCGAAGAGGGCGGGCGCGGCCGCCCCGTCGCCGTCGGTCAGGTTGTCCCAGCGCATGGCTCGCACCTCCGGGGGTCTCGCTCGTGCCCAGAATTAGAACACATGTTTCATTCATAGGTGTCAACCCCGGATGATCGTTGTCACTGAAGGTTGGTGATCGGAAAGTTTCGGGCCATCGGAGTGTGAGCAGCATGGAGTGCGGGTGTGGGAAGGACGGCGGGTGACCGGCGCCGCCCGGATGTGCAGTGGGTGGGGAGATGCCATGACGCGGGAAGTGGGACGGGGCGGGGGCCTGGACGGCAAGGCGGTGCTGCTGGCGGCCGGGCTGGCCGATCTGGCGGTGAGCACGCTGGGTGCGGCCCTGGGGACGGTGCGGGGGCTGCTGCGCCGCTCGGACGCCGCGGAGCTGGCGGCGGAGGCCGGGGACGACCTGATGGCGCGTGGGCGCCTGGCGCTGGACCGGTACGCGGCCGTACCCCCGGCCCACCTGGAGATCCTCGCCCGGCACGCCCTGGCTCGGAAGACCGCTGATGATGTCTGACCGGTGGGAGCCGGCCGCGTTCAAGACCCGCGTCGACGAGGTACTGCACCGGTTCGTCGCCCAGGAAGCCGACCAGTTCGCGGCGATCGACCCGCTCCTGGGCCCGGTGGCCGAGCAACTGGAGGCGGCGGTCGCGGACGGCAAACGGCTGCGGGCGGCGTTCTGCTACTGGGGCTGGCGTGCGGTCGGACAGCCGGACAGCGACGCGCTGGTGCGGGCGGCGGCCTCCATGGAGCTGGTGCACGCCGCCGCGGTCGTGCACGACGACCTCATCGACGACAGCCCGCTGCGGCACGGGCGCCCCACCGCACATGTCGCTCTGCGAAGTGCCGTACGGCGTCGCCCGCGCGCCGACGCCGCCGCGAGGTCGCTGGCGATGCTGGTGGGAGACCTGCTGATGGCGCTGGCCGGGCAGTTGTTCGCCACCAGCGGTCTGCCCGCCGCCTATCTCGCCCGGGCCCGCCCCCTGTGGTCGGTGATGGCCCGCGAGCTGATCGCGGGCGAGTGCCTGGAGATCCTGCGTACCGGAGCCGGTCCGGACACCGCAGCGTCGCTGAAGGTGATCCGCTACAAGACCGCGAAGTACACCGTCGAGCAGCCCCTGCTGATCGGCGGCGCCCTGGCCGGGGCCGGCGCGCGGCTGCGCGAGGGCTACTGCGCGTATGGGCTGCCGCTGGGCGAGGCGTTCCAGCTGCGGGACGACCTGCTCGGCCTGTTCGGAAACCCGGAACGCACCGGCAAGGCCAACGCCGACGACGTGCGCGGCCACCGGCCCACGGCCCTGCTGGCAGAGACCTGGCGCCTCGCCCGCGACGACGACCGGGAGGGGCTCCGCGCATTACTGGGCCGACGCGATCCGGACGCGGAGGATCTGGACGCGGTCCGCGAGGTGATGCGCCGGCTCGGGGCACCCGACCGCATCGAGGACATGATCAGCGCACGCGTCGAGGAAGCGCTCGATGCCCTCCACGAGCTGGATATACCCGCGCACGCCGCCGCCGCACTGAGCGCGCTGGCGCGTTCGGCGGCGGTCCGCCTGTCCTGACCCCCGCACCGGGGTGGCACAGACCCGTGCCCTCCACCAGAAAGGCCCTGCCATGACCTGCACCGAGGCATCGATGGACGCCTTGCGGCAAGCCGGTGACGAACTCGCGGACGCCACCGTCGCCGCACTCTTCGAACGGGGGGAGGTGGGCACGTTCAACACCCTGATGCGCTACGTCTCCACCGTCGGCGCTCCCCTGCCGGAGGGGCTGCCCGACGTCGCGCGGGACTATCTCGAGGCCACTCGTGTCCCGCCGTCCTGGGTGGACTGGGCTGAGATGGAGAAGGCTCGGCTGTTCTTCATCGACAACAACGTGCACATCTCCACCGCGCTGTCCTTCGCCTCCATGCCCGCCTGCTACCTGGTCCCGCACGTGGCGAAACTGCTGTCGACCGCCCACGGGCTGAAGTACCCCTCCAAACGCATGGCGGAGACCGGCCAGTTCACCGTCTATCTGATGCAGCCCGACGCCTTCGAGGCCGGCAGCCGCTTCATCCCCGCCGCCCAGAAGGTGCGCCTCCTGCACGCCTCCATCCGCCACCACCTCAAACGCGAGAACCAGTGGGACACCGACGTGCTGGGGGTGCCGATCTGCCAGGAGGACATGATCGGCGGGCAGATGTTCTTCTCGCTGCTCGTGCTGGACAGTCTGCACCGCCTCGGCATCCACATGTCACAGGAAGGCGCGGAAGCCTACTACTACGCCTGGCGCGTGGTCGGTGCCATGCTCGGCGTCGACCAGGACGCCGTCCCCAAGACCCTCGACGAGGCACGCCGGTTCCTCGACCAATACATGATCCGGCACATGGGGCCTTCCGAGGAGGGCAGCCACCTGACCCGGCAGCTCATCGACCTCTACGAGGAGGTGGTGCCCGGCACCTTCTTCGACCCGATCGTCTCCGCCCTCATCCGCTACCTCATCGGCGACACTTGCGCCGACTGGCTCAACGTGCCGCACACCCCGTGGGACAAGGTCGTCAAGGCCGTGCCCCACCTCCTCGGCATCCTGGAGACCATCGAGGACAACTCCCCGCTCGGCGCCTGGGCCCTGGACCGCCTCGGCCACCTCACCACGGTCTTCGAGCTGTCCTCCCTCACCCGCGGACGCGTCATGCACTACGCCATCCCCGAACAACTCAAGAAGGACTACGGCGTCTCCAGCACGGTGCCCCGCACCCACCAGTGGACCCCACCGGCCGCCACGGTCTCTTGATCACCGCGCGCTCAAGCGCACTCATGAGGTGGTGGCAAGGCGGTCCCTGGCGGCTGCCCTGAGTGACTCGGTGTACGCCCGGTCGAGTCCGGTCGGGGCGATAGCCGCCAGCGCCTTCAGGTAGGCAGGCCGTTCGCAGGAGTGCGGGGTGCACAGCCAGAGTCGTCGCAGTACCGGAGCTGCCTCCGCGGCCGCCGGCCCGAAGCGGGCCAGACCGGCGGCGAGCCGGTCGGGGCCGCACCACTGGCGTGCCTGCGCGTGGGCCGCGAGTTCGTCGATCAGTGCGGGCAGGTCCTGGGCCTCGCCGTGTTCGGCCAGAACCAGGATGCCGGTCCCCCACCGCCAGTCCTGCCGGACGGCGTCATACACCAGCTCGGCGGATGTCGCGGGATCCTCCGGCGCCAGCAGCGCGCCCAGGCCCCGCCCCCGGTGCAGCAACCCCTTGAGCGAGCGCGCCGGCGCGTACGCGTGGTCACTCGCTGATTCGTCGTTCATCGCTGCGGAGCCTGCCCGAGACGCACCAGCGGCACCAGACATTATTCACCGGGCTGCCCGGCCCCGGTCAGCCCCGGGCGCGGCGCCCGCCACCAGCAGCCGCTTCCCGTCAATTGTGCAAAGTCCCAGCAAAAATGGTTGGCTTGCCGCAGTCGAGGGCGCCGCAGGCCGGGGCGCCGGGGAACGAGCGGAGGAGAGCAATGGGCCAGGTCGAGGCCACCACCGAGCGGATCGTCGCGGGCAGCCCCGAGGACGTGTTCGACGCGCTGGCCGACTACAGCGGCACGCGCGGCCGGGTGCTCCCGGAGCAGTACAGCGAGTACGAGGTACGCGAGGGCGGCGACGGTCAGGGCACGCTGGTCCACTGGAAGCTCCAGGCCACCAGCAAGCGGGTGCGCGACTGTCTGCTCGAGGTGACCGAGCCGACGGACGGGCAGCTGGTCGAGAAGGACCGCAACTCCTCCATGGTCACCACCTGGACCGTGACCCCGGCGGGCGAGGGCCAGGCGCGCGTGGTCGTCACCTCGACCTGGCAGGGCGCGGGCGGCATCGGCGGCTTCTTCGAGCGGACCTTCGCGCCCAAGGGCCTGGCCCGGATCTACGACGCGCTGCTCGCGAACCTCGCGGCCGAGGTCGCGAAGGAGAAGTAACCCGAAGGCTCACCGGATCGGGTGGTTTCCTCAGCGGCGTGTGTAGCCGCCGCATACCCTCCGACCGGGGCGAAAGCCTCGCACGTCCCTCTCCCCACCGGTCAGCGGCGATTCGTCGCGCTTGCTCACAGTTGTCGCGTAATGCGAGAAATGGGCGGCGGTGCAGGCGCGACGAGGGGAGAAGGACGTGGGCGGGATCACCTGGACCCCCCTGGCCAAGGGGGGCGAGCCGGGGCGCGCCGCCGGTCCCGTACCCGCCTGGGCCCGGACGGCGCAAGAAGCGGCCCTGCAGGACCAGCAGACACAACAAGCCCAGCAGGCGCCCCAGGCCCAACAGGGGCAACAAGCCCAGCAGGCGGCCCAACAGGTATGCGAGGCGGCGCGGCTGACGGCGCCCGAGGCCGCCCGGGAGACCGGGGGCCCCGGCACGGCGGGCGGCAGCGCGTCGGCCGGGCTCAGCCGGGCCCGTATCCGGATGGTCTTCTTCGGGCTGGTGCTCACCCTGCTGCTGGCGGCCCTCGACCAGACCATCGTGGCCACCGCCCTGCCGAAGGTGGCCGGTGAACTGCGCGGCGTGGACAAGATGTCCTGGACCGTCACCTCGTATCTCCTCACCTCGACCATCGTGCTCCCGGTCTACGGCAAGCTCGGCGACCTCATGGGCCGCAAAGGCGTCTTCGTCTTCGCCATCGTCGTCTTCGTGATCGGCTCCGCGCTCGCGGGCTGGTCACGCACGATGGACGAGCTGATCGCCTTCCGGGCGGTCCAGGGCGTGGGCGCCGGCGGTCTGATGATCGGCATCCAGGCGATCATGGCGGACATCGTCCCGGCCCGCGAGCGCGGCCGCTACATGGGGCTCATCGGCGCCTCGTTCGGCCTCGCGTCGGTCGCGGGCCCCCTGCTCGGCGGCTTCTTCACCGACCACCTGTCCTGGCGCTGGTGCTTTTACATCAACGTGCCCTTCGGCCTGGTCACCCTGGCCGTCGTGGCCGTCGCGCTCAAGCTCCCCAAGCCGACCGGGCGGGCGCGCTTCGACTACCTGGGCGCGCTGCTCCTGGCCACCTCCTCGACCTGCCTGGTGCTGCTGACGAGTTGGGGCGGCACCGAGTACCCGTGGAAGTCCCGCGTCATCCTCGGGCTCGCGCTCGGGGCGGTGGGCAGCGCGATCCTCTTCGTCGTCGTCGAGTCCGTGGCGCTCGAACCGATCATCCCGCTGCGGCTCTTCCGCGACTCGGTCTTCTGCGTCACCGGGCTCATCGGCGCGGTCCTCGGCGTGGCGCTCTTCGGGGCCGCCAGCTATCTGCCCACCTTTCTCCAGATGGTCGACGGCGTCAGCGCCACCGAATCGGGGCTGTTGCTGCTGCCCATGATGGGCGGCATGATCGTGGCCTCCGTCGCCACGGGCCAGCTCATCAGCGCCACCGGCCGGTACCGGATCTTCCCTCTCCTCGGCGGCGTGCTCTCCGTCATCGGCATGTGGCTGCTCTCCCGGCTGGACGAAGACACCTCCCGCCAGGACTACAGCCTGTGGATGGGGATTCTCGGGCTCGGCATCGGGCTGGCCCTCCCGGTGCTGGTCCTTGCCGTCCAGAACTCCGTACGCCCCGCCGACATCGGCGCCGCCACCAGCGCCAACAACTATTTCCGGCAGATGGGCGGCAGCGTCGGCGCGGCCGTCTTCGGCACCCTCTTCGCCCATCGTCTCGCCGACCGGCTCGCGGTAGAACTCCCCGCCACCGGCTCGGATCCGGGGTCGTCCGGCCCCGGGCTGTTCGACCCCGAGTCGGTCACCCCGCAGCTGGTGCACTCGATGCCCGGCGCGCTGCGCGACGGCTACATCGCGGCATACGCCGAAGCCATGCCGCGGATCTTCCTCTATCTCGTGCCGGTGCTCGTCCTGGGCTTCCTGCTCGCCTTCCTGCTGAAGGAGAAACCTCTGGTGTCCCACACCGACTTTGCCGTCCAGCAAGACCCCGTCGTCCCGGCCGCGCGCACCGTGCCCCGGACCGCCCCGGCGCCCACCACCGCCGGCATCCCGGTCTGCGGCACCGTCCAGCACCACGACGGCACCACGGTCCCCCGGGCGGCACTCACCCTCATCGACGTCGCGGGACGCCAGATCGGGCGCGGGGCCACCGGCGAGGACGGACGGTACGCGCTGAGCACGCCGGGCGCCGGCTCGTACATCCTGATCGCCGCGGCCGGCGGCCATCAGCCGCGGGCGGTCAGCGTCACGGTCGGAGACCGCCCCGTCGACCTGGACGTCGTGCTCGGCGGCGCGGGCCGGCTGGCCGGGACGGTGCGCACCGCGGACGGCGCGCCGGTGCGGGACGCGACGGTCACCCTCACCGATGTGCGCGGCGAGGTCGTCGCCACCACCCGCAGCGGCCTCGACGGCGGCTATGTGATCACGGAGTTGGTGGCGGGCGAGTACACCCTCGCCTCCAGCGCCCCCGCCTTCCGCCCCGCCGCGCTGCCGGTCACCGTCCAGGCCGCCCGCGAGACGCGCCAGGACATCGAGCTCGCGGGCGGCGCGGTGCTGCGCGGCGTGGTGCGGGCGGGCGGCGGACGGCTCGTCGAGGACGCGCGCGTCACGCTCCTGGACGCGGCCGGCAACGTGGTCGACACGTCGACCACCACGGCGGACGGCGCCTTCCGCTTCGTCGACCTCTCGGCGGGCGAGTACACGGTGATCGCGGCAGGCTACCCGCCCGTCGCCACCGTCCTGCAGGTCGCGGGCGGCGGCCGCACCGAACGCGACCTCCAACTCGGCCACGACGACTGAGCGCTCCGGGGCAGGGGGCGGTTCGTCTTCGTGCCCTAGACTTCCCGGCCACTGGCGAAAACGCGCGGTCGAGCGCAGGGGCAAGGAGGAGCCGCCATGGCAACGGGGGGATGGGGCCAGCCGAACGGCCCCGGGCAGGGAGGCAACCGCTGGGGACCGCCCCCGGCACCCGGTCCGTACGGGCCGCCGCCGACGCCCGATCCGTACGGGCCGCCGCCGCCGAACCCCTACGGCCCGCCGCCCCCGCCGCCCCCCGGGCCGTACCGTCCGGCGCCCAGGGGTCGGCGCTGGTACCGGCGGGTGCCCTTCCTCTCCTTCCTCGTCCCCCTGCTCCGTCTGTCGCACCGGCCCGCGCGGCACCTGTTCGACCAGGACGGCGGCGGACGCGTCCACGACCCCGTGGTCGACCGCGTCCAGATCACCCGCACGGTGCTCGGCCTCCTCGCGACGTTCGCCCTCTACTACACGTACGGGTCGGACGGCGACCTGAAGGACCAGGCCAGCGAGAGTGCCGGCCAACTCATGGTGACCCCGGTCCTGCTCCTCATCGCCGGACCGGTGGTCATCGCCCTCTTCATCCGCTACGCGCCCGCGGAGCGGCGGCGGTTGCTGCGCTCCCGGCTCCGTGTCCCGGCCAAGACCGTCGGCTGGTACGTCCTGACCGTGGCCGTTCTCGTCGCCACGTTGTGGGTGATCTCCACCAGGCTGAAGCACGAGCTGCACGGGGTGTGGCTGTTCGTGGCCGCGGTCCCGGCGCTCGTGTTCGTGCTGTGGGGGCTGCCGTTCTTCTTCATGGCCTCGGCCTACGTCGCCCGCTCAGCCTTCAACACCGCCTATGTGCACGCCGCGCTGCCGGCCGTGATCACCGTGGTGATGGTGTGGATCATCGCCGTCCTCAACGCGACCGGGAGCGGTATGCCGGGCGGGCCGCTGTGGGCCCAGTTCTGCGCCCTGTTCGGCGGCCCGCTGTCGGTGACCGGGCTCTCCCTGTGGGAGCTGCGCCGACTGCGCACGCGCCACGGCGTGACCATACGCGGCTGAGACAGCGGCTGAGACATCCCCCTATTCGGGTATTGCGGCGCGCGGCCGCCCGCGGCGGTCGTACCGTGGGGAGCGGTGGCGCAGATCTTGCCTGGCTAAGGAGTCTTCCCCCTATGGACCGTGGCACGTCGCGCGGCGACGATGAGCTGGGCGGGGTGCGCCGGGTGCCGGTGCAGCGGGGTGGCGGGTCCGGGAGGATGCCGCTCGCGGTGGTGGTCGTCGACGCCGACGGGCTGGTGACGCACTGGAGTTCGGGTGCGCGTCGGCTCTTCGGGCGCAGCCGTGAGGAGGCCGTGGGCTGTCGGGCCGTCGATCTGATGCCGGTCTCGGGCGCGCTCGGCGGAGCGGACTGGGAGGGCGGGGAGCGCGGGCCGGACCTGGACGCCTCGCCGGCCGGGGCGGTGCCCTGCCCCACGGCCGGGCGGGCCCGGATGGGGGATCGGGAGGGCGGCCCGGTCGATGTGTTGTGGTGGGCGTATCCGCTGCTCGGGCCGGGTCCGGAGCGGCTGCTCGTGCTCGCGGCCGACGCCTCGGGGTTGGCCGAGGTGGAGCGCGCGGCCGGCGGGGATCGGGAGCGGTTCTCGCCCGGCTTCGCGCTGCACACCGAGTTCCCCGGCGCGGACCGGCTCGCCGGGCGGCTGCCGGACATCCTGCCCAACATGGGCCCGGCCAGGGCCGGCCGGATCGTCGCGCAGGTCCTTGAACTCGGCTATCCGGTGCTGGAGATCAGCAGGCACGAGCGGGTGCCGGTGACCCCGGACTGGGGTATGCCCCGCTATCGCGAGCGGCAGGCGCGGCAGGAGGCCGCCCGGCGCGCGGCGTCCGCCGGGACCGGGGGCCGGACCGGGGGCGAGACCGGGGCCAGGGGCGCGGGGGAAGCGTCGCGCGCCTGCGGTGTGCCGTACGCATCCGAAGACCCGTACGCATCCGAAGACCTCGACCTGGAGTACGCGGCCGTCCGCGAGCGCCTGGAATTCCTCAACGAGGTCAGCGGGCGCATCGGCACCTCACTCGACCTCGCCCGCACGATCCGCGAGGTCACCAGCGCCGCGGTGCCCCGCTTCGCCGACTTCGCGGGGACGCATCTGCGCGCCCAGGTGCTGGCCGGCGAGGGATTCCCCGACGGCCCGCCCGATGTCACCACCGTCTGGCACCGGGTGTGGGTCGAGCACAACGACGAACCCGGCCGCTGGGACGACACGGTGCCGGTCGGGGAGACCATCGCGTTCCCCGAACACACGCCGTTCTTCCAGTGCATGGTCACCGGCGAGCCCGTGCTGATCCCGTACATCGACGACGCGTTGGGCGACCGGATCGCCGGGGAGTTCGAGAAGCGGGACCTGCGGCCGCTGATCAACGGCCGGTCGCTGCTGATCGTGCCGCTCAAGGCGCGTGATGTGGTGCTGGGCTTCATGGTGCTGATGCGCCGCGCGGGGCGGGAGCGGTTCCACGACATGGACCGTACGACGGGCGCCGAACTCGCCGCCCGCGCGGGCCTGGTGCTCGACAACTCCCGGATGTACACCTACCAGGAGAACGTCGCCGAGACGCTCCAGGACAGCATGTTGCCGCAGGTCACCCCGCGCATGGCCGGATGCGACACCGCCACCCGCTATCTGCCGGGCACCCGGCTCGGACGGGTCGGCGGTGACTGGTTCGACTGCGTCAAGCTGTCCGGCTCGCGCACCGCGCTCGTCGTCGGCGACGTCATGGGGCACGGCCTGAACGCGGCCGCGATGATGGGCCAGTTGCGCATCGCCGTACAGACCATGGCGGCCCTCGACCTGCCGCCCGCCCAGCTGCTGCGCAGCCTCGACGACCTGGCGCAGCGGCTCGGTGAGCACTACCTCGCCACCTGCCTCTACGCGGTCTACGACCCCATCCGCTCCGAGCTGCTGATCTCCAACGCGGGCCACATCCCACCCGTGTTGGTGCGCGCCGCGGACGGCCGCAGCGAGCTGCTCGACCTGCCGACCGGAGCGCCCATCGGGGTCGGCGGGGTGCCGTTCGAGACGGCCCGGATACGGGTGGCGCCCGGCGACCGCCTGGTGCTGTGCACGGACGGCCTGGTGGAGGTGCGCGGCCAGGACATAGGCGCCGGGCTCGCGGCGCTGTGCGAGTCCGCCGCACACCCGGCCGCGTCGATGGACGAGGCCTGCGACACCATCATCCGAGCCCTCAACACCCAGGGCGGCCGCAAGGACGACGTGGCGCTGCTGATGGCCCGGCTGGGCGGCATCCCGGCCCGCGACGTGGCGCAGTGGCGGCTCGCGCTGGAGGCGCGCGAAGTGGGCCGGGCGCGCCGGCTGGTGCGGGAGCGGCTGCTCCAATGGGGCCTACCGGAGGCCGTGGAGACCGCGGAGCTGCTGGTCAGCGAGGTGGTGACCAATGCGATACGGCATGCCCACACCCATCATGTCGTGCTGCGCCTGGTGCGTACGGACGCGCTGCTGTGGGAGGTCTTCGACGACGACCACGAACTGCCGGTGCTGCTGAGCGCGGGCCGCGACGACGAGGCGGGGCGCGGGCTGCGGGTGGTCGGCGCCCTGGCGCGGGAGTGGGGCGGCAGCCGGTCGGCGGACGGTAAGACCGTCTGGTTCGAGCAGAGTCTTCCCCGTCTTCCCGGCCCGGCGCGCGCGGGCGCGGGCGCGAATGTCGCGTGAAGGAATGCGCCAGGCCCTTGTCCGGCTCCGGGGAGCGGCGATAGTCACAGGGACCGTACGGTTGGCCTCTGTTCCGAGGAGCGGCGGATGAGTGTGTCGGAGCGTTACACGCAAGCGTGGGAAAGCTACTGGCGGGAGACCTCGGACGCGCCGGGGGAGGCCATCTGGGACGCGGACCCGTCGCTGTCGGCGGCCCCGCACCTGGACCTGCTGGCCCCGCACGCCGACACCGGGCTGCCGATCGTCGACCTCGGCTGCGGCAACGGCACCCAGACCCGCTATCTGGCCTCCCACTTCCCGCGCGCCCTCGGCGTCGACCTGTCCCGGGCGGCCGTCGAACACGCACGGCGCGCGGACAGGGCGAAGGTGGCGGAGTTCGAACAGCTCAACCTGACCGACGCGGCGCGCGTGCGCGAACTCCACGAGAGGCTCGGCGACTCCAATGTCTATATGCGCGCCGTCATCCACCAGAGCGACCCGCCGGACCGGCAGCCGGTCGCCGAAGCGGTGGCGACCCTGCTGGGGCGGCGCGGGCGGGCGTTCGTGGCCGAGCTGACCGAGGAGTCCAAGACCGTGCTGCGGGAGCTCGCGCAGGCCCCGGGCGGCCCGCCGCCGAAGCTCCGCCGGGTGTTCGACCACGGCCTGCGCCCCGCCGACGCGCGGACGGCGGAGGTGGCCGAGCTGCTGCGCGAGGCGGGGCTGACGGTCCTGGCCCAGGGGCTCACCACGCTGCCGCAGACCGAGTACCGGGCGGACGGGACGCGGATCGACCTGCCGGCGCAGTGGTTCGTGGTGGCCCCGGCCGCTCGGCGCGCAGGGTGATGACCGTGGCCGTGCCGAGGGAGCCTTCGGTGGGAATCGTACGGGTCGTGGTGGCGCGCCCGCCGATGAGGCGCCGCAAGGACGCGGGGCCGGGCTGCGACCGGCCCCGTTCGAAGAGGATGAGGCTCACCTCGGCCCCGGAGGGCGGCGCCATCCGCCGGTACTGGCCGAAGGTGACCGCGTCGCAGCCGGAGTACCAGCCGAGGTCGGGCTCGTAGCCGGTGACCAGCAGACAGGGGCGGTCGCTCGCGAGCTGCCGTGCCACGGCGACGGTTGAGAGATGTTGGGCGTTGGGGCCCGGCATCGCGTCGTGCGCCACGTACTGCGCGGTCGCCGGCACAGTGACGGCGGCGAGTGCGGCGACGGCGGCGAGCACGGTCGCGGACCAGCGGCCGGCCGCCTCGGCGAGGGTCTGCACGCCGAGCACGGTCAGCAGGACGACCGACAGGTAGACGAAGCGAGGCTCGCCGTCCGTGGCCACACCGAGCACCACGAAGGTGAGGATCGCGGACATGCCGAGAAAGACGCTGCGCCGATCGTGGTGTTGCTGTCGGCGGCGCCGGATCGCGGCGCCCAGGCCCCAGAGCCCGGCGGCCATGACGACGGCGCCGAGGTCACCGGCCAGCCGGTACGGGAAGATGGACACGTAGTAGACGAGACCGTCGCCCACATAGCTCCGGCCGGCGTGCTCGGTCGCGGAGAGGATCAGGCCGAGGGGGCTGCCCGTGACCTCGGTGGCGTAGACGAAGTGCGGTACGAGCCCCGCGAGGAAGACGCCCACGCCCAGGGCCAGTCGGCGGCTCTGGGCCAGCCAGGCCCGGGGCCCGTAGGCGAGGACGGCGGCGGCGACGACGGCCGCGAGGGTGCCCACCACGCCGTACCGCAGATAGAAGGCGGCGAGCGCCGCGAAGGGCAGGGCATACAGGGCGCGTGAACCGGGCTTCTCCTGTGCGCGGACGAGCAGGTAGACCACGATCAGGAGCAGGCCCGTGGCGCCGATGTCATTGAGGAACTGCGGCACGCGGCGCAGGAAGCCCAGCCCGCCCAGGAGCAGCAGCGTCGCCACGACGGCCCGTCGGGGGGTGGCCAGGCGGGCGGCGACCAGATAGGTCGTGATGAGGGTGAACAGGGTCAGCAGCAGCGCGACCACCCGCAGCGCCCCGACGTCGTCGTGCACGGCCAGGGCGATCCGGCCGAGCACGGGCAGTCCCACCGGGCGGTAGGTGCCCCAGCCCGCGTCCGGAGTGCCGTCAAGCCACGAGCGGGCCTTGTTGGCGTACACCGCCTCCTCGTGGCCGATCAGCGGCTCGTCGTCCTGAAGAGCGGCCCACACGGCGGCGGCCATGGCCAGCACCCCGGCGGCGCCCGCCCACGCGGGTATTCGCCCCAGCCGGTCCACGGCCCGGGCGACCACGGGCGGCGGAGCGGGCACCACCCGCAGGCCCCTTCGGGCGAGCAGCCACGCCGGGACGGCGACCAGCAACCAGGGCCAGGGCTGCCCGCCACCGATCCCCACCGCGAGCAGCACCTGCTGCACGACGGCGGCGAGCGCCGCCACGACGGCCACCACCAGAGCCACCCGCCGGCCCCGCGGCGTCCTGACTTCTCCGGAGGTCTCCGGGGCGCCGCGGACCGAACCGGGGCTGATCACGGGGGCGGTGGTCATAGGTCACCTCAAGGGCCGGAGGGCAGGCGGGGAACGGGCCCGATGCTCACCCGGAGGTGCTGAGACGACGCTGAAGGATTCTGAAGACCTCTTCAGGGACGGCGGGAACGGCTGTGGATACTTACGTGGTGCGGCTACTGGTGGTGGAAGACGAGGAAGGGCTCGCTGTCGCCCTGAAAAGAGGCCTGGAAGCGGCCGGATACGCGGTGGACGTGGCCCATGACGGCCTGGTCGGCCTGTACATGGCGCGCCAGAACCCGTATCAGGCGATCGTGCTCGACATCATGCTGCCCGGCCTGAACGGATACCGGGTCTGCGCCCGGCTCCGGGCGGAGGACAACGAGACGCCCATCCTGATGCTGACCGCCAAGAACGGCGAGTACGACGAGGCCGAGGCGCTGGACACCGGCGCCGACGACTTCCTGGCCAAGCCCTTCTCGTATGTGGTGCTCGAGGCCCGGCTGCGGGCACTCCTCCGCCGCGGAGGCGCCCGGACCCGTACGGTGCTGCGCATCGGCGACCTGTGGATCGACCCCGCCAACCGGTCCGCCGGCCGCGGCGACGTCCAGATCAGACTGACCGCCAAGGAGTTCGCGGTGCTCGAATGCCTCGCGCGGCGGGCCGGTGAGGTCGTACCCAAGATCGACATCGTCGATCAGGTCTGGTCGGCGGATTTCGAAGGCGATCTGAACATCGTCGAGGTGTACGTGAGCGCCCTGCGCCGAAAGATCGACACGCCCTTCGGCCGCGCGTCGATCGAGACGGTACGGGGCACCGGCTACCGCATGACCGGCCATGGCGCCTGAAGCACCGAACACCCCGGCGGCACGCCCCCGGCGCAAGGCGATCACGCCGCACGTACGCGCCGCCGTCCGGGCCGGGCTCACCGCGGGCTGCCTGCTCATCGCGGCCGTCGTGTGGCTCGGGTACGCGGATGCCGTGGCCCTGCTGCGGAGGCGCGAGGTCGGGGCCCCGGCCATCATGCTCATCGCCGGGGCCACGGTGTGGGCGTTCTCGCGATCCGCCAGGCGGGCGCTGTCCCTGCGCCTCCGCTTCGCGCTCGTGATCGGCGCCGGCACGGCCCTCCTCTTCGTCGGCGAACTCTGGTGGTCGATCCAGACCGGCGGATCCGCGTTCGGCTACCTGCCCAGCCTCGGCTGGGACCTGGCGTTCTGGGCACCCCTCGTCGTCGTGGTCCTCGCCGTCACCGCGTGGACGGCGGCGGGCCGGGCGCTGCGCCCCGTCGAGGCCATCCGCCGGGAACTCGAGGACATCACGGCCCGGTCGCTGGGCCGCCGAGTGCCGGTCTCCGCCTCGGCCGACGAAATCGCCCGGCTCGCACGGACCATCAACACGACCCTGGACCGACTGGAGCGGGCCGCCGAACTCCAGCAGCGGTTCGTCGCCGACGCCTCCCACGAGCTGCGCAGCCCCCTCGCCGGGCTGCGGGCCTCCCTCGAATCGTCACTGACGCACCCGGAAGGCGTCGACTGGGAGGCCCGCGTACGCGACGCCCTCAGGGACATCGTGCGGCTCCAGAACCTCAGCCACGACCTGCTGCTCCTGGCCCAGCTGGACGGCGGCGCGCCTGTCGCCGACACGAAGGTCAACCTCACCGACCTCGCCCACGACCTGGCCGTGGAACACCGCCATCTGCCCCACCCCCGCCCCCTCGACATCCGCTGCGTCGCCGGCGATCCACCGGCCTGGGTTCGCGGCAGCGACCCCCAGCTCGAACGGCTGCTGCGCAACCTGCTGGGCAACGCCTGCCGTTACGCCCGCACCACGGTCGAGGTCACGGTCGGGACCGTACGCCACGAGGACGGGGACACCGTCGTGTTCGAGGTCCGCGACGACGGCCCCGGCATCCCCCCGGCCGATCGGGAACGGGTCTTCAAGCGCTTCAGCCGACTGGAGGACGCCCGCACCCGCAAGTCCGGCGGAGCCGGGCTCGGCCTGGCCATTGCCCGGGAGATCGCCGTCCGCCACGGCGGCACGCTTCACTTCGCGGACACGGAGTCCGGGACGTGTGCCGTGGGGCGACTGCCGTCGGCCACCGGGTGTGAGTAGTCGAGGGCTGACACCGCACTCCCACACCGGCGTCGCCTACCGGTTCTGCGCCGCCGAGGACTGCCACCTCATCTACGTCGACACCTCGCGCCGCGGCCGCCGCCGCTGGTGTTCCATGGAGCACTGTGGTAACCGCCACAAGGTCAGGGCGCTGCGCGCCCGCCACTCCGAGGAAGGATGACCGCCATGCCCACAGGACTCACCAAGGACGCCGGCTGGCAGATCGGCGTGTCCCGCACGCTGCCCCACCCCGCATCCATCGTCTGGGACTTCATCAGCAGCCCCGAAGGACTCGCCCTGTGGCTCGGCCCTGGCGCGGTCCTCGCTGCGGAACGTGGCTCCTCCTACCGGACGGCCGCAGGAGTGACCGGCGAGGTACGCGGCTACCGTCCGGCAGACCGCATCCGCGTCACCCACGGCACCACCACTGTCCAGGTCGCCCTCGCTCCCGCCGCCGATGGGGCCCGCACGATGCTCCGCTTCCACCAGGAGCACCTGGCGAGCAGCGAAGAACGCGAACGGCAACGGGCGCACTGGCAGCGCGTCATGGGCCAGGTCGCTGCCGCTCTCGACCGGCAGTGACCTGGCCCGTGATACCTGACCGCCTGCTCCGGCGCGGCTACCCGTGAAGGTCGCCGGGGCGGGGTAGGCGAGGAGGCCGGCCAGGCCGGGGCGGTCGACGGTGGCGCCGCTCTTCTTGTCGACGTAGGTCCGTTCGTCGGGGATGCCCGCCGTGCTCAGCGCCTCGAGCCGGCGTGCCAGGCTCTGCCCGGTGGTGGAAACCCGCGCGTTTCAACCCCAGACGCTGTCTGGCTTCGCCGGGTTCGTGGAAGGGGCGACGGCATGGCCATCGCGAAGAGGGGCACACGGATCATCGTGGTCGACGGGGAGCGTTATCGCTGGGTGGTTTCACCCGACAGCGGATCCATCGTCCTTGTCGTCGAACGCGCGGAAGAGGAAGGGCAACGCCTGTCGACGCATTTCGAGCAGTCGGCTGTGATCACGCCGGGAGTGGTTGCCGCAGTGATCGAGGAGGCACACCAACTCGGATGGGTCCCCGGGCAGCGGGACACGGAACTGCAGCTGTGGAACCTGGCCTTGCATCCGGACCCTGCCGACCTGAGATTGTTCACGCGCGAAACGCTCCCGCCGTGGTCGGAGCGGGAGGGATATCGGATATCGGCCTCGGAGGCCCGGGTGAATGCCCCCGTCACCGGTGCCATGACTGAGCCGTCGGCGGCGATCCCCGACCCCGAGCAGGCGATCGCCGTGCTGCGTGAGGCGATCGACATCCTCCAGACCGCCTTGCGGGGCATGCGGGACCTCCCCATTGAAGAACCCGAGCGCACTACGGCGGTGGCCCGGATCCGGTTGGCCACGATGACCGCCCCGGTGCTGGACGCGTTCAACGGCGCGTCTGACGCCGAGAGCAGCGGCTCCGGTGGATCCCTGGCGGAGGCCCGTGCCCATTTCCGCCGCGTGTTCTTCTTCCTTGACGCCGCTGACCCGGCCGCCGCGCGCATGGAATTGAACCTGGCTCGGCTTGCGCTTCTTTTCGGGCCGCGTTCGGCCTGAGCGGAGTGGCTGCGCAGGGGCGTAGATCACCGGCGAAGGGGCCGACCCGCCCGCCGGGAATGCCCCGGGAGATCTCAATGCCCCCTGCCGGGCAGTGGCCGGAGAGATGGAGGCAAGAGGAGCACTTGTCGCTGATCGGCGAGGTTGAGTCGGAGAGCATTCCCCGGCGCGAAGCGCCGGGGTGGGGTCAGACTGTGGCTGCCTGTTCGGCGCGGGCTCTGGTCCGGGCGAGGCGGTAGGAGTCCGTGCAACAGGTCCGACACCACTCTCCCGCGCCGCCCGCCACCGTCCGAGCAGCACATAGACCTGGCGCCGGGAGCTCCCCGGCGATACGGCGGCCTCGTCCACTCCGTACCTGATCCTGCTCGGACCAAGGACCGTTTGTGCCGGAAGCATGGGCCGGCGCTCGCGTCGATCCCCCCTGGGCGGGACGGCGCTTCCAGCCAAAATGCTTCCGGTTGGACCGCTCCCGCCCGCGCCCCGCGGCGCGGCAGGAACTGAAACACTGATTTACTGGCGTGTTTCATATCAGAACAAGAATTCACCCGCTTTATCAGCTCGTCCCTTGGTCGACGATGGCAGTCAACACCGGTTCAGGGAAGGGGAGTTGTGCAATGGTGGATTGGGTGAAGGTCGCGGGCAGTCTCACTGCCATCTCGGCGGGGTCCAGGACGACGGTGTGGGGGGTGAACGCGGCAAGCAGCATCTACCGGTACACCAACTACGACGCCAACCCGTGGATCCACATCCCCGGGGGCCTGAGTGACATCGGCGCGGGTGCCGACGGCACGGTGTGGGGCGTCAACGGCGGCAACCAGATCTTCCGGTACGCCGGAGACCAGGGCGCGTCGAACCCCTGGGTGGGCATCACCGGCAGCCTGGTCCGCATCGACGCGGGATCCCGGACGAACGTGTGGGGGGTGGACTCCGCCAACGCCATCTACCGGTACACCAACTACGACGCCCACCCATGGATCAAGGTCCCGGGGGCGCTGAGTGACATCGGCGCGGGTGCCGACGGCACGGTGTGGGGCGTCAACGGCGGCAACCAGATCTTCCGGTACACCGGGGACCAGAACAGCTCGAACCCGTGGGTGAACGTCTCCGGCAGCCTCAAGCGGATCGCGGTGGGCTCCCGGACGAACGTGTGGGGCGTCGATCCCGCCGGCAGCATCTACCGGTACACCAACAACGACGCCAGCGGCGTCAACCCGTGGATCAAGATCCCCGGCACCGCCACCGACATCGCTGCCGGGGCCGACGGCACCGTGTGGCACATCAACAGCGGCGCCGAGATCTACCGGTACACCGGCGACCAGCCGAGCTGATTCCGGCCCTGTCATCCGTGCGGGCCCTTGCCGGGATGGGCCGGGGCCCGCACGGATGACTTGGTCAGTGCTCCGCGTCGTCCGGTTCCGTCGCGTCCGAGGCGCGCAGGGGCCGCAGGCCCTCGCCCGGCCCTCTGGCCGCGAAGTTGAACTGGTAGCGGATCCGCGCATGTGACCACCATCGGCTACTGCGGGTGGCCCGCTCCTTGAGGTGCGGCCGGTGTCTGGATGGCGGAGGCGAGGAGTGCCAGTTTGTCGGCACTGTCGGTTCCGGGGTCCGGGTGGAAGACGATGAGCGTCTGGCCTGCCGCGCCGCCGATGCCCAGCCGCTCCTGGTTCAGCCGCAGGCGACCGACCTGGGGGTGGTCGATGCGCTTGGTCGTGCCTTCGCACACCACTACGTCATGGCGGGCCCAGAGCCGGCTGAAGCGGGGGCTGGCGAGGGAGAGCTCACCGACGAGCTCGATGAAGCGGGGGTCGTCGGTGTCGGTGCCGACGGACTCGCGGAAACCGGCGACCATGCCCACGGTGGCGTGCTCCCAGTCCAGGTAGAGGGCCCGCTCGGCCGGGTCGAGGAACGCGTCCCGCAGGCGGTTGCCTCCCACCGTGAGGCGCGGTGACACGGCAGTCGCCAAGGCGTTGGCGGCGAGCACGTCGAAGTAGCGGCCCTCGACGTACGCGGGCAGCGGGAGCGTGGCCACCAACTTGGCGATGCCCGGCGGCACGGTCTCCCTCCGGCGCGGGCGCCGACGCCGCTGCCGTCGGGGTTTGTCGGCGCCAAGGCGCAGCAGGTACGCCGTCGCGTCGTCGTCGAGCCGGAGCACGCGCGCAAGGGACTCCAGGACCTGCACGGAGGGGTTGCGGTCCCGGCCCTGCTCCAGACGCAGGTAGTAGTCGGCGCTGATGCCTGCGAGCATCGCCACTTCCTCCCTGCGCAGGCCCGGCACGCGCCGTACCCCCACAGCGGGGATACCGACCTGTTCAGGAGTGACGAGCTCACGGCGGGCGCGTACGTAATCGCCCAACAGGTTCGGTTCGTCGGTCATCTCGCCACCGTAATGCGCACCGGTGCGCGCGTGCCTGGTCCTGTCACCCCCAGGATCGCGGGGGCCCTGGCTCGGCCGGGGCCCGGTCGGCAGCGTGGTCAGCCGACAAGCGACAGCAAGGAGCGAAACCATGTCCACGTATCTGCTGGTACACGGCGCCTGGCACAGCGGACAGTGCTGGGAGCGAGTGGTCCCCTTGCTGGCGGCGGCCGGACACCGGGTGGCCGCGCCGACGCTGACCGGCTACGGCGAGAAGGCGCATCTGCTCAGCCCCGAGGTGGGGCTCGACACGCACGTCGACGACGTCGTCGGGCTGATCACCGAGGAAGACCTGAGTGAGGTGATCCTCGTGGGCCACAGCTACGCCGGGCTGGTCATCTCGTCCGCGGCCAACCAAATTCCGGATCGCATCGCGCACTTGGTCTACCTCGACGCGATGGTCCCGGAGGACGGCGAGACCGCGGTCGATGTCATGCCCGTCGCCCAGGCCCAGATCGACCGCGCGCTTAAGTCCGACAGCGGCTGGCGGGTCCCACCGCTCCCTGAGTTTCCGCCGCCCACAGGGCTGTTCGGGGTCACCGACCCGGCGGACGTCGCCTGGCTGCGCACGATGCTGTCGGATCAGCCCGTGCGCTGCCTCCAGCAACCGGTCCGACTGGACAACCCGGCCGTGAACGCGATCCCACGGACGCATATCCACTGCGTTGTCGGCGAGCCCGAAGGCTTTGTCCGGCGCCCCGTCCCCGCGATACAGCCCAACGGCACCCCGGCACAGGTGTGGGAGCTGGCGACCGGCCACGACTGCATGATCACCACGCCGGTCGAGCTCGCCGACCTGCTGCTGAAGCTCGGCTAGCGGGCGGCGAAGGCAAGGAAGTCCGCCCAGGCGTCGGCGGGTATGTGGAGGTTCGGGCCGTCCGGGATCTTCGAGTCCCGGACGTGGACGGTGGCGGGGGTGGTGGCGACCTCGACGCAGTCGCCGCCGCTGGAGTCGCTGTAGCTCGACTTGTGCCAGTCGAGGGCGACCTCGACGCACTGGCCCCCGCCAGAGTCGCTGTAGCTGCTCCTGAACCATGCGAGTCTGCTCATAGCTCACCCATCAACTGCTCGATGAAGCTTACGGATTCCTCCGGCCCAAGAGCCTGGGACCTGATCATGGCATAGCGGCGGGCCAGTGGGTTCACCTTGTGCGGCTTGGAGACCAGGATGCTCTCATCGTGGCTCTCCAGGTAGGCCAGGGTTGTCTGGTCGGGAGCCTCGAGGATCGTAAACGAGCCCCGTAGTCCGGCGTGTTCTGCGCGGCTCAGTGGCATGACCTGGATCGTCACATTCGGACGCTCGGCGCACTCGATGAGGTGATGGAGCTGGGCGCGCATAATTTCCGAACCGCCGATCATTCGTCGGAGCGCTGCTTCTTCGAGGACGGTGTGAGTCAGCGCCATCGGCTTGCGGTCGAACAGCGCTTTGCGGTCCATTCGGGCTCCGACAAGCTGCTCCAGCTTCCCCTCCTCGAACGGTGGGTAGTTGCACCGGAGCAGCGCACGGGCGTACTCCTCGGTCTGCAAGAGGCCGTCGATCACCTGCGTGCAGTACGACGACACACTCAGCGCCTCCTGCTCCAACTGCACGAACCCCTGGAAGTACTCCGGGTACCGCTCCAACCGCAAGAACCCAATAGCCGACCGCAGCAACCCGCCCGCGTCCAGTGCCTTCTCAGCCGCTTCGACGAAATCGTCCGTCGGCGGCTTCGCGCACGTCTCCACCGCGCTCACCGCCGACCCCGTGTAGTGCATCAGCTCGCCCAGCTGCTCCTGCGTCAACCCTGCGTGTTCGCGCAGAATCCGCAGCACAGCGGCGAAGTACTGCATCGTCGGCGGCGCCGAGTCCTTCTTCTTGGGCTGCGACATCCCCAACCACCCCCTCAACGCGGCTCAACGCCGATCAACCTCCGTTCGACAGGAGTTGTCGGCAGCCGCAGTCGACGTTCCGTTACTGGCCACGCTAGACACCTGCACTGACAGTGGGGGCATGAACGCACAAAGTCACGACGTAAATCCCCGCCATGGCTGGAAGCAGAGGTTTACACCCGTCCCGCTCTCCGTCCATCACGCTCGCCAAACGGCCGCAGCCGTTCTCTGCGCGTGGAGGGTGCCCTCGGGCTCCGCCCAGGCCGCGCTGCTTGTTCTGTCCGAGCTGACCACCAACGCGGTGCGGCATGGCCGCGTACCGGGGAGGTATTACGAGGTGCGGATGGCCTACGACGGCGAGAAGCTCATCGGCATCGAGGTGTCGGACCCCAGCGAGGGGCTACCGGTCATCACCGATGCGACGCCGGACGCCGAGTCAGGGCGCGGGCTAGCGATCGTGGGGGCGTTCGCCGAGGCGTGGGGCGTGCGGGAGCGGGTCGTCGGGAAGACCGTCTGGGCTCGGGTCCGTCTCTGAGGCGTCAGGGGTCAGCTTTTCGGGGCCGGGGTGGGCGTGTTGTCGGCCTTGACGTCGAACTTGATGTTGTCGCCGTCGACGCCGGTCACTGTGACCGTGACGCCCAGGGTGCTGCCGTCGTCCGCGGTGAGCTTGCACCGGGTGGTGGTGTCGACCTTGCCCTCAAGCTCCTTGGGGCAGGTGATGTTCGGCTTCGGCCGACCTGTCGTGGCGGCGAGCCTTTCGGCGACTGTGGTGGCCAGCTTGTCCGCCGACAGTTTCGGCGTGGACTTCTCGGCGCTGCCCGAGGCCGAGCAGCCTGCGAGCAGCGCGCCGGCGGCCACGGCCGTGAGGATCGAGGTTGTTGCGGACAACCGGATGACGGACATGGGGGGAACTCCGGTCTTGGTGATCATGACAAGAAGACACGGGAAGCATAGTTGGCAGGAAAGATCCGGTCGTGATCGGGGTGCAGATGAAAGGCTGACCACAATGACCTGGGAGGAGCGGGGAGAGTCATGAAGATCCTCATCAGTGCCGACATGGAGGGCGCCACGGGCGTGACCTGGCCGGCGGACGTGCTGCCCGGGACCCCGCAGTGGGAGCGCTGCCGCCGTTTGTTCACCTCCGATGTGAGCGCGGCGGTCACCGGGTTCTTCGACGGGGGCGCGGACGAGGTGCTGATCAACGAGGCGCACTGGACCATGCGCAATCTGCTGCTGGAGGAGCTGGACGAGCGGGCCGTCATGCTGACGGGCAAGCACAAGAGCCTGAGCATGGTCGAGGGAGTGCAGCACGGCGATGTCGACGGGATCGCGTTCGTCGGCTATCACACCGGCGCCGGGACCGAGGGCGTCCTCGCCCACACCTATCTCGCCAACTCCATCACCGGCGTGTGGGTGGACGGCGTGCCCGCGAGCGAGGGTCGGCTGAACTCGCTGGTCGTCGCCGAGTACGGGGTTCCCGTGGTGCTGGTCACCGGGGACGACCGGACCTGCGAGGATGCCAAGGGGTACGCGCCCGGGGCGCGGTCGGTGGCGGTGAAGGACTACGTGTCGCGGTACGCGGCGGTGTGCCGAACCCCGGCCCGTACGGCGGCGGACATCCGGGAGGCGGCCCGGGAGGCGACGGCGCTGGCCGTGCGTCATGGACCGGTGCAGGCCGGGCCGTTCACCGTGGAGCTGGAGTTTGACGCGGAGCACCTGGTGGGGGCGGCGACGGTCGTGCCGGGCGTGGAGCGCAGCGGGGTGCGGCGCGTGGCGTACACCTCACCGAGCATGTACGAGGGCATCCGCTGCTTCAAGGCGGTCACCACGCTCGTCTCGGCCGCGGTGGAGGAGCAGTATGGGTGAGCTGGAGCCGGCCGAGGCGATCGACGAGCGGGCGCTGGAGGAGGCGGTGCGGTTCACGTCCGAGCTGATCCGTATCGACACCACCAACCGCGGCGGCGGCGACTGCACGGAGCGCCCCGCCGCCGAGTACGTCGCGGAGCGGCTGGCCGAGGCGGACATCGACACCACCTTGCTGGAGCGGGACCCGGGGCGGACGAACGTCGTCGCGCGCGTCGAGGGCACCGACCCGTCCGCCCCCGCGCTGCTGGTCCACGGCCATCTGGACGTGGTGCCCGCCGAGTCCGCCGACTGGAGCGTGCACCCCTTCTCGGGGGAGGTGCGCGACGGCGTGGTGTGGGGCCGGGGCGCCATCGACATGAAGAACATGGACGCGATGGTGCTCGCGGCCGTCCGCGCCTGGGCCCGCGCGGGCGTGCGGCCGCGCCGGGACATCGTGCTGGCCTTCACCGCCGACGAGGAGGACAGCGCGGAGGCCGGCTCCGGCTTCCTCGCGGACGAGCACCCCGAGTTCTTCGAGGGCTGTACGGAGGGCATCAGCGAATCGGGCGCCTTCACCTTTCACGCCGGGGCCGGGATACGGCTGTACCCCATCGCGGCGGGTGAGCGCGGCACGGCCTGGCTGAGGCTCACCGCCCGGGGCACGGCGGGACACGGCTCGAAGGTCAACCGCGCCAACGCGGTCAGCCGGCTGGCCGCAGCCGTGGCGCGGATCGGGGAACACCGCTGGCCGGTGCGGCTGACGCCGACCGTGAAGGCCGCGCTGACCGAGATCGCGGCGCTGCGGGGCGTCAAGGCCGACGTGGACGCCGCCGACTTCGACGTCGACGCGCTGCTCGCCGAGCTGGGGCCGGCCGCGGCCCTCATCGAGCCGACGGTCCGCAACAGCGCCAACCCGACCGTCCTGGAGGCCGGTTACAAGGTCAACGTCATCCCCAGAAGCGCCACGGCGTACGTGGACGGCCGGATCGTGCCGGGCGGCGAGGAGGAGTTCCACGCCACCTTGGACCGGCTCACCGGGCCGGACGTCGACTGGGAGTTCCACCACCGGTCGCCGGCCCTTCAGGCCCCGCCCGACAGCCCGGCCTTCGCGGACATGCGGGCCGCGGTCGAACACTTCGACCCGGGCGGACACGCCGTGCCGTACTGCATGTCCGGCGGCACGGACGCCAAGCAGTTCTCCCGGCTCGGCATCGTCGGATACGGCTTTTCGCCGCTGCGGCTGCCTGAGGGCTTCGACTACCAGGCGCTCTACCACGGCGTGGACGAGCGGGTGCCGGTCGACGCGCTGCACTTCGGCGTCCGGGTGCTCGACCACTTCCTGCGGAGGGCCTGACGCAGGTCGACGAGGCTGGACTTGTAGTGAGTATGAGACGGCGACACGCCGAAGCGACGGCGTGTCGCTGTCTCAAACTCACTACAGAATCAATGGCATTGGGGTTGGCTGACGGAATGGGTGACGCGATGGGAGACAGCACGGTGGTCACGACCCCGTACGGGGCCTGGCGGTCCCCGATCGACGCCGCGCTCGCCGCCTCCCACGACGGCCACCCTGAGTATGTGGGCACCGTCGGCGACGAGGTGTGGTGGACCGCGCCGCGCCCGGACGAGGGCGGCCGCCGCACGCTGATGCGGCGCCGGCCCGGCGGCGCGGAGATCAGCGCGCTGCCCGCGCCGTGGAACGTACGCAGCCGGGTCATGGAGTACGGCGGCCTGCCGTGGGCCGCCGTGCCCCGCCCGTCGGGCGGCCCGCTCGTCGTCTTCGCGCACTTCGCCGACCAGCGGCTGTACGTGTACGAGCCGGACGACCCGGCGGGCGCCCCGCCGCGTCCGCTGACCCCGGTGTCGGACCTCGGCGGCGGGCTGCGCTGGGCGGACCTGCGGCTCCACGCCGACCGGGGCGAAGTGTGGGGGGTGCTGGAGGAGTTCACCGGCGAGGGGCCGACCGACGTGCGCCGCGTGATCGCCGCCGTGCCGCTGGACGGCTCGGCCGCCGAGGACCGCGCGGCGGTACGCGAGCTCTCCGACGACCGCCACCGCTTCGTCACCGGGCCCCAGCTCTCCCCGGACGGGCGGCGGGTGGCCTGGATCGCCTGGGACCACCCGCGGATGCCGTGGGACGGCACGGTCGTGATGGTGGCCGAGGTGGCGGAGGACGGCAGGTTCGCGGGAGCCCGCGCGGTGCTGGGCGGGCCGGGCGAGTCGGTCGCCCAGGCCGAGTGGGGCACCGACGGCACGCTGCTCGCGGCCACCGACCGCACGGGCTGGTGGAATCTGCACCAGCTCGACCCGGAGGAGGCATGCGCCGACACGGCCTTTGGGGCCGGAGGCGGCGCGCCCCTCGCCGAGGGCGGAGTCGCGAGCCCGGCGGGCGACGCGGGCGGCCGTCCCGAAGCCGGCGCGGCGCCCGGCGCCGGCGCGGCTGGGTGTGCCGGCGCGGCTGGGGGTGCCGACGTCGTTCGGGGTGCTGGCGCGGCTGCGGGCGCCGGGGTGGTTGCTGGCGACCCCGACGCCGACGCCGCTCCGGGTGCCGGCGCCGCAGCCGGGGCGGGACGGCCGGTCGCGCTCTGCCCCCGCCAGGAGGAGTTCGGCGGGCCTATGTGGAAGCTCGGCCTGCGCTGGTTCGCGCCGCTGCCCGGTGGGCTGGTCGCCGTCGTGCACGGCCGGGGCGCCGCTCGCCTCGGCATCCTCGATCCGCGCACCCGCGAGCTGGCCGACGTGCCGGGGCCGTGGACCGAGTGGGACGCGACGCTCGCCGTGGCCGGTAGCCGGGTGGTCGGCGTGGCCGCGAGCCCGCACAGCTCGTACGAGGTGGTGGAGCTGGACACCCGCACCGGCCACGCCCGGGTCATCGGCGCGGCGCACACCGACCCCGTCGACCCGGCCTACTACCCGCGGCCGGTGGAGCGCACCTTCACCGGGCCGGGCGGGCGGGACGTCCACGCGCACATCTATCCGCCGCACAACCCCGACCACACCGCGCCGGACGGCGAGCTGCCGCCGTATGTGGTGTGGGCGCACGGCGGTCCGACCGACCGTGCCCCGCTCGTACTCGACCTGCAGATCGCGTACTTCACCTCGCGCGGCATCGGCGTCGCCGAGGTCAACTACGGCGGCTCGACGGGCTACGGCCGCGCGTACCGGGACCGGCTGCGCGAGCAGTGGGGCGTGGTGGACGTCGAGGACTGTGCGGCCGTCGCCGAGGCGCTGGCCGAGGAGGGCAGCGCCGACCGGGCCCGGCTCGCCATCCGGGGCGGCAGCGCGGGCGGCTGGACCGCGGCCGCCTCCCTCACCGCCACCGGGCTGTACGCGTGCGCCACGGTCAAATACCCGGTCCTCGACCTCACGGACTGGACCGACGACGGGACGCACGACTTCGAGTCGCGCTACATGGAGACGATGATCGGGCCCCTCGCAGAGGTCCCCGACCGCTACCGCGACCGCTCGCCGGCGCACCGCGCCGACCGCGTCTTTGCCCCCTTTCTGCTGCTGCAGGGCCTGGACGACCCGGTCTGTCCGCCCGTGCAGTGCGAGCGCTTCCTGGCGGCGGTCGCCGGGCGCGGCGTCCCGCACGCGTATCTCACCTTCGAGGGCGAGGGCCACGGCTTCCGCCGGGCGGACACCATGGTGCGCGCCCTGGAGGCCGAACTGGGTCTGTACGCACGGACGTTCGGCCTGACCCCGCCCGGCGTTCCGGCCCTGGAGCTCACCGGATGAACCGCGTAGCGTGAGCCGCGTGGCGTGATCAGCGGCGCCACGGATCCGCCGTCCGACCCGTCCGATCCTGTTCGACCCGTCCGATCCGTTCGACCCGACCGATCTGGAGGAGCGAGTTGACATCCCTAAGGGCCCCGCGTGTCGTCGGCCGCGATCCGCTGCCCGCCGCCGCGGCCGGCGCGTGGCCGCCGGGCGCGCCCGAGACCTGGCTGCTCAGCGTCTCGCGGTACATCTCGGCCATGGATGAGGGCGCGCCCGGCAAGATCCTCGATGGCGAGGAGCGGGAGCGCGCCGCGAGGTTTGTGCGGACGGAGGACCAGCAGCGGTACACGGCGGCGCACTTGGGCCTGCGGGAACTGCTCGGCGCCTATCTGGACCTGGAGCCCGCGGCGGTGCCGTTCACCCGGGAGGACTGCCCAGGCTGCGGCGGGCCCCACGGCCGCCCCGCCGTCGTCGGCACGCCGCTGCACTTCAACATGTCGCACGCCGGCGACCTGGTGCTGTTCGCCTTCGCGGGCTCGCCGATCGGCGCCGATGTGGAGAAGGTGCAGCCCGCGTCCGTCGTGGCCCAGGTCGCCCAGAGCCTGCACCCCACCGAGCGCGCCGAGTTGACCGCGCTCGCCGAGGCGGACCGCCCCGCCGCCTTCGCGCGCTGCTGGACGCGCAAGGAGGCGTATCTCAAGGGCATCGGCACGGGCCTGTCCCAGGACCCGGCCATCGCTTACGTCGGCACGGGTGAGCGGCCGGTGCCGGTCGGCCCCTGGACGCTGACCGACCTTCCGGCCGACCACCTCGCCACGGCCGCCGCCGACTCCGGCTCTGCCGATGGACCTGGGTACGCGGCGGCGTACGCGCTGCTGGAGAAGGCTTCCTAGTGCCGCGTCAGTCAAGGTTTGCCCGGTAGCGAGGCGTCCTGGTGCGTGCGATCGCAAGGCGGCCGGAAGCCCTCGTAGTGGGCCTACTCGGGCTTTCGGCCAACGCGGCGAGCGTTCGTGCCAGGGCGGCGAGCGGGGCAAACCTTGGCTGATGCGGCACTAGGGTTCGCCGGACGGGCAGCGGCACGACCGGCTTAGGATGTGCGGATGCCCGACACGCCGTACGTCGCCGTGGGACCCCGCGTGGCCATCCGCCATATCGAGCGGACCGACCGCGCGGAGTTCACCCGGCTGGCCCGCACCAGCGCCGCCCTCCACCACCCGTGGCTGACCGCGCCCTCCACCGACGAGGCCTTCGACACCTTCATGACGAAGCTGGAGCGGGACGACCACGAGGGGTTCCTGGTCTGCCTGCCGGAGACGGGCGCGATCGCCGGCTTCATCAACATCAACAGCATCATCCGCGGCGCCTTCCAGGGCGCCTCCATCGGCTACGGGGCCTTCGCGCCCCACGCCGGGCACGGCTATGTCTCCGAAGGGCTCGGGCTCGTGCTGGGCTATGCCTTCGGGCCGCTCGCGCTGCACCGCATCGAGGTCAACATCCAACCCGGCAACGAGGGGTCGCTGGCGCTGGTGAAGCGGTACGGCTTCCGGCTCGAGGGCTACTCGCCCGGGTACCTCCACATCAACGGCGCGTGGCGCGACCACGAGCGCTACGCCATCACCAGCGACATGTTCGAAGCGCAGGGCGCACAGGGCTGACACCTCTGTTCAGCTGACGCTCTGTTCAGGTCGACCGCGCCGTTGTTCCATGGTCAACGGACGGTCGCCGCAGCCGGGGGCGACCCAAGGCAGTCGGAGTGAGGCAGCCCGTGGCCACGAGCCTGCGACGTACCACCCTGACCCTTCCCACCGCCCCGCTCGGGCCCGAGAACCCCCTGCCCGCGCTGCGGCTCCCGCGCGAGGCGCACCGCATCGACGAGCCCACGCGCGCCACACTGCCCGCCGACATGGCCCGTCAGGCCGCGTACGAGCCGCTGCGCTCGGTGCTGCCGGTGCGGCTGCGCGACGGCTACGGGCGCGGGCGGGCCCCCGCCGGGCTCGACGCACTCGTCCTCGAGAACGACCGGCTGCGGGCCACCGTGCTGCCCGGTCTCGGCGGCCGGGTGCACTCCCTCCACCACAAGCCGACCGGCCGTGAACTCCTCTACCGCAACCCCGTGCTGCAGCCCGCCGACTTCGGCCTGAGCGGCGCCTGGTTCTCCGGCGGCATCGAGTGGAACATCGGCGCCACCGGCCACACCACCCTCGCCTGCGCCCCGCTGCACGCCGCCCGCGTCCCCGCGCCCGACGGCGGCGACATGGTGCGGCTGTGGGAGTGGGAGCGGCTGCGCGACCTGCCCTTCCAGGTCGACCTGTGGCTGCCGCGGGACTCCGACTTCCTGTATGTGGGGGTACGCATCCGCAACCCGCACCACCAGCCCGCGCCCGTCTACTGGTGGTCCAACATCGCCGTGCCGGAGCGGGAGGGCACCCGCGTCCTCGCCCCCGCCGACACCGCCTGGCACTTCGGCTACAGCCGCACCCTGCGCCACGTCCCCGTTCCCGCGTGGGACGGCGCCGACCGTACGTACCCGCTGGGCGGCACCTACCCCGCCGACTACTTCTACGACCTGCCTGAGGAAACGCGCCCCTGGATCGCCTCGCTCGACGGGGAGGGCCACGGCCTCGTCCAGACCTCCACCGACCTGCTGCGCGGCCGCAAGCTCTTCCTGTGGGGCGCCGGGCCGGGCGGCCGGCGCTGGCAGCAGTGGCTGACCGAGCCCGGCACCCCGGGCTACGCCGAGATCCAGGCCGGGCTCGCCCGCACCCAGCTGGAGCACGTCCGGCTGGAGGCGGGGGAGGAGTTCGCCTGGCTGGAGGCGTACGGGCCGCTCTCCGCCGACCCGGCGGCGGTCCACGGAGCTGACTGGGCGGCGGCCCGGCGGGAGGTCGAGGCCCGGCTGGAGTTTGCCGCGCCGCGCGCCGCCGTGGCGACGGCCTACGCCGCCTGGCGCCCGTACGCCGACGCCGAGCCCGGGGAGCGGCTGGCCACCGGCTCAGGCTGGGGCGCGCTGGAGGTGGAGCGCGGCGGCTACCGGCTGCCCGGCACCCCCTTCGACCCGGACACGCTGGGCGAGCCCCAGGAGCCGTGGCGCCGCCTGCTGCGCACCGGAGCGTTTCCGGCCTGGGCGGCGGGCGAGCCCCTGACCGACCCCGGCTGCTCGCTCGTCTCCCCGGCCTGGCGCGACCTCCTGGAGTCGGCGCCCTCCACGGCCGCCGCCGAATACCACCTGGGCGTGGCCCAGTGGCACGCGGGCGACCGCGCCCAGGCCACCCGCAGCTGGGAGCGGTCGCTGCGGTGCACGGAGACGCCGTGGGCGCTGCGCTGTCTGGCCGTCGCCGACACCGCCGCCGGCCATCCGGCGCGTGCTGCGGATCGGCTGCTGCGGGCGATGGACCTGATCCTCGCGGAGGGCCGGGAGCGGGGCCGGGACCGGGACGTGGCCTCGGGCCCGAACCTGGCGTCGGCCCCGGCCCCGGCCCCGGGCCTGGACCGGGACCCGGTCCTGGCCTCGGCCTCGGGCCCGGCGTCGGCCTCGCTGTCCGGCCGGACCAACGGCGGGCGGCCGGCGCGGGGCCCGGCCGCGGTGGTCGGATCGGACGAGCGTGCGCAGGCCCCGGAGTTCGCGGGGGCTCTGGACGTACCGGGCGCGGGGGTGTCGCCGGACCTCCCAGTGTCGGCGGGGGAGAGCGGGGGCGGGGGCGCCGCCCCCGTCCCGCCGGCCGGGTTCGCGTATCCGGCCGCGACGGAGGCGGCCGAGGCCGCGCTCGGCCGCGAGGCGGTGGCCGCGCTGCTCGCCGTGGGGCGCGCCGAGGACGCGCGGGCGGTGCTCGACGCGCTGCGCCCCGCCGTCCGCGAGCGGGGCCGCTTCCGGTTGCTCATGGCCCAGGTGCTGCTGGCCCAGGGCGATGCCGCGGCCGCTCGGGTGATCTTCGACGAGGGCTTCGAGGTGGCGGATCTGCGCGAGGGCGACGAGACGCTCAGCGACACCTGGTACGCGATCGCGGAGCGGATCGTCGCGGGCGACGGGGGCTCGGCGGCCGACGATGTACGGGAGCGGGCGCGCGCCGAGCACCCGCTCCCGGAGCGGTACGAGTTCCGGATGAGGCCCGCGTAACGGCGGCCCTCAGGCCGCCTGTCCCTGGTTGCGGTCGACGTACTCGAAGACCGAGCCGTCGGGGTGACGGGCCACCAGGTTGC
The DNA here is from genome assembly GCF_033793745.1 of Streptomyces sp. ME19-01-6. Lineage (NCBI taxonomy): Bacteria > Bacillati > Actinomycetota > Actinomycetes > Kitasatosporales > Streptomycetaceae > Streptomyces > Streptomyces sp. ME19-01-6. Next base: position 116,721 of record NZ_JARAXF010000011.1, on the reverse strand, counting down.
GGCCGATCGGGGTGGGCAGCGGACCGGCGATGATCTCCGCGCCCACCGCCTTCAGGTCGGCCACCGCCTCGTCCACGTCCGTCACCGCGAGCGTCGCCGTGACCTTGCGGAGGATGGACAACTCCGCCTCGGGACCGCTCATCAGGAAGAAGCAGCCGACGGCCGCCACCGCGACGCCCCCGCGCTGGAAGCGGAGCGCCTCGGCGCCGGTCAGCCGTTCGTACACGGCGATCGCCGCGTCCAGATCCTTGACGCACACCCGTAGCGAAGTCCCGAGAATGTTCATGCGGGCGAGCCTAGTTGACGAGGCAGTCAGACGCGGCAGATGAGTTCACCGTGCAGGACGGTGAACCAGCCGTCCTCCCGCTCGCCCCACTCCCGCCACGCGTCCGCGATCCGCCGCAGCTCGTGCTCGGTGGTGTGGCCGCCCTCCACCGCCAGCCGGGCGTACGACGAGGCGACCGTACGGTCGGCCCACAGGCCGCTCCACCAGGCCCGCTCCTCGGCCGTGGCGTAACACCACGTCCCGGCGGTCGCGGTGATGTCGGCGAAGCCCGCCTGGCGGGCCCAGGACAGCAGCCTGCGGCCGGCGTCCGGCTCGCCGCCGTTGCCGCGGGCCACCCGCTGGTACAGGGCCGCCCAGTCGTCCAGGCCGGGGACGGCCGGGTACCAGGTCATGGCGGAGTAGTCGGAGTCGCGCACCGCCACCAGGCCGCCCGGCTTGCACACCCGGCGCATCTCGCGCAGCGCGGCCACCGGGTCGCCGAGGTGCTGCAGCACCTGATGGGCGTGGACGACGCAGAACGAGTCGTCGGGGTAGTCCAGGTCGTGGACATCGCCGACCGCGAAGTGGGCATTGGACACTCCGCGCTCCGCGGCCGCCGACCGGGCCTGCTCCAGGACGGCGGGCGCGGCGTCCACCCCGATGACCTCGCCCTGGGGGACCAGCTCGGCCAGGTCGGCGGTGATGGTGCCGGGGCCGCAGCCGATGTCCAGGATCCGCATATGCGGCTTGAGCAGGCCGGTCAGATACGCGGCCGAGTTGGCCGCGGTGCGCCACGTGTGCGAGCGCAGCACCGACTCGTGATGTCCGTGCGTGTAGACGGCGGTGGCGGCGTTCTCGGGCATGGCTCGGCTCCCCTTCGAGACGACCTGATGGGCTTTCGCCACCGTACGCCACCATCTCACATCGCGAGAGTGGCGTCTCATCATCCGATCAGGGTGTCGCGGAGGGGAGTGTGCGGGTCGCGCGGTTCAGTGGGGGGACGGGCCCGGCCAGTTGTCCGGGGCGGCGCGACTGATGTCCGCGAGCGCCGAGCCGGGATCGCGCTCCTGTGCCAGATCCCCGAGGCTCACCATGCCCAGCGGGCGCCCGTCCGCCACGACCGGAAGCCGCCGCACCGCGTGTCGGCGCATCAGCGCGGCCGCCTCCCTGACGTCCTCCTCCGGGCCCACCGTGATCGGGCCCAAAGTGCACACCGCCTGGCAACTCACCGTCAGTGGGTCGGCCGCGTCGGCCACCGCGCGCACCGTGATGTCGCGATCGGTGAGCACGCCGAGCACATCTCCGTCCGTGGCCACGATCACATCGCCGATGTCCTGAGCACGCATCAACTGGGCCGCTTCGACCAGTGAGGCGTCGGGACGCACCGTTGTGACGGTCGGCGTCATGACGTCCTTCACCTGCTGTGCCATGTCAGCTCGCCTTCTCTTCTCGCCTTCTTTTCGGTGGGTGCTGCCGCAGTACCCCACGGCGCGCCGGCCATGCACCGGTCGCTACGCGCGCGGGCGCAGACCGAGCCCGCCGACGACCTCCTGCACCGTGCGGTACGTATGGTCCTCGGGCAGCCGGGCCACCAGTTCGAGCAGCCGGTCCGGCGCGTGCGCCTCGTGCAGGGCATGCAGCAGGGCCCCGCGTTTGGCCGGGAACGGCGTGCGCCCCACATGCCGGGCCAGTTCAAAGCGCAGTGCCTCGGCCTCGCCGCCCGCACCGCGCGGCGGCACCGGCCCGGTGGCGACCTCGGGGTCGTCGTCGGCGCCCGGCTCCGGGTCGTTCCACTCCATGGCCCGGGTGGGGTGGCCCGAGCGGATCAGGCCCTGCAGCTCGTGCTTCATCTCGTCGTCCTTGTGGACGCTCAGCCGATTGCTGCCTCGTTGCATGTTTCTCGTCCTCACCTTCGCGGTTCACGGCTCGGCCGGATCTCCCCCGTAGGGCCAGCGCAGCAGCGCCCCGAGCCCGCCGACCGGCAGGGCGTCCGGGGCGTCGGGCGCGGCGCGCACGGCGACCACCTCGGCCCCGGTGGTGGCCGCGGAGCGGATCAGGGCGTCGTCCGCGCGGGCCGCCGAGGGCCGGGTGTCGCCCAGGTACTGGATGTCGGTGCGGCGCAGCGCCACCTGGTCGGGGCCGGCGCCCACCCACACCTCGCGGTAGAGATCGGCGCCGTCGGTCCGCACCAGCAGGGTGTCGATGCGGTGCTCGCGTGCCGCGTCGACGAGCGCGGGCACGCCCTCGGCCGCGTCCACCCGCCCGTCGGCGGGCACGCGGCCCGCCCGGAACCGCTCGACCGCCTCGTCGACGTGGTTCCGCGTGTGCCGGGCGCGCGCCTCGTCCACATCGCGGTCCAGCAGCCGGGCGGCATGGGTGCCACGCGGGGCCGAGCCGGGGGCCCGGCCGCCGTGGTCGGTCTCGACGGCCGCGGAGCGCAGCCGCTCCGGCAGCCGGTCGTGCACGGCCCGCCGCTCCCGCGCGTCGCCGACCAGGACCAGCAGGTCGGCGCGGGTCTGCTCCTGGCAGACGCGCAGCTCGTCGGCGATCCGGGCGGCGTTGCGCTCCCAGGTGTTCTCGACCTTGAGCTGGAAGTGGCGTTCGGACCAGTCGGCGGTGGCGGTGCGGTGCACCGGCCACTGCTGCCCGTTCAGCCGCCCGGCGGGGGTGGCGCCCCGCGCGCCGCGCAGCTCGAAGTCGGCGCCCCTGCGGTCGATGTACGCCACCAGGCAGGACGGGTCGTCTCCGCCGAGGTCCAGCAGCGGCCCCACGTGCGGCAGCGCCGACCAGCACGCGTGTGCTCCGCCCGGGGGAGTGGTCAGGGGCGGGTCCAGCACCACCTCGCCATCGGTGGCGAAGACGGCCCGGCCCACCGGCTCCGCCGCGGGTGGCAGCGCGCACAGCGCGTCGTACACCGCGCGGTAGGTGTCCTGGTCGGCGCCCTGCCGCTCCAGCCGGCGGCAGGCGTCGCGGGCGGAGCGCTCCCGCTCCTCGGCCGAGGACTGGTCGTGGTGCGAGGTGTCGAAGTAGACGGTGGCCCAGGGACCTGGGCGTTCGAAGAGCGGATTGAGGAATCCGAGTTGCATGTGTTCCCTCCCGGGCGGTCCCGGTTTCGCGTCCTCCCCGCGTACCCGTCGCGCGGCCATCGACACGAGGTACGAGGGGGGTTTGACGATGCCGAAGGTGGGGACCCGAGCGTCGGCCGAGCGGCCATTGGGAGTGAGGAACGGCACCGGGTGCGGGAAATTCAGGGGCCCGTGCCCGATGCCGTGTCCGGATGACCCGCGAGCGGGTCAGGAGAGCCAGTCGGCGTAGCGGGTGGGGGCGAGGTGGGCACCCTTGTCGGTGAGGACGTCACCCTTGACGGCGGCGAACATGCCGGCGGTGGGGTCGGTGACCACGGTACGGCTGTCGCCCTTGCGGGACAGGATGAACCGGCCCAGCTCGTCCAGGGAGAAGACCTCGGGGCCGCCGATGTTGCGGATGCCGTTCAGCGGGGTGCCCGCGGCGACTTCCGCCACCGCGCCGGCCACGTCCTTGGCGGCGATCGGCTGGATCGGCGTGGCGGGCAGCCGGACGGTGTCGCTGTCGGCGGTCCAGGACAGGACGGCGTCCATGAACTCCATGAACTGCGTCGCGCGGACGATCGAGTAGGGGATCGGTCCGGCGGCGAGGATCTCCTCCTGGAGCGCCTTGGCCCGGTAGTAGTCCAGCTCGGGTACCTGGTCCACGCCGACGATCGACAGAATGACGAAGTGGCCGACGCCCCCCTTCTGGGTCGCGGCCAGGAGGTTGCCCATCGAGGTCTCGAAGAAGGCCAGGGAGGCTTCGTCGAAGGTCGGGGAGTTCGTCAGGTTGACGACGACGTCGGCTCCCGCCACCGCCTCGTCCAGTCCCTGGCCGGTGATGATGTCGACTCCGGCGGACTGCGAGTGCGGTACCGCCTCGTGTCCGGCGGCGTTCAGGTTCTCGACGACCTGCGACCCGATCAGCCCGGTGCCGCCGATGACTGCGAACTTCATGACATGCCTTTCGTCGGGATCGTTTATTGCCGTTACACGACTACTGACCGGACAGCCCGGCGACGTGTGACACCGATGTGAGCCAGGGGCGCGGCGGAGTTGCAGTATTAGGCCCGCGGGGCATGGGTACCCGCCGTATATGACCGATAAGCCGAATTACTCCGGGGCGGGGGATCGTATACCCGGCCCTTCGACCGGGGACCTCTCCGAGCCCATGGCCCGTGCCATCCGCGAGCAGGTCCGGGAAGAGCTGCAGGTCGTCCGCGACGAGCTGGGCGCCGAGCTGCGCGAGCAGTCCCGGCGGCGCACCGTGCGGCTGTACGGCGGCGCGGCCGCGGCGGCCCTGTACGGAGGTGGCGCGCTGGCCGCCTGCCTGGTGCTGCTGTTCGGGCTGGCGATGCCCGTGTGGATCGCCGCGCTGATCGTCGGAGTGCTGCTGATGCTGGTCGCCGCCGCGCTCAAGAACTCCGCGGGGGAGCACCACGGCGCGGCCCATCACGGACGGAGGCCGCACTTCCCGAGGCCGCACCACGGGGCCCGGTGAGCCGGCGTGGCCGGCACGCGAAAGCCGCTGAGAGCGGGGGTGCACCGGCGGCCCAAGGTCGTCGTGGTGACCGGTGCCAGCGCCGGCGTCGGGCGGGCCACGGCCCGCGCCTTCGCCGACCGCGGTGACCGGGTGGCCCTGCTGGCCAGAGGCGGCACCGGGCTCGCAGCCACCGCCGAGGACGTGGTACGGCGCGGCGGAGAGGCGCTGGTCGTGCCGGTGGACACCGCCGACCACAAGGCGGTGGACGAGGCCGCGGCGCAGGTCGAGGAGGAGTTCGGGCCCATCGACATCTGGGTGAACAACGCCTTCACGACGGTGTTCGCGCCCTTCACCGAGGTGGGCCCGGAGGAGTTCCGGCGGATCACCGAGGTCTGCTATCTGGGCTTTGTGAACGGCACCCGCGCCGCCCTGCGCCATATGCTGCCCCGCGACCGCGGCGCCATCGTCCAGGTCGGGTCCGCGCTCGCCTACCGCGGGATCCCGCTGCAGTCCGCCTACTGCGGCGCCAAACACGCCATCCAGGGCTGGAACGAGTCCGTGCGCTGTGAGCTGCTGCACCGCCGCAGCCGGGTGCGGGTGACGATGGTGCAGCTCCCGGCCGTCAACACGCCGCAGTTCGACTGGGGGCTGACCCGCCTGCCGCGCAAGGCCCAGCCCGTGCCGCCCATCTACCAGCCCGAGGTCGCCGCCCGCACCGTGCGGTACGCGGCCGACCACCCGCGCCGCCGGGAGCACTGGGTCGGCGGCAGCACTGTCGCCACCCTGCTGGCCAACGCCGTCGTCCCCGGCCTGCTGGACCGCTATCTGGCCCGCACCGGCTTCGACGCCCAGGAGCGCCCCGAACCCGCCGACCCGGACGCCCCGGGCAACCTGTGGCGGCCCGCGGACGGCTCCGAGGGCCGCGACTTCGGCGCGCACGGCAGCTTCGACGGCCGGACGGCGCGCCACGTGATGCAGCCCTGGCTCGCCCGCCACCGCCCCGGCCTTGTCCTGACCGCTGCCGCGGTGGCCGCCGGGGCCTGCGGCGCGGTCGCCGCCGCCCGTCTGTGCGAGGGGAAGGGACGACGCCATGGCTGACAATCCGCTGCTCGCCAGGCACGGCGAGGCGCTGGACCTCTTCACCGAACGGGTGCACGCCATCCGGCCGGACCAGTGGGACGACCCGACGCCGTGCACCGAGTGGACCGTACGCGACCTGGTCAACCATCTGGCGGTCGAGCAGATGTGGGTGCCGCCGCTGGTACGGGACGGCGAGACGATCGCCGAGCAGGGCGACAGTTTCGACGGCGACCTGCTGGGCGAGGACCCCGTCGCCGCCTGGGAGGAGGCGGCCGCCGCGGCCCGCGAGGCGTTCACCGCCCCAGGGGCCCTGGAGCGGACGGTCGGCCTCTCCTTCGGCGAGACCCCCGCCGCGGAGTACTGTGCGGAGACGACGATCGACGCCGCGGTCCACGCGTGGGACCTGGCCCGGGCCATCGGGGCGGACGAGCGGATCCCGAAGGCGCTGGTCGACTTCTCGGTGCGGGCGGTGGCGCCGTACGCGGCGGACCTGGAAAAGAGTGGGATGTTCGCCGCCGCCATCGAGCCCCCGCAGGGGGCCGACGCGCAGACCAGGCTGCTCGCCCTCCTCGGCCGCGAGGCCTGAACAAAAACACGGGCACCGCGCGTGAGGCGCGGTGCCCGTATTCGTTTGTTCATATGGCTAGCAGCGCAGCGGGGGGCGGTCCCAGTGCCGGTGTGCGGCGATGGCCTCGGTGAAGGCCTGGGTGAACTCCTCGCTCGCCGTCCCGGTCGTGGCGTCCGTGACCACGCCCCGGTCCGCGCACACATGCCCATGGCCCGAGGCGATGTGCAGTGCCTCCGGCTCCAGCGCGGACAGGATGCCCACGCCCGAGCCCAGCGCCGCGATCGCCTTGCCGTGCCGGTAGGCGTCCCGGACGAACCGCATCGCCGTCTCATCCGACCGCAGGTCCGGGGTGCCGGTCGGTCCGCCGGGCAGCAGCACCGCGTCGTAGAGCACCGAGGCGACCGTCGGCAGCGCCCGGTCCACCGCATAGCCGTTTCCGTCGCTGCCGAGCACCTTCCCGTCGTGCGCGGCCAGGGCCTCGACGACCGCGCCCTGGGCGCTCAGCGCCTCCTGGGCCTGGGTGAGCTGGTCGGTGTCCACGCCGTCGGACACCAGCACCGCGATCTGGCGGGTGCGGATGGAGCCGTTGCCACGCAGGTTGGCAAGGCTCAGCGCGGGGGAGGCCACGGGCTTGTGCTCGGTGTTCGCCGGGGCGGGCGGCGCCACCCCGATGCCCTCGGCCACGGCCGTCGCCAGGCCCGGGTCGATGTGCGCCAGCTCGCCGACCGTACGCTCGCGCACCTGCACCGCGCCGACCTTGCCCAGCTCGAAGCGGAACGCGTCGACGATGTGCCGCCGCTCCCAGTCGCTCATGCTGTTCCAGAACAGCGCCGCCTGGCTGTAGAAGTCCTTGAAGCTCTCGCTGCGCTTGCGGATCTTGGCGCCGTCGACGCGCTCGGCGTAGTGGGAGAACGCGTACCCGTCCACGCCGGCGAGGGCCGGGCAGCCGCCGCCCAGCGAGTTCGGGGAGTAGTTCGTCCCGGTGTGGATCGCGCCCTGGTGGTACCCGTCGCGCTGGTTGGTGCGGACCGGCGCCACCGGCTGGTTCACCGGGAGCTGCGCGAAGTTGGGCCCGCCCAGCCGGATCAGCTGGGTGTCCAGATACGAGAAGTTGCGGGCCTGCAGCAGCGGGTCGTTGGTGAAGTCGATGCCGGGCACCACATTGCCCGTGTGGAAGGCCACCTGCTCGGTCTCCGCGAAGAAGTTGTCCGGGTTGCGGTTCAGCACCATCCGGCCGATGGGCCGGACCGGCACCTGCTCCTCCGGAATGATCTTCGTGGCGTCGAGCAGATCGAAGTCGAAGGTGAACTCGTCCTCCTCCGGGACCAGCTGAACCCCCAGCTCGTACTCCGGGTACTCGCCCGACTCGATCGCCTGCCACAGGTCGCGCCGGTTGAAGTCCGGGTCCCGGCCCTGGCACTCCTGCGCCTCGTCCCACACCAGCGAGTGCACCCCGAGCTTGGGCTTCCAGTGGAACTTCACAAAGGTCCCCCGGCCCCGCGCGTCCACGAACCGGAAGGTGTGCACCCCGAACCCCTGCATCATGCGGAAGCTGCGCGGGATGGCCCGGTCGGACATCAGCCACATCATCATGTGCATGGTCTCGGGCTGCAGCGACACGAAGTCCCACAGCGTGTCGTGTGCGGACGCGCCGGTGGGGATCTCGTTGTGCGGCTCGGGCTTGAGCGCGTGCACGAAGTCGGGGAACTTGATGCCGTCCTGGATGAAGAACACCGGCATGTTGTTGCCGACCAGGTCGTAGTTGCCCTCGGAGGTGTAGAACTTCGTGGCGAAGCCGCGCACATCGCGCACCGTGTCCGCCGAGCCGCGCGGCCCCTGCACCGTCGAGAACCGCACGAACACCGGAGTGCGCACGGACGGGTCCTGGAGGAAGGCGGCCCGGGTGAACTCGGCACAGGACTCGTACGGTTCGAAGTACCCGTACGCGCCCGCGCCGCGCGCGTGCACCACCCGCTCCGGGATCCGCTCGTGGTCGAAGCGCATCAGCTTCTCACGGAAGTGGAAGTCCTCCATCAGCGTCGGGCCGCGCTCGCCCACGGTGAGCGAGTCGTCGGTGTGGTCGACCGCCACCCCCTGGTCCGTGGTCAGCGGGCCCTCGGCGGGGTCGGCCGCGCGGTACGCCTCACGCTGCCGTTCCTTGCGATCGGTCATCGGGATGCTCCCTTCTTGCCGAGCCCGGCGAACACGTCGAGGAACGCCTCGCAGAACGCCTTGAGATCGTCCGGCTTACGGCTGGTGATCAGGGTGTTGGGGCCGCCCTCGCAGACCTGCACCTGTTCGTCCACCCAGGTGCCGCCCGCGTTGCGGATGTCGGTGCGCAGACTCGGCCAGGAGGTGAGGGTCCGGCCGCGCACCACGTCGGCCTCCACCAGGGTCCAGGGGGCGTGGCAGATCGCGGCGACCGGCTTGCCCGCGTCGAAGAAGCCCTTGGCGAAGGCCACGGCCCTCGCGTTCAGACGCAGCAGATCGGGGTTGGCGACCCCGCCCGGCAGCACCAGACCGTCGTACTCGTCGACCGTCGTGTCGGTGAGGACCTGGTCCACGGCGAAGGTGTCCGCTTTGTCGAGATGGTGGAACGCCTGCACACGGCCCGGCCTCGTGGACACCAGGCGGGGCGTGCCGCCGGCGTTGCGGACCGCCTGCCAGGGGTCGGTGAGCTCCACCTGCTCAACGCCCTCCGGCGCGACGAGAAAGGCGACCTGCATGGTGTTCACGTCCTTTCGGCTCGGTGTTGCGTCGTCGTACGGGCCGGCGCGGGGCCGGCCGTCGTGGGGTCGACCGGGTCGGGAGGCGGGTGCGGCGTGGCCCTGTTCCTCACCGCGCCACCACCCTCAGCGTGCGCAGCGACTGGTCGGCCGCGTCCGGGAGGTACATCCCGGCCTCGATGCCGCTGCGCAGGTAGTCCGCGACCTCGCGGCTGATCCGCTCGCCCGGGGCGACCGCCGGCACGCCCGGCGGATAGGGGCTCGCCATCTCGGCCGCGACCCGGCCCGCCGCGTCCTGGATCGGGACCTGCTCCGCCGGGCCGAAGAACGCGTCGCGCGGCAGCATCACGGTGTCCAGCTCCAGGCCCGCCGGGCTGGGCAGCCGGACCCCGGCCGGGGGCGGCAGCTCGTCCCGCTGCTTGACCAACTCGGTGAACGCGTCGATCAGGTCCAGGCAGCTCTCCTCGGTGTCCGCGTGGGTGAGCTGGGCGACGACCCGGCGGTGGTCGGCCAGGCCCACGTCGACCTGGCGGTTGCAGCGCAGCCAGTCGGCGACGCCGTAGCCGCTGGTGCCCAGCCCCGACACATCGATGGTGAGCATCAGCGGATCGTGGTCGAAGGCCCGCCCCGGGCCGGTCAGCTCGTCCGCCCCCAGCGGGGCCAGACCCGCCAGTGCCGCGATCTCGGCACGGGTGCGGCGGCTCAGGTCCAGCGCCCGGCCCAGCAGTTCGTGTCCCCGCTCGACCATCTGGCGCCGCCAGCCGTCCAGGGCCGCGTACATGAGCACCGAGGGGCTGGTGGTGCCCAGCAGGTCCTCGCGCGCCTTCAGGACGTCGGGGTCGACCAGGTCGCCCCGCAGATGGAACACCGAGCTCTGCTCCAGGCCCGCGCCCATCTTGTGCACGCTGGTCACGCAGAGGTCCCCCTCCGCGTCCATCGCCCAGGTCGGCAGGTCCTCGTGGAAGGGCAGATGGGCGCCCCACGCCTCGTCCACCACCAGCGGCCTGCCCCGCCGGTGGCACACCTCGGCCACGCCCCGCAGATCGGCGCAGGTGCCGTAGGCGGTGGGAGAGATCAGCAGCATCCCCTTGGCGTCCGGCTCGCGCTCGAACGCCGCCTCGACCTCCTCCGGGCCGGGCGGGTACGCGAAGTGGTGGCCGGCGTCCCAGCGGGGGTGGACCCACACCGGCTCGATCCCGGCGATGATCAGCCCCGCCACCACCGACTTGTGCGCGTTGCGCGCCACCAGCAGCTTCTCGTGCGGTCCCGCGACCGAGACCATCGCGGACTTGACGGACAGCGAGCTGCCGCAGGTGGAGAAGAAGGTGTGGTCGGCGTGGACCGCGTCGGCCATCAGCGCCGCCGCCTGCGCCAGCACCTCGCCGGACAGCCGGCGGTCGTCGAGGCCGTTCATCAGCAGCAGGTCCGAGGCGAAGACGCCCTGGCCGAGCACCTCGGCCACGCGCGGATCGGTCCCGGCGCCCTGCTTGTGCCCGGGTGGGCTGTAGGGGCGCATATGGCGCCGTCGGTAGTCGGCGAGGGCGGCGAGAACGGGGGCGTGCGAATGATCCATCGCGGAGTTGTCCTCCCGGGCAGGTGGCGTCCGGTCCGCAGAGCGGGTAGCCAGCCGCACGGGGCCGAAACCGCGACCGAGCACAGACGGAGAGGCCGGGGGAGACGGGTCACAACACGCGATAGGCGCCGGCGGCCTCGTGCCGGAAGTCCATGCCATGGCCCGGCTCGCCGCTCACGCCCGGCCGCACGGTGCCCCCCGTCGGGTCGAGCGCGCCCGTGAAGAACATGGACTCGATGCGCACATGGTCGTGAAACCACTCCATGTGGCGCAGATTGGGCACGCACGCGGCGGCGTGGGCGTGTGCGTGCGGCGCGCAGTGCGCGGACAGCTCCAGGCCGTGGGCCTCGGCGACGGCCGCGGCGCGCAGCCACCCCGTGATCCCGCCGCAGCGCGTCGCGTCCGCCTGCAGACAGTCGACGACCGGTGTCATCCGGGCGAAGTACGGCAGGTCGTAGCCGTACTCGCCGGCCGCCACATCGCACACCACCGCGTCGCGGACGACGCGCAGTCCCTCCAGGTCGTCGGAGGACACCGGCTCCTCGAACCAGCCCACCCCGTGTTCGGCCAGCACGTGGCCCACCCGCACCGCCTCCTTGCGGGTGTACGCGCCGTTGGCGTCGACGTACAGCTCGGCGTGCGGGCCGATGGTCTCCCGGGCGTGGCGCACCCGTGCCAGATCCCGCTCGACGGCCCGCCCCCAGTCCTCGCCGATCTTGATCTTGACGCGGTCGATGCCGTGTCCGCGCACCCAGCCGGTCAGCTGCGTGGCCAGATGGGTGTCGTGGTACGTGGTGAAGCCGCCGGAGCCGTAGACCGGCACCGTCTCGTGCACCGCGCCGATCAGACGGATCAGCGGCACACCCAGCAGCCGCGCCTTGAGGTCCCACAGTGCCAGGTCGACCGCGGAAATGGCGCAGGCCACCAGGCCCGGGCGGCCCGCGTTGCGCACCGCGCGGCTCATCGCCTCGTTGGCTCCCGCCACATCCAGCGGGGAGCGCCCCAGGACCTCGCCGCTCAGCAGGTCGCACACCACCGACCCGGCGTCCGCCGGGGCGTAGGTCCAGCCGAGCCCGGTCACCTGCTCGGCACGGGCCTCCACCACCACGATGGTCGTCTCGTTCCAGGCGAGGGTGCCGTCCGCCTCGGGGGCGTCGGTCGGCACCGTGTACGCCGTGACGTCGAGCCGGTCCACCTTCATGTTCCGGCCGCCTTCCTGGCAGGAACCTCGGGGACCCGGCCGTGGACCAGCCGGTCCGCCGCCCGGTCCGCGAGCGCCATGATGGTCAGGGCGGGGTTGGCGCTGCCCTGCGTCGGCAGCACACTGCCGTCGGTGATGAACAGGTTGGGCACGGCGAAGGTGCGCAGATCGGAGTCCACCACGCCCTCCTCGGGGGTCCGGCCCATCCGGCAGCCGCCCACCAGGTGTGCGTACCGCTCGATGGTCATCAGCTCGCTCGCCCCGGCCGCGCGCAGGATGTCCTCCATCACCAGCCGGGCCGCGTCCATCAGCAGGTCGTCATTGGCGCACCGGTTGTGGTCGAAGCGGGCCACGGGCAGCCCCAGCCGGTCGGTCTCGTCGGCGAGGGTGACCCGGTTGCCGGGCTGCGGCAGGAACTCGCACAGCGCGCCCAGGGTCGCCCAGTGCACATAGTCCCGCATCCGGCTGCGCAGGTCGGCGCCCCAGTGGCCCTGGGCGGCCACGTGTTCGGCCCAGGTGATCGGCAGGGGGGAGACCGTCTGCACCGAGAAGCCGCGCCGGTACGGCTTGGCGGGGTCGGTCTCGTAGAAGTCCTCGCTGGACACCTCGGGCGGCGGCGCCTTGTACATCCGGATCTCGTCGGGGAAGCGGCCCGCGGTCTGCGGGGCGCCCTGGACCATGACGTAGCGGCCCACCAGGTCGTGACCGTTGGCCAGGCCGTTCGGATGGCCCGGGCCCGCGGAGTTCAGCAGCAGGCGCGGCGTCTCGATGGAGTAGCCCGCCACCGCGACCGCCTTGGCCCGCTGGACGCGTTCCCGGCCGCCGCGTACGTACGCCACGCCCGTCGCCCGCCGGCCGTCCAGCACCACGCGGGTCGCCATCGCGCCGTCGCGGATCTCGGCGCCGTGCGCGATGGCGTCGGGGACATGGGTGATCAGCGGCGACGCCTTCGCGTCGACCTTGCAGCCCTGGAGACAGAAACCCCGGTAGACGCAGTGCGGGCGGTTGCCGAACCGGCCGTTGGCGATGGCCACCGGCCCGACCCGGGCCCGGATGCCCAGCCGCGCGCAGCCCTCCAGCATCACCTCGCCGTTGCCGCCGACCGGGTGCGGGGCGTGCGGATGCGGGTGTGGGTCGCCCCACGGCCAGTACTGGCCCGCCACCGGCAACTCCCGCTCCAGGCGCTCGTAGTACGGGCGCAGGTCCTCGTACCGGATCGGCCAGTCGGCGCCGACGCCGTCCTCGGCGCGGGTGCGGAAGTCGGAGGGGTGGAAACGCGGGGTGTAGCCCGCGAAGTGCACCATCGAACCGCCCACCCCGCGCCCGGAGTTGTTCGCCCCCAGCGGCACGGGGTGGCTGCCGCCGATGACGCGCGGCTCGTTCCAGTACAGGTGGCGGGAGCCCGCCTCGTCGCTCACCCAGTCGTGCTCCGGATCCCAGAACGGGCCCGCCTCCAGGCACACCACCCGCCACCCGGCGTGCGCCAGCCGCTGAGTGAAGGTCGCGCCGCCCGCGCCGCAGCCGATGACCACCATGTCGACCTCGTCAAAGTCCTCGAAGCGCCGCATGGACGAGCGCAGCCGGGTGACATGGGGCAGCCAGGCGGAGGCGTTGCGGGCCCGTACGGAGCCCTGGGGGCGCAGCGTCTCGCGCAGCGTGCCGGTGGCCGGGCGCCACCAGCGGGCACGGCGGTCCGTCCCGCTCATCGGCCTTCTCCGCTCATCGGCCCTCCCCGCTCATCGGTCCGTCTCCGTCGCCTGGTCCTGCACGGGCGCGGTCTCCCACGGCTCCCGCACCCCGCGCCCCAGCCGCAGATAGCCCCGCGGATAGGCCGGGCCGCCGAAGCCGATCTCGTCCCATGCGTACGGGTGGGCGTAGTACGCGGTGCACGCGTAGCGGGTCCACAGCGTCCACACGTGGCCGGCGGGCATCCCGTACCAGTCGTGTGCGCCCAGGTCCTGGATGTGGCGCAGCAGCCGGTGCCGGTCGCCGTGGGTCACCGCGCCGAAGGTGCGGCCGTCGTGCCGCACCGCGGCCTCCTCGTCCAGCGCGGCCAGCGAGCGGCGCCACGCCTCGTCGTCCTCCGGCATGTCCGCGTACCGCCAGCCCTCGAACTCGCGGGCGGCCAGCCGGGCGTCGATCACCGGCAGCACGTGGACCGGCGGATCGTCGTGCCGGCGCGCCAGCAGCAGGTCGAGCAGCGGGCCGGCGGCCGCCTCCTCGGCCGGGGTGAAGAAGGACAGCGGCGGCCGCGGGCCGAGCCTGGCCAGCACCACCCCGGCCGTCGCCGCGTCCCAGGTATGCGCCTGGCTCATGACCCCGTGCTTTTTTGAAGGCTCGGTGCGCGCGCCCCGGCCGCCGCGCGCCGTCACCGCTCCCGCCGCAGCACGCTCGCGAGCAGCCCCATTCCGCCCACCATGCTCATCAGGAGCGGCGCGAACAGCGGGGGGCCCAGCTCGATGTTGTAGCGGGCCATCCGCCAGCCGCCGGGCTTGGCGGCGATCCCGCGCACATGCAGATAGGTGCCCTGCAGGCCGTTGGCCGCGATGGCGGCCGAGGCCAGCGGAAGCGCGGTGTGCGCGGCCCGCTCGCTGGCGAACCCCGCCACGCCCGCGGCGACGCCGACCGGCCCGAGCGCCACCGGCCACCACATCACGCGGTTGCCGAACCCGGCCCGGTCGTGTTCCAGGTAGATCTCGGCCGCCGTGACCGCCGACCCCAGGGCCGTCATCAGCGACAGCGACCGCTCCAGCCGGCCGTGCCGCACGTCGCGGGCCAGCCGCGCGGCGCGGCGGGCGGCCGGGTGGCGCGCCGCGCGGCCGGCCCGGGCGAGGGTCCGCGCGTCCCGCGTGAGCCGTGTCATCACGGCCCGTCACCCCTCGCTCTTCTTGCGGTGCGGCCGGTGCGGCAGCATCTCCTGCACCTTGGCCTTCAGGCCCTGGCGCACCATGCCCGTCCGGTCCGAGTCGCCCTTGACGATCGATTCGACGGTGGCCTCCATCTGCTCCCAGGTCGCGTGCGGCGGAATCGGCGGCACGTCCGGGTCGGTGAGGAACTCCACCACCGCCGGGCCGTCCGCGTTCAGGGCGTCGCGCCACGCCTGCTCGACGTACTCGGGCTTCTCCACCCGGATGCCGGTCAGACCCAGCGACTCGGCGAAGCGCGCGTACTGCACATCCGGGATCTGCTGCGAGGGCAGGAACTGCGGGGCGCCGCTCATCGCCCGCATCTCCCAGGTCACCTGGTTCAGGTCGTGGTTGTTCCACACCCCGATCACCAGCCGGGGGTCGTCCCACGCGTGGCGGTACTTGGCCGCCGTGATCAGCTCGGACATGCCGTTCATCTGCATCGCGCCGTCCCCGACCAGCGCCACCACCGGCCGGTTGGGCTGGGCGAACTTCGCGCCGATCGCGTACGGCACCCCGGAGCCCATCGTGGCCAGCGTGCCGGACAGCGAGCCGCGCATCTGGCCGCGCATCCGCAGATGCCGGGCGTACCAGTTGGCCACGGAGCCCGAGTCGCAGGTGAGGATGGCGTCGCCGGGCAGCAGCGGGTCCAGGCAGTGGGCGACGTACTCGGGGTTGATCGGGTCCGCGGTCAGCTCGGCGCGCCGCCGCATCACCTCGTGCCACCGCCGCACCTGCGCGACGATCCCCTCCTGCCACGCGCGGTCCTCCTTGGGCCGCAGCAGCGGCATCAGCCGCAGCAGGGTCTCGCGGGCGTCGCCGACCAGATTGACCTCGTAGGGGTAGCGCATGCCGATCATGTGCGGATCGAGGTCGATCTGCACGGCCCTGACCTTGCCGAACTCCGGCAGGAACTGGGTGTACGGGAAGCTGGAGCCGATCGTCAGCAGCGTGTCGCAGTCCCGCATCATGTCGTAGGAGGGCCGGGTGCCCAGCAGCCCGACGGAGCCGGTGACGAACGGCAGCTCGTCGCTGAGGACATCGAGGCCGAGCAGCGCCTTGGCCACGCCCGCGCCCAGCAGTTCGGCGATCCGCTCGACCTCCGCGCGTGCCCCGGCGGCGCCCTGGCCGACCAGGACGGCCACCTTCTCGCCGGCGTTCAGCACGTCCGCGGCCCGCTCCACCGCGCCGGCGGAGGGCACCGCCGACCAGCCGCTGCGGTCCAGGCTGGAGGGCACCATCTTGAACTCGTGGGTGGGCGGGGAGTAGTCCAGCTCCTGGACGTCCGCCGGGATGATCACGGCGGTCGGGGCGCGGCGGGCGTACGCGGTGCGGATCGCCCGGTCCAGCACGTTCGGCAGCTGCTCGGGGACCGTCACCGTCTCCAGGAAGTCGGAGGCGACGTCCTTGAAGAGGCTGTGCAGATCCACCTCCTGCTGGTACGAGCCGCCCATCGCGCTGCGGTGCGTCTGGCCGACCAGCGCCACCACGGGCACGTGGTCGAGCTTCGCGTCGTACAGGCCGTTCAGCAGATGGATCGCGCCCGGGCCCGACGTCGCCGTGCAGACCCCCAGCCGCCCGCTGAACTTGGCGTAGCCGACCGCCTCGAACGCGGACATCTCCTCGTGCCGGGACTGCACGAACCGGGGCTCGTTGTCGGCCCGCCCCCACGCGGCGAGCAGCCCGTTGATCCCGTCGCCCGGGTATCCGAAGACCTGCTCGACGCCCCACTCCCGCAGCCGGGCGAGGACGTAGTCGGCGACTTTCTCGGTCATGGTGGTCACTCCTGACGACCGGCTCAACCGGTCAGCTGCGGCAGTACCTTGGTGCGGTAGAAGTCGAAGAAGCCGCGCTGCTCGGGGCCGATCTGGTTGACGTAGACAGTGTCGAATCCGGCCTCGGCGTAGGCGCTGAGCGCGGCCACATGCGCGTCCGGGTCGTCCCCGCAGGTCGCGCTCGGCGCCAGCCGCTCGGGGGTGACGAGCTCACTGGCCTGCTCGAAGTGGGCCGGGGTGGGCAGCACCTGCGACAGCTCGCCCGGCAACGCCATGTTCGGCCACAGCCGGTGGACGGTGCGCAGCGCCTCGTCGGCGTCCTGGCCCCAGCACACCTTCAGGCCCCCGCGGACCGGCTTGGCGTTGCCGCCCGCCCCGCTGCCGCGCCGGAAGCGCGCGACCAGCTCCGGGTCGGGGACCATCGTGATGAAGCCGTCGCCGACCCGGCCGGCCAGCGCGGCGGCGGACGAGCCGAACGCCGCGATGTCGATGGGCACCGGCTCCGGGGGCACGGTGTACAGGCGCGCGTTCTCCACCGTGTAGTGCTTGCCGTGGTGGCTGACCTCGTGCCCTTCGAACAGCTGGCGCATGACCGTCACGGCCTCCTCCAGCATCTCCAGCCGGACCGGCGCCTGCGGCCAGCGGTCGCCCAGCACATGCTCGTTCAGCGCCTCCCCGGTGCCCACCCCCAGCCGGAAGCGGCCCTCCAGGAGCACCGCGCTGGTGGCGGCCGCCTGGGCGACGATCGCCGGATGGATACGGATGGTGGGGCAGGTCACCGCGGTCTGCACCGGCAGCGAGGTCGCCTGGGCGAGCGCGCCGATCACCGACCAGACGAAGGACGACTGGCCCTGCGCCCCGTTCCAGGGGTGGTAGTGGTCGGAGATCCACAGGTGGGAGAAGCCCGCCTGTTCCGCCATCCGCGCCTGCTCGACGAGCTCGGCGGGCCCGTGTTCCTCGGCGGCCAGGAAATAGCCGTACTCCGTCATGGGCCCTCCTCGATACCTCGTGCCTGTCCAGGCGCTGGTGCCACGAGGCGACGGGTAACCGGGGGACGGAGAAGGAAACCTTGGGACGGGACGGACGGGACGGACGGGGCGGGAGTGAAGCGGGGAGCGGCTACGAGCCGGGCGCCGCCGCCGGTTCCGCCGCCGGTTCGGGTGCGTGGGGTGAGGGCGGGCCCATGGCCACGGCGATATGGCGGCAGACCCGGTCCGCCACACCCGCCTCCGCCATCTCGAACGCTCCGCGCCCACCCGTACGGAAGAGTGTGAGCACGCCCCGGACCGGCTCCGAGGGCGAGGCGCGCAGCGGGACGCACAGCAGCGAGGTCACCTCCTCGCGGATCAGGATCGGCGCGCTCGACGCGTCGCGGCCGAAGGCGTCCGGGGCATGGGGCTGCACCCGCAGCGCGGACACCCCGTCGCGGATCGCCTCGGCCACCAGCGGAGCGTCGGCCGGATCCTGTCCCGCCACCGAGGCCGCGCGGTCGCCCGCGGCCTCGGGCGGGGCCAGCGCCACCACCCGGCGGGCGGTCTCGGGCCGCCCCGGGTCCGGGCACAGATCGGCGATCACCCAGTCCGCGAAGCGGCCGTGCAGCACCGCCGCCGCCCGGCCGAGCACCGCCTCGGGCCCGCTGTCGGCGAGCGCCGCGTCGAGCAGCGCGGTCGCCATATCGTCGACCAGGTCGAGCAGCTCGGCGTGGCGCGTCACCGCGTCCAGGCCGGGACGTGCCCCCGGCAGCCGGCCCCCGGCGGCCCGGTCGGGCGCGGTGGGGGCGGCGACGGTCACCGCGCCCTCACCGGTGGGCTGGAAGGTGACCAGTACGGCGGTGTGCGACTCGCCCGGCGGGCGCAGCGCCGTGAGGGTCACCCGCAGCGCCCCGCCGCTTCCCGGCCCCGGCAGGTGCACCACCAGGCTGCGTCCGCCCTCGCCGCGCGCGACGGCGGCGACCTGGGAGCGCAGCACCGCCCGCCCGTCGGGGCGCAGCGAGTCGGTCAGCGGGCGACCGGTGGCGTAGCCCGCGCGGGTCTGGAACAGCTCCGTGGCGGAGAAGTTCATCCGCCGCACGACACAGTCGCGGTCCAGCAGCACGGCGGCGATCGGCAGCCGCTGGAAGAGGGCGCGCAGCAGTTGCTGTTCGCGCGGGTCGGCACGGCCCCCGCCGGGCACCCGGGCGGCCGCGGCCAGCTCCTCGTACCACGGCCACAGCACATCCGCCACGTGCTGGAGCTCGATCAGGGCGGCGTCCAGTACGGAGAGCCGCTCGTGCGAGGGCAGGGCCCGCGCGGTCTGCAATTCGGCAACGCGTCTGCGGAAATCCGTCAGCTCCGCGCTGTACTCCTGTGCCCCGGACATGCGCACACCGTAGCCCGCCCGGATGAGGGGCATCGTCGGCATCGCCTGTTTCCCCCCGGACGGAGCGGGCAGCCGAAGGAACGGGATGCATTGAGGAGAGCCGGACCCATCACCCGTCACACCGGACGGAGCGAAGAGAAAGGACTGGACCCGACCATGCCGGAGCGCGCCCTCACCCGTGGCTGGTCCTGCCGGACCGATACGCCCTCGCTGGACCGCGGCCTCGCCGAACTGGCGGAACAGGCCGCGTCGTGCACCCCCGCCAGCTGCGGAGCCACCGCCACCGCGCTCCTCGGCCCGGACCCCGACGGGGCCGGCCCCGAGGAGCAGCCGACCGGGGCCACCCATCCCGACCTGTCCGCGCTGGTCTCGGTGCAGCTGGCCTCGGGCGAGGGCCCGATCCCGGCCGCCCGGGCCACCGGCCGCCCGGCGGGCGCGGACGACCTGCTGCACGACCGGAGGTGGCCGGGCTACCGGGCCAGGGCCCTGGAGGCCGGCGTGCGCTCCAGCGCCACCCTGCCCTTCGTATGCGAGGGCCTGGCGGTGACCGTCTCCCTCTACGGGCTGCGCCCCGGTTCGCTGGAGGAGGCGGCCCAGGGAGCCACCCGGCTGCTCGGCGATCTGGCCACCGAGAGCCTGGCGCGCGACCGGCGCTACTGGGCCGCGCTGACCGAGCTCGACCAGCTGGACGCCGCGCTGCGCACGCGCCCGGTGGTCGACCAGGCGTGCGGCATCGTGATGTATGTGCTGGGCTGCGACGCGGACGCCGCCTTCGACCTGCTGCGGCGCACCTCCCAGCGGTCCAACCGCAAGCTGGCCGAGCTCGCCGAGACCGTCGTACGCACCCGGGGCCGCGGCATCGAGCGTGATCTGATCAGGCTGGGCCGGAACCGGAAAGCCACTCCCGCACCCGCTCGGCCAGCGGAAGATCCTTGCTGACGCCCTCGCCGGCCCCGCCGGCGTCGGCCGGGGTGGCGGTCTTGGCCTCGCCTACCCGCAGCCCGAGGGCCAGCCGCTCCTCGGGGGTGAGCCGCTCGCGCAGTTCGGGGAAGATCACGTCCTCCTCGCCCCGGATGTGCATGGACACCACGTCGTACAGCTCGCGGACCAGCGCGTCGAACCGCCGGTCCGCGGTGTCCAGCTGCTCCAGGTCGCCCAGGATCCGCTCGGCCTCGGAGAACTCCTCCATCTCCCGCTCGGCGACCTCGTCCCCATGGGGCAGCGCCTTGCGGACCG
Source organism: Streptomyces sp. ME19-01-6 (assembly GCF_033793745.1). Taxonomy (NCBI): domain Bacteria; kingdom Bacillati; phylum Actinomycetota; class Actinomycetes; order Kitasatosporales; family Streptomycetaceae; genus Streptomyces; species Streptomyces sp. ME19-01-6. The sequence goes on along the minus strand of NZ_JARAXF010000011.1, from coordinate 96,485 downwards.
TCGGGTACAGGTACTGCTCCTCGGCGACCGAGTGCCGCACGATCTCGACGGTGATCCGTTCCACCAGCAGCCGCCGCTCCCCGGGGTCGGCGCTCGCCCGGTACCCCTCGAAGAGACCCTGCACCTCGCGGTGGTCCGCGGTGAGCAGGTCCACCACGTCGCGTTGCTGAGGCATCCCTGTCATGCGGGCCGGGTGCCCGCCGCCGCCCCGGGCAAACGGCACCGGCCACGTGTCGGCTCCGCCGCCGCATCCGCCGATCTGCGAAGGTGGACAGGTCGGGACAGTTGTCGCACAGCGGACACGACCGAGTCGGATGATCCGGAGGTGTGTTTCGAATGCAGCGGGAGCTGACCGCCCCGGCTCCGGCGGACCCGGAGGACGGCGGTCTGCCGGTCCTCCCGGAGCTGGCGGCGCGCTTCGCCGGGGCGGCCGGCCGGACCGCCCCCGAACCGGTCGGCGGCGGCCCGGCCCTGTGCACCGCCGCCTGCGGCTACTGGGAGCGGCGCGGCCTGTGGACCGACCCGGAGCATGTCACGGCCGCCCCCGGCGGGCAGCCGCTGCTGCTTTCCCTGCTCGCCGCGGCCGGCGGCGACGTCCTGCTGACCCGGCCCAGCGCCTCCTGGTACACGCCGCTGGCCCGGCTCGTCGGCCGCCCCGCCTACCACGCGCCGGTACCCGCCGAGTGCGGTGGTGTCCCCGACCCGTTCGCGCTGCTGGAGACCGTCCGCCGGGTGCGCGCGGAGGGCGGTGAGCCGCGGGTGCTGCTGCTGTCCGTCGCCGACGACCCGACCGGCACCACCGCCCCGCCCGAGCTGCTGCACGAGGTGTGCGAGGCGGCCGTGGCCGAGGGGATGCTGATCGTGAGCGACGAGACCTGGCGGGACACCGTGCACCACCCCCATGGCACGGTGCTGCTCAGCCCCGCCGAGATGTGTCCGGAGGGCGTGGTGGTGCTCACCGACCTGGCGGGCGCCTTCACCCCGCCCGGCTGGCCCGCCGCGGTCGCCCGGTTCCCTGCCACCGAGCGCGGCGTCGAGTTGCGCGCCCGGGTGCTGTCCACCCTGGACGCGCTGCGGGCCGTGCTGCTGCCGCCCGTCGCCGCGGCCGCCGCCCACGCCCTCGACGAGCCCGAGCCGGTCCGCGAGCGCGCGGCGGCCGCGGCCCGTGCCCATGGGGCGGTGGCCGCGGCGGCGTACCGCGCGCTCACCGCGGTCGGCGCGCTGTGCCGCCCCCCGCAGGCCGGCCGCCAGCTGTACGCCGACCTCGACGAGTTGCGCGGCGGCCTCGCCGCCCGCGGTATCACCGACTCGGTGGAGCTGGAGCGCGAGCTGACCCGGCGGCTTCGCCGCCCCGTGCCGGGCGGCCACCGCTTCGGCGACGCCCCGCACACCCTGCGGGTGCGGCTGTCGACCCTGCCGTTGCTCGGCACCGGGGACCAGGCGCGGCTGGCCGCCCTCGCCGCCGCGGACCCGCTGCGGGTGCCGCAGGTGGCCGAGGCGCTGGCCACCTTCGATACGGCCTTCCGCGAGCTGACCCAGGCCGGGCCGAGGCCGACCGGCACCGAAGGGAGCCCTCTGCTATGACCGATCAGGCCGACCAGGCCCAACCGGCCGACCAGGCTCAACCTGCCGAGCGACGCCCCGCCGGGCGGGCCCACCCCGCCCCGCCGACGCCCCCGCTGGGCTCTCTCCGGGCGATCTTCTCGGGCCCGCGGCGTCGGCTGCGGCGCCTCGCCGGGTTGTCGGGGTCGCCCCCCACGCCGCCGGAGGGGGCACCTCCCGGCGGCGGCCGGGGGAGGCATATCGACCGCGGCGCCCCGTACGGGGGAGATCCTCTGCCGTGCGATCCTCCCCCGGCTGCCGCTGGGAGGGACCCTCTGCGGCTGCCGCCGCGCGCCCCGCGGCGGCTGCCGCAGGGGGCACCCCCCGGTCGGCGGCTGGGGGAGGACCAGCCTCAAAGACCGCCCACGGAGGGCCTGGCCACCCCGCGCCCCCGCGGTGAGCTCCGCACCTGGCCGCGGTCGTTCGCCCACCGCCTCACCTCCCCGCTGCCCGGTGTCCGGGCGATCGCCCGGCTGGCCCGGGAGGGGCGGCTGCGCCCGCCCGTCGAGGCGCTGCTGCAGATCCCCGAGCTCCCCTTCGAGCCGGGCCCGCCGCCGGTCGTCGGGTCCGGCGACACCGCGGTCACCTGGGCGGGGCACGCCAGTTGTGTGCTGTGGACCGGCGGGCTGACCGTGCTCACCGACCCCGTCTGGTCCCGCCGGATCCTCGGCACCCCGGCCCGGGTCACCCCGGTCGGGGTGCGCTGGGAGGATCTGCCGCCCATCGACGCGGTGGTCATCAGCCACAACCACTACGACCACCTCGACGCGCCCACGCTCAGGCGGCTGCCGCGCGACACCCCCCTGTTCGTACCGGCCGGGCTCGCCGCCTGGTGCCGCGAGCGCCGCTTCACCGACGTCACCGAGCTCGACTGGTGGGAGGCGGCCGAAGTGCCGGGCCCAAAGGGGCCGGTGCGGTTCGACTTCGTACCCGCCCACCATTGGAGCAAGCGCACCCTGACCGACACCTGCCGCTCGCTGTGGGGCGGCTGGATCATTACCGCCCCGGGCGGCCGGCGGATCTACTTCGCGGGCGACACCGGCTATGGACACTGGTTCCGGGAGATCGGCCGCCGCTACCCGGGCATCGACCTGGCGCTGCTGCCCATCGGCGCGTACGACCCGCCCTGGATGCTCCGTCCGGTGCACACCGACCCGGAGGAGGCCGTGCGGGCGTTCGAGGATCTGGGCGCGCGGCGGATGATGCCCATGCACTGGTCCACCTTCCTGCTCTCCGCCGAGCCCCCGCTGCAGCCGCTGCTCCGCGTCCGCGCGGCGTGGGAGGCGGCGGGCCTGCCGCGCGAGGCGCTGTGGGACCTGCCGGTCGGCGGCTCGCGCGTGCTCGACCGCGACGGCTGAACCACCAGGAGGGTATGCACCCTGATGAGTCGTGGCAATTAGTGCATCAGTGGTCATAAGTGGCAGGTGGTGCGCACCCCACCTAGCTTCCTGTTCATGCGCACTCGACAGCTTCGCTACCTGGCGGTCCTCACGGCAGCCCTTGTCGTCGAACTCGGTCCGCTGCCCACCGCCCACGCCAAGACCCAGCACGTCGTCCACCCGGGCGAGTCGATCCAGGCCGCGGTGAAGGCCGCCAAGCCCGGCGACACCATCCTCGTCAAGGCCGGTACCTACCGGGAGAACGTGCTGATCACCACCTCGCGCCTGACCCTGCGGGGGGAGGGCAAGAAGACCGTCCTCAAGCCGCCCGGGAAGGCGTCCACGAACGACTGCGGCAAGGCCGAGACCGGCATCTGTGTCACCGGTACGGCCGAACGCCCCGTCACCCGTGTGCGGATCCGCTCGCTGAAGGTCACCGGCTTCGCCAAGAACGGCATCTGGGGGAAGCACACCGACCGGATGGACGTACGCCAGGTGACCGCCGCGCAGAACGGTCAGCAGGGCATCGGCCAGGAGAAGTCCCTCCGCGGCACCTTCCGCTCCAACACCTCCAAGGACAACGGCCAGTCGGGCATCTTCCTCGCCAACACCGTCGACGAGGAGGGCGCGGCCATCGACACCAAGGGCGCGGTCGTCCGCGACAACCGGCTGACCGGGAACCGCGTCGGGGTCGGCATCCGGCGCCTTCGGGCCCTCACCGTCCAGGGCAACGCCCTCACCGGCAACTGCGGCGGCGTGTTCGTCGTGGGCGACGAGGGGACGCCCCGCGCCGGGGACCTGTCGGTCATCAACAACAAGGTCTACGAGAACAACAAGTACTGCCCGCCCAACCCCCGCCTCGCCTTCATCCAGGGCACGGGGATCCTCCTCACCGGTGTGGAGGACGCGCGGGTCACGGGCAACGCGGTGCGGGACAACGTGGGCGCCTCGCCGATGTCCGGCGGGATCGTGCTCTTCCCCAGCGTCGTGGGCGCCAAGAACGCCCGTAACACCGTCAAGGACAACGTGCTGACCAACAACCTGCCCGCCGACCTCGCCGACCGGGACGCCGGCCCCGGCAACACCTTCGAGGGCAACACCTGCACGGTCTCCGAGCCCGCAGGCCGGTGCGCGAAGGAGACGTCATGACGTCGATAAGGACCGCTGCGCCCACCGCGGCGACCGCCGCCCCCGCTGACACTGCCACCGACCCCGCCGGCCCGGCCCCCGCCGAGGGCGTTCCGTCGAAGGCCGCCCCGCAGCTGCGGGAGCTCGTCTTCGGCGCCGCCCGGGCGGCGGCCGTCCGCGCGGCGGCCGCCCTGGGCGTCGCCGACGCCCTGGGGGAACGGCCCGCCACCGTCGCGGAACTGGCGACCGCCGTGGACGCCGAGCCCGAGCGGCTCGGCCGGTTGCTGCGCGCCCTGTCCTGCTGCGGTGTGTTCGCCGAGACCGAGGACGGGCGCATCGCGCACACCGAGATGTCCCGGCTGCTGCGCGAGGACGCCCCCGACAGCCTGAAGTACATCTGTCTGTGGTGCACCGAGCCGTGGACCTGGCAGACCTGGCCGCGGCTCGCCGAGGCCGTACGCTCCGAGACCTGCGCCTTCAACGACATCCACGGCAAGGACTTCTTCACCTATCTGCACGAGGACGCGCCCGAGTCGGCCCGCGTGTTCGACCGGGCGATGACCACCTCCAGCGGACAGTCCGCCGTGGAGCTCGCCGCCTTCCTCGACCTCGACGGGGCCGCGGAGGTGGCGGACATCGGCGGCGGCCAGGGACATGTCCTGGCGTCCCTGCTGGAGAAGCACCCGAGCTTGCGCGGCACGCTGCTCGACCTCCCGCAGGTGGTGGCGAACGCGGACCCGCGGCTGCGCGACGGCGGGCCGCTGGCCTCGCGCGCCCGGCTGGTGCCCGGCGACTGCCGCCGTGAGATCCCGGTACAGGCCGATCTGTACATCATCAAGAACATCCTGGAATGGGACGACGAGTCCACCCGCCGCACCCTGGCCAACGTGGTGGCGGCGGCGCGGCCGGGCGCCCGGGTGCTGGTGATCGAGAACCTTCTCGACAACAGCCCCTCGATGCGGTTCACCACCGCCATGGACCTGTTCCTGCTCCTCAACGTGGGAGGCCGGAAACACTCCTCGGACAGCCTGGTGACCCGCATGACGGAGGCCGGGCTGAGCGTCACCGGCATCAGCCCGGTCAACCCCTATCTGCACGCCTTCGACAGCCGCGTGCCGGGCCGCGCGGCCGCGTGACCGCGCACAACCGAGTGCCCGCGTGACGGTGTTCACGCGGGCACTCAGTGCGTGATCAGGCCCACCGGAAGGCGTCGAGGTGGGCGAACACGACGACATTGGCGGTGTAGTCGCGGACGGCACGGTCGTACGAACCACCGCAGGTGATCAGGCGCAGCTGCGCGTCGGGGGTCTGCCCGTACACCCGCTCGTCGGGGAAGTTCGCCTTGCTGAACGTCTCCACCGAGTCGACGACGAACGTCGCGACGATCCCGTCGGCGCGGGTGATGGTGACCCGGCTCCCGGTCTTCAGCGCGCTGAGCGGATAGAACACGGCCGGGCCCGTCTTGGTGTCCACATGCCCCGCCACGATGGCGTTGCCCCGCTCGCCGGGTGAGGGGCCGCCGTTGAACCAGCCGGCCAGGTTCTTGTTGTCGGCGGGCGGCGGGATCAGCACCCCCGACCGGTCGAGCGTCAGCTCGGTGAACGGCGCGCTCACCCCGATGGAGGGGATGTCCAGATGCCTGGCGGGCGAGCGCGGCAGCGCCGGCCCGAGCCGGATCCCCTGGGGGGCGGCCGTCTGCGGGCGGGGGGTGAGCGTCGGACCCGAGGCCGCGGGCTTCACCTGCGCCGGCTGGGTGGAGGCCGCGTCGACCGAGTTGTAGATCAGGAAGACGCCGATGAGGGCCGACGCGGCGGCCCAGCGGATGACGCGGGGGTTGCTGTCGGCACCGCCCTGTTTGCCCATGAAATCTGCCTTTCCGGCCGGCGGAGAGCTCGCCGGCAAAGAGCGTGGCGCTGCCGTGGCCAACCGCCACAAGCGGTGTTGGCCACGGCAGCGAGGCTACGAAAAGCGGTCAGCTCAGATCGCGGTCCCGGCGGGCTTGCGGCGGCGCAGGGCGTAGGCGCCGGCGCCGAGGCCACCGAGGAGCAGGACCGAGCCGGCGGCCATGCCGCCACCGGTGGTGGCCATGCCACCGCCACCGGTGTGAACGCCACCGTGCGGCTTGCCGTGCTCGCGCTCCTTGCCGTACGAGCTGCTGCCGCCCCAGCCGCCCTCCTCCTTGCCCTTGCCGCCCCAGCTCTCCTCCTTGCCCTTGCCGCCCCAGCTCTCTTCCTTCTCCTTGCTGCCGTAGCCGCCCTTGTCGTAATCGCTCTTGCCGTAGCCGGACTCTTCTTCCTTGCCCTTGCCGTAGCCCGACTCTTCTTCCTTGCCCTTGCCGCTCCAGTCCCCCTCCTCCTTGCCCTTGCTCTCCTTCTCCTTCCAGGAGCCGCCGGAGCCGTAGTCGTCGGTCGACTCCTGACCGCTGGAGTAGCCCCCGTGGCCGCCCGGGTCCGAGACGTCAGCGGCGAACGCGGCGGCGGGTGCGCCCAGAGTCAGGGATGCGGCAAGCGTCGCCCCGGCGATGAGTGCGCGAGTAGATCGCATGAGTCATTCCTTCCGGCACCTGTACGATTACTGACATTTGCCAGATAAAGGGATCGCGTAGGTGTCTCAACAACCGTCAGCGACGCGGGTCCCGGCTGCCACTTGGCGCGGCCCGCTTTCGGGCTGGTTGTAAGCCCTCCGGGTGGAGATCCCCGTGGTCTTCACTCGTTCGCCGCGCGAACGGGCTGACGTCGAGTCATCTTTTCGGCCCATCGCATCGATCAGCCCCGTGGTGTGCGTCGCCGACCGGAACTCCGGGCGCGCCAGCACCCGTCGCAGAAAGCCCAGCGTGGTCCGTACGCCCCCGCCACCGACCCGGAACTCGCTCAGGGCCCGGTCCATGCGGGCGAGCGCCTGCTCGCGGTCGGGCGCCCAGGCGACGGCCTTCGCCAGTAGCGAGTCGTAGTCCGGGCCCACCCGCCAGCCCGGGAAGGCGTGCGTGTCCACCCGTACGAAAGGCCCCCCGGGCGGCACGAACTCCGTCAGTGAGCCGGGTGTGGGCGCGAAGTCGCGTTCCGGGTCCTCGGCGTTGACCCGGCACTCGATCGCCACCCCGCGCGGTACGACCTCGCTCTGACCGAACGTCAGGGGCTGCCCGGCCGCGATGAGGATCTGCTCCCGGACGATGTCGATCCCGGTCACCATCTCGGTGACCGGGTGCTCGACCTGCAGCCGGCAGTTGATCTCCATCAGAGAGAACTCATGGTCGGGGGTGAGCACGAACTCGAAGGTGCCCGCCCCCACATAGCCCACCGCCGCCGCGCCACGCACCGCCGCCGCGCACATCGCGGTGCGCCGCTCCTGGGGCAGGTTCGGCGCGGGGGCCTCCTCCACCATCTTCTGGTGCCGCCGCTGTACGGAGCAGTCGCGCTCGCCGAGGTGGACCACCTTGCCGTGCCGGTCCGCGAGCACCTGCACCTCCACATGGCGCGCGCCCTCCACGAACCGCTCCATATAGAGGCGCTCGTCGCCGAACACCGCGCGGGCGTGGGCGCGCGTCTCGTTGAACGCGGGCACCAGGGCGTCCGGGTCGCGGACCACCGCCATGCCGCGGCCGCCCCCGCCTGCCACCGCCTTGAGGATCAGCGGATAGCCGATCCGCCCGGCGATGTCCTTGGCCTCGGCCGGCGTGGCCACCGCGCCCGTACTGCCCGGCAGCACCGGCAGGCCCGCCTCCGCCATCAGCGCGCGGGCCGCCGCCTTGTCGCCGAGCCGCTGCATCACCGCGGCCGGCGGGCCGATGAAGGTGATCCCGGAGTCCTCGCACACCTCCGCGAAGTCCGGGTCCTCGGACAGGAATCCGTATCCGGGGTGGATGGCCTGCGATCCGGTGCGGTGCGCCGCCTCGATGATCGCCGGGACGCTGAGATAGCTGGCCTTCGACCGCGGCGGACCGATGTGCACGGCCTCGTCCGCGAGCCGGACCACGGCCGAGTCGCGGTCGGCGGTGGAGTACACCGCGACGGTGCGCATGCCGAGTTCCCGGCAGGCGCGCAGGACACGCAGCGCGATCTCGCCGCGGTTGGCGACGAGGACGGTGGAGAACACGCGGATCACACCGGCCCGGCGGCGGGCCCGGGCTCCACCGCGATCAGGGGTTGCTGATACTCCACCGGCTGCCCGTTGGACACCAGGATCTCCACCACCCGCCCGGCGACATCCGACTCGATGGTGCTCATCATCTTCATGACTTCCAGCACACCCACCGGCTGCCCAGGCTTGACCGTGTCCCCGACCCCGACGAACGGCGGGGCACCCGGCTCGGGCGCGTGGTAGAAGGTGCCGACCGTCGACGCGCAGACATACCGCAGCCCGGCCCCCGCCTGCTGCGGACCGGCCTCCGGCCGCACCCCGCCGGCCACGGCGGTCGCCGGCCCGGCCGCGGCCACCTGCGGCTGCGGCGGGGAAGCGGGGGCCGGCGGGGGAGCGGCGGCGGGCACGGACGGCGACGCGTGGTCGGGCGCGGCCGGATCGGGCCACTCCATTTCGACCGACGTCTGCCCGTGCCGCAGCGTGATACGGCGCGGCTGCTTGTCCGCGGCCTTCGCCAGCTCCGTCACACTGCGGCACAGGGAATCAAGCGTGGCGTGCGGGGGCAGCACGACCGCGCCCGGCCGGTGCCCGTTCTCGCGATGGTCCGTGATGTGGCTGTCCGGTGTCACGATGCACCTCTCCCGGTGTGTGGCTGCGCGCCGGCCGACCCGGCGGGGACCCCCGTATCGAGCCCGAAGCGGCGGAACCGCTCCGCCCGCGCCCCCAGCAGCCGGTCCGGGTCCCACGGCACCAGCTCGCCCAGCGCCTCGGCGAGCGCGTCGCCGAGCAGGGCGGCCGCCTTGGCGGGATCGCGGTGGGCGCCGTCCGGCGGCTCCGGTACGACCCCGTCGACCACCCCGAGCCGCAACAGCTCCCTCGGGGCCAGCCGCAGGGCCGCCGCGGCGGTCCGGGCCGCCTCGGGGTTCTTCCACAAGATGGCGGCGCAGCCCTCGGGGCTGATGACCGAGTAAACGCCGCCCGCGCTGATCAGTACCCGGTCGGCGACGGCCAGCGCGAGCGCCCCGCCGCTGCCCCCCTCCCCGACCACCGCGGCCACCACGGGCACCGGCAGCCGCGCCATCAGCCGCAGATTCTCCGCGATGGCCAGCGCCTGGCCGCCGCGCTCCGCGTCCGGGCCCGGGTTGGCCCCCGGCGTGTCGACCAGCGTGACCACCGGCAGTCCGAGCTTCGCCGCCATCCGCATCAGCCGCGCGGACTTGCGGTAGCCACTGGGTGCGGGCATCCCGAACCGGTGTGCCTGACGCTCCGTCAGGCTCGCCCCGCCCTTGTGCTGCCCGATCACCATCACCGGCCGCCCGCCCAACCGCCCAGGACCGCCGACCACGGCGGGGCAGTCCTCGGTGAGCCGGTCGCCGTGCAACTCGAGGAAGTCGTCGAGGATATGGCCGATGTAGTCCATCACCGTGGGCCGCTCAGGATGCCGCGCCCCCCGCACCGCCTCCCAGGCGTCCCGCTCCACCACCTCCCCCACACACCGCACGACCGCGCTCCGCGCGGTCTCCTCATGGGCCGCGTGCCGCCCGCCGCGCGGGCCGGCGGCGGTTGCTTCCGGCTCGTCGGCGGATGCCGGGGTCGCGGGCTCCGGCGGGGCCACGTGTCCCAGGGCCAGCAGCCGGGCCAGGGTGGGGCGGAGGGCGGAGCGGGGCACGATGTCGTCGACCATGCCGTGTTCCATCAGGAACTCCGCGGTCTGGAAACCCTCCGGCAGCCGCTCCCCGGTCGTCTGCTCGATGACCCTGGGCCCGGCGAAGCCCAGCCGCGCGCCGGGCTCGGCGACGATCACATCGGCGAGGGTGGCGTAGGACGCCGCCACACCCCCGTACGTCGGATCGGTGATCAGCGAGACCGTCAGGATCCCGGCCTCGTCCAGTTCGGCCATCGCCTGCGCGGTCTTGGCCATCTGCATCAGGGCCAGTGCGCCCTCCTGCATCCGGGCCCCGCCGGAGGCGGTGATCAGCAGCAGCGGGACGCGCCGGGCGAGGCTGGTCCGTGCCGCCTCGCAGATCAGCGCGCCCACCCCGCAGCCCAGGCTGCCGCCGAGAAACCGGAAGTCCATCGCCGCCACGACCACCGGCTGATCCTCGATCCGGCCCAGGGCACAGATCACCGCCTCCGTGAGGCCCGTCTTCGCCCGCGCGTCCGCCAGCCGCTCCGCGTACGGCCGGGTGTCGGCGAACTCCAGCGGATCGTGCAGCGGCCGCACCTCGCCGACCGGCGCCGCGGAGCCGGCGTCGAGCAGTTGGTCCAGCCGCTGCCGTGCGGTCAACGGGCTGTGCCAGCCGCAGTCCGGGCATACGCGCAGGGTGCGCGCGAACCTCTTGCCGTAGATCAGGTCGGCGCAGCGCTCGCAGCGCACCCAGTCCGCGACCACAGTGGTGCTCCCTTCCGGCCCTCCTCAGGCGCGGTCGCGCTCCCAGCGGTAGAACTCGTGCGCCATGGCGTCCTTCGGCTCGCGCCAGGTCTTTGGGTCGTACGCCTGCACGAACGGCTGGAGCCGCGCGCTGACGTCACGGAACTCGGGATGCTTGGCGTATCGGGCGACCTGCTCGGCCGGCGGCTGCTCGGCCTCGATCAGATGCAGATACACATCGCCGAACTGGAAGAGACTGCGGCCGGTGACACCGATCAGCGTCGGCAGCTCGCCCCGGTCGGAGTGGGCGAAGACCTTGGCGATGTCGGGTCCCGCGTCCCGGTTCATCTTGGCGACGATCATGGTGCGGTACATCGTCAGGCCTCCACCGTCGAGCGGGCGCGCTGCTCGATCTTGTCCCGGATGAGCTCCATCTGGACCTTGGAGTTGCGGTTGATGAGGTCCGTCATCCCGGCGTCGTCGATCGGCGCCTCGGGTCTCATCTCGAAGTCCTGGGTCCAGCGCATCCGGGTGCCCTGCGGCGTCTCGTCGTACTCCCAGCGGATGTTCATGAAGGCGAACGGGCCGGTCTCGACCCGGCGCGCCCACACGGTGTGCACATCGCGGGCGGTCTCGCGCTCGGACACCCAGCTCCAGACCTTGCCGTTCTCGTCGGGGTGCATGGTCAGCCGGAAGGTGGTGGTGTCCCCTTCCCGCCGCAGCACCTCGACCGAGGCGTACTCGCTGAACAGGTCCGGCCAGCCCTCGATGTCGTTGGTCATGTCCCACACAAGGTCCAACGGCGCCGCGATCGTGATCTCGTTGTCGGTGTGCCCGGGCATCTCATGCTCCTGCGGTGATTGAGGCGTTGATGACGTCGATGAAGTCATTGGGGGTCTTGCAGCTCTCGGCACCTGGCTCGATCGGGGTGCCGTAGTGGTTCTCCAGCTCGCCGACGATCGCGAGCAGACCGAGCGAGTCGAGCCCGAACTCGGTGAAGGTCATCTCGGGCGACCCAGCGAGGGCGGCCGGGTCGACGGTCAGGCCGGCGCACTTCTTCATGAGCGCGGCCAACTCCTGGTGGCTGAATTGACGTGACATCACATATCTCCTTCCGGGCCGCGGAGCACGAGCGCCGCGTTGTAGCCCATGAGCCCGCGGCTGAGCACCAGCGCACACCGCAGCTCGGCGGGGCGGGGACTGCGGGTGACCAGGTCGAGCTCATGGCAGACGTCGGTGACATACGGGGTGGGCGGCACCATGCGGTGCTCCATGGCGAGCACCGCGGCCGCCACGTCCAGCGCGGGTGCCGCGCAGTGCGCCCGGCCGAAGCCGGTCTTGGGCGCGGTCACCGGGACGCGGGTGCCGTGCCGGCCCAGGGCGTCGGCGATCGCCAGCGCCTCGGCCCGGTCCGCCTCCGGCACGCCGAGCGCGTCCGCGAAGACCACGTCGATCTCCTCGGGCGCGCATTCCGCGTCCTCCAGCGCCACGCGGATCGCGCGGGCCAGCCCCTCCCGGGACCGCTCCCACCGGGACGCCCCCGTGAAGGTCGCACCGTGGCCGCTGATGAACCCGCGGATCGGCACCCCGCGCCGCCGGGCCGCCCCCTCCTCCTCCACGACGAACATCGCCCCGCCCTCGCCGGGTACGAAGCCGCACGCGTCGGTGGTGAACGGCAGATAGGCCCGGCCCGCCTCACGGGCCCGGCTGAGTTCTGGCCACCCCAGCTGGCACACCATCGAGTACGGGGCGAGCCCCGCCTCGGTGGCGCCCACGACGATCGCGTCCGCCCCGTGCCGGATCGACCGCCGCGCGTGCGCCAGCGCGTCCAGACCGCCGGCCTCGTCGTCCGCCAGCACACCGCAGGGCCCCTTGAAGCCGCCGCGGATGGAGACCTGGCCGGTGCTGGCCGCGTAGAACCAGGCGATGGACTGGAACGGGCCCACATGGCGCGGCCCCTTGCCGTACAGCTGCTGCAGCTCGCGCTGGCCGAACTCGCCGCCCCCGGAACCGGCCGCGGTCACCACCCCCACGGCGAACGGCGAGAGGGTGTCGACCGGCAGCCGCGAGTCCTCCAGCGCGAGGTCGGCCGCGGCCAGCGCGATATGGGTGAAGCGGTCGGTCTGGACCAGCAGCCGCTCCTCGATCATCGTGGCCGGGTCGAAGCCGCGGATCTGGCCCGCGACCCGGACCGGGAAGTTCTCGCTGCCCCGGCGGGTGAGCCGGTCCAGGAAGCTGATCCCTTCCCGGGTCGCCTTCCAGAAGGCGTCGGTGCCCACGCCGTTCGGCGCGATGACACCGAGCCCGGTCACCACCGCCCCGCGAGCGTGGCCGGAGGTCCGGGCGCTCAGGGCACTCATGCGGCTCCCTCCCGCTCAGTCCCAGCGCGCTCCAACGCGCGGGCTTCCTTCGTCACTGCTCGCTCCTTCGTCGCTGCGCGGCTCCTCAGTCCAGCCCGCGCAGCGCGCCAAGACACGCTCATCTCGAACCCCCCGCCCGGCTCAGCACCACCGCCGACTGGAAGCCGCCGAACCCGCTGCCGACCGACAGCACATTGCGCAGCGGCAGGGCGCGCGCGGTGCGCGGGACATAGTCCAGGTCGCACTCCGGGTCCGGGGTCTCGTAGTTCGCGGTCGGCGGGACCACGCCGTGGGCCAGCGCCAAGGCGCAGGCGGCGAGCTCGATCGCGCCGATCGCCCCCAGCGAATGCCCCACCATCGACTTGATCGAGCTCATCGGCGTCTTGTACGCGTGGGCGCCCAGCGACCGCTTCACCGCGGCCGTCTCGTGCCGGTCGTTCTGCTTGGTGCCGGAGCCGTGCGCGTTGACGTAGTCGATCTCGGTGCTGTCGATGCGGGCGTGGCCGAGCGCATGGTTGATCGCCTCGGACATCTCCAGGCCCTCCTGGGTCAGACCGGTCATGTGGTAGGCGTTGCCGTAGGTGGCGAACCCCTTGAACTCGCAGTACGCGTGGGCGCCCCGGGCTCGGGCGTGCTCCAGCTCCTCCAGGACCAGCACGGCCGCGCCCTCGCCGAGGACGAAGCCGTCGCGGTGGGCGTCGAACGGCCGGGACGCGTGGGCCGGGTCCTCGTTGTTCGTCGAGGTCGCCTTGATGGAGTCGAAGCAGGCCACCGTGAGCGGGGTGACCGGGGTGTCCGCCGCCCCCGCCACACACACATCGGCCCGGTTCTCCTCGATCGTCTGGAAGGCGTACCCGATCGCGTCAAGACCCGACGTACAGCCCGTCGAGACGGTCTGCACCGGCCCCTGGGCGCCCGCCAGCTCCGCCACGCCGGAGGCCAGCGCGCTCGGCGAGAAGGCGTGGTGCAGATACGGGCCCGCCCGCCGGTGGTCCACGTCCCAGCGCGCGCCGGACTCGCTGACCTTCACGTAGTCCTGCTCCAGACGGGTGGAGGCGGCCACCGCGGACCCCATCGACACGCCTATCCGCCACGGGTCCTCGCCCCCCGACTCCAGGCCCGCGTCCCGCATCGCCTCGGTGGCCGCCACCAGCGCGAACTGCACATACCGGTCCGAGCGCTCGATCTGCTCGGCCGACAGCCCGCTGGCCACGGGGTCGAAGTCGCACTCGGCGGCGATCCGCGAGCGGAACCTCGCGGCGTCGAACAGCGTGATGCCGCGGGTCGCCGTGCGGCCCGCGGTGAGCATGTCCCAGAAGGCCGGAACGCCCACGCCCCCCGGAGCGACGACACCGAGTCCGGTGACCACCACCCGTCGGGTCACGACGCCGCCTCGGCGGGCTCGGCGGTCTCGGTGTCCACATGGCCCAGCTCCGGGCGCGGGGCCAGCGGGCCGAGGTGGAAGACCATCCGGGCCTCGGTGTCGCCCACGTTGCGGAACCGGTGGCGCATGTGGGTGGGGATCAGAATCGCCTGGTCGGCACGGAGTGGGTGCGCCGTCCCGTCCAGATCCACTTCCAGCTCCCCGCACACGACGTACACGAACTCCTCGGAGTACGGGTGGTAGTGCTCGGTGACGCGCTCGCCGGGCTGCACGACGGCCATGCCCATGAAGCCGCTCGTGGCGCCCACCGTGGTGGGGGTGAGCATGGCCCGTACATCGCCACCGCGGCGGCGGTTGGGGGCGACCGCGGACAGGTCGACGATGAGGTGGGACTGCGTGGTCATAGTGGCCTCCAGAAGGCGGCGCGGCCGCCGCGCACGACGGAAAACGGGGGAGGGGGACACGGGGGCAAGGGGACAAGGGGGCAGGGGGAACGGAACGGGAATGAGGGGAGGGGAAGTGTCAGTAATCCGCCGCGCGGCGGTCGGTGACCGGTTCCATGTCGCAGTCGGTGAGGAAGCGCCGCAGCCCGGCCTCGCTCGACAGATCGATCTTCTTCTTGCCATCGGCACCCCCGTCGAGGAGCCGGCCCAGCACGGCGGCCGCGCGCGGCCCGCTGACCCCGGCCGCCACCGCGAGCTCACGGTCGAGCGGCACGTCCATGTCCACCATGCGTACGACGATGTCGTCGCGCTGGAAGACCGTGCTGCTCACGATCGCGTGCTGCCCCTTGCCGCCGCCGGCCGCCATCGCCGCCTTCGCCTTGGTCACCGCCAGGTCGTCCTGACGGGCCAGCAGACTGGCCACCGCCGGCCCGCAGCCCTCCTTGACCGGGTACAGCAGCATGTGGCGCCGCAGATGGGGCGGGCGGCTGGGGTCCGCCGTCAGATGGTGCACCACGGGCAGCGCCGCCCGCATGAAGAAGTCCCGCGCGGCCTCCGGGTCATCCAGGTCGCGGTCCTCCTCCAGATGCGGGTTGATGGCCTCCTCGACCGCCCGGACCTCCGGCTGCCTGGCCACATGGCGCAGCGCCGCCACCAGGTCGCCCTTGACCTCGACCGCCCGTACGACACGGTTGCCGCTCATGAACAGCGAGGTGCGGCACAGCCGCGTGTTCTCGTCCACGCGGGCCTCGGGCGCGGCGTAGTCGGCCAGGATCTTGGCCACGCATCGCGAGCTGCCCGGCTTGACGGTGAAGGTCAGGGCGTGCCGCACCAGGCCGTCGCCGACCCGCGGGGCCAGCTGTACGGCGGGCGCGGCGCGGCGGCCGGCCGCGCCCTTGGCCGAGGAGGTCTCCCGCAGCACGCTGAACCGCAGGGACCGGGTGTCCTCCACACACCCGTGGAGAGGCTTGACCATCTCGCGGTGCGCGGGGCTCTCCACCCAGCTCAGAAACGGCGGGGCACTCTCCCACTCGCTGGTGATCAGCCACTGCGAGGGGTTCTCGATCGACTGGCACAACTGGTCGCTGATGTGTCCCGGGACCGCGGCCACCTGCTGGGACAACTGCTCGTACGCATGCAGGAAACGCTCTTCGGCGCCGGCGTGGACCGACACCAGCAACACCACACGCAGCCGGGCGTCGGTGAGCATGGAAGGCCGAGGCGGGGGCTCGGCCGTCGTCTTGGACTTCGCGGCCCGCGAAGTCTTGGGCAGGGTGCTCATAGATTCCACTCCTCCTCCGGGGGCGTCCTTCGCCGGACGCGGCGCCCGTGGATACGATCGTGGAGCGCTCCCACGGATGCCGCGAGATATGTGAGCCATCCGGGCGAAGGGGCCCGCCAGACGCCTGACCAGGCTCAAAACCCCGGGAATAGCAGCGAGATGAATCCCCATGTCGATGAGCGTGTGCCAGTACTCGTCGTGGGCGGCTCCCTGGTGGGACTGTCCGCCTCACTCTTCCTGGGCCGTCTGGGCGTCGGACACCTGCTCGTGGAGAAACACGCGAGCACCTCCACCCACCCACGCGGGCGCGGGAACAACCTCCGCACCATGGAGTTGTTCCGGACCGCTGGAGTGGAGTCCGCGATCCACGAAGCCGCGTCCGTCCTGGCCGGCAACCACGGCATCCTGCAGGCCGAATCCCTCACCGGAGTGGACCACCACTGGCTCTTCCGGGAGATCGACCCGGGCGGCGCCATGCGCGGGCTCAGCCCCTCCGGATGGTGTCTGTGCAGCCAGAACGACCTCGAACCCGTCCTGCTGCGGACCGCCCAGGAGTTGGGCGGCGAGCTGCGCTTCTCCACCGAACTGATCTCCTTCGAGCAGGACGCCGACGGGGTGACCGCCGTCGTCCAGCACCGGGAGTCCGGGCGTACCTCCGTGGTGCGCGCCGACTACCTCATCGCCGCCGACGGCCCCCGCAGCTCCGTACGCAGGCGCCTGGGCATCGGCCAGACCGGCCGCGGCGAGCTGTTCCACAACGTCAGCATCACCTTCCGCGCCAAGCGGCTCGCCGACATCGTGGGCGACCGCCACTTCATCGCCTGCTACCTCACCAACCCGGCCGCCGACGGGGCGCTGCTCCCGGTGGACAACGTCGAACAGTGGGTCTTCCACGCCCCCTGGCACCCCGAGACCGGCGAGACCCTGGAGGACTTCACCGACGAGCGGTGCGCCGAACACATCCGCATGGCCACCGGCGTGCGCGACATGGAGGTCGAAATCACCGGCAAGGCCCCCTGGCACGCGGCCGAACGGGTGGCCGAGCGCTACCGCGACGGCCGGATCTTCCTCGCCGGCGACTCTGCCCACGAGATGTCACCCACCGGCGCCTTCGGCTCCAACACCGGCATCCAGGACGCGCACAACCTCGCCTGGAAACTCGCCGCCGTCCTCGGCGGCTGGGCCGGCCCCGGCCTGCTGGACACCTACGGCGCCGAACGCCAGCCGGTCGCCGTGGCCACCAGCGCCCGCGCCGCCGCGCGCTCCGCCGAACACAACCACCCCGGCTACACCGCCCCACCGTCCACCGGCCGGCAGCGCGATGTGCTCGCCGTGGCCATGGGCTACCGCTACGCCTCCGACGCGGTCCTCGGAGCCGACCCCGCCACCCCCGTCGTCCCCGACCGCTTCACCGCCACCGGCGAACCCGGCAGCCGCGCCCCGCACCTCTGGGTCGACCGCGACGGCGTCCGCCTGTCCACCCTCGACCTCTACGAGCGCACCTGCGTCCTCCTCACCGGCCCCGAAGGCGCCGCCTGGCACGGCGCCGCCCTCCGCGTCGCCGACCGCCTCGACATCCCCCTCGCCGCCTACCGCCTCGGCCCCGACCCCACCCACGACCTGACCCCCGACGCCGGCACCGACTGGACCGAACTCCACGGCACCACCCCCCAAGGCGCGGTCCTCGTCCGCCCCGACGGCTTCATCGCCTGGCGCGCCGAGGGCGCCGAGCGCGAGCCGGAGCGGGTCCTGACCGACGTCCTCCAATCCGTCCTGTGCCGCAGCTGACTGCAGCCCGAGCCGGGCGGGCTCGGCCGACCGCGCGTCGGCCGGGCCCAGTACGGCCTTCATGGGGCGCGGCCAGCTCCTCGGGAGTGCCGCAGCGCAGCAGGGCGTGGGCGCCGAAACTCATCGCGCGGGGCCGGGCCACCCCGTCGATCCGTCCGGTGCCAGACTCGACCCCCATGAGCGACTGGTATCTACAGCGAGGCC
This sequence comes from Streptomyces sp. ME19-01-6, assembly GCF_033793745.1. NCBI lineage: Bacteria > Bacillati > Actinomycetota > Actinomycetes > Kitasatosporales > Streptomycetaceae > Streptomyces > Streptomyces sp. ME19-01-6. Next base: position 78,467 of record NZ_JARAXF010000011.1, on the reverse strand, counting down.
ATGGAGTGCGATTCGAGTGGGGTCCCGCCGGCGCCCGGCGGCTCGCGCCGGACGTGGCCTGCCTCGTGGTGGTCGACGTGCTGTCCTTCACGACCTCGGTGAGCGTCGCCGTCGAGGCGGGCACCCGGGTCTTTCCGTACGCCTGGCGTGACGAGACGGCGTTCGTGTTCGCCCGGGAGCACGGCGCGGAACTGGCCGTGGGCCGACGGGCCGCCACCGCGGCCTCGCCGTGGTCACTGTCCCCGGCGGCACTCCGGCGGGCCCCGTTCACTCCCCGGCTCGTGCTGCCCTCGCCCAACGGGTCCGCCATCGCCGCGGCGGCGGAAGGCTCGACGGTGGTCGCGGGCTGTCTGCGGAACGTGACGGCCGTCGGCCGGTGGCTGGCGGGACGCGGCTACGGGACGCCGGAACGGCCGCTCGCGGTGATCGCCGCGGGGGAGCGCTGGCCGGACGGATCCCTGCGGCCCGCGCTGGAGGATCTGCTGGGGGCCGGAGCCATCACCGCCGAACTGGAGGCCCGCGGCGTCGGCCCGCTGTCTCCCGAGGCGGCTGCCGCACGGTCTTCCTTCGCGCAGACCCCCGACGTGGCCGGCGCCGTCGCCGCCTGTTCATCGGGGATCGAACTGGCCCGGGGCGGATTCGCCGACGACGTGGCCGTCGCGGTCGAGTCGAACGCCTCGGCGGTCGTGCCCGTGCTCACCGACGGGGCCTTCACCCGTCCGTCGGAGACGACCGCGTGAACAGCCGGGAGGGGCGTCAGGCATCCCGGCACCGTGCGGCTTCGGGCAGCACGTCGGTCGCCTCGAAAACCGATGAGTCACCGAGGCGACGCTTCACGGGGTCGGGCGCTGCCGCCGCGGACGGAGCGGGCCGCCGGAAGACAACCGGTCCGACCACACCCTGAGGGTCGGCGACGAACCTTTTCAGCTCCGCCTCACCGTCCAGGACGTGCCAGGCCTTGCCGGGGATATGGACCTGGACACGGTAGGCGTAGCCGGACAGGCTCCGGAGCCGTTCGGCCGGGAGCGCGGAGTCGCCGTCCTTGTCCGAGCGGGCGTCGAGGTAGCTCTGGAGGTGGTTTGTCCTGCCAGAAGGTCGCGGTGGTCGCGGTGGCCCCGGGGAGGAGATGGTGTGCCGCGGTGTACGGGCGACTCACGGGGACGGACCGTGCCCAGGCCGACGGAGCGAGGGCGTAGGTCAGCCCGTCGCCTCGCCGTGTGCCTCGCGGCGGGCGCGGGTGCGGCGCCAGAGGGTGGGGGCGGTGCTGACGAGGACGGTCAGGGCGATCGCGGCGGCCACGCCCTCCCAGGGCCTGGCGAAGAGCGTCCCGCCCAGGATGCCGATGAGGGCGTAGGTCCCGGACCAGGCCAGCACCGCCGGGGCGTCCCCGCGCGCGAAGCGGCGCATCGGCATGCGGGAGAGCAGGCAGGCCAGCATCACCGGGATCCGCCCGGCCGGGAGCAGCCGGGACAGCACCAGCACCGCGACCCCGTGCTCGTCGAGGCGGGTGCGCGCCTGGGCCAGGCGTTCGGGCGCGGCGCGCCCGTGGAGTTGGGCGAGCCAGCGGGAGCCGTTCTTCGAGCGGGAGCCGCGGCGGCCGAGCCAGTACAGGGCGATGTCCCCGAGGAAGGCCGCGAAGGACGCCACACAGAAGACGATCAGCAGCGACAGGGGCGGCACGCTCTGGTGGATCGCCACCACCGCCGCCGAGCTCACCACCGCGCCGGTCGGCACCACCGGCACCAGCGAGCCCAGCACCACCAGCAGGAACAGCGAGGGATAGCCCACGGCCCGCTGGGTCGACTCGGGCGGTATGCTCCGCGCGAACTCGCCGAGGGCATCCAGCACGTCGCCGGTCATCCGGCGGTCTCCAGCCGTACGCGTTCGCCGTGCCGCAGCGGGTGCACCACCGCGTCAGGGGCCAGCCGTCCGGCGTGCCGGACGAAGTCGTCGCCGGGCGCGTGGAATTCGTGCGGCCGGATCCCGTCGAGGCCGATGGGCCAGTACGTGCCGTAGTGCACGGGCACCGCGCTGGGCGCGCCCAGCCGGGCCAGCGCCTGGGCGGCCCGGTGGGCGTCGAGGTGGCCGTGGCCGAGGTAGGGGCCCCAGCCGCCGACCGGCAGCAGCGCCACGTCGCAGTCGCCGACCGCCCGCGCCATGCCGTCGAACAGCCCGGTGTCGCCCGCGAAGTACGTCGTGGACTCGCCCCGCAGGACGTAGCCGAGCGCGGGCACCCGGCTCGGGCCGTACGGCAGCCGCCTGCCGTCGTGCGCGGCCGGCACGGCCCGGATCCGCACCTCGCCGACCGCGAACTCCTCGCCCGGCCGCACCTCCGTGACCCGCAGGTCCCGCGCCCGGGCCACCCGCCGCAGCCCCGGCACCGCCCGCCCCGCGCCACGCGGCACCACCAGCCGGGTGCCGGTGCGCAGCCGCATCAGCGAGGGGAGGTGGAGGTGGTCCGCGTGCAGATGGGAGACCAGCGCGACATCGGCGACCGCGGCGGCGGGCGGCGGCACGGGCCCCCGGCGCCGCCGTAGATGCGCCAGCCGCCGTACGAACAGCGGGTCGGTCAGCACCCGGACGCCGGAGTCGCGCACGGTGGTGGTGGCATGCCCCCACCAGGTGATCTCCACCGACACTCGGAGCCTCCCTCCTGTCGTGCCGCCCGCGCCGGCGGGCGCATGTGCTCATCGCATCCTCTCACTGCGCACGACGGCGGTTGACAGGCCCTCCCCCGGGGTATGCATGACTCATGCATGTGCGCGGGAACGACACCGAACGCGTCGCGAACCTGCTCGGGGCCGCGGCGCTGGCCATCACCGACGACCTGCTCACCGCCCCCGTGGCCGCCTCCAGCCTCAGCATGAGCGCCGCCGCCGCGCTGATCGTGCTGCACGCCGACCCCGGCGTGAGCGTGACCGAGCTCGGCCGCAGAGTGGGCCTGACCCAGTCGGCGGCGGTACGGATGGTCGACGGGCTGGAGCGCGGCACGCTCGTGGAGCGGCGGCGCACCGTCGGCAACTGGACCGGCGTCCATCCGACCGGCAAGGGCCGGCGGACCGCCGAACACCTGCTGAGCGCGCGCACGTCGCACCTCGCCACGGCGCTGGACGCCCTCGACCAGGCGGAGGTCCGGGCCCTGGGCGGGCTGCTGGAGAAGCTGCTCGACCGGCTGTACCAGGGCTGCGGCGCCGCCGACCGGATGTGCCGACTGTGCGACCGCGCGGCGTGCACACCCGAGGGCGGCCAGTGCCCCGTCGGGGCCGCGGACCGGGCGGCACGGGGCCGCACGCCCGACGCCCCCGGTTCGCCCGGGAGTTGAGCGGGCCGTGGGTGAACTGCTCGCCCTGACATCGGCCCTGTGCTTCGGCGCGACGCACTTCATCAGCGGGCTGCTCTCCCGCCGCCACCACGGTGTGACGGTCGCGGCCTGGGCGCAGGCGGGCGGCACGGTGGTGAGCCTCGTTCCGGCGCTGGTGACGCGGGGCGCGGCGGCCCCGCCGTCGGGTGCGCTGGTGTGGGGGGCCCTGTCGGGCCTGGGCACGGGTGTCGGCGTGGCCTGCCTGTACTGGTCGATGGCCCGAGGCCCGATGAGCGTGGTCGTGCCGGTCAGCGATGTCACAGCGGTGGGAGTGCCGGTGCTCGCCGGGCTCGCCCTCCTCGGCGACCGGCCCTCGCTCCCGGCGCTGACCGGCATCGCGCTCGGCCTGCCCGCGCTGTGGCTGGTTTCCCGCGGGGGCGGGTCCGATGGCGCGAGCGGCGGCCGGGGCGCCGGCCCACCGGCGCTGCTCGCCGCCCTCGTCGCCGGACTCGGTATCGCCCTGCACTTCGTCGCGCTCGCGCGGATCCCGGCGGCCGCGGGCTGGTGGCCCGTGGTGCTCAGCCGGGCCCTGTCCGTGGCCGTGGTCCTGGCCCTGCTTCCGGTGGCCCGCGCACCGCTGGCCCTGCCCGCGCGCCCGGCCGCGGGGGCCCTGGCCGCCGGTGCGCTGGGCACCGCCGCCACCGTTCTGTATCTGCTGGCGACGCGGCAGGAGTTGCTGTCGGTCGCCGTCGTGCTCTCGGCGCTCTATCCGGCCGTGCCCGTACTGCTGGCGTTGACCTTGCTGCGGGAGCGGCTCACCGGGGCACAGACCGTCGGCCTGCTGGGCGCGGTGGCGGCCGTGGCGCTGATCGCCCTCAACTGACCGCGGTCACCAACGCGATGTCCTGCCAGATATTCCGTGGCCCGATGCCCGACCGGTACGGCACGATGACCCGACTTGCCCTGCCGGGCCCCACCGCCACTGCCTGCTGGTTCCCCCAGCACGAAGGAAACCTCCGTACGTGTCCCTGGAACTTCACCACCGCGCGGTGGTCGCCGACGCCCACAACGACCTGCTGATCGCGGTCACCGCCCGCCCGCCGCGCCGCTGGGCCTCCTTCTTCCGCGACCAGTGGCTCCCCCAGCTGCGCGAGGGCGGGGTGGATCTGCAGGTGCTGCCGGTCTTCATCGAGGACCAGTTCCGCCCCGAGGGCGCGCTGCGCGAGACGCTGCGGATGATCGAATGCGCACACACCCTGGCCGAGGGCAACGCGGACGAGGTACGGCTGTGCCTGGACGGGGACGACATCGACCGCGCCCTGGACGAGAGCAAGATCGCGCTGGTCCTGGCGCTGGAGAGCGCCCCGGGACTGGACGCCAACGTGGAGCTGATTCCGACCCTGCACCGGCTCGGGGTGCGCATGGCGTCCATCGCCCACTGGGGCCGTACCGCCCTGGCCGACGGCAGCGGTGAGGACGCCACCGGCAGCCGGCTCACCGAGGCCGGGGTGGAGGCGCTGGCGGAGATGGAGCGCTCGGGGATCCTCTTCGACGTCTCCCATCTCAGCGCCTCGGGCGTCGCCCATGTGCTGGAGCTGGCCACCCGGCCCGTGCTGGCCACCCACTCCTCCGCCCGAGCCCTGCTGGACCACCACCGCAACCTCACCGACGAGCAGATCCGGGGCATCGTCGCGACCGGTGGCATGGTGTGCGTGAACTTCCTCGGCGAATTCCTGGCCACCGACCCCGCCGAGCGCACGGTGGACCGGCTGGCCGACCACATCCTGCACATCGTCGAGGTCGCGGGCGTGGACCGGGCGGGGCTGGGGCCCGACTTCATCAAGGAGGTCAGCGCGGACACCAGCCCGCCGTGCTGCGAGGACCTGGAGTACGCCGAGCTGGTGGTGCCGGGCCTCGAAGGCCCCCGCGGCCTGCCCCTGGTGACGGAGGCGCTGGTCCGCAGGGGCCTTCCCGAGGCCGACATCCGCAAGATCCTCGGCGGGAACGTCCTGGAGCTGTTCCGCAAGGAGCTCGGCCGCCCCGCGAGCCATTCCGGGTAAGCGGGGACGATCCCGCCGGGCCCGAGATCCGCTGTGACAGGCTGGGGGACGGCCCGCGAGTGCCGAGCGGGCGTGGATACGCGAGGTGAGTGCGGCGTGCAGATGCCCCGTTGGAAATCCGTGGGCGCGGCCCTGCTGCGGGTGATCGCGGTGTGGGCGGTGTCCACACTCACCATGCTGGCCCTCGCGGGCATCCTGCCCGACTTCCGGCTGCAGTCCGCCGACGGGGACAGCGCGACCCGTACCGCGATCACCGCCGCGAGCGGCGCCGGGGCCTTCGGTCTGCTCAGCGAGCTGGTGTGGCCGCTGCTGGTGCGGGCCCTGCTGCTGGTGCCCGCGTTCGTGCTCGGGCTGCTGGTGTTCGCGCTCAACGGCTCGCTGCTGCTGATCGCGCTGAATCTGATACCGGACGGGCGCGGCACCGCCGAGCCGGAGACCGCCGTGGTGGTCGCGGCCGTGATGTCCGCCGCGTCCTCGGCGACCAGCACGTTCCTGACCGTACGGGACGACGGCGCCTACCACTGGCGGCTGGCGCGGCTCGCGGACCGCAGACGGCGCCGACGGCGCCGGCAGGGCGAGACGGGCGGGCCGCCGCAGCCGCCCGGGATGGTGTTCCTGCAGATCGACGGCGTGGGGCACGATGTGCTGCGGGACGCGGTGCGGCCCCGCGGCAACCGGCCGCCGATCATGGAGACCGTCGCCGGCTGGGTGGACACCACCCATACGCTCACCCCCTGGCGCACCGACTGGTCCAGCCAGACCGGCGCCAGCCAGCTCGGCATCCTGCACGGCTCCACCGAGAACGTGCCCGCCTTCCGCTGGTACGAGAAGGAGACCCGGCAGGTCATCGTCAGCAACCGGCCGACCGGCGCGGCCGAGCTGCAGCGCCGGGCCGCGGCCCGCACCGGCGACGAGGGGCTGCTCACCGTCGACGGGGCCAGCCGCGGCAACCTGTTCACCGGCGGCGCCGAGGAACTGGCCCTGGTGCTCTCGGTGGCCGCCCGGCGCGGCCGGCACAACCGCTCCCGGAGCGGCTACTTCGCGTACTTCAGGGACCCCGCGAACGCGACCCGCACCGCGGGCTCCTTCCTCGCCGAGGTCTTCCGCGAGCTCGGCCAGGCGGCGCGGGCCAGGCTGCGCCGGGAGACGCCGCGCGTGGGGCGGGGCGGGCTGTACCCGTTCATCCGCGCCTTCGCCACCGTCGTGGAGCGCGACGTCGTGGTCGCCGCCGTGATGGGGGACATCCTGTCCGGGCGCACCGCGATCTACGCCGACCTGGTGGCGTACGACGAGGTCGCCCACCACTCCGGGCCGCGCAGCCGCGACACCCACCAGGTGCTGGGCCGCCTCGACCGCTGTATCGCGCTGATCGCCAAGGTCGTCGAGCACGCGCCGCGCGACTACCGCATCGTGCTGCTCTCCGACCACGGGCAGAGCCCCGGCACGACCTTCGCCGACGCCTATGGCCTCACCCTGGAGGACCTGGTGCGGGCCGGCTGCGCACTGCCCGTGCCCCGGCGCGCCGGGCGCACCCTCAAGGGGCACCGCCCAGCGGTAGCCGGAGGAGGCGCCGAGGCGCGCGAGGCGGCGCGCGCCGCGCTGCGCAGACCAGAGCGGGACGGCGACGGGCACGGCCCGTCCGACCCGGTGGTGCTCGCCTCCGGCAATCTGGGGCTGGTGTCCTTCCCCGATGTGCCGGGCCGGATGAGCCGCGAGGAGATCGACCGCCGCCACCCCGCGCTGCTGCGCACCCTCGCCGACCACCCCGGCGTGGGCTTCCTGCTCGTATGGTCCGAGCGGCACGGCGCCGTGGTGCTGGGCGCGGACGGCGCCGAGCACCATCTCGACACCGGCCGGGTCGTGGGGCACAGCCCGCTGGGGGTCTTCGGGGGCGGCGCCGTGGCCGCCGTACGGCGCACCGCGCGGTTCCCGAACGCCCCCGACATCATGGTCAACTCCGCCTACGACCCGGCGACCGGCGAGGTACACGCCTTCGAGGGGCAGATCGGCTCGCACGGCGGGCTTGGCGGGGCGCAGAGCCATCCCTTTCTGCTGTGGCCCCTCGAACTCAGCCCGCCCATCCGACCGGGGGAGGAGCTGGTGGGGGCCGAGGCGGTGCACGAGGTGCTGCGGCGCTGGCTGCGGGAGACGAACGGCCCGCAGATCCCGCGGATCCCGCAGGTCGCGAAGGTGCCACAGGTTCCGGAGCAGGCGGCCGCCGCGGGCAGGGGCGGCGCCGACGGCAGGCCGGGCGAGGAATCACGGCGGCCCGGCGATGTCACCGCAGCATCTCCGGCGGTCGCGCCGCCCCTGCCGGACAAAACCCGGTGATTTTGTGTACGGTGCACCTTCCCCTGACCATGGCGGGATGCACGACCCGCACCCCGCCCGCCGCTTCGGCCTGCCCACGGCGACCGCGCTCGTCATGGGCAACATCATCGGCGGCGGCATCTTTCTGCTGCCCGCCTCCGTCGCCCCGTACGGCACCGTCAGCCTGCTCGCCTTCGTCGTCCTGACCGTCGGCGCGGTCGCGCTCGCGCTGGTCTTCGGGCGGCTGGCGGAGCGCGATCCGCGCACCGGCGGACCGTACGTCTACGCCCGCGCGGCGTTCGGCGACTTCGCGGGTTTTCTGTCCGCCTGGTCGTACTGGACCATGACCTGGGTGAGCAACGCGGCGCTCGCGGTCGCGGCCGTCGGCTATGTCCATGTGCTCGCCCCCGGCCACGAGTCCAAGGGCGTCGACCTGGCCGTGGCGCTGCTCGCGCTGTGGCTCCCGGCGCTCGCGAACCTGGCGGGCACGCGGTGGGTCGGCGCGGTGCAGATCGTCTCCACCGTGCTGAAGTTCGTGCCGCTGCTCTTCGTGGCCGTCGCCGGGCTCTTCTTCTTCGACCCGGACAACCTCGGGCCGTTCCACGCCGGCGGCGGCAGCGCGATCGGCGGGCTGTCGGCGGCGGCCGCGATCCTGCTCTACAGCTATGTGGGCGTCGAGTCGGCGTCGATGAGCGCGGGCGAGGTGCGCGACCCGGAGCGCAACGTCGGGCGGGCCAGTGTGCTGGGCACCGTCGGCGCCGCCGTGGTCTACCTGCTCGGCACGCTGTCGGTCTTCGGCACCGTCGCCCACCGGGACCTGGTGAACTCCACGGCGCCCTTCTCGGACGCCGTGGACGCCATGTTCGGCGGCTCCTGGGGCGGCACCCTCATCGCGCTGGCGGCCGTGGTGTCCATCGTCGGCGCGCTCAACGGCTGGATCCTGATGAGCGCCCAGGCGCCGTACGCGGCCGCCCGCGACGGGCTCTTCCCCGCAGCGTTCGCCGCCAAGCGGCGCGGGGTGCCGACCTTCGGCGTGCTCGTCGGCACGGCCCTCGCCTCGCTGCTCACCGTCCTCAACTACACCTCAGGCTCGGGCGGGGTCTTCGAGTCCCTGGTCCTGATCACCACCTTCTCGGCGACCGTCCCGTATCTGCTGGCCGCCGGCGCCCAGGTCCACTTCCTGCTGTCGGGGCGCCGCGACGAGGTGCGCGCCGGCCGCTTCGCCCGGGACCTGGTGCTCGCGCTGGCCGGCTTCGGATTCTCCTTCTGGCTGGTCGCGGGCGCCGGATACGCCGCCGTGTACCAGGGCACGCTGTTCCTCTTCGCCGGAGTGCTGGTCTACATCCTCATGGCCGCCCGCCGCGCCGCCGCCCGGCCCGGCCCCGAGGCCGCCGCGCAGACGCTTCCCGCGGACGGTGAGGCCCCGGCGGTCGGCACCGTCGCCTGAGCCGGGAAGCGCGGCGGCGAGCAGCACCCCGGCCGCGGCGACGGCCGCCAGGACCGCGAGTGTGGTGCCCGTCGTGGTGAGGGCCGTCAGCATGGTCGCCATCGCGACGCCCAGCGCCGGGCCGACGTTCAGGGCGGTCTGCTGAAGCGCGCCGGCCACCCCGGCGTGGTCCACCGGCGCATGGCGCACGACCACGGCCGTCGCGGTGACCATCACCGCGCCGAACCCGGCGCCGATCGCAAGGAAGCAGCCGCCGATCGCCACGGCCGTGGAACCCTCGTCGAGCCGGGAGAACAGCAGGACGCCGAGGGCGAGCAGCGCCATCCCCGCCATGGCCGTCCGGCGGGGCCCGTACCGGCGCAGCAGTACGGCACAGACGGGCGCGCCCAGCACCATCATCGCGGGCAGCGGCAGCGCCCGCAGCCCGCTCTGCAGCGGGTCCAGCGCGAGCACGTCCTGCAGGAAGTACGTGCCGAGGAACAGGGCCCCGAACACCGCGGCCGACGCCGCCACCAGGATGCCGAGCGCCGGGGCGACGGCCGCCGACCGCAGCAGGCCCGGCGGCAGCAGGGGATGCGGGGTGCGCCGCGCCTGCCAGGCATACGCGCCGCCGGCCGCCGCCGTGGCGAGGAACCCGACCGCGGTCGCCGCCGTCCAGCCGGTCTCCGGCAGCGCGACGAGCGTGTACACCAGGGACGCCAGAGCCAGCGCGAGGAGGAGGGCGCCGGGCAGATCGAGCCCGGGGGCGGGCACCCGCTTCGGCTCCGGGGCGCCCGGGACGACTCGGAGTACGAGCGCCAGGACACCGATCAGCAGCGCCGGCGCCACGGTGAGGAAGAAGACGGAGCGCCAGCCCAACTGGTCCGTCAGCGCCCCGCCGACCAGCGGGCCGGCCGCGGCCGCCAGTCCGATGGCGCTGGTGCGCAGCGCGATGGGCATGCCGATCCGGTCCGGCGGATAGGCGGCCCGCAGCATCCCGAGGGTGGCCGGTTGCAGCAGCGCGCCGAACACCCCTTGGACGACGCGCAGGCCGATCACCCAGCCGACCCCGGGCGCCAGGCCGATGCCCGCCGAAGCGGCGGCGAAGCCCAGGGTGCCGAGGGCGAACAGCCGCTGGTGGCCGTACCGGTCGCCCAGGCGGCCGGCGAAGACGAGCAGGCCCGCCACCGCGATGAGATAGCCGGTGCTGGTCCACTGCACCTCGGCGAACGAGGCGTGCAGATCCCGCCGCATGGCGGGCTGCGCGATGGTCAGCACGGTCCCGTCCAGGGCGACGATCGCGGCCCCGGTGACGCTGCCGACGAGCGTGAGCAGCCGATGGGAGCTCATCGCGGCTGCAGTCCGAGGTGCGCGTCCAGCGCGGCGCGCAGCAGGGGTTCGACGTCCTCGGCGCCCGTCGCGAGTTGGAGGCTGCCCCACCCCCACAGCTGGGCGATGCCGTGCAGATTGGCCCACAGGGCGCCCGCGACGACCTGGGGCGCGGCGTCGGCCGCCGGCCGCGCCCGGGCGACCAGGTCGACCAGCACCTCGAAGAGCGGCAGGCTGGTCTCGCGCAGCCCGAGGTGGTCGCTCTCCAGCAGGTCATGGCGGAACATCAGCTCGAACATGCCGCGGTTGGTCAGCGCGAAGCCGAGATAGACCCGGCCCAGCGCCATCAGCTGGGCGCGGGGCTCCGCCCGCCTGTCTCCGATCGCCTCGGCGACCCCGGCGGCCAGCTCGGCGAAGCCCTGACGCGCGATGGCGGACAACAGCTCCAGGTGGGTGGGGAAGTAGCGGCGCGGCGCTCCATGGGAGACCCCCGCCCGGCGGGCGATCTCCCGCAGCGACAGGGACTGCATCCCCTCCCTGGTCACCAGCTCCACGCCGACCTCGATCAAACGGGACCGCAGCCCCGTGTCGTGCTCGCTCATAGACACTGTCTACCAGGAAGAGTAGACAGTGTCTACCAGGTTCAAGTCCAGCTGGCTGGGCCAAAATGATGCACCGACACATAGGTGACGACTCGTGAGAAACCTTGAGGCCGACATGACTGAGCAGCCGCCCCCGACGCCCCCTGCGCCCCAAGGGCTTCCCCCGCTGCCCGCGGGCGTCCCGCCGCAGCCGGGACAGCTTCCCGCCGCGGTCCCGGTCGCGCCCCCGCAGCCGCGGGGCCGGATCTCGTTGCGCAACCCGCTGGTCAGCGCGGCCATCGGCCTTGTCGTCGGCCTCGCCGCGGTCGGCATACCCGTACTGCTCTCGGACGACGACGGCGGCGGGGGCTTCGGCGGCGGGGGCGGCAGGGGTGAGCTCAGCGCTCCCGCGAAGCTCGACGGGCTCAGGCCCCTCGCGGAGATCCAGCGCTCGAACGGCGTGGCCAAGGCCGAGAAGAACGCGGACGGCATCACCAAAGATGAGCGCAAGAGCGGCGAGCGGCTGTCCGAGGCGTACGGCGGTGCCGCCGCCGTGATGAAGCAGTATGCCGATGGCGATGGCCAGACGACGGTGACGCTGACCGCGGTCCGCAGCCGTTCCCCCGAGCCGTACGTCACCTATGTGGACCCGAAGCGCCTCGGCCTGGTCAAGCCGCTGGAGGAACTCAAGACGTTCGGCGACGTCTCGTGCGTGCTGTACAACCAGCCCACCAACGCCGGTTCCGAGCCCGCCGCGGACTCCGTGCACGTCACCTACTGCCAGCGCACGGGCGACGGGCTCACCGTCCAGATCCGCCCGGCCGGCAGCGGCGTGGCCAACCGGCCCGAGAAGGTCGCGGACATCGTGAACGCGGCCTGGTCGGAAATGTCCTGAGCAGGTCTCGCGCGGGGCCGTCTCCATTACCTGGTGGGTAATCGACCGGACGAGCCGTTGGCGGCAAGGTTGAGGCATCGGGTTCCGGGCCGGCGCACTCCGGCTCGGAACCCGGCCCCACCAGCGATGTTCATCATGAGGAGAGCCCTGTCATGACCGCCCAGTCGCCGTACGAGACCGCCGTCGCCCGCTACTTCGAGGCGTGGAACGCGACCGACGCCGAGGCCCGTGCCAAGGCCGTCGCCGCAGCCTGGAGCGAGGACGGCAGCTACACCGACCCCCTCGCCGACGTCAGCGGCCACGACCAGCTCGCGGCGGTCATCGCCGGGAGCCAGGAACAGTTCCCCGGCTTCGTCTTCCAGCACACCGGCACCGTCGACGGACACCACGACACCGCCCGCTTCACCTGGGAGCTGGTCGGGGCGGCCGACGGCTCCGCACCGGTCGCCGGGACCGATGTGATCATGCTGGCCGAGGACGGCCGGATCCGCACCGTCCTCGGCTTCCTGGACCGGGTCCCTCCGGCGCCTACGGCATGAGCCGCCGGAGGGCCTGCGCCGTCTCCGGGTCGGCCGGGAGAAGGGTCTCGATCGCCAGCTCGGAGACGGTGACGTCCATGGGGGTGTTGAAGGTCGCGATCGTGGACACGAAGGACAGCACCTGTCCGGCGTGCTCGATCACCATCGGCAGCGCGAACGGCGCGTGGTCCCCGCCCACGGCCGCCTCCTCCCGGCCCCCCGCGCCCAGCGGATAGGCGCTGACCTCCTCGTACAGCTTCCGCAGCGGGGAGGACCGCATCAGCGCCAGCTGCCGCTCCATCTGCTCCAGCAGATGGCCGCGCCACTCGCGCAGATTGAGGATGCGCGGGGCCAGGCCGTCCGGGTGCAAGGTGATGCGCATGGCGTTCATCGGCGGCCGGAGGAGGTGGTCCGCGACCCCCTCCAGCAGCATCGCCATGCCCTGGTTCGCCGCCACCACCTGGTACATGCCGTCGACCACGATGGCCGGGTACGGGTCGTAGCCCGTCAGCAGCCGCTCCATCCCCTCGCGCAGCGGGCCCATCGACGGGTCGTCCACAGAGGTCTCCGGGTAGTGCGGTGCGTAACCGGCCGCGATCAGCAGGGCGTTGCGCTCCCGCACGGGTATGTCGAGGTGCTCCGCGAGGCGCAGCACCATCTCCTGGCTGGGCCTGGCCCGCCCGGTCTCGATGAAGCTGATGTGGCGGGCGGAGGAGTCGGCGCGCAGCGCGAGCTCGAGCTGGCTGATCCGCCGCCGGTCCCGCCATTCGCGCAGCAGCGCGCCCACCCCAGGGGCAATCACGGCAGTCGTCATGCCCCGAAGGTAACCGAACACGAAACTCCCGCCTCGCGTGCGGGTTGCGCGGGGCGTGGGAAGGTGGGAGGAGCCGCGACGAAAGGGATGGGCCATGGCAGTCGAGCCGCTGGCGAACGAGGAGATCGAGCGAGGCCTGGAGGACCTTCCCGGCTGGTCGCTGCGGGAGGACCGGCTGGTGCGCGGGTACTCCTTCCCGGGACACCTGGCCGCGGCCCGCCTGGTGGCCGAGGTCGCCGAGGCGCAGGAGGAGTTGGGGCACCACTCCGACCTGACGCTCGGCTACAACAAGGTCGGCGTCTCGGTGAACACCCACAGCGTCGGCGGCAGGGTGACCGAGCTCGACCTCCGGCTCGCCCACCGCATCGAGGACATCGCGCGCGGGCAGGGCGTGGCGTAACCGCCGCCCGGGACATGGGGCGGCCGGTTTTGCGGAATCGGCAACAAAGTTTGTCGGTCCCGCGGCGCGGGAGCAGGCTCGTGGCATGACCGGACACCAGCACACCCACGCCAACCACACTCACGGCCACACCCACAGCGGCCCCGGCTACGCCGATCACTCGCCCATGGACTGGGCCGCCTTCGGACAGCTCCTCGAACTGAGCGCTGATCTGCACACCCCCGCCGTCGAGCAGGCCGCCGAGTGGCTGCGCGGGCTTCTCAGGCTCGATGAGGGCCACGTGCGCCGCGCGCTCGACGTGGGCAGCGGGCCCGGCGGCGCCGCGTGCCTGTTCGCCCGGGCCTTCCCCGACGCCGAGGTGGTGGCCGTGGACGGCACCCCGGAGCTGCTGGCGCGGGCCCGCGAACGCGCCGCGCGGCTCGGGGTCGCCGACCGCGTACGGACCCACCTGGCCGAACTGCCCGACGGGCTGGCCGAGGTGGGTGACGCGGAGCTGATCTGGTCCAGCAAGGCGGTGCACCACCTGGGGGACCAGCGGGGAGCCGTCGACCGGCTCGCCGCCGCGCTGCGCCCCGGCGGGGTGCTGGCCCTGGCCGAGGGCGGGCTGCCGCTGCGCGCGCTGCCCCGCGACATCGGCATCGGCCGCCCCGGCCTGCAGGCCCGCCTCGACGCCGTGCAGGAGGAGGGGTTCACCGAGATGCGGGCCGCACTGCCCGACGCCAAGGAGACGGTCGAGGACTGGCCGGCCATGCTCTCGGCGGCCGGGCTGACCGGGGCCACCAGCCGCACGTTCCTGCTCGACCTGCCCGCCCCGCTCGACGCCCCGGCCCGCCGCCTGCTGCACGCCGACCTCACCCGCCTGGCGGAGGGGCTGGCCGACCGCCTCGACGCGACGGACCGCGCCACGCTCGACCGGCTGCTCGACCCGGACGACGAGGCGGGGCTGCTGCGCCGGCCGGACGTGTTCTGGCTGAGTGCGCAGACCGTCCACGCGGCGGTCAGGCCCCGGTGACCGGGCCCAGCTGATCGGGCCCCGGCGATCGGGCCACGCCTGCGGCCCGGTCACCGGAGCGACCGGGCCGCGGGAGGGTCGCCGAAGGCGCGCCGGGCCCTCAGCCGGTGGTGAGGGTGAGGCCGTACGCCTGGAGGATCGGGTTCACCGGCTGGAAGTACGTCGTGCCGCCGGTCGTGCAGTCGCCCGAGCCGCCGGAGGTGACGCCCTGGGCCTGGCTGCCGGAGATGTACGAGCCGCCGGAGTCGCCGGGCTCGGCGCACACGGTCGTCCGGGACAGACCGCTGACCATGCCCTCGGAGTACCGCACGCTGGTGTCGAGCTGCTCGATCGTGCCGCAGTGCCAGCCGGTCGTCGAGCCGGAGCGGCAGACCGAGGAGCCCACCGGCGCCTGCTGGGAGCCGGCGACCGTGACGACCGAGCCGCCGGGGCCGAGCACCACGGGCTTGGGCGTCCAACTGCTGTTGACCGCCACCCAGGCGTAGTCGTTGCCCGGGAAGCGCGAGGCCTGGAAGGTGCCCTGGGCGGCTTTGTTGACGCCGGTGGTGGTGGCGCCCGCCTGGCCGCAGTGGCCCGCGGTGACGAAGCCGTCCTGGGAGGCCTTCGTCACCGCGAACCCGATCGAGCAGCGCGCTGTGCCGTTGATGTAGTACGCCTCGCCGCCGCGCACGTCGTCCAGCGGTTTCGGCTGCTCGGCGGACTCCACGATCCGCACCATGCCGCGGTCCACGCCGCTGGCGGTGACGAAGTCGGATGCTTCGTCGGGGTCGGCCGCCTGGATCACCACGCTGTTGCTCTTCACATCCACGTACCAGACGGCGGCGGCCGTGGCCGTCGGCGCGCGCAGCTCGGCCGCCCGGTCCAGGGCGCCCTTCGCGGCGGTGAGGTCGTCGAGGCTGTGGCTGACCGTCACGGCCTTGGCGCCGGCGGCGGTGATCATGCCGTGCCGGTCCTGGTCGGTGGTGGCGACGGTGAGCTCGGCGGTCTTGCCGGTCACCCACGCGCCGCCGAACGCGGTCCCCAGGCTTCTGCGCAGGGCCGGGGTGGCCGTACCGGCCCGGTACTCGTTGGTGATCCGGGCCTTCGCCTCGTCGGCCGTGAGGCCGAGGTCGCGCCGCATCGCGTCCAGCATCTCGGTGGGGACTTCGGTGGGGATCCCGGTGGGGGCTTCGGCCGTGGGGCCGGGTTCGGCCGCCGCGGGTGACGCCAGGGCGGGTATGGCGGTCAGGGAGAGCGCGGCGATGGCGAGGGCACAACCAGCGGTGAGGGCAGGTCTGTGGCTGCGGAGCATCGGGTGTCTCCTCCGTGGTTCGGGGCTGTGGGGTGGGGGCTTGCGTCAACGTAAGCCGGTCCGACACGCGCCGCGCATCTGCCCGCTCTCCCCGGTTGCGCCCCGCGGCACACCCGGCCCGACCGCCCGCGAGCCCGCCCCAGCCGGTCTTCCGAGGCGGTCCGCGCGGCGCCCCGGGACACGCTGATCGGGCCGGAGCGCGGGGACGCCACCCGAACAGCCGCCGCCGATCCAGCGGTTACCCGAGCGCCCCCGCCCTCTCGGGAGGGCGGGGGCGCTCGGCATGCCGTGTGTGCGGCGCGGCATCACACCATGTTGAACGTCTCCGGGTCCGGGCCGAGGCGGTTGCCGGAGTCCATCGCGTCGATCGTGGCGAGGTCCTGGGCGTCCAGCTCGAAGTCGAACACGTCGATGTTCTCCTTGATGCGGGACGGCGTGACCGACTTGGGGATCACCACATTGCCCAGGTCCAGGTGCCAGCGGAGCACCACCTGGGCGGGGGACTTGCCGTGCTTGTCGGCGATGGCCTCGAGCCGGTCGTCCTCCAGCAGGCCCTTGCCCTGGCCGAGCGGGGACCACGCCTCGGTGGCGATGCGGTGCCGGGCGTTGAAGGCGCGCAGCTCCGCCTGTTGGAGCTGCGGGTGCAGCTCGACCTGGTCGATGACCGGGGTGACCTCGGTCTCCGAGAGCAGCCGCTGGATGTGGGCCGGGTGGAAGTTCGAGAGCCCGATGGCCTTGGCGCGGCCCTCGGCATGGATCTTCTCGAACGCCTTCCACGTCGCCACGTACTTGTCGACCGCGGGCAGCGGCCAGTGGATCAGGTACAGGTCCACATACTCGAGGCCGAGCTTGGACAGCGAGGTGTCGAAGGCGCGCAGGGTGGAGTCATAGCCCTGGTCGGAGTTCCAGAGCTTGGTGGTCACGAACAGCTCGTCGCGCGGGATGTCCGACGCGGCGATGGCCCTTCCCGTGCCCTCCTCGTTGCCGTAGATCGCGGCGGTGTCGATGCTGCGGTACCCGGCGTCGAGCGCCGTGCTGACCGCGTCGGCCGCCTCGTCGTCCGGGACCTGCCAGACGCCGAAGCCGAGCTGGGGCATCCGGACGCCGTTGCTGAGGGTGATGAAGGGGACCTTGCTCACGAGCGGTCGATCCTTACGTCGAATACGGGTACGTACCTCTTCAGGGTGAACGGTCGACGGCGGGGTCGCATTCCCGGCCGGCCGCTACGTCCGCTGCTACCCGGCGCGCCCGCGCACCATACCCACGCCACTCACGGCGCTTCCCGGCCCGGCCGGCACCACCGGGGAGGCGAGCGGCCCGCGGCGGCCGCCTCGGCCACCGCGGACCTTCTCCGGCCGTTCCTCATCCCGTGGCGAGCAGCAGCGGTTCGGGGAGCTCCGCCCGGAACCGCCGCAGCGCATGCCCTTCGCGTACCGTCGCGCCCACCTCGACCACGGCCCGGCTGACCGTGGCGCGCGGCGCCCGCACCACCATGGCCAGCCGGTAGGTGCCTTTGATGCTCGCCGTGGGGGTGCGGCGGATCTCCCAGCCCGGGTCGGACCTGAGTTCGCGCCGTGCCTCCAGACAGACCCGCGCGCCCCGCGTGGCTCGGTCCTGCCCCACGAACCCCAGCCGCGGGCCGAGGTGGGCCGGGCCGGCGCCCCGCGCCTCCCCGCTGAGCTGCAGCGGCGTCATGGACCAGGCCACGGGCTGGAAGACGGCCCGGCGATTTCCGGCCGGATCGGCCGAGAGGGTCAGATCAAGATTGACCGTATGCAGTTGGGGATTGGCTGTTTCTTGCGGGCAGCTGACCGAAAAATACACCAAGTGGTAGGCCGCGCTGTCTGTCTCGTTGGCCTTGTTGGCCTCCGATTCCACATACGCCTTCAGCTCCGGAACCCGGCCCACGAGTTCCGTCGTGACCGGCACGGACAGCGGCCCGCCCAGCGCGACGCGCCCCGCCAGGGTGGTGGCCGCGGCGGGCCGCCGCGGGACATGGCCCGAAGGCCCGGTGAATTCCTCGGATACCAGTGCCAGCTCGCGCTCGGGAAGTTCGGGGAGAATGATGTCGATCATTTCCGTGCCCCCTTTGCGGCTCAGGAATGGTAGAGCGCCTCGATTTCGACGGCATACGCCTGCTCGATCGCCTTCCGCTTCAATTTCAGCGAAGGCGTCAGGAGACCATGCTCCTCCGAGAACTGAGCGGCAAGTATCCGGAACGTACGAATCGACTCGGCTTGGGAAACCAGCGTGTTGGCGGCGATCACGGCCCGCCGGATCTCCGTCTCCAGATCCGGCTCGCGGACCAGCTCCTGCGCGGGCAGCTCCGGCTGGCCGCGCATCGTCAGCCAGTGCGCGACGGCCTCGGCGTCCAGCGTGACCAGCGCCGCCACATACGGCCGGTCGTCGCCGACGACGATGCACTGGGCGACCAGCGGATGCGCCCTGACCCGCTCCTCCAGGACCACCGGCGAGACGCTCTTGCCGCTGGAGGTCACCAGGATCTCCTTCTTCCGCCCGGTGATGGTCAGATAGCCGTCGTCGTCCAGGGTGCCCAGGTCACCGGTGGCCAGCCAGCCGCCCCGCAGCACGGCGTCGGTCGCCTTGGGGTCGCCGAGGTAGCCGTCGAAGATCTGGTCGCCCGACAGCAGGACCTCACCGTCGTCCTCGATGTACACGGTGGTGCCCGGCAGCGGGACGCCCACCGTGCCGAAGCGGGTCCGGTCGGGCGGGTTGGCGACGGCCGCCGCGGTGGTCTCGGTGAGCCCGTACCCCTCGAAGATCGTGACGCCCGCGCCCGCGAAGAACAGCCCGAGCCGCCGCTCCATGGCCGAGCCGCCCGAGAAGGCGTGCCGGACCCGGCCGCCCATCGCCGCCCGCACCTTGCTGTAGACCATCTTGTCGAAGAACTGGTGCTGCATGCGCAGCGAGGCGCTCGGCCCGGGCCCGACGTCGAACGCCCTGGCCTCCTGCGCCTCCGCGTACCGCACCGCGATGTCCACGGCCTTGTCGAACGGGCCGAGCCGGCCCTCCGCCTCGGCCTTTCTGCGGGCCGCGGCGAAGACCTTCTCGAAGATGTACGGCACGGCCAGGAAGAACGTCGGCCGGAACGACTGCAGATCGGGCAGCAGCGCGGCCGCGGTGAGGCTCGGCTGGTGAGCGAGTTTCACCCGGCCACGGACGGCCGCGACCTCGACCATCCGGCCGAAGACATGCGCGAGCGGGAGAAACAGCAGCGTCGCGGCCTCGTCGCCCCGTCTGGAGTGGAAGA
The DNA here is from genome assembly GCF_033793745.1 of Streptomyces sp. ME19-01-6. Lineage (NCBI taxonomy): Bacteria > Bacillati > Actinomycetota > Actinomycetes > Kitasatosporales > Streptomycetaceae > Streptomyces > Streptomyces sp. ME19-01-6. The sequence continues at coordinate 59,259 of NZ_JARAXF010000011.1, read as the reverse complement.
CCTCCTCGTAGCGGGCGACCACGGTGTCGCACTCGGCCATCAGATTGGCGTGCGTGATGACACAGCCCTTGGGCCGGCCGGTGGTGCCCGAGGTGTAGACGATGGTCGCGGGGTTCTCGGGCTGCAGCGCCTTGCGGTGGCGGTGCACCACCTCGTCGTCCACCGACTCACCGGCCGCGGTCAGCTCGTCCACCGCGCCCGCGTCCAGCTGCCACAGCCGGGCCAGCATCGGCAGCCGCCCGACCACCGAGCCGATCGTCATGGCGTGGTCCTCGTGCTCCACGACACAGGCGGAGACCTCCGCGTCATGCAGCATCCAGAAGACCTGCTCGGCGGAGGAGGTGGGATACATCGGCACGCTCTGCGCCCCGATGGACCACAGCGCGAAGTCGAACAGCGTCCACTCGTAGCGGGTACGGGACATGATGGCGACGCGGTCACCGAAGCGCACGCCCTGGGACAGCAGCCCCTTGGCGAGCGCCAGCACCTGGTCACGGAACTCGCCCGAGGACACATCCAGCCACTGGCCATCCGCTGTTCTGCGCCCCAGCGCCACCCGGTCCGGGTCCGCGTCCGCATGCTCGAAGACGGGATCCGCCAGGCCTCCGGTCTGCGGAGGGCTCGTCAACGGGGGGACGGTGAACTCGCGCAATGACTAGCTCCTTGAAGCGCTCCGCACAGCGCCGTGACCGTATCTGATCTGGGGCGATGAGCCCGTTGTGCGGCTCATGTGTGACGACTTTCTCCACCGAATCTCTCCCATCAGGGCACAGTTCGGGGCACGGGTCAATGCATCGGGCACGGGCGGGTGCGCGGGGCGGCGCGCGGGCCGGGGCACGGGCCGGGGCACGGGGCGGCGCGCGGCTCAGGGCACGGGCCCCGCCAGGATCGCGGCGGCCAGCCGGTCGGCCGCAGCCCGGGCCGCGGAGTCCCGCTGCCGTCTCCCGTGCAGCAGGACGAACTCCACCGGGCCCAGATCGGGCAGCCCGGCCCGGTCCGGGATGCGCGCCAGGCCGGGCGGGATCAGGCCGCGCGTATGCGCCATGACCCCCAGGCCCGCGCGTGCCGCGGCGACCAGCCCGTTGAGACTGCCGCTCGTGCACACGATCCGCCAGGGCCTGCCGTGCCGCTCCAGCACCTCCAGCGCACGGGCCCGGGTGAGGCCCGGCGGCGGGAAGACGATCAGCGGCAGCGGGCGGTCGGGGTCGAGCCGCAGCCGCTCCGCGCCGATCCACACCAGCTTGTCCCGCCACACCGGCCGGCCTTCCGGCCGCTCCTCGGACCGCTTGGCCAGCACCAGGTCCAGCTTCCCCGCCGCCAGCCGCTCGTGCAGCGTGCCCGACAGCTCCACGGTCAGCTCCAGGTCCACCTCAGGATGGTCGCGGCGGAACCCCTCCAGGATCTCGGGGAGCCGGGTCAGTACGAAGTCCTCCGACGCGCCGAAGCGCAGCCGTCCGCGCAGCCGGGTGCCCTGGAACCAGCTCGCCGCCCGCTCGTTCGCCTCCAGGATCGTCCGGGCGAAGCCCAGCATCGCCTCGCCGTCCTCGGTCAGCTCCACCCCGTGGGTGTCGCGCGTGAACAGCGGCCGGCCGACCTCGCCCTCGAGCTTGCGCACATGCTGGCTGACGGTGGACTGACGCAGGCCGAGGCGGTGGCCGGCCTGGGTGAAGCTCAGCGTCTGGGCGACCATGAGGAACGTGCGCAGCTGGGAGGGGTCGTACACACCGCGAGTGTAAGCGGCGGTCATCGCGGTTCGCGATGACAGTCAGAGCGGTCAGCGGGATTCCCGATGGCGGTGATCAAGAGCATGCTGGAGAGGCCCTCCGTCCATGCCGCCCGGGACGCCGAGAGAGCCGAGATTGCCCCAGAGAGCCCAGAGAGCCCAGAGAGCCGAGAAAGAGAGCACATGCACCGCCGCAAGATCACCCTCCCGTCCTGGCTCCCACTGGATTGGTTCATCCTCGCTCTGATCGGCACCGTCGTCCTCGCCGCGCTGCTGCCCGCCGGCGGCACCGCCGCGACCGCCGCCGACGGGGCGACCACCGTCGCGGTCGCCTTTCTCTTCTTCCTGTACGGCGCGCGGCTCTCCACCCGCGAGGCGCTGGACGGAATGCGCCACTGGCGGCTCCATCTGACCGTGCTGGCCTGCACCTTCGTCATCTTCCCGGTGCTGGGCGCGGCCGCCCGCGGCCTGGTGCCGTATGTGCTGACGCACCCGCTCTACACCGGCCTGCTCTTTCTGTGCCTGGTGCCCTCCACCGTCCAGTCCTCGATCGCCTTCACCTCGATCGCCCGGGGCAATGTCCCGGCCGCCATCTGCGCGGGCTCCTTTTCCAGCCTGGTCGGCATCGTCGTCACCCCGCTGCTGGCCGCGCTGCTGCTGGGCAGCGGGGGCGGCGGGGTCTCGGCGGACTCGATGGTGAAGATCGCCCTGCAGCTGCTGGCGCCCTTCCTCGCCGGGCAGCTGCTGCGGCCCTGGGTCGGCGGCTTCGTCGCCCGCCACCGCAAGGTCCTCGGCTACGCCGACCGCGGCTCGATCCTCCTGGTCGTCTACGCCGCGTTCAGCGAGGGCATGGTCCGGGGCATCTGGCACCAGGTGACCCTGGCGCGGCTGGGTGCGCTGCTGGCTGTCGAGGCGGTGCTGCTGGCGGTGATGCTGACGCTCACCTGGCACGGGTCCCGGCGGCTGGGCTTCAACCGCGAGGACCGGATCGCGATCGCCTTCGCCGGGTCGAAGAAGAGCCTGGCGTCCGGGCTGCCCATGGCGAGCGTGCTGTTCGGGGCGCAGGCGAGCCTGGCCGTGCTGCCGCTGATGCTCTTCCACCAGATGCAGCTGATGGTCTGCGCGGTGCTGGCCCGGCGCTTCGCCAGGTCGGCTCCGGAGCCGGTGGCCCCGGAGCCGGCCCACGCGACGGTGCAGCCGCACGAGGCTCAGGCACACAAGGCTCAGGCGCCCGTCGGCGCCTGAGAGGGGCCCGCGACGTCCCGACCCCCAGGCCAGGCGAGTCGGCAACGGCGCATGCGGGCGGGCTCACCCCAGAATGCCGCGGTCGTACGCCACCGCCACCGCGGCCGCCCGGTCCTTCACCCCCAACTTGCCGTACAGGTGGGTCAGATGGGTCTTGACCGTCGCCTCGCTGATGAAGAGTTCTCGGGCGATCTCACGGTTCGGCGTGCCCTTGGCGACCAGTTCGAGAACCTCGCGCTCGCGGGCCGAGAGCACCGCGCCCACGGGTGCGGCGGGCTTCCTGACGGCGGAGACAAGGCGGGACGCGACGGCGGGCGACAGGACGGTGCGCCCTTCGGCCGCCGCGCGGACCGCCGTGAACAGTTCGTCACGGGGCGCGTCCTTGAGCAGGTAGCCGGTGGCGCCCGCCTCGATCGCGGGGATCGTGTCGGCGTCCGTGTCGTACGTCGTCAGGACGAGGACCTTGGCGCGGGCGCCGCGCCGGGTGAGTTCGGCGATCGCCTCGACCCCGCTGCCGTCGGGCATGCGCAGGTCCATGAGGACGACGTCCGGGTCGAGGCGCAGGGCGAGGCCGACTCCCTCGACGCCGCCTCCCGCCTCGCCGAGGACGTCGAAGCCGGGATCGGAGGCGAACATGCCGCGCAGACCGTTCCGTACGACGGGGTGGTCGTCGACGATCAGCAGGGTGATGATCCGGTCAGCCATGGCGCACCAACGGTACGCGAGCACTGACGGCGGTGCCCTGACCGGGCTCCGACTCGACCGCGACGGCGCCCGCCATGCGTTCGACGCGGGCGCGCATGCCGTCGAGGCCGAACCCGCCGGTGCCGGTGCGCGGCGCCACGGCGAGGGGGGCGAAGCCGAGCCCGTCGTCCCGTACGTCCACGGTGACCTCGTCGCCCATGTAGGAGAGGGTGACGCCCGCGCGGCTGGCGCCGGCGTGCTTGGCCACGTTGGCGAGGGCTTCCTGGGCGACCCGCAGGAGGGTGGCGGCGATCTCGTCGTGCAGCGGCTCCTCGGTGCCGGTGACGGTGAACCGGGCGGTGACACCGGTGCGTTCTGACCACTCGGTGACGGTCTTCTTCAGTGCCTCGGGGAGCGTGTCGTGTTCCAGGGCGACCGGAGAAAGGTTCTGTACGGAGCGCCGGGCCTCGCCCAAGGACTGTCGGGCCAGCGCCTGGGCGCGGTCCAGATGCTCGCGGGCCAGGTCCGGGTCCGCGGTGGCGGCGACCACCTGGAGCTGGGCGATGATGCCGGTCAGGCCCTGGGCGATGGTGTCGTGGATCTCGGCCGCGAGGCGGCGGCGCTCGTCGGCGACGCCTGCCTCCCTCGCCTGGAGGACGAGTTGGGCTTGCAGGGCGGCGTTCTCGGCGAGGGCCTGCTCCAGGGCGGCGATGGTCTCGGCGCGCTCCTGAGTCTTCTCGGCCTCCTTGGTGCCGAGGTGGTTGAAGACGATGGCGAGCATTGCGTTCAGGACGAACAGTGCGCCGAAGGCGACCCAGTTCATCGAAGAGGCGGGCGGAAGGCCGCCGGACTGGGAGCCCGCCATGGTGACGGCGGTGAGCACGAGCCCGGCCCGGGCGGCGCGCGGCGACAACAGATGGGCGGCCTCGAAGTAGCCGAGGCACGCGTAGACCGCGAAAAAGGGGTTGAGCCAGGTGAGGACGGCGGCGAGGGCGGTGCGCAGCGCGAAGTAGACGCGCCCCGCGGTGGTCCCCTCGGGGAGCACCCGGGCGCCGATGCCCATACCGGCGCCTGCCACGCCGACAGGGTTCTCGGCCAGGGCGCGGCCGTCGGGCGACTCCGCCGCCAGCAGCCGCGGTACGGCCCAGGTCCACCACGCCTGGAGGACCAGCGCGGCGAGGAGCAGGGCCCCGGCGGCGTACGTCTCCCGCCGGGTCATCACCACGTCGGCGGCCGCTGCCCCGGTGAGCGTGGCGAGGCCCAGCAGGGCGTAAGGGCCGTACCGGAAGAACTGCGCCCAGCGCTCCTCGACCGTCGTCGTCATCTACGCACTACTCCCACCTGAACCAGCGCCGGGCCGCGGCGATCAGCAGCACTGTCCACAGCGCCGTGACCCCGAGGTGTGTCCAACTCGGCCAGTGTCCCGCGGCTGCCTCGTCGAGGGCCTGCGCCGCGGCGCCCAGGGGGGTGAGGCTGACGATGCGCTGAAGAACGTCGGGCATGGCCGCCACCGGCAGCCAGACACCGGCGGTGAACATCGCGGGGAAGAACACCACCGTGCCCACCGCTTGGGTGATCTTGGTTGTACGGCTGACAGCGGAGACGGTGGCGCCGAGTGCCAGGGTGGCGAGCGTGGCGAGCACGAAGGCCGCGAGGTATCCGAAGAGCTGGCGGGGCAGGGCCACATGGAACACGATCCGGCCCACGGCGAGGGAGAGCGACGCGGAAACCGCCACGGCGGCACCGTGCAGCACGATCTGCGCGCCGATGAGGGAGCCCGCCCGCACGGGGGTGGTGGACATGCGGCGCAGTATGCCCCGCTCGCGGTAGCCGGTGAGGACGGGCGGCATGGCCTGGATACCGGACGTGATCATGGCGAGCAAAACGGAGACGGGGACGTACAGGTCCACGACACGCAGGCCGTCGATATCGGTCGAGGGCTCCCGGAAGGACGGGATGGCCCCCAGGACGCACAGCAGGATCGTGGGAAAGCCGAGGATCCAGAAGAAAGAGGCGGGCTCACGCAGGAAGAGACGTGTCTCGGCCTTGAGAACGGCGGTGGCGCTGCCCTTGACGGCGGATGGGCGGGGGTGGGTGATGGTGCTCATGCGTCCGTCCCCGTCAGGTTGAGGTAGGCGTCGTCCAAGGTCGCTTCGACGACGCGGAGCTGGTGGGCGGTGATGCCCTGTCCGGCGAGCAGCGAAAGCAGGGCGGTGACGGTCTCGTCGGTGCCCTTGACGACGACCCGCCCGTCCTTCTCCGTCACCGACGCGGCCGCGGGCAGCGCCGCCAACTGCCGCATGTCCAGCGCCGTGGAGGGCTTGAAGGAGATCTCGGTGCCGCTCGCCGTGCGGCCGATCAGCCCGGACGGGGTGTCCAGCGCGGTGACCCGCCCCTTGTCGATCAGGGCGATCCGGTCGCAGAGACGCTGGGCCTCCTCCATGAAGTGCGTGACCAGCAGCACGGTGACGCCGCTGTCCCGTACGTCCTCGATGAGCTGCCAGGTGTCGCGGCGAGCGCGCGGGTCGAGGCCGGTGGTCAGCTCGTCCAGTACGACGATGCCGGGGTTGCCGACCAGGGCGAGCGCGATGAACAGACGCTGCTTCTGGCCGCCGGAGAGCTTCGCGAACCGGGTGTGGAGCTTGTCGGTGATTCCGAGGCGCTCGGCGAGGGCGCGCCAGTCGGCGGGGTCCGGGTAGCAGGCGGCGTACAGCTCGAGTGTCTCCCGTACGGTGATCTTGGGTTGCAGTTCGCTCTCCTGGAGCTGCGCGCCCAGAACGCGCGTGACGGAGTCGCGGTCGGCGGCGGGGTCGTACCCGGCGACGAGGACGCTGCCGCCGTCGGGGTGGCGCAGGCCCTCCACGCACTCGACGGCGGTGGTCTTGCCGGCGCCGTTCGGCCCGAGGATCCCGAAGATCTCCCCTTCCTCGACGGCGAAGGACACGCCGTCGACCGCCTTCTTGCCCCCGTACGCCTTGTGCAGGCCGCTGACTTCGATGACTGCCATGCGCAAGAGCGTGCCGTGGCGGGGCGGGGGCGGACATCGGCCATCACGCTCGAAGGAGCATCAGCCGATCGGCGGATGGCGGGGTACGACCTGGCGCGGCCTGGTTCTCCTTGCCGCTGTCCTATGGGCTCCGGGCAGGAGAACCAGGCGATGAGAGGCGCTAGCGGACGCGGTCCAGGGGGAGCCGTACGAGCGCGGTGGGGTCCTTGCCGCCCAGGCCGTCAGGGTCGCCCGGGGCGGCGTTGAACTCCCGGACCCGCCGCAGCTCGGTCTCCGACAGCGCACGCCCCCACACCCGCACCTCGTCCAGATCACCCGTCAGGTGCGAGCGGCTGTCGACGGCCTCGCCCACATGGATGCCGAACGGCGAGGTGCGGGTGACCGGCCCGGGCACATCGGGGGTGGAGAACGGCGTGCCCCCGTCCACACTCAGGGTCAGCCGGCCCCCGGCCCGGGTGAGCGCGGCGTGGTGCCACTGCCCGTCGTTGTACGCGGCGTCGGTGCTCACCGAGGCGCTGGTGAAGGTGGCGGTGCCGTTGACCGTGGTGATCAGTGCCCGGACCCGGCCGCTGGAGGGCTCGCCGCGCAGCCATACCTGCGGCTGCTTGTTGCCGATGCCGCCCATCCACAGGAACGGCTGCTGGCCCGAGGTGGCGGTGTAGCGGAACCACAGGCTCACCGTGAAGTCGCGGGTGCCCAGCGGCAGCGAGGGCCGGAAGGGTACGTGCACGGCGTCGTCCGTGCCGTCGAACGAGAGCCCCCGTCCGAACCGCCCCTCGGTCCCGGCCGGGCCGCCGAGCACGGTGGCCGGGCGGGCGCCGGGCGCCCGGTCGGCCGTGGTCGGGTCGGGGCCGCGGCGCGGGCCCAGCCAGTCCTCGGTGAAACGGGCGAAGCGGATCTCGTCCCGGGCGTCGACCGCGCCGCCCTCGTACATCAGCCCGACCTCGTCATGCGAGATGGCGACCATGTCCGAGTAGCCGGACCAGTCGGTGGTCACGACCTTGCCGCGGTCGACGCCGTCCCAGCCGCGGCCCTCGTTCCACGAGGAGCGGACCATCATGGTGCGGCGCCGGTCGGGGTCGGCGGGCGCGGCGAACAGCAGGCGGCTGTAGCCGTCCCGGTCCTCGCTCCGCAGCCGGAGGATCGAGCCCTGCACCTGGGGCGTGTACAGGTCGGGGATGGTGCGGAACGGCCCGGTGAAGCTCTCGCCGCCGTCGCGGCTGACGGCGAAGTCGCGGTGGCCGAGGTCCGTGCCGTCCTGCTCGCGCCCGTTGACGTAGACCGATCCGTCCTCGCGCTCCACCAGCGTCATCTCGGAGGGCTTCTGGCGGAAGGTACCGTCCGCCGCGACCGGCCAGCTGTCCACCGCGCCGATACGCCAGGTGTCGCCGCCGTCGTCGCTGTAGGCCAGCGCCGCGTGGTTGGCGGTGATCCGGGTGCCGTCGTGGCTCTCGGTGTTGACGGTGAAGATCAGCCGCCCCCGGTGCCGGCCGTGCGTCAACTGGATGCCGTGCACGGGCCCGGTGGCGTACCAGGAGTTCCACGAGGCGGGCAGGAGCGAGTCGCTCAGATCGCGCGGGGTGGACCATGTCGCGCCGTCGTCGTCGCTGTACTGGAGGTGCGGCGTCCGGTCACAGGGCACATCGCAGCCCTGTGCGTCGTCGCGCCCGGTGTTGTACGTACTGGCGAGCAGGATGCGGCCGGTGCGCTGGTCCACGATGGGCGCCGGGTTGCCGTGGGTGTCGCCGGCGCCCTCGTTGATCACCTGCAGCGGTCCCCAGGTGCGGCCGCCGTCCGTGGAGCGCTTGAGGACCAGGTCGATATCGCCGGCGTCGCCGCAGTTGTCCGTCCGCCCCTCGGCGAAGGCCAGCAGCGTGCCGTCCTTCGACTTCACAATGGCCGGGATCCGGAAGCACGAGTATCCGCTGTCCTGGGAAGACTTGAAGAGGACTTGCTGCTCGAAGTCGGTACGGGCCGCGGAGGCGGAGTCATCCGCTTCCGCGGCCCGTACCGGAATCGGAATCAGGGCCAGCGCCGCGGCGGCGAGGAACACCGACGCACGGCGTCGCCATGGTCTGGACCGCTTATACGGAGCGTGAAGATCTGACGCCATCGTCACCGACCTGCCCTTTCAGTGGCATCTGGACATCACGACATCAAGACATCCCACGTCTGATCGAGTGCTGCCGGAGCAGTGTCCCGTCTCGCCCCCGCGCCGGACAAGGACCGTGCGTCAGATCGTGTGCGGACCAGGCGGGTTGGGCCGATTTGTTGGATTGGTTTGCCGGGGTTGCTGGGTTGGTCTGCCGAGGCGGGCGGTCAGTCGGCTATGGCGAGCTGGGTGCGGTGGTGCCGGGGCGTCTCGATCTCGTCGAGCGCTGCGATCGCGAAGTCCGCGTACGAGACCCGGCCGCCGCCCGGCGGCAGCTGACCCCCGTAAAGGCGGTAACGGCCGGTGCGCGCGCCCTCCCATTCGAAGTTCATCGGCGGGTTGACCACCAGCCAGTCGATGTGCGGGGGCGCGGAGCGCAGCACCTTGAGACCCGCCGCGTGTCCGAGGGCGAAGGTGCGGAACGACTCGGGGAAGTCGGGCGTGTCCAGGACCCGTACCCCCGGCTCGGTCTCCAGCGTGGCGGCGAGCCCGACGACGACCAGCCGCCCCACCCCGGCCTCGCCCAGCCCGGCCAGCAGGGCCCGCGCCGTGCCCTCGTACAGCTCCGTCGGGTCGATGTCCTCACGGTAGATCGAGCTGATCACCGCGTCGTGCCCGGCGACGGCCGCCGCGACACCGGCCGGGTCGGCGACGTCGCCCGCCACGACCGTGACACTCCCGGCGGCCAGGCCCGGGTACTTGGCCGGGTCGCGGACGACCGCGGTGACCTGGTGGCCACGGTCGGCCGCCTCGGTGACCAGAAGTCGGCCGGCCCTTCCGCCGGCCCCGAAAACAGCGATACGTGCCATGGCGGCACTCCCTTCGGATCGAGTGCCCGGACCGTAACCGCGGAAGTGCCGGTTACTTCAAAGGTATCGGCGCCCGTCGGCGATGTCGGTCACGCACCTCCGCTACCGTCGGAACGGTGACCGAGTCGCTGACCGAGCCCCTGACCAAGCCCCTCCCCGAGCCGCTGACCGCCGATATGTTCGGCCCCGACTGCCCGAACCGTGCCATGCCCATCCGGCTCGACGCCAAATGGGCCTGGCTGATCATCCGCTGCCTCGAAGGAGGCCCGCGCCGCTTCTCCGAGCTGCGGGTACCGCTCGCCCGGGTGACCCCCAAGGTGCTCAGTGAGTCACTGCGTGCGATGGCACGCGACGGCCTGATCACACGCACCGCCTACCCCGAGAACCCGCCCCGCGTCGAATACGCCCTGACCGACCTCGGGCGCTCGCTGCTCGCCCCGATGGACGCCGCGTGCGAGTGGGGCCGACGCCACCTGGGCGAGCTGCTCGACGCGCGCGAGGCGTACGAGCGGCGCGTCGCTATGCCACCGTCGACAGGCCGGCCGTGATCACCGTGTCCAGCAGCGAGCGCGAGGTCTCGAGCTCCTGGATGGCCGACGTCATCCGCGCCCGCTCCTCCTCCAACTGCGCGATCAGGTCGGCGCAGGTGGGCACCAGACGCTCACCGTCGTCCCGCAGACACGGCAGGATCTGCGAGATCGTCGCGGTCGACAGCCCGGCGGCGAGCAGCGAGCGGATGCGGTGCACCGCGGCCACGTCGGACTCCCCGTAGACGCGGTAGCCGCTGGGCAGGCGCTCCGGCTGAAGCAGGCCCTGCTGCTCGTAGTAGCGCAGCAGCCGCTCGTTCACCTTGGTACGCCGGGCCAGTTCACCGATGCGCATGCCACTCCCCTCGTCACGCCGCCGCCGGACGTCGCCCAGCAGGCCTCTCATGGATGTCAGAGTTTACCCGTCGCGCCCGCACAGGGCGTGATCTATCAGCGCCTTTACCGCCTGGTCGGCTTGCTCCTGCCGCCCCGTGCCGGACTCGTCGAAGCTGTTGGTCGACACGGTCACCGCGCGGCGCCCGTCGGTGGTGACACCGTTCTCGCTGGAGTAGCCGAGGGCGTTGCCGCCGTGGTGCCAGTAGAAGCCGCCGCAGCTCAGCGGGGTCGTCTCCAGACCCAGACCGGCGCGGCGCCCCGGCTCGTCGGGTATCGGGACAGCCCGCCGCATCTCGTCGAGCTCGGCGGGCCGCAGCAGCCGGCCGGTGATGAGCGCGCGGAAGAACCGGTTGACGTCATACGGGGTGGTGACCAGATCACCGGAGGCATCGGCCGCCGTGGAGTTGAAGACCGTGGTGTCGACGCGGCGCCCGTCCTCCGCATAGGTGTGGTACCCGTGGGAGTACGGGGCGGGCAGATACGGGTGGTCGCCCGGCAGGGTCGTCCCGGTCAGCCCCAACGGGCGGATGACCCGGTCGTGGACCTCCGTGCGCCAGGGGTGGCCGGTGACCCTCTCGATGATCATTGCGATGAGGACATAGTTGGTGTTGGAGTAGCGATAGGCCACCCCGGGCTCGGAATTCGGGGGACGGCCCACCGCGGCGGCCACCAGCTCCTCGGCGGTGTAGTGGCGGAAGCGGTTCTCGTAGTAGCCGCGTGCGGAGTATCCCGCGGGGAACACCTCGCGGATGCCCGTATAGCCGGGCACCCCGCTGGTGTGCTGCAGCAGCTGCCGGACCGTGATGCGGCGGCCGTCGTTGCCATGGCCGCTGACGACGCCGGGCAGCCACCTGTCCACCGTGTCGTCCAGCGCCAGCCGCCCCTCGCCGACCAACTGCAGCGCGACGGTGGCCACAAAGGTCTTCACCGTGCTGCCGGCGCGGTAGTGGGCATCGGTCCGCATGGGAGCGCCGGTGCGCAGATCGGCCTCTCCCGCGCGGGCCGCGGCGGTGCCGGACGGAGTGTCCAGCACGGCCGCGACCCCCACCGCCCCGGCCCGGTGGACCGCCGCCGTGTCGCGCCGCAGTATCTCCGCACCGCCGTCCCCTGGGGCGGGGGCCGCGGCCGCCAGAGCGGCGACGGCCGCCAAGGCGGCCACGGGCGCGGACAGCCGCCGCCTCACCGCGCTCACCGCCGCACCTCACCGCACATCACACGGTCCAGGAGCCCCTGCACGGCCTTTACGGACCTGAGCGACTCCTCGTCATCGGAGGATGTCCCACTGGCGCTGACCACGACCGAGCGCCGCCCGTCCGGGCTGAATCCGGTCACGACCGTGCCGCCTTCGAGGTCGCCACCGTGGCCCCACCGGTATCCACCGCAGCTCAGCGGCTGCCGCACCAGCCCGAGCCCGTACCGCATCCCGGGAAACCCCATCTCGAAGTCCGCGTTCACCGGCACGGTCTTGCGCATCTCGGCGAGTTGCGCGGCGGGCAGGAGCCGGCCGCCCAGCAGCGCGGCGAAGAACCGGTCCAGGTCCCGCTCGGTGCTCACGAGTGACCCGGCTGCATCGGCCCAGGACACATTCCGGACGGTGGTGTCGGTCCACTGAGCGGAGCCGGGGAAGCGGTGGTACGTGTGCGCGTACGGCTGCTTCAGGTATGGGTCGTCCCCGGGCGCGTAGGTGTCCTTCAGCCCCACCGGGCGGATGATCCGGTCGCGCACCTCCTCGGCCCATGACTTCCCGGTGACCTTCTTGATGATCATCCCGGCGAGGAGGTAGTTGGGGTTCGAGTAGTTCCAGTCCGGCTCCGGGTCGTCAGGGTCGGCGGGCGGGAAGTCGGGCTTGTGCCGCATCGTCGTGGCCACGTACCGCTCCGGGCTGACGTGGTAGAACCTCGTCCGCTCGAAGTCCGCGGCCGTGTCTCCCAGGTCTTCTGTCAGGTCGTAGTTGTAGATGCCGCTGGTGTGCTGGAGCAGATTCCGGATGGTGACGCGGCGGCCGTCGTTCCCGTTGCCGTGGACGACGCCGGGCAGCCACGTGTCCACCGTGTCGCTCAGCGACAGCCGCCCCTCGGCGGCCAGTTGCAGCACGACCGTGGCCAGGAACGTCTTGGTGACGCTGCCGGCGCGGAATTCGGCGCCGTATGGCAGGGGGCGGCCGGTGTTCAACTCCGCCTCGCCCGCGCGGGCGTGGATCCGCCGACGGCCGTCGCGCACCTCCACGGTCATGCCGATGAACCCGGCCTCCCGGATGGTCCTGGCCACCTCACTCCGCAGTTCGTCCTGGCTGAGCGAGGTGTCCAGCGGTGCGTGGGAGGATGCCGCGGCCGGGACCGCCGCGACGCCTCCTGTCACAGCCAGGGCGAGCGCCGCGGCCGCGGCGAGCCCTCTTAATCGAAGCTTCTTCGCGGACGTCGTGGTTGTGATGAAGGGTGCCGTTGCGGGTGCTTTCATGCCTACCACCATCCCGGAGGCGGTGGCGCCGCGACCATCACGCCAGCCCTAGTCCCGAGGTCACGCCAGCCCTACCTCCCCGGTATGGCCAGCCCTACCCAGCCCCGGAATCCGCCCGAACTGTCAGGCCGAGGCCCCGCTGTCGATGACCAGGTCCGTGCCGACCACCGCGCCGGCCGCGGGCGAGGCGAGGTAGAGCACGGCGGCCGCGATCTCCTCGGCCTCCGCGACCCGGCCCAGCGGGGTGTCCCGCTTCATCCGCTCGGCCCGCCCGGCCTCCGTCTCGCCGGGCCGCAGCGACATCGAGGTGGCGGCGGCCCCGGGGCTGACCGCGTTGATGCGGATGCCCTGGTGGATGTGGTCGAGGGCGGCGGCGCGGGTGAGCGCGGACACCGCCGCCTTGGAGGTGAGGTAGGCGGCGGCGCCCGGGATCCGGCGGTGTGCTCCCAGGTTGGAGGAGATGTTGACGATGGCGCCGCCGCCGTGGTCCTTCATGTGCGCGATCTCGTGCTTCATGGCCAGCCAGACACCGGTGACATTGGTCCGCTGCACCGCGTCCCAGTCCTCCTCACTCACCTCGCCTATGGGCCCCATGCCGCGCAGGATCCCGGCGTTGTTCACGGCGATGTCCAGCCCGCCGAACCGGGTGACGGTCTCCTGGACGAGCGCGTGGACCTGCCCGGAGTCGGTGACATCGGCCACGGCCGCGGCGGCCGTCCCACCGGCGGCCTCGATGAGCCCGACGGTCTCGTCCAGCGTGGCAGCGGTACGCCCCGCGGCCACGACGGACGCGCCCTCGGCGGCGAAGGCGAGCGCGATGGCGCGGCCGAGGCCGGAGCCCGCGCCGGTGACGAGCGCGGTCTTGCCGGGGAAGCGGTTCATGGACGGCTCCTTGAGAGAGGGGTGGTGAGGTGATGGGTGATGTGGCGTAGCGGTTCAGGAGGCAGGCGGTGGTTCAGGAAGCGGGCGGTGGCTCAGCGCGGTGAGGGTGGCGAGCGCCGCCAGGGCGGCCCCCGTCGCGGCCAGGGACGAGGCGTCGCCGCCGAGCGTGAGCAGGACGGCGAACAGGACGGTCGGGCCGAACTCCATCGCCGTGTTCATCACGCCCCCCGCGAGCCCGGCCTGCCCCCGCTCCACACCGTCGGTGGCGAGCACGGCGGCGCCCGCGAAGGAGGCCGCCGTACCGATCGGCAGCAGCACCAGCCCCGGCAGCAGCCCGTACGCGTACGGCGTTCTGGCGTCGAGCCCGCCGAGCGCGAGCAGGAGGAGCCCCGCGCCGCCCGTGCCGAGCCCGGCGGCGGTCACGGGCCGGGCTCCGTACCGCCCGATGAGCGGCCCCGCCGCTCGCCCCGAGACGAGCAGCGCGACGGCGAACGGCACGAAGGCGGCCGAGGTCCGCAGCGCCGACCAGTCGCGCTCCTGCTGGAGGTGGAGCGAGAGGGTCACAAAGGTCATCGCGGTCCCGCAGGCGGTCAACGCGATCGCCGACAGCGCCATCGCCCGTCGCCGGTCGAGCAGAAAGCGGGGCGGCAGCAGCGGGTCGCGGGCGCGGCGCTCGGCGCCCCGGAACGCGGCGAGCAGCACGGCCCCCGCGAGCAGCGGCACCAGCACGCGGGCCGACGACCAGGGGTGGGCGTCGGTGACCACGAGCCCGTAACTGGCCAGGGTGATGCCGCAGGTGGCGAGGGCGGCGCCCGGGAGGTCGAGCGCCCTGCCCCCGCTCGGCGCGGTGTCCGGCAGCAGCCGCGGCGCGAGGGCGAGGGCCGCGCCGGCCACCACGAGCGGTACGGCGAAGGTCCAGCGCCAGGACAACAGGGTCGAGATGACACCGGAGAGCAGATTGCCCGCGGTCGCGCCGAGCACCGAGAGACCGCCCCAGGTCGCCATCGCCCTGCCGTACGCGGCGGGAGAGGGGAAGACGGCGCGCAGCACGGCCATGGCCGCGGGCGCACTGAGCGCCGCCCCCGCGCCCTGCGCGAACCGCGCCGCGAGCAGGGCCTCGAAGCCGGGGGCGAGCGGGGCGGCGGCCGAGGCGGCGGCGAGGAGCGCGAGCCCCGCGGTGAGCGTCCGCCGCCCGCCGTACCGGTCGGCCAGGCGCCCGCCGAAGAGCAGCAGCCCGGCGAAGGTGAGCCCGTAGGCGGCGCTCAGCAGGATCAGGTCCGAGCGCTGGAGGCCGAATTCGCGCCCGATGCGGGGGAGCGGTACGGAGATCGCGGCGAGCGTGAAGATCAGCGTGGCCTGGACGCTGCCGAGCAGGGCGAAGGCGCCGCGGTGCCGGGTCTGCCGGACGGTGGCGGCGCCGGTGGCGTTCGCCTCGTCTGACGCGTCGCTGCGTATGACGGTCATGGCCCTCCGATTTCTTGACCGAACGGTTCGTTATGAGGGTAGGGGTGAGAGTGCCCGAGTGGCTCCGGCGTGCGGGGTGCGGCTCAGTCCAGCAGGGCCAGCGCCTGCTCGGCCGCGTCCCGCACCCTGGCCGGGTCCTGAGAGGCCTTGCCGACCACCCGCAGCCCCTGCATCAGGACGAGCAGCATGCGGGCCAGCGCGCGCGGATCGCGGTCCTCGGGCAGCTCGCCCTGGGCCTGGGCGCGGATCAGCGCGGCGTGCAGCGGGGTCTCGACATGCTCCCAGCTGATCTCGACCCGCCGGGCCACCGCGGGGTCGTGCGGGGCCAGTTCCGCCGCGCTGTTGGTGATGAAGCAGCCGTGGCGCCGGTCCTCGGGGGAGGCGGCCTCGGCGGCGAAGCCGCGCACCAGCGCCCGTACCGCGGGCAGTGCGGGGCCTGGCTGAGACAGCTCGCCCACCAGGCGTGGGTCGCGCGTCTCGGCGTACCGGTCCAGGGCCTTCAGGTACAGCTCGTGCTTGTTGCCGAAGGTCGCGTAGATGCTGGCGCGGCCGATGCCGAGGTGTTCGACGAGGTCTGCCATCGACGTGGCCTCGTAGCCGCGCCGCCAGAACAGCTCAAGCGCGGACTGGAGCGCCGCGTCGGGGTCGAATTCCTTGGTCCTGGCCATGGATCAGACCCTAGACTCAATAAGAACGATCAGTCAATAAAGGATGGGTCCAGTCAGCTGAGGCCCGGGGAAGGACCGGCCGGCGCAGGGGGCGCTCCTCACCGGCCGGTCCGTCTCCCGTGCAGCGGGCGGACCGGTGTCAGGCCCTGCCGGCCGCTGTCCGCAGGGCAAGCCGGTGCTCGCCCGCGTACACGTTCATGGAGGCGCCGCGCAGAAAGCCGACCAGCGTCAGCCCGGTCTCGGCGGCCAGGTCCACGGCCAGCGACGAGGGCGCCGAGACGGCCGCGAGGACCGGGATCCCCGCCATGACCGCCTTCTGCACGAGCTCGAACGAGGCCCGGCCGGAGACCAGCAGCACGGCCCCGGACAGCGGCAGCAGCCCCTGCTGCAACGCCCGCCCGACCAGCTTGTCCACCGCGTTGTGCCGGCCCACGTCCTCGCGCACGTCCAGCAGCTCGCCCTCGGGCGTGAACAGCGCGGCCGCGTGCAGCCCCCCGGTCCGGTCGAAGACCCGCTGCGCGGCGCGGAGCCGGTCGGGGAGGGAGGCGAGCGTCTCCGGCTCGATCCGCACCGGGGCGTTCTCGTCGTCGCCCACCGGCCAGCGCGCCGTGGTGCGCACCGCGTCCAGGCTGGCCTTGCCGCACAGCCCGCACGACGAGGTCGTGTAGACGTTGCGCTCCAGGGTGATGTCGGGGACGGGGACGCCGGGCGCGAGCTTCACGTCCACCACGTTGTACGTATTCGAGCCGTCCTCGATCGCGCCCGCGCAGTAGACGATGTTCGCCAGCTCGTCCGCCCGCCCCAGAACCCCCTCGCTCACCAGGAAACCGGCGGCGAGCGCGAAGTCGTCGCCCGGCGTGCGCATGGTGATCGCCAGCGGCTTTCCGTTCAGCCGGATCTCCAGGGGTTCCTCGGCGACCAGGGTGTCCGGGCGCGTGCTGACCGCCCCGTCCCGGATGCGGATGACGCGGCGGCGCTCGGTGACCCGTCCCATCAGACCTTCTTTCGAGGGGACCACCGGCTTTGGCCGGTGGGGGATCGAATTCTTGAAACGGAGCCGCGAAGCGGCGGAGTACGCTGCGTTGTCAGTGGTGACCGTTAGAGTGATCGCAACGCTTTGACCAGGGGAGACGTTGAGGGGGCGGGCTGCGTTGCTGCGTGCGTACAAGTTCCTGCTGCGGCCCACCGTACGGCAGGCGCAGGCCCTGACGGAGATGTTGCGGGACCACTGCTCGCTCTACAACGAGGCCTTGCAGGAGCGCCGCGATGCCTGGCGGCACGCGTCGAAGACCAGCATCAGGTACGGCGATCAGTCGGCGCAGCTGAGGGAGATCCGGGCGTTCGATGCGGAGCGTCAGGGCCGCTGGTCGTTCTCCAGCCAGCAGGCGACTCTTAGGCGGCTCGACAAGGCGTTCCAGGCGTTCTTCCGCCGGGTCAGGAGCGGTGGGAAGCCCGGATACCCCAGGTTCAAGGGCGTCGGCCACTTCGACACCGTTGTCTTCCCGAAGGACGGGGACGGCTGCCGCTGGGACTCCACCCCGCACGCCATGGCCGAGGAGCTGGCCGAAGCGCAGCGGTACCTGTCCACCTTCCCCAGGCGCATCCGTCGCCGGACCAAGAAGCACAAGACGGCGGCCCGGAAGGTCGCCAAGCTGCACGCCAGGATCCGGCGTCAGCGCCTGGACCACCACCACAAGCGGGCACTGGCGCTCGTGCGGGAGCACGACGTGATCGCCCACGAGAAGCTGAACACGGCGGGCATGACCAAAGCGCCCGCACCCAAGCCCGACCCTCATCGCGATGGAGCGTTCCTTGCGAACGGGGCCGCCGCGAAGGCTGGGCTGAACCGCAGCATCCTCGACGCGGGTTGGGGACAGTTCCTCCGAATCCTGGCAGACAAGGCTGAGAGTGCCGGTCGCCGCGTGATCCCGGTGGGCGCCCGCAACACCTCGATCACATGCACCGCATGCGGGCACGTCGACGAGAGGAACCGCATCACTCAAGCGAAGTTCGAATGCGTCTCCTGCGGGTTCATCGCGAACGCGGACCACATAGGCGCACTGAACGTTCTCAACAGGGCCGGGCTGGTCCTCTGCGACGCCGCTTAGCCGGCGACGCGGGAAGCCCGCGCGTTCACGCGTGGGTGGAGTCACATCGATCAGTCCTGTCAGCCCCTGCCCCGGTTCTGTACGTGCTGGTAGCCGAAGCGACCCTTGATGCAGAGATTGCCGTGGGTCACCGGGTTGTCGTGCGGCGAGGTGACCTTCACGATCTCATTGTCCTGCACATGGAGCGTGAGGTTGCAGCCGACGCCGCAGTAGGCGCACACGGTCGTGGTCTCGGTCTGCGCCGACTCGTCCCAGGTCCCGGCCGCCCGCATGTCGAATTCCGATCTGAAGCTGAGCGCGCCGGTCGGACACACCTCGATGCAGTTGCCGCAGTAGACACAGGCCGAGTCGGTCAGCGGCGCGTCGTGCTCGGTGGAGATACGGGCGTCGAAGCCGCGGCCCGCGACCGCGATGGCGAAGGTGTTCTGCCACTGCTCACCACACGCGTCCACGCACTTGTAGCACAGGATGCACTTGTCGTAGTCGCGGACATAGAGGTCGTTGTCGACCTTCGGCTGCTCGTCCACCCGGGCGGCGTCCGGCCCGAAGCGGCCCGGCTCGGCCCCGTACTCCTCGATCCACTCGGCGGCGCGCGGCGTCGTCGACAGATCCGTCGAGGAGGCCAGCAGCTCCAGGACCACCTTTCGGCCGTGCCGGGCCCGGTCGGTGTCCGTACGCACCTCCATGCCCGGCTCCACGCGGCGCGAGCAGGCCGGGGCGAGGGTCCGCGCGCCCTCGACCTCCACGACGCACACCCGGCAGGCGTTCTTGGGGGTGAGCGTGTCGCCCTGGCACAGCGTCGGGATCTCCTTGCCCGAGGCGCGGCACGCGTCCAGGAGCGTGGACCCCTCGGGGGCGCGCACCGGCTCCCCGTCGAGCGTGAAGTCGACCAGGCGGCGCGGCGGCTGCAGCGGGACGGCGGTCATACGGAGGCTCCGTTCTGGGGTTGTCCGAAGACACCGAGCCGGTCGATGGCGGATTCGACGGCGTTCCAGGCGGTCTGGCCCAGACCGCAGATCGAGGCGTCCCGCATCGCCTGCCCGACCTCGCGCAGCAGCGCGATGTCACCGGCCGCGGCCGCCCCCGTACGGTCCTTGATCCGGTGCAGCGCCTCCTCCTGCCGCACCGTGCCCACCCGGCAGGGCACGCACTGGCCGCAGGACTCGTCGCGGAAGAACTCCGCGATGCGCAGCAGCACGCGCGGCAGCTCCGCGCTCTCGTCGAGGACCAGCACCACCCCCGAGCCCAGCGTGGCGCCCGCGGCCCGGGTGCCCTCGAAGGTGAGCGGGACGTCCAGCTCGTCGGGGCGTACGAAGCCGCCCGCCGCGCCGCCGAGCAGCACCGCGCGCAGCGTGGGCGGCGGCCCGGCGAGGGCCAGCAGCTCGCGGAGCGTGGCGCCGAACGGCAGCTCGTAGACGCCGGGGCGGTCCACGGCGCCGGAGACGCAGAACAGCTTGGTGCCGGTGGAGGCTTCGGTGCCGATGCCCGCGTACGCCTCGGCGCCCTCGGTCAGGATCGGCAGGACGTTGACCAGCGTCTCGACGTTGTTGACCGCGGTCGGCTTGCCGAACAGGCCCTTCTCGACGGGGAACGGCGGCTTGCTGCGCGGCTCGCCGCGCCGCCCCTCGATCGAGTTGAAGATCGCGGTCTCCTCGCCGCAGATGTACGCCCCCGCGCCGCGCCGGATCTCGATGTCGAACGCGAAGCCCTGGCCCAGCACGTCCGGGCCGAGCAGGCCGCGGGCGCGGGCCCGGCCGATGGCGTGTTCCAGGCGGGCGAGGGCGCGCGGGTACTCGCCCCGCAGGTAGAGATAGCCGTGGTGGGCGCCGATCGCGTACCCGGCGATGGTCATGGCCTCGATGAGCGCGTACGGGTCGCCCTCCATCAGCACCCGGTCCTTGAACGTCCCCGGCTCGCTCTCGTCCGCGTTGCACACCAGGTAGTGCGGATGGTCGGGCTGCCGGGCGGTGGCGTCCCACTTCCGTCCGGTCGGGAACGCGGCCCCGCCCCGCCCCACCAGACCCGCGTCGCTCACCTCGCGGATCACCCCGGCGGGCCCGAGCGCGAAGGCCCGCCGGAGGGCGGCGTAGCCGCCGTGGGCGCGGTAGTCGTCCAGGCTCGCCGGATCCACGACCCCGACCCGCCGCAGCAGCCGCAGGCTGCCCCAGTCGGCCCCCGCCCCACCCCCGGCCTGCGGCACAGCGGCCATGGCGGGCGGCTCGGGCGGCGCCTCCGCCACCGCGCGGGCGGCCGCGGCGACGGCGGCAGGGGTGGCGGGGCCGACGACGGCGGTGGCGTACGCCGACTCACGGGCGTCGGCGGAGGCCGGGGCCGGGGCAGGGGAAGCGGCCCGGGGAGGGGGCGGCGCCCCGGGCGCGCCCGCGCGGATGGCGAGCGCCGCCGGGGCGCGCTCGCACAGGCCCAGGCACGGGCTCGGCTGCCAGACCACACCGCCCGCCCGGGCCGACCCCGCCGCCCCGAGGTCCCGCTCGAGCCCCGCGCACACCTCCGCGGAGCCGCGGGCCGCGCAGGCCAGGTCCGTACAGACGTGGACGACGGTGGCCGGGCGGGGGCGGACCGAGAACATCGCGTAGAAGGTCGCCACGCCATAGCCCTCGGCGGGCGGCACGGTCAGCCGACGACACAGATAGTCCAGCGCGCCCTCGCTGATCCAGCCCACGCGGTCATTGACCGCGTGCAGCCCCGGCAGCAGCAGCTCGCGCCGTTCGCGCGCGGCCCGCCCACCGCGCGCCCAGCGCAGATCGGCGTCTGTACGGTCGCCCGAGCCCTCCCAGGCGGACTCGGGCGGGCCGAGCAGCGCGTCGACGGCGGCCCGCTCCTCGTCCGTCGGCTTGCTGTCGCCGAAGTGCAGATCCACGCTCAGCTCCTCACGGCTGTGTGCTGTTCGGTGAGCTTCTCGATCCGGATGGCCGACGCCTTGAACTCGGCCGTCCCGGCGATCGGGCAATTCGCCTCGATGGTCAGCGAGTTGGTGTCGACCTCGTCGGGGAAGTGCATGGTCATGAACGCCAGCCCGGGCCGCAGCCCCGGATCTATCCACACCGGCGCCACCACCGCGCCGCGCCGCGACGCCACGCGTACCTCCTCCTCGGCCACCACCCCGTAGCGGTCCGCGTCCTCCGGGCACAGCTCGATGTACTCGCCGCGCCGCAGCGGGGAGGCGAAACCACCGCTCTGCACCCCGGTGTTGTACGAGTCGAGGCGCCGCCCCGTGGTCAGCCGGATGGGGTAGCGGTCGTCGGTCAGATCGACCGGCGGGTCGTGCTTGACCGGCCCGAACGGGGCGCGCGGGCCGCGCCGCGCCGGGTCCGCCTCCCACAGCCGCCCGTGCAGATAGCTGGGCTCCAGCCGCTCCGTGCTGGGGCAGGGCCACTGGATGCCGTGGTGTTCCTCGAGCCGCTCGTACGTCATCCCGAAGTGGTCGGGGGAGACGGAGCGCAGCTCGTTCCACACCTCCTCGGCGTCCGTGAACTTCCAGCCGTGGCCGAGCCGCCGGGCCAGCTCGCAGATGATGTCGATGTCCTCGCGGGCCTCGCCCGGCGGATCGACCGCCTTGCGCACCCGCTGTACCCGCCGCTCGCTGTTGGTGGTCGTGCCGTCCGTCTCGCACCAGGCGGCGGTGGCGGGCAGCACGACATCGGCCAGCTCGGCGGTCTTCGTCAGGAAGATGTCCTGGACCACCAGGTGGTCCAGGGCCTTCAGCCGCCGTACGGCCTGCTCGCTGTCGGCCTCGGACTGGGCCGGGTTCTCGCCGACGCAGTAGACCGCGCGCAGCCGGCCGTCCTCCATCGCCTCGAACATCTCGGTGAGGTTGAGCCCGTAGCGCGGCTGGATGACCACGTCCCACGCCGTCTCGAAGGTGTGCCGGCTCGCCGGGTCCAGGATGTCCTGGAAGCCGGGCAGCCGGTTGGGGATGGCGCCCATGTCGCCGCCGCCCTGTACGTTGTTCTGCCCGCGCAGCGGCTGCAGCCCGGAGCCGTGGCGGCCGATGTGGCCGGTCAGCAGGGAGAGGTTGATCAGCGCCCGCACGTTGTCCGTGCCGTTGTGGTGCTCGGTGATGCCCAGCGTCCAGCACAGCTGGGCGCGCTCTGCGGTGGCGTAGGCGTGCGCGAGGTCGCGGATCGCGGCGGCGGGGACGCCGGTGACCTTCTCGGCGGCGGTCAGCGTCCAGGGCTCGACCTCGGCCGCGTACTCCGTGAAGCCGCTGGTCGCGCGGTCGATGAAGGCGCGGTTGGCCAGCCCGGAGTGAATGATCTCGCGGCCGACGGCGTGCGCGAGCGGGATGTCGGTGCCGACGTTGAGCCCCAGCCAGCTCTCCGCCCACTCGGCGGTGGAGGTGCGGCGCGGATCGACGGCGTACATCCGGGCGCCGTTGTGGATGCCCTTGAGCACGTGCTGGAAGAAGATGGGGTGCGCGAAGCGGGCGTTGGAGCCCCACATCACGATCAGGTCGGTGTCCTCGACCTCGGCGTACGACGAGGTGCCGCCCCCGGAGCCGAAGACCGCCGACAGGCCCGCGACGCTGGGCGCGTGGCAGGTGCGGTTGCACGAGTCGACGTTGTTGGTGCCGATGACCACACGCGTGAACTTCTGGGCCACGTAGTTCATCTCGTTGGTGGCGCGGGCGCAGGAGAACATCCCGAACGCGTCGGGCCCGTACGTCCCGGTGGCGGCGGCGAACCCGGCGGCGGCCCGCTCCAGCGCCTCCTCCCAGGTGGCGCGGCGCAGTTCGCCGCTCGCGGGGTCCCGTACGAGCGGATGGGTGAGGCGGGGGTAGCGCTTGGGCTGTCGGTTGCGGTTACGGGCCACGACGGGCTCCTTATGACGGCTCGTTACATCGTCGGCAACGTCGGCATCGTCGACAGGATATTGAATACAGTATGCCCGTTGAAGTCGTTAGGGAAGTCCGCAGAGCAGGCCTGGTGCGACCCTTAAGCTGATCAAGCCAAGTGGCGTATATCTGGCTAACGCCTCCCAAGCTGAGGAGAGTTGATGCGCAGCGGTCTGGAACTGGCCGGGCGATACCGGCTGGAGGCCCCTCTCGGGCAGGGCGGCATGGGCGAGGACGGCGGGCCGCAGCCGACTCGCCCGGTACGACACGATGGTGACACCCCGACATTCGACCTCAGCGACCTGTTCGGTACGCCGTCCGGCGGCGGGCCGCAGCCGACTCGCCCCGCACAACACGATGGTGAAACACGGCCACTCGGCCCCCGGGCGGCGGGCCGCCAGACGCCGGCCATCCAGGACGGTGGCGGTACCGCGACCGGAGCGATAGTGCTGGCGTTGTTGTGCCTCCCAGGGCTTCTGGTCCTTGTCGACAAGGCCGCCGGATTCCTGGACGAGCCCGGTGCGCCGATGGGGGTGTTGTGGGCGAATCTGGTGGTGGGCGTGGTGGCGATGGTCATGCTCGTCACGGGCGCGTGGCTGCTGTCCCAGCGCGCTCCGGCCGGGCGCCGGATCATCGCGGCAACCGGCGCCGTGGTGGTCCTGCAGGGCGCGAGCGCGAGCGCACAAGCCCTTCTGACGGGCGCGAACCTGACGGAGGACTCGCCCATCGCAACGGTCGTCTACGTCATCGCCCCACTGACGGCCTTGGCGGGGGCTGGTGCCGTGGTCATGGCCGTACTCCCGGCCACCCGCGACTGGTGCCGTCGCCGAACCTAGCCTCGCGCGCGCACTCCGACAAGCGCGGCCCGCACCCGAGGGTGCTCCGTGTCGACGAGCAGGACCACGAGGTCCTCATCCGCGTCCGACTCAGTCAGGCCGGATGCTTCCTCGCGGCGATCCGCTGCCGGGAAGCCTCGTACAGCACGGCGGTCGCGGCGTTCGCGGCGTTCAGCGAACTCGCCGAGCCGGCCATCGGAATGCTGACCGTGTGGTCGCACAGGCCCCGCCAGGCGCTGCTCAGCCCGGACGTCTCGTTGCCTATCAGCAGCAACACCGGCTGGGTGAAGTCGAAGTCGAAGATATCACAATCCCCCTTCTCGTCGGTGCCGACCAGGACGATCGACTGCCCTTCGGCCCGCTTCGCCTCGATCCAGGCCATCACCTCGCCGGGCGAGGGCACGCGTACCGCAGGCACGGCGAACAGAGAACCGGTACTCGCCCGCACCGACTTGGGGTCGTACACGTCGGCCGCGTGTCCCGACACGATGAGCCCGTGCGCCCCGAAGGCGTCCGCTGACCGGATGATGCTGCCGATATTCCCAGGACTGGTCGGCCGGTCGAACAGGACACCCAGGAAGTCGTCGCCGGCGCTGAACCGGCCGAGGTCGTCGGCCGGCATCTCGATGACGGCGACGAGCTCCGGTGCGCTTTCGTTCTTCTCCCCCAGGTCCGCCAGCATGTCCGGCGCCATAGCGATCCGCTCGGCATCGACGGTCCGCAGCAGGTCCTCCGCCCACTGCGACAACGTCCGCTTGCCGTCGTATATCAGCGCCTTGACGGGCCAGCCGTACAGGACTGCCATCGAAATGGGACGAACACCCTGCACCAGGAACTCCCGCGCTCGCGTTCGCTTGTTGCGGTTGTTCAGCAGCGACTCCCACTGCTGAAAGCGAGCGTTGCGTGAGGTGATTCGCTGGACCGGTGGCACGTGTTCTCCAAGGTGAGCCAGTATTGAGGGTGTGTTCACGCCAGCCTAAGAGGGTTTAGGCAGGCGACCGGCATGGCGGCGGGTCTCAGGGCCGGGTGTCGCAGATCTCGGCTCAGCCGGTGAAGAGCTGGCTGGCCTTGCGTGCGAGCTCGTAGACCCCGTATCCGAACGGCAGGACCACCCAGGCCCAGACGGCCACGGTCAGAGCCGTGCGGTTCCTCATCGGTCTGTTCCCTTCTCGGCGGTTTGCGCGGCGGGTTGCGCTCCGGATCGCTCGGCGGGCTCTTCCGCGGGCTCGTGGTAGCGCGGATGGACCGGCCGGATCAACTCGTTGGCCACGAAGCCGACGGCGAGCAGGCCGATCATGATGGACAGGGAGAGCGAGTAGAGGCCGGGGCCGCTGTGTCCGGCTTCCTTCTGGTGGTCGGCGACCTTGTTGACGATGAACGGGCCGAGGACCCCGGCCAGCGACCACGCGGTCAGCAGCCGCCCGTGGATCGCGCCCACCTGGTAGGTGCCGAACAGGTCCTTCAGGTACGCCGGTACGGTCGCGAACCCGCCGCCGTAGAAGGACAGGATCACCAGCGCGCAGACCACGAACAGCGGCTTGGAGGAGTCCCCGAGCTGTGCGATCGCCAGATACATCAGCGCGCCCACGCCCAGGTAGATCCGGTACATGTTCTTGCGGCCGAGCAGGTCGGAGGTCGACGACCACAGCAGCCGTCCCGTCATGTTCGCCGCCGACAGCAGCGCCACGAAGCCCGCGGCGACGGAGGCGGCGGTGGAGGCGGCGGCGGGGGTCGAGGTGTCCTCGAAGTAGTCGGTGATCATCGGCGCGGCCTTCTCCAGGATGCCGATGCCGGCCGTGACGTTCATGCACAGCACGACCCACAGGCACCAGAACTGCGGGGTGCGGATGGCGTTGCGCGCCGAGACGTGGGCGGTGCTGACCAGGCGGCCCGGGGCACTCGGCGGCTCCCAGCCGGCCGGCCGCCAGCCGTCCGGCGGCACCCGCACCAGCAGCACGCCCAGCGTCATGAAGGCCCCGTAGGTGAGCCCGTGCACCAGGAAGGTGGACGCGATGCCGGAGCTGTCCGTGCCGAACGCCTCCAGCAGCCGGGTCGACCAGGGCGAGGCGATGAGCGCGCCGCCGCCGAAGCCCATGATGGCGATGCCGGTGGCCATCCCCGGCCGGTCGGGGAACCACTTCATCAGCGTCGAGACCGGTGAGATGTATCCGATGCCGAGTCCGATGCCGCCGATGAAGCCGTAGCCGATCACCACCAGCCAGTACTGGCGGGTGGCGGCGCCGAGCGCGGCGACGAGGAAGCCGGAGGAGAAGCAGACCAGTGATACGAACATCGCCCAGCGTGGGCCGTTGCGCTCGACCAGCGTGCCTCCGAAGGCGGCGGAGAGGCCCAGCATCACGATGCCCAGCTGGAAGGGGAGCGCGCTCGCGGTCCCCGAAAGGTCGAGCGAGGACTCCAGCGGGGCCTTGAACACGCTCCAGGCGTATGCCTGGCCGATGGCGAGATGGACGGACAGCGCGGCGGGCGGGACCAGCCACCGGCTCCAGCCCGGCGGTGCGAGGGTGCGGGAGCGGTCGAGGAGGGCGAGGCGGGGAGTGGAGGGCATGGCCCGGACTTTAAGGAATCCGGCCACCGCCTGACCAGATGTCAGACGGCGCCGCGTGGACAGTATGGGTAAACTGTAGACAATAACCAATCCGAAGGGGGCCCCGATGCTGGCCAGAGGACTTCCGCAGGGTGCGGTGCCCAAGCTGGAGCGCCCGGGGCCGCTCCGCGAGCGCGTCTACGAGGCGCTGCTCGAGCTGATCACCACGCGTGCCCTGCGCCCCGGTCAGCACCTGGTCGAGAGCGAGCTCGCCGGCCACCTCGGAGTCTCCCGCCAGCCGGTGCGCGAGGCGCTGCAGCGGCTGAACACTGAGGGCTGGGTGGATCTGCGCCCCGCCCAGGGCGCGTTCGTCCACGAGCCCACCGAGGAGGAGGCCGACCAGCTGCTCACGGTCCGCACCCTCCTGGAGGCCGAGGCCGCCCGGCTGGCCGCCGCGAGCGCCGGCCCGTCCGGGGTCGAGACCCTGGAGGAGCTGTGCGTCAAGGGCGAGCGCGCGGTGCTCGCCGACGACGTGGACGGCGCGGTCGCGGCGAACGCCGAGTTCCACGCCAAGGTCATGGAGCTCGCGGGAAACGCGGTCCTGGCCGAGTTGGCCTCCCAAGTGGACCGCAGGGTCCGCTGGTACTACACCCCGGTGGCCCGGCAGCGCGGCAAGCAGTCCTGGATCGAACACCGTGAACTGATCGCCGCCATCTCCGCCCGCGACGAACAGCGCGCCACGGACGTCATGCGCGCCCACACCGAGCACACCCGGCGCACCTACCACGAGCGCGAGCGCGGCTGAGGGGGCGCGCCGCGGGTCAGGGGCGGGCGACGCCGGGGAGTGCCGCGGAGGCGTGTCACGCCATGCGTTCGACCGCCTCCTTGGCCTCCTTGAGGTCAGCCCCGGTGATCTCCCGGTAGGCCTTGATGGCGTGGAGCTTCTTCCCCTCCACGATGAGGGCCCGCACCGGCGCCAGTTCCGGCTGGGGTTCCTCGATGCCCAGGTGCTCGAGAATCAGGTCGACTTTGCGGGTCAACTGCGCGGTCCTGCGGTTCAGCTTGTCGATCTTGCGCTCGACGGCCGACGCCAACACCGCGATGACCATAACGACCAGGGCTACTGCTGTCAGTGTCATGCTCCGCAACACTAACGACCACGGTGGCGCGGGGAATCCGCCCGGCGCCGGGTGGCGTGGACGGAGCCGAGGAGGCAGGGCCTGGGCGTTGGGGCTGCCCGGCCCGTACGAGGTGTCGCCCACCGCCGCCGTGTACTGCGCGACCAAGTTCGCCGTACGCGCGCTCTCCGAGGGGCTGCGCCAGGAATCGGGCGGCGACATCGGGGTCAGCGTCGTGTCCCCGGGCGCCCGCCGCGAGCGCCCAGTAGCCCTTGGGGAAACGCGGGACGGCGGCACGCCCGTGGTGCCAGGCGCGCCGCCGTCCCGAATCCGCCGTCGTCGGGCGGCCGTCCTCACGCCGTCGTCCGGCGGCCTGTCTCACCTCACCGTCAGACCGCCTCCCGGCTGATCGGCTGCGGGTTGGGTGCGATGTCCCGGACCCGTGGGCGGCCCGGTTGGCGCAGCAGCAGGGCGACCCCGGCCGCCACTATGGAGATGCCTCCGGCCAGCGCGTACGCCCCGTCATACCCCCAGTCGTCGACCACCATGGAGCCGAGGCCGCCGCCGAACAGCCCGCTGACCAGTTTTCCGCTGTACACCAGGCCGTAGTTGGTGGCGTTGTAGTTCTCGCCGAAGTAGTCCGGGGTCAGGGCGGCGAACATCGGGTAGAAGGCGCCGCCGCCGAAGCCGGAGAGGAAGGCGAAGACGAGAAACAGCGCCTCGTTGTGCAGGTTGCCGGCCCAGATCACCCCGAACTGCGCGAGCCCCAGGATCATGATCACGAAGACCAGGGTGTTCTTGCGCCCCCAGATGTCCGACAGCCAGCCCACGACCGCGCGCCCCACGCCGTTGATGACGGACATGACGCCCATCGAGGAGGCCGCGACCAGCGGGCCGAAGCCCACGTCCTTGGCGTAGTCGACCTGGAAGGAGATGCCGAAGATGGACACCCCGGCGGTCATCACGAGGGACAGCCACATCAGGGGCAGCATGCCCGTCCTGATGGCCTCCTTGGGCGTGTACTGCCGCACCGCGGGCGGGTTCTTGGCGAGGCTCGCCGCGGTCTTGGCGTTGCCGCTGAAGCGGATCGGGTCGATGTGCGCGGGCCACCAGTTCTTGGGCGGGTCCTTGAAGAACCAGGCGCAGACCGCCACCACGATCAGCACATAGACACCGATGAGGTCGAGCACCTCGTTGTAGTTCCCGGTGTCGAACCAGTAGTTGAAGATGAAGATGAACGGCAGCGCGCCGTACGCGAAGCCGCCGTTGACGAATCCGGTCTTCGCGCCGCGCCGCTCCGGGAACCACTTGCCCACCATGTTGATGCAGGTGGCGTAGACGAGCCCGGAGCCAAGCCCCCCGATGACGCCGAAGCCGAAGATCGCGGCGGCGACGTTGTCGAGGTGGGAGAGGGCGAGGAAGCCGACCAGACACAGCGCCGAGCCGGTGAACATCGCCCTGCGGGCGGTCAGTATCCCCCTCTCCCGCATCCAGCCGGCCGGGAAGGCGATTCCCGCCTGGAAGAACACCCACACGCTCAGGATCCAGAAGGTGTTGCTCTGGCTCCAGCCGTGTGCTTCGGAGAGCGTGTCCTCGGCCGACCCGTAGGCGTACTCGGACACGCTGATGGCCATCATCGCGATCCACGGCAGATAGACCATCAACTTCCGGCTGTGGCCGAGAATGTCGCGGTCGGTCTCGCCGATCCGGTAGACGCGCCCCTTGCCGTCCTGCACTTCGCGGAATGGCACGGTCCCATCCCGGTGTTGCTCTGTGCTCATGACGTCCCCTTGGCTTCGAAGGAACTGGCCAGCGCCCCCTGTCCAAACTCTTCGTGCTCGGGAGAACGGTGCGCTTTTACGTGAGCAACCCCGCCGACCGGGCCCAGCGGTACTTCGCGCCCAGGACGGCCACCGGCTTCTCGGTGGTGTAGGGGTAGGCCACCACGCCGCGCTCGAAGAGGTACTGGCTCGCCTCCTCGACCTCGGTGTCGCCCGCGAGGGAGGCCACCACGGGCTTGTGGATCCCGCGCTCCCGGTACTCCTCGACGACCCGCGCGGTGAGCTCGGCGAACACCATGGGCGGAGTGACGATGGTGTGCCAGTAGCCGAGGACGAGCGCGTGGATGCGCGGGTCTTCCAGCCCCAGCCGGATGGTCGCCTCGTAGGTGGCGGGCGGCTCGCCGCCGGTGATGTCGACCGGGTTGCCGGCCGCGCCGAAGGGCGGGATGAAGCGGCGGAAGGCCGCGTCCAGGTCCGCCGGGATCTCCATCAGCGAGAGCCCGTTGTCGACGATGGCGTCGGACAGCAGCACCCCGGAGCCCCCGGCGTCGGTGATGATGACGACGTTGTCACCTTGTGGCGTGGGCAGCACGGGCAGCGCCCGCGCGTACTCCAGCATCTCGTTCAGACCCGGGGCGCGGATCACCCCGGCCTGGCGCAGGATGTCGTCGTAGACCGCGTCGTCCCCGGCCAGCGCGCCGGTGTGCGAGCCCGCGGCCTTGGCGCCCGCCGCCGTACGGCCCGCCTTGAGCACCACGACCGGCTTCTTCGGCACGGTGGCGCGCGCGGCCTCGACGAAGGCGCGGCCGTCCTTGAGGTCCTCCAGGTGCATGGCGATGCACCGGGTATTGGGGTCCTCGCCGAAGTAGGTGAGCAGGTCGTCCTCGTCCACGTCGGACTTGTTGCCGAGGCCGACGATGGCCGACACGCCGGTGCGGGTGGTGCGGGCGAAGCCGAGGATCGCCATCCCGATGCCGCCGGACTGCGAGGTGAGCGCCACCGGGCCCTTGACGTCGTACGGGGTGCAGAAGGTGGCGCACAGGTCCTGCCAGGTGGAGTAGTAGCCATAAATGTTCGGCCCCAGCAGCCGGACCCCGTGCTCCTCGGCGATCGCCACGATCCGCTCCTGCAGCTCGTGTTCGCCGGTCTCGGCGAAGCCGGACGGGATGAGGACGGCGTTGGGGATGCCCTTGCGGCCGACCTCCTCCAGCGCCGCGGGGACGAACTTCGCGGGGATCGCGAAGACCGCCACATCCACCTCGCCCGGCACCTCCGTCACCGACGTGTATGCCTTGCGGCCCAGGATGTCGTCGGATTTGGGGTTCACCGGGTGGATCTCGCCGGGGAAGCCGCCGTCGATGAGGTTGCGCATCACCGAGTTGCCGATCTTGCCCGGCTCGTTGGAGGCGCCGATGACGGTGACCGAGCGCGGCTGCATCAGCCGCCGCATCGCGGCCAGGATCTCCTCGCGCGAGTAGCGGCGGCGCTCGGCGGGCGGCGCGTCGCTGAGCAGGATCCGTACGTCGGCGGCCAGGACGCCGCTCGCGGAGGCGAACACCGGATTCAGATCCACCTCGGCCACTTCGGGAAAATCGGCGGCCAGCCGGGAGACCCGGACCACCAGGTCGGCCAGCGCCTCCCGGTCGACCGCCGCCCTGCCGCGTACGCCGCGCAGCACCTCGGCGGCCCGGATGGAGTCCAGCATCGACAGCGCGTCGTCCCTGCTCGCCGGGGCCAGCCGGAAGGTGATGTCCTTGAGGACCTCCACCAGCACCCCGCCCAGGCCGAACGCGACGACCTTCCCGAAGGTCGGGTCGGTGACCGCGCCGATAATGACCTCCTGGCCACCCGCCGGCACCATCTGCTGCACCTGCACGCCCTTGATCCGGGCCTTGGGGTCGTACGCGCGGGCGTTCGAGACGATCGAGGTGAACGCGCCGCGCACCTCGGCCGCCGACGTCAGCCCCACCCGGACCCCGCCCGCGTCGGTCTTGTGCAGGATGTCCGGGGAGACGATCTTGAGGGCGACCGGGAAGCCGATCCGGTCGGCGAGCGCCACCGCGTCGTCCGCGCACTCCGCCAGCCCCTCGGCCGGCGTCGGAATCCCGTACGCGTCGGTGATCAGCTTGCCCTCGGGGGCCGTCAGCGCCGAGCGCCCCTCGGCGCGCGCGGCATCGAGTACGGCCCGCACGGCCGCCGTGTCATAGGTTGCCTCTGCCACCATCAGATCACTCCGTTCGCCTTGAGCAGCCGCACTTCCTCGTCGCCGAGGCCCAGCTCCCCGACGTACACCTCTTCGTTGTGCTCACCCAGCAGCGGCGAGCGCTCGACCTCGACCGGGGAGTCGGAGAGCTTCAGCGGCGAGCCGACGGTGGTGAAGGTGCCGCGCTGCGGATGGTCGACCTTCACCACCATCTCGTTGGCCGCGAGCGACGCGTCCTCGACGATCTCCTTGGTGGACAGGATCGGCCCGCAGGGGATGTTGTGGGCGTTCAGCGCCTCCAGCACCTCCCACTTGGGCAGGGTGCTGGACCACTCCTCGATCAGCTGGAACATCTTGGCGAGCTTGGGCAGCCGCGCCTCGGGCGTCGCCCACTCCGGGTCCTCGGCCAGCTCCGGCCGCCCGATCAGCTCCGTGATCGGCTGCCAGCCGACGGGCTGCACGATGACGTACACATAGTCGTTGGGACCGCCGGGCGCGCATTTGACCGCCCAGCCGGGCTGCCCGCCGCCGCTCGCGTTGCCCGAGCGCGGCACCTCGTCCCCGAAGCTCTCGTTCGGGTACTCCGTGAGCGGGCCGTGTGCCAGCCGCTGCTGGTCGCGCAGCTTGACCCGGCACAGATTCAGCACCGCGTGCTGCATGGCCACATTGACGCGCTGGCCGCGCCCGGTGCGGGTGCGCTGGTAGAGCGCGGCCAGGATGCCCGCCACACAGTGCACCCCGGTGCCCGAGTCGCCGATCTGCGCGCCGGTCGCCAGCGGCGGCCCGTCGTCGAACCCGGTCGTGGACATCGACCCGCCCATGGCCTGCGCGACCACCTCGTACGCCTTGAACTTGGTGTACGGGCCCTCGCCGAAGCCTTTGATCGAGGCGTAGACGAGCCGCGGGTTGATCTCCTGGATGCGCTCCCAGCTGAAGCCCATGCGGTCCACGGAGCCCGGCCCGAAGTTCTCCACCATGACGTCGCTGCGCCGGATGAGCTCGGTGAGCAGTTCCTTGCCGCGCTCGGTCTTGGTGTTGAGGGTGATGCTCCGCTTGTTGCAGTTGAGCATCGTGAAGTAGAGGGAGTCGACGTCCGGGAGGTCGCGCAGCTGCCCCCGCGTGATGTCCCCCGTGACGGACTCCAGCTTGATGACGTCCGCGCCGAGCCAGGCCAGCAGCTGGGTGGCGGAGGGACCGGACTGTACGTGTGTCATGTCGAGGACGCGCACGCCCTCAAGAGCCTTGGTCATCTCATGGCCCCTTTACTTGTACATCGTCTGGTTCATCGTTCCGGGGGCGTACGCGTCCGGGTCGACCCAGACGTTGATCAGCGATGGCTTGCCGGACTCGCGGGCGCGCCGCAGGGCCGGGGCGATGTCCGCCGGGTCGCGGACCTCCTCGCCGTAGCCGCCGAGCATCCGCGCGAACTGGTCGTACGGCACATCGCCGAGGGTGTTGCCGACCCGCTCGCGCTGCTCGCCGTACTTGGCCTTCTGGCCGTAACGGATCTGATTCATGGAGGAGTTGTTGCCGACGATGCCGACAAAGGGCAGGTTGAAGCGGACCAGCGTCTCGAAGTCCCAGCCGGTGAGGGAGAACGCCCCGTCCCCGAAGAGCGTGACGACCTCCTTGTCGGGGCGGGCCTGCTTGGCGGCCATCACGAACGGCACACCGACGCCGAGGGTGCCCAGCGGCCCCGGGTCCATCCAGTGGCCGGGCGACTTGGGCTGCACCACCTGGCCGGAGAAGGTGACGATGTCGCCGCCGTCGCCGATGTAGATCGAGTCCTCGGTGAGGAAGTCGTTGATCTCGCTGACCAGCCGGTACGGGTGGATGGGGGAGGCGTCCGACCGCAGCTGCGGCAGCCGCTTCTCGATCGCGGTCTGTTCGGCGGCGCGCAGCTCGTCCAGCCACTCCTTGCGCTTGCCCGCGCCCCCGTCGATCCGGCCGGAGGCGGCCTGAGTGACGGCGGACAGCACCAGGCCCGCGTCGCCGACGATGCCGAGGTCGATGTCGCGGTTCTTGCCGACGGTGCGGTAGTCGAGGTCGATCTGGACGACCGTCGCATCGGGGGAGAGGCGCTTGCCGTAGCCCATGCGGAAGTCGAACGGGGTGCCGACGATGACGATCAGGTCGGCGTTGGAGAAGGCGTAGCGGCGGGAGAGCTGGAAGTGGTGCGGGTCGCCGGGCGGCAGGGTGCCGCGCCCCGCGCCGTTCATGTACGCGGGCACGTTCAGCGTCCGCACCAGCTCGATGGCCGCGTCCGTGGCCCGGCAGGTCCACACCTGGCTGCCCAGCAGGATCGCCGGCTTCTCGGCCCGCACCAGCAGGTCGGCCAGTTTCTCGACGGCCTCGGGGTCGCCCGCGGTGCGGGTGGAGGCCCGGTACTTCCCGGCCTCGGGGACACGGGCCTTGGCGACCGGGACCTTGGCGTCCAGGACGTCGCGCGGGATCTCCAGGAACGACGGCCCCGGGGCGCCGTGGTAGCACTCGCGGAAGGCCATGGAGACCATGTCGGCGGCGCGGGCGGTGTCCGGGACGGTGGCGGCGAACTTGGTGATCGGCGCCATCATGTCGACGTGCGGCAGGTCCTGGAGGGACCCCATCTTGTGCTGGGTGTGGGCGCCCTGACCGCCGATCAGCACCATGGGCGACTCGGCGCGGAAGGCGTTGGCGACGCCGGTGACCGCGTCGGTGGTGCCGGGGCCGGCCGTGACGACGGCGCAGCCGGGCTTGCCGGTGATCCGGGCGTAGCCGTCGGCGGCGTGGGCGGCCACCTGTTCGTGGCGTACGTCGATGACGTCGATGCCCTCGTCGACGCAGCCGTCGTAGATGTCGATGATGTGGCCGCCGCAGAGCGTGTAGATGACGTCGACGCCCTCGGCTTTGAGCGCCTTGGCGACCAAGTGCCCGCCGGAGATGAGGTCCTGGCTGTCGTCGGGCATGGCGATTCGCGTCCCTTCGTCGGGGGTGGAGGTGCGGTCTCGCGGTCTCGCGAAAGGCAGATTGCATACAGTCGACGTTATGCGGTATGAACATTGTTATCCCGCATCGACTGATCGATGTCCAGGGGGCGTTCGGCAAGTGTTTGACCAAGCGCTGCGACCGGGACCACTGCGACCGGGACCAAAGGAGCGGGCATGGACCTGTTCGAACATCAGGCACGGGAACTCTTCGAGCACTACGGCGTGTTGGTGCCACGGGCGGAGGTCGCGGACTCGGCTCCCGCGGCCCGTGCGGCGGCCGGGAGGCTGGGCGGCCGAGTCGTCGTCAAGGCGCAGGTGAAGACCGGGGGACGGGGCAAGGCGGGCGGCGTCAAGCTCGCCGCGGACCCGACGGCGGCCGAATTGACCACCCGTCAGATCCTCGGCATGAACATCAAGGGACACACCGTCCACCGCGTGATGGTCGCCGAACCGGTCGAGGTGGAACGTGAGTTCTACGTCGGCTACGCCCTGGACCGGGCCCGTGGCCGCTTCCTGGCGATCGCCTCCGCCGAGGGCGGCATGGAGATCGAGGAAGTGGCCGCGCGCCGCCCCGAGGCGGTGGCCCGGATCGCGGTGGACCCCGAGGAGGGCGTGACCGAGGCGAAGGCCGTCGAGATCGCCGCGGCGGGCGGGCTGCCGGCCGAGGTGGCGGGAATCCTGCGCCGTCTGTGGACCGTGCTGACCGAGCAGGACGCGCTGCTGGTCGAGGTCAACCCGCTCGTGGTGACGCGCGACGGGGCGATCGTGGCCCTGGACGGCAAGGTGACACTGGACGACAACGCGCGCTTCCGCCGCACGTACGCGTACGGGCCGGACACCGGCACTGCCGTTGACCCCCTGGAGGCGGAGGCGGCGGCCAAGGGCCTGAACTACGTCAAGCTGGACGGCCGGGTCGGCGTCATCGGCAACGGCGCGGGCCTGGTCATGTCCACCCTCGACGTGGTCGCGGGTTGCGGCGCCCGCCCCGCCGACTTCCTCGACATCGGCGGCGGCGCCTCGGCCGAGGTCATGGCGGCCGGCCTCTCCGTCGTCCTCGGCGACCCCGACGTACGGTCCGTCCTCGTCAACGTCTTCGGCGGCATCACCGCCTGCGACGCGGTGGCCGAGGGCATCGTCCGCGCCCTGGACA
Organism: Streptomyces sp. ME19-01-6; assembly: GCF_033793745.1. Lineage (NCBI taxonomy): Bacteria > Bacillati > Actinomycetota > Actinomycetes > Kitasatosporales > Streptomycetaceae > Streptomyces > Streptomyces sp. ME19-01-6. Next base: position 23,686 of record NZ_JARAXF010000011.1, on the reverse strand, counting down.
CCGTCACCCTCACCAAACCGCTGGTCGTCCGGCTCGACGGCAACAGCGCGGCGCGCGGCCGGGCGATCCTCGCCGAGCGCGCCCACCCGCTCGTACACCAGGTGGACACCATGGACGGCGCCGCGGCGCGGGCCGCCGAACTCGCGGCGTCAGCCGCATAAGGGGGCTCCGGGTCATGGCGATCTTCCTCACCAAGGACAGCAAGGTCATCGTCCAGGGCATGACCGGCGCGGAGGGCATGAAGCACACCCGCCGGATGCTCGCGGCCGGCACCGACATCGTCGGCGGGGTCAACCCGCGCAAGGCCGGGACGCGGGTCGACGTCGACGGCCGTACCGTGCCGGTCTTCGGCTCCGTACGCGAGGCGATGGACGCCACCGGCGCGGATGTGACGGTCCTCTTCGTCCCGCCGCCCTTCGCCAAGGACGCGGTCACCGAGGCGGCCGACGCCGGGATCCCGCTCGCCGTCGTGATCACCGAGGGCATCCCGGTGCACGACGCGGTCGCCTTCCGGGCCCACGCCCGGGCCCGCGCCACCAGGATCATCGGCCCGAACTGCCCGGGCCTGATCACGCCGGGCCAGTCCAACGCGGGCATCATCCCCTCCGACATCACCAAGCCGGGCCGCATCGGTCTCGTCTCCAAGTCCGGCACGCTGACGTACCAGCTCATGTACGAGCTGCGGGACATCGGCTTCTCGACGTGCGTGGGCATCGGCGGCGACCCGGTGATCGGCACCACCCACATCGACGCCCTGGCCGCCTTCGAGGCGGACCCCGACACCGACCTGATCGTGATGATCGGCGAGATAGGAGGCGAAGCGGAGGAGCGCGCCGCCGCATTCATCACGTCGCATGTCACCAAACCGGTCGTCGGCTACATAGCGGGCTTCACCGCCCCCGAGGGCAGGACCATGGGCCACGCCGGAGCCATCGTCTCCGGCTCCTCGGGCACCGCCCGGGCCAAGAAGGAGGCGCTGGAGGCGGCCGGCGTACGCGTCGGGGCCACCCCGACGGAGACCGCCGGGCTGGTGTTCGCCCTTCTGGCCGACGCGGGCGAGGCGAGCCGCGCCCGACCGGGCAAGGTGGTGTGAACGGTGACCGCGCCCGTGCCCCGAGAGCGGAGTCCACAGATGGCAGCCACCCTCACCCATAAACCCGGCACCACCTGGGCCGACGCCTGGCAGCGCAGCCTTGCCGCCGCGCCCGAGGCATTCCGGGACGACCGCGTCCGCAACCTGTGGGACGGCCGCTGGCACGCCGACGGCCACCCCCTCCCCGCGACCACCCCCATCGACGGCACCCCCATCGCCGGCCCGCCACGCCTGGACGCGGCGACCGCCCGCCAGGCCGTACGCGCCTCCCTCGACCAGCACCGCGCCTGGCGCCACATCGCCCTCCCCGAGCGCCGCGCCCGCGTCGCCGCCACCCTCGACGCCCTCGCCGCCCACCGCGAACTGCTCGCCCTCCTCCTGGTCTGGGAGATCGGCAAACCCTGGCGGCTCGCCCAGGCCGACGTGGACCGGGCCATCGACGGCGTCCGCTGGTACGCCGGGGAGATCGACCGCATGCTGGAGGGCCGCTCCCCGCTCCCCGGCCCGGTCTCCAACATCGCCAGCTGGAACTACCCGATGAGCGTCCTCGCCCACGCCATGCTGGTCCAGGCCCTCGCGGGCAACGCCGTGATCGCCAAGACCCCCACCGACGGCGGCCTCGCCTGCCTCACCCTCGCCTGTGCCCTCGCCACCCGCGAAGGCGTCCCCTTCACCCTCCTCAGCGGCAGCGGCGGCGAGCTTTCCGAGGCCCTGGTCCGCTCGCCCGAGATCGGCTGTGTCTCCTTCGTCGGCGGCCGCGACACCGGCGCCCGCGTCGCCACCGCCGTCGCCGACCTCGGCAAACGCCACATCCTCGAACAGGAGGGCCGGGGCGCCTGGGGCATCTGGAACTTCACCGGCTGGGACGAACTCGGCCCACAGATCCGCAAGACCTTCGACTACGCCAAGCAGCGCTGCACCGCCTACCCCCGCTTCGTCGTCCAGCGCTCCTGTTTCGACGCCTTCCTCGCCGTCTACCTCCCGGCCGTACGCGCCATCCGCCTCGGCCACCCCCTGGCCGTCGAGCACCCGGCCGATCCCCTCCCCGAACTGGACTTCGGCCCACTGATCAACGCAGCCAAGGCCAAGGAACTCGACGACCAGGTTGCCGAGGCCATCGACCGCGGAGCCGTCCCCCTCCACCGCGGCGACCTCGCCGACGGCCACTTCCTCCCCGGCCAGGACCGCTCCGCCTACCTGGCCCCGGTCACCCTCCTCAACCCGCCCCCGTCCTCCCCGCTCCACCACGCCGAGCCCTTCGGCCCGGTCGACACCGTCGTCCTGGTCGACACCGAGGCCGAGCTGCTGGCCGCCATGAACGCCAGCAACGGCGCCCTCGTCGCCACCCTCTCCTGCGACGACGCCACCACCTACCAGCGCCTCGCCCCCCAGATCCGCGCCTTCAAAACCGGCCACGGCACCCCCCGCTCCCGCGGCGACCGCGACGAGCTCTTCGGCGGCTTCGGCGCCTCCTGGCGCGGCGCCTTCGTCGGCGGCGACCTCCTCGTCCACGCCGTCACCGAAGGCGCCGACCCCGACCGCACCCCCGGCAACTTCCCCGACTACCACCTGATGCCCGCCTGACCACCCTCCGTGACCCCCACCCGGCCCCGAGCCGCGTCACCGCAGGTCGACGCCGCTCGGGGCCGCGCCCTTACGCAGGTGAAACGCACTCCAAAACCTTGGTATCGTTGTCCCTGTCGCCGCGGGGAACCGCGGAGCACACCTGGTCCGGGTGGCGGAATGGCAGACGCGCTAGCTTGAGGTGCTAGTGCCCTTTATCGGGCGTGGGGGTTCAAGTCCCCCCTCGGACACTTACTGATAGCCCAGGGACTTCGCGGGAGTGCTGGTCGAGTTTCCTCTCGGTCGGCGCTTTGTGTTTTCCGGAGTCGTACGTGAGTCGCGCCCCGAGCTGCCGGTGGATCTCAGCCTTGTCTTGGGCCTCGGCCTGCCGTACCAGCGGCCAGATCTTTGATCGAACGGACGAGACGGGCGATCCCGTCGCCCTGCTTCGAGGGCCGCGCGGTGGGTAGCGAGCTTGGTGTCGCAGTCGGCGATCACCTTACGGGCGACTGCGACGGCAGCGGTCATCACCGCGGGACGGCGGACGGTCGTCCGGGGGTGGCGGGCAGCCCATGTAGAGGGGTTCCTCCTAGACTGGCTGCCGCGGACGCTGACCGTGCCCCCCGGGCAGGGCAGCCGATGCCGGGCGGGCCCGGTTCACTGCTCGCCCTGCTACGGCTGCTACGGCACCTAGACGCGGTCGGACTGGCCGATCCGGATGTGGGAAGGGCCACCTGTTGTCGTCAGCACACTTCCCAGCGGCTGGGGAACGGGAAGTAGGTCTCGAGGAAGTCGTGGACTTCCTTCGAGATGCGTTCTTGCTGGTCGACGGGTGTGTTGACGTCGTTGAGGCAGAAGAAGTCGAGGGCGCGCTCGTCGAGCAGTGCCGTCATCTTCTCCTGGGCGTCGGGCTGCGCCACGTCGACATAGCGGAGCTTGAACTTGCCGGGGACGGCTTGGCCGGTGAGGTATGCGTGGTGGTGGTGCAGGGACGCGGCCTGGGCGATGTCGGTGACGGCGCGGAATCTGGAGCGGCTGGTGCGGTCCAGTTCCTGTGCGAAGTGGTCCTCCAGTTGGCGCATCACCGTCCGGATCTGTGGGTGCGGGGTGTGCATGAACTTGCTGACGGTGAGGCGGCCGTGAGTGGCCTGAATGAGGTCGCGTACGTTCTTGCCCGCGGAGTTGGGGGCGGGTTCGTCCGGGTGCGGTGCGCCCAGGCCTAACTGGGCTGAGGAAAAGGGGAGTTTGGCGATGCCGTTGCCGTGGAAGAAGTGGCTGGCGGTGATCGGGCGGCCGAGGAAGACATCATCGTTGAGGTAGAGGTAGCGCTCGGAGAGGCCGTCGATGTGGTGGAGCTGGGTTTCGATGGCGTGGGAGTTGAAGACCGGCAGCGCGGTGGGGTCGCTGAAGATGTCCTTGTGGTCGATGACCTGGATGCCGGGTGCGGTGGTATCGAGCCAAGCAGGGGTCTGGCCGTCGGTGACGAGGTAAATGGTGCGTATGAAAGGGGCGTACATCAGCAGGGAGCGCAGGGAGTACTTGAGTTCGTCACGGCTGGTGTAGCGCGAGGCACCGGTTTCCCGGGCATGGATGCGCGGGGTTGCGTCGGTCGGGCGGTGTGCTTCGCGGGTGGCGGTGAGGCGCGGGTCGTTGCCGTCGACCCAGGTGTAGACGACGTCGATGGGGAAGTCGACGGTGTCGATGCGCGACTGCTGGAAAGCGTCCCAGGTGGGGTAGGTGCGACCGGATATCGAGCGGGTCGCGGGCACGCGGGCCTCGGTGGGTAGGACGTCCGCGACCGTGTTGGGGCGGGGCGCGACGAGGGCGTCGGACAGGACGGCGGCGGGGGCTTGGACGCGGAGGGCGGCCAGGCGTTCGGCGGTGCGGGGCTCGGTGGCCTTGGCGAGGAGCGCATGGCCGTCGCGCCAGAACTCGACGTCGCAGCCGTGAGTGAGGTCGGCGAGGATCTGGTCGTCGGGGCCGAGGAGGATTTCGCCGAAGCGGATGATGTCCTGGCGTTTGAGTGAGGCGGGCAGGGCACCATCCGCGTACAGGGCGGCTTCCGTGGGCCAGCGGTCCTTTGTAGGCGCAAGCGCGTAGAGAGCAGTGGTGGCGTACAGCTCGCGCAGGGCGGTCAGGAACGACTTGCGGTCGGCGAAGCGGACGCCGACGACGTGACGGAGGTGCGAGCGGCCGGGGACCAGGAAGTAGTCGAGGCCGGCGTGGTCCAGTGCGTCCGTGATCAGGACGAGGTTGCGGGTGCGGGCGTCGGTCTCGGCGAGGGAGTGGACCCGGCGGCCGACGTAGACCTCTCCCTGCCCGGATAATTCGCGCAGGTCACTGTCTCGCGCGAGGAGTGCGGTGCGCCGGGCGGCGAGTTTCTCCAAGCGCCGGCGTTCGGCTGCTGCCGCGTCGGCTTCGCGCTGGGCGGCGAGGCGTTGCTCGACACGCTCCTGCCGGACGTGGGCGGGCAGGAAGCGCTCATGGATCGTGGTGAGGCGCGACGGCATACCAGGGGTGGTCCTTCCCTGTGGGGCGGGGCGGCGTACGAACCGCAAGAGATCGAAAAGCAATCGCTGGGATGCCCCTTCAGGCGCAAGAGGCGCAGATAGTTCCCGGTGGCCGCTCAGACGTGGCTTTCGATCCATTGCAGGATCTTGCCGGGCATACCGGGTTCGTCGAGGAGGGCCCCGCCGTGGGCGCCGCTTCCCGCGACGGTCTCGACCGTGACGCCGTCCGCGGGCATGTCGTGACCCACCTCCTCGGCCTCCTCGAGGTCGAGGGAGTGCTGGGCGGGGACGAAGTCGCCTTCAGAGTGGATCAGGTACATGGGGGCGTCATTGGAGCCGGAGGCGCGGTTCTTGACGACCATGTCCTTCCAGGTGTCCCAGCAGCTCCCGTGCAGGGTGGCGTCGGTGTCGGTGGAGTCGGGGAAGCAGCGGGCCAGGATGGTCGCGTTGTCGCGGACCTTGCGCTGCTTGTCAGTGCTGGTGTCGTGGTTGCCGTCGTTCCAGGCCCGGTAGGGCGAGGCGACGGGGGAGAGTCCGACGACGCCCTTGACCCGGTCGGCGCCCGAGCCGTACGTGGCGAGCGCCGTCGCGATCTGGCCACCCGCGGAGGAGCCGAGGACCACGAGGCGGTCCGCGTCGAGGTCGAACGCCGCAGCGTTGTCCCTGATCCAGTCGATCGCGGAGATGGCGTCGGTGCGCGGGGCGGGCCAGGCGGCGTCGAAATTCAGCCGATAATCGACAGAGAAGACGGCATAGCCTTTGTCGGCGAAATAGCGGGACCAGGTCGCCCAGCCGGAATCCTCGTACCAGTATCCGCCGTGCAGAATGACGACTCCGGGCTGTTTCGAGGTGGCTGCGTTCCAGTATGCGTCGAGTTTCTGTCGCGTGTGCGAACCGTAGGAGTACGTCTCCTCACTGCGATCGGCGGCCTCGCTGGTACCAGTGTTCTGCGTCGTGAATCCGAGAATCAGGGCCACACACGCCACGAAGCTCACCCAGAGGCGTTTCACAGGATTTTCTCTCGCTCTCCGATTCCGACACAGGCACGCATGCCAGAATTGCCCAATTTGCACACTCCTGGGCGGCGTCTTCGCCACCGAGCGTTCGTAGACATGAACGCCCTGCAGTTTTGATGTGAACGAACTATGGACTTGGAGTTGACGGCTCGTCAAGCGCCAACCTGCCGCCATGTCCGGCTTGCCCGTGTTTTTAGCGGAAGGGGGTGATTCACTCATTTAGAGTGATTGCGCTGAATTCTCTGCCATAAAACGGACGCGGTCTTGACGTGGCGGTCTCCCAGGTCGCTACTTTTACCTTCGCTTGACGTGATCATGTTTCGAGGGATGTTTCATCGCGCATGCATCGGTCGGGCATGAAAACGACATATAGAGGGGTGGGGTGGATAACTCATGCGTAGACGCATGGGTGTGGCCGCGTTTGCCGTCACGGCTGCCGCGGTAATGACGGCGGCGACCGGGGGGTTGATTTCGCTCGGGCCGCCGGCCGCGGCGGCTGCCACGTGCACGGCCGGCACGGGGACCGATTTCAACGGTGACGGCGTCACAGACACGATCACCGCGGACCCGGGCGCGACCGTGAACGGAGCGGTCCGGGCCGGCCTGGTCCGCGTCATGCTCGGCGGTGGCAAGGGCGTTTTCGAGATCTCGCAGGCGACGAGCGGGATGAACGCGACACCGGAGCGGGGCGACCAGTTCGGATACTCGCGCGCCGCCTACGACGCGGATGGCGATGGCTGCACGGACCTGGTGGTCGGAGCGCCGTACGAGGATGTGCCGCAGGACGGCGGCAACCTCATCGACGCGGGCGGCATCTGGGTCATCCACGGTACCCCCACCGGGATTGGCGCCGGGTCGAAGATCGAGAGCTACACCCAGCACCAGTTCGATACGAGCACGGTGACCGAGGCCTACGACCGCTTCGGCTTCGCGCTCCAGTCGGGCACCACGTCGGCCGGCGCTTCCTACCTGGTGACTGGTGCACCGGGCGAGAACATCACCGCCGACGGCAAGGACTACGCGGACGCCGGCTGCATCCACTACCTGCAGGGCTCCACGAGGTACACGGTCAACCAGGACGATCCCGGAGTGCCGGGCGTGGTGGAAGCGCACGACCGCTTCGGCTACTCGCTGGCGGGGACGAACCGGTACTTCGCGGTGGGGGCCCCGGGCGAGACCATCGGCGACGACGCGGTCTTCGCCGGGGCTGTGACGGTCTTCAACCACACGATCACCGACGGCGTGCCCACGGCTCTGGCCGGGCTCGACCAGGGCGCCTCGGGTGAGGGCCTGGCCGGTACCGCGGAGTCCAACGACCAGTTCGGCATGTCGATCGACATGACCGGCTACTGGCCCAGCGGCCAGACGTACAACTCGGACGCCCTGCTGGCCATCGGCACCCCGGGCGAGGCCGTCGGCTCGGTGACGAGTTCCGGCGCGGTGTCGGTGGTCCGGATCCAGCCCTCGGGCACCTACACGGAGTTGGCGGCGATCGACGCTTCCTCGGACGGGGTGGACGGGTTCCCGGCCGAGGGTGACTTCTTCGGTCAGCGGGTCGCTCTCGCCAACACCGACACCTCGGTGGTGAGCAGCGATGCCACGATCCGCCTCGCGGTCGGAATCCCTGGTCGTGACGTGGGCGGGGTCAAGGACGCGGGTGCCGTCCAGATCCTGCGGCCGCTCGACACCTCCATCGGCGCCAACGACAAGATCCTCACCCGGGCGTCCAGCGGCAGTGTCCTGCCGGGTACGGCCACGACCCGTGACTACACCGGGATCAGCCTGACCTCCGGGACCGCCAACCTGTACGTCGGCGTGCCCTACAGCAAGGAGTCCGGCACCTCCAAGGGCGTCCTGTACGTGATCCCGTGGTCGGACATCAACGGCACCGCCAGTACAGGCACCACAACGTATGTGCCGGGGGCGGGCGGCATCCCCGACTCAAGCACCTCCTTCGGCGTGGTCGGGTGAACGGCGCCATGACGCGAGAGAAGCAGACGAGAGAGAACCGGCACAGACCGGGCGCCCGTGCCAAGCGACGGACGGTGGTGATCACGACAACGCTCACCGCGCTCCTGGCCTGCGGACTCGGTGTCCTGCCGAACCTCGGCGGGGACCAGCCTGCCGCCGCCGCGGACACGGGGCCGCTGACGGCCGCCAGCACAGCGGATGCCCAGTCCAAGGCGGCCAAGTTGGGCAAGAAGGTGGAAGTGCTGGCCCTACGGGACGAGCGCAGCACCACGACCGCCAACCCGGACGGCACCTTCACCACCACCGAGTACGTCCAGCCGATCCGTACCAGGGCGGGCGGCAAGTGGGCGGACATCGACACTACGCTCGTCAAGCAGCCGAACGGGACGTACGCGCCGAAGGCCGCGCTGACGGCGATGTCGTTCTCCGGCGGCGGGGGCACCACCTTCGCCGAGATGGAGAAAGACGGGCGTTCGCTCTCCCTGGCCTGGCCGCACAAGCTGCCCAAGCCCAAGGTGGACGGGGCCACGGCCACGTACGCGAACGTGCTCGACGGCGTGGACCTGAAGATCACGGCAAGCGCCGAGGGGTTCTCGCACGTCCTGGTCGTCAAGAACGCGAAGGCCGCGGCCAATCCGGCACTGGCCAAACTCGAACTCCCGGTGGACACCGGATCAGTGAAGCTGGTCGAGACCGACGACGGCGGCTTGGCAGCAAAGACCAACGGTGGCGGCAGCACGGTCTTTGAGGCGCCGCAGCCGACGATGTGGGACTCCAGCCATACAGTCAGCAGTGGCGAAGCGACCGCCTCGCCGAGCCGGATGGCGTCGGCCTCCGCGAGCGTCGATCCGGGCGCGGGCGACGCGGCCACGCCGCCCGACGGCGCTCAGGTCGCTGATGTCGCGGTCAGCGCCTCCGCGGACACGGTGACGCTCACCCCCGACGCCGACCTGCTCAAGGGCGAGGACACCGTCTACCCGGTCTACATCGACCCGGTGTACAAGACGGCGAACCGCACCGGCTGGACCATGGTGTCCTCCCATTACTCGGGTGCGTCGTTCTGGAAGTTCGACGACCACGAGGGCGTGGGCCGTTGCCCCAATGACGTCTCGTACACGTGTGCCAGCTCCGATGACGTGAAGCGGCAGTTCTTCGCGATCCCGACCGGTTCGTTCGAGGACAAGGACATCGTCGAAGCCGAGTTCGCGGTGACGATGGTGCACACCTACAGCGACTCCGCGAAGGAAGTACAGCTGGGCCGAGTCAACTCCTCCGGTGCCAGCGCGATCAACTCTGGCACGACCTGGAAGAACCAACCCTCCCTCAAGGACGCGATCACCTCGCAGTCGCCCACCAATCCGGCGGGTTCCTGCACGTCCACGAACCAGAACGTGCGCTTCAACGTGAAGGGCACGGTGCAGAAGGCCGCGGACAGCGGTTGGGACACCACAACGTTCCGCCTCAAGGCGGGTGACGAGGGCGACTACTCGTACTGGAAGCGGTTCTGCGGCAACGCGCACCTTGAGGTCACGTACAACCGGCCACCGTTGCAGCCCGACATGGACGACCTGAAGATGACGCCGGGCGGTTCGTGCGAGTACGGCAACGCTGCTGAGCACTACGTGGCAGAGAAGCCGAAGCTGATCGCGTCGGTCAAGGACCTGGATCACGGGGACACGGGCAGCAACTCCGAGACTCTGCAAGCGCAGTTCCACGTGTTCTGGACCTCGGGCAGCACCACGGTCGACCACTACGCGACCACGGCCGCCAAGAGCACGGTCGACGGGTCCAAGAGCGGGCAGACCGGCATCGCCACCTTCTCCTACGTTGCGGGGACCGATGTCGCCGGTGACGGAGAGGCAGGCTTCACCGTGCCGCAGAACGTGACCATCGGCTGGGCGGTACGTGGCTATGACGGCACCTCCTGGGGACCATGGAGTCTTGGCGGGGGTGCCACGCGCTGTGAGTTCATCTACGACGCCACCGCGCCCAAGGCCCCGACGATCACCTCGGCCCAGTATCCGAACGACGACGCCTGGCATGCGGGCGTCGGCGACTACGGCAGCTTTACCTTTGATTCGCCGTCCACCGATGTCGCTTCGTACAAGTACCGTTTCAAGGGCGGCTCATGGACGAATGTAAATGCCGAGTCCACCGGCGGTCCGGCGGCCGTGCGGTGGATGCCCCCGGACGAGGGCCCGATGTATGTGGAGGCCAAAGCGGTCGACGGGGCGGGCAACGCGCAGAAGACGCCAACCTCGTACGTCTTCATGGTCAGCGATGGCCGTGCGCCCGCGGCCGGATGGACGCTGGGTGACGCCAAGGGATCGGCGGTCGCGGTCGGCACCACCGGCTCCCCGGATGCGACGCCGGGATCCGGCGTGACCTTCGGGGCCGAAGGCCCGCTCGGCCCGACGGACACCGCCGCCACCCTGGACGGTTCGGCGAACGCCTACCTCGATGCGGGCAAGCCCGCGGTCGACACCAGCGGCACGTTCTCGGTGAGCGCCTGGGTGAACCTCCCCGAGCGACCCACGGACGACGTGACGATCGTCAGTCAGGACGGCACCGGCGCACCCGGCTTCGAGCTGGGCTATGACGTGGACACCGAGTCGTGGACGTTCCGCACGCCCATGAACGACCTGGAAGCCATGGGCAGTTGGAAGGTGTCCGGGGCGACCGCCGTGCCGGGCAGCTGGACCCACCTCATCGGCGTCTACGACGACGAGCTCGGCACCCTGAGCCTGTTCGTCAACGGCGACCTGATCGAGGAGGACATTCAGAAGCGCCGCACGAAGTGGGACGCCACCGGCGGCCTGCAGATCGGCCGCAAGCTGTCCCTGGACGGCTACACCAGCAACTTCAAGGGCAGCATCGCGGACGTCAAGGTCTACGACCGGGTGATCCCCGAGGCTGAGGGTGAGGTCCTGGGTGGCATCTCCGCCAGCCAGCTCGCCTACTGGCAGGTCGACTCCGCGACCAGCGGTGTCGCTCCGGAGGATGCGGGCGGGACCGGGCTGACGCTGGGTGGCGCCGCCTCGATCTATCTGCCGGACGACTCCTGCGACCCGGTGCTCGACCCGGATTGCGTACCACCCGCCGAACCGCTCTGGGGTGACGGGCACATGGTCCTCAACGGCAGCGACGCCTACGCCACGCGCGCGGCCGGCCTGCTGGCCAAGGAGGACAGCTTCACCCTCACGGCACGGGCGCGCCTGGCCACCGCCGGATCGACGAAGGACCAGACGGTCCTGTCCCTGGCGGGCGCCCGCGGCAGTGCGGTCACGGTGAGGTACCGCGCCTCCGCGGACCGCTGGGAGCTGGCCGTGACGGACAAGGACGCCACGACCGCCACCACGTCGACGGCCGATGCCACCGGTGTGCTGCCCAGCAGCGAGGGTGACGGCGACCACCTGGCCCTGGCGTACTCGGCGGTCTTCGGTGACGTGCTCCTCTACGTCAACGGCACGCTCGCCGCACAGGCGCCCTGGGACAACGCGTGGGACTTCACCTCCGCCTCGCTCCAGGTCGGCCGGACCCTGACCGGATCGACCGGCTCCGACTACTTCGACGGGGCTGTCGATGAACTGCGCATGTACCGCGGTGCGCTGGACGCGTCCACCGTGCCCACGGTGGCGGTACTGCCGGCGGGTTCGAGCATCGAGGAAACCGTCACCTGACGGCATGAAGCAGGGGCGGGTGCTCCGCCGCGACAGGGCACAGGACCCGGGCGCGGGGCGCCCGCCCCTCTTCGTCGGACCCTTCGCAGTCCATCCACCGGATCAACAACCCCGAAAATCATCCTCCCAATGGAGTTGTCATGCGTTCGCCTTTCCGGTCACGGTGGCGAATACCGGCTCGGAGCACCGTGCTCGGAGTCGGTATCGCCCTGACCGTCGGCCTGCTGCCGCAATACGCCCCAGTGGCGGCGGCCAAGGACGGCGGTCTGACCAGACCAGCTACCCAGAAGAACCTGGACGACCCGGTCGGCGGCAAGAACGCCAAGGCCAAGAAGTACGGCAAGACCGACCAGGCATCGAAGGCCGCGGTCAAGTCCGCCGACGGCGGGAAGTGGCCCAAGGCCGCATCCGACGACGTCACCCTCGCACCGACCGCGAAGACGAAGAATGCCACTCAGGCCGACGGACTTCCGGTAAAAGTCACCGCCACCGGCAAGACGAGTCCCGGCTCGGTCCGCGTCTCCGTCCTGGACCGCAAGAAGGCCAAGGCTGCCGGGATCGACGGGCCGCTGATGACGGTGGCCCGCAGTGACGGCGCCGAGACGTCCGCACCCGTCCGACTTGACCTCGATTACAGCGACTTCGCGGGAGCCTACGGCGGCAGCTACGGCTCCCGGCTGAGCCTGGTCCAATACCCCGCCTGCGTACTGACCACCCCGCAGAAGAAGGCGTGCAGCACGCCCAAACCCCTGGCCAGCAGCAACGACACGACCAAGCAGACACTCACCGCCAAGGTGTCGGCGGCCGACGACGCCTCCGCGCCGGTGACCGTGCTCGCCGCCACCGCCGGCACCTCCGGCGACCAGGGCGACTTCTCGGCCACCTCGCTGAACGCGTCCTCGAAGTGGAGCGTGTCCAACGCCTCCGGCGCTTTCAACTGGTCGTACCCGATCACGGCCCCGCCGGTGCCGGGCAGCCTGGCCCCCGAGGTCTCGCTCGACTACAGCTCGCAGTCCATCGACGGGCAGACCGCGGCCACCAACAACCAGGGCTCCTGGATCGGCCAGGGCTTCGGCTACGAGCCCGGCTACATCGAGCGCCGCTACCAGCCGTGCGCCGACGACGGCCACGACGACACCAACGGCGATCAGTGCTGGGGTGGCGACAACGCCACCATCTCGCTGGGCGGCGGCACCTCCGGCGAGCTGATCAAGGACGACACCACCGGTGAGTGGCGCGTCAGCTCCGACGACTTCTCCAAGGTCGAAAAGCTCACCGGCGCCATCAACGGCGACAACAACGGCGAGCACTGGAAGGTCACCACCAACGACGGCACCCAGTACTACTTCGGCCTCAACCAGCTCACCGGCTACGCCTCCGGCGACGAGGAGACCGACTCCACCTGGACCGTCCCGGTCTACGGCGACGATTCCGGCGAGCCCTGCTACGACGGTACGTTTGCCGACGCCTACTGCACCCAGGCCTGGCGTTGGAACCTCGACTACGTCGTCGACATCCACGGCAACACCATGTCGTACTTCTACGGCAAGGAGACCAACTACTACACGCAGGGCCTGAAGACCGACGAGAACGGAAAGCCGTACATCCGCGGTGGCTACCTCAAGCGTGTCGACTACGGCCAGCGTGCGGGTGAGGTCTACGACACCAAGCCGGCGGCCCGGGTCACCTTCACCACCTCCGAGCGCTGCATCGGCGACCTGACCGACTGCTCGCCCTCCGCACTGACGGACTCCACGGCTGCCGACTGGCCCGATGTCCCGTGGGACCGCAACTGCAAGGTGGACACGAAGTGCGCCGGGCAGAACTCGCCCACGTTCTGGACCCGCAAGCAGCTCGACAAGATCACCACCCAGATCCGCACCGGCGACTCCACGTACGAGGACGTCGACGTGTGGTCGCTCGGCCACGTCTTCACCGACAACGGTGACGGCTCCAGCTCCCTGTGGCTGAACTCCATCGACCACACCGGCAAGGTCGGCACCGACACCTCCGTGCCGTCGGTGAAGTTGCACGGCAAGCAGCTCGCCAACCGTATCGACGTGGCCGGTGACAACATCCAGCCGTTCATCCGCTTCCGCATGTCCGCGGTGGAGAGCGAGTCCGGCAGCGTCCTGTCCGTCAACTACAAAGACACCCAGTGCACTTCCTCGAACCTGCCCACTGCGGGCAAGTCCACCGTCCGCTGCTACCCGGTCAAGTGGAATCCGCCAGGCGAAGAGGACCCGATCACGGACTGGTTCCACAAGTACGTCGTCTCCTCGGTCGTGGAGACCGACCTTGTGGGCAACAGCCCCGACCAGGTCACCTCGTACACGTACCTCGGTGACGCGGGCTGGCGCAAAGCCAAGGCCGACGGCTTCACCAAGTCCGAGTACCTGACCTGGAGCGACTGGCGCGGCTACGGCAAGGTCCGCGTCGAGACCTCCGACGGCACCAACAGCGACTCGAACACCAAGACCGAACACGTCTTCTTCCAGGGCCTGGACGGCGACACCGACCCCGACGGCGGCACCAAGTCCTCCACGGTCACCGACTCCACGGGCACCAGCTACACCGACTCCGACTGGAAGTCGGGCTTCGAACTGGAGACCACCACCTACGACGGCGACGACGTCGTCACCAAGTCGATCAACACGGTATGGAACAAGGTCACCGCGACCCAGACGGAGGACTGGGGCACCCGCACCGCCCGGCTCATCAGACCCTGGCGCACCGACACCTACGAGGCCCTCGCCGCCGGAGGCTGGCGGCAGACCGCGTCCACGACCACATACGACGACACCACCGGCCGTGCGACTCAGGTCGCCGACTACGGCGAACTGAACGTGGCTGACAACCAGTGCACGCGCACCGAGTACGCGGACAACGCCTCCAAGCACCTGTATGCGTTCACCGCGCGGGTGGAGGTGGTGGATGTCGACTGCGCCACCACGCCCGACCGCACCAAGGACGTCGTCTCCGACGACGTGACCCTGTACGACGACACCACGACGGTCGGCGCGGCCCCCACGGTCGGCAACGCGACCACGGTCAAGCGCCTCGCCTCGCACAACGGCACGGCCGGCACCTACCAGACTGTGTCCACGACGTCGTACGACAAGTACGGCCGTCCGCTCACCCTCAAGGACGCACTGGGCACCCCGAAGACGATCACCTACACCGACACGTACGGTCTGGCGACCGCCAAGACCGAGACGAACACGCTCGGCTGGACCACCACGACGAAGTACGCCCCCCAATGGGGCGCCACGACCGCCCAGGTGGACATCAACGGCAGGCGCACCGACATGGCCTACGACGGCCTGGGTCGCCTCAGCTCGGTCTGGTTGCCCGACCGCCCGAAGGCGTCCGATTTCTCCGCGTCGATCAAATACACGTACGGCATCCGCACCACCGGACCCAACTACGTCAAGACGGAGAAGATCGAGAACGGCGGGAAGACGTACGGCAGCGAGTACACGCTGTACGACGGCCTGCTCCGGCCCCGCCAGGTGCAGACGGAAGGCCAGGACGGCGGCCGTCTGATCGCGGACACCTACTACGACGGCTCGGGCCGGACGGTCAAGACCAACGACACCTACTGGACAACCGGTGCCCCGTCCTCGACGCTCTTCGTGCCGCTGAACGCGGATATCGACGCGCAGACGGTCACCGAGTACGACGGCGACAGCCGCACCACCGCGACGATCTTCAAGGTCGCCGGGCAGGAGAAGAACCGCACCACGTACACCTACGGCGGCGACCGCGTCCACGTGGACCCGCCGAACGGCCGGACCCCGACCACCACGATCACAGACGCCCGGGACCGTACGGTCGAACTGCGCCAGTACAAGGGCGACACCCCGCTGCCCTCGGGCACGTCCGCGGACTACATAACGACGAAGTACGCGTATACGCCCGACGGCAAGGTGAACAAGGTCGTCGACAACGACGGCAACACCTGGACGTACGAGTACGACCAGCGGGGCCGCAAGACCAAGGCCGTCGATCCGGACGTCGGCACCTCGAGGTTCGGCTACGACGACCTGGACCGCCAGACGTCGGTCACCGATGCTCGGGACAACACGACGACCACCGTCTACGACGTGCTGAGCCGGGTGAAGTCGACCTGGCAGGGCGCCGCTGACACGGGCACGAAGCTGTCGGTCTCCACGTACGACACCATCGCCAAGGGCGAGTTGTACGGCTCGTACACGTACAGGGACGGCACGGCGTACTCGTCGGTGATCTATCCGGTCCTGGACGAGAAGAACGATTACCAGCCGACCTCGACGAAGTACACGCTGTCCAAGACGGCCGAGCCGGAACTGGGCGGCACCTACGAGTTCAACACCCAGTACAACGACGACGGCACCGTCCAGGGGACCAATTTCCCAGCGGCGGGCGGCCTTTCGGCCGAGGGCATCTCATACCAGTACGACAATCTGCAGCGCCCCACCGCACTCAACAGCTCGCTGGGCGGTGGCAGTTACGTCTCCGACGCCGTTTACTCGCCCACCAACCAGCTCGAACAACTCCAGCTGTCCACGGGTGAGGCGGACGCGAAGAAGACGTGGCTGAACTACTCCTACGAGCAGGGCACCAAGCAGCTCACCAACGCCCTGGTCCGCGTCGAAGACGCCCCCTCGAACGCATACGACGCCGACTACACATACGACGATGGCGGCAACGTCACCTCCATGGTCGACAACCCCACCGGCGGCACTCGCGACGTGCAGTGCTTCGCCTATGACGGCCTGCGCCGGATGACTGAGGACTGGACGTCCTCGCAGACCCCGGACGGCGCGGTGGGCACCGGCGGCACGGACGCGGCCTGCAAGCCCGACGCGTCGGCGTCGACGGTCGGCGGCACGGCCCCGTACTGGAACACGTACACCTACGACGCCACCGGCAACCGCAAGACGGAGGTCAACCACGGCATCGACGGCAGCGCCACCTCGACCAAGACGTACACCTACGGCGAGAACGGCGACGGCCCGCACCAGCTGACAACCCAGGTCACCGACACCACGGCCACGGACACGACGCCCGCGGTCAAGTCCCGGAACACGTACACCTACGACGCCACCGGCAACACCGAGACCCGCGTCCTGAACGGAGACACCCAGACCCTCACCTGGGACAAGAACAACGACCTGACCAAGGTCACCAACGCCGACGGCAGCGCATCGTCATACGTCTACGATGCGAGCGGCAGCCGCCTGCTGAAGAAATCGCCGGCGGAGACGACGTTCTACCTGCCCGGCATGGAGCTGCATCTCGACAAGTCCAGCAAGGCCGTCACCGCCACCCGCTACTACTCGCTGGGCGACCAGACGGTGGCGGTGCGCGACTCGGGCGGTGTCACGTTCCTGGCGGGTGACCGCCACGGCACGTCCGAACTGGCCATCGACGCCACCACCGGCGAGACCCAGCGCCGCCGCCTCGACCCGTTCGGCAACGACCGCGACACCGACTCCTCCGACACCTCGAGCTGGGTGGACGACAAGGGCTTCGTCGGCGGCACGAACGACGAGACATCGGGCCTGGTGAACCTCGGCGCCCGTGAATACGACGCATCGACAGGCCGCTTCATCTCGGCCGACCCGATCGTCGACTACACGGACCCGCAGCAGATCAACGGGTACGCCTACAGCTACAACAACCCGGTCACCTTCTCCGACCCGGACGGCCTCAAGCCGGACGACTGCATCTACACCGGCGTGCAGTGCAGCCTGAAGAGCAACGGCGGCTGGAACGTCAAGGCCACCAAGACGTACTACACGTACTACGGAGTCCAGGCCCCGAAGGAGTCGACGGCCAGCTACAAGGCCCGTCAGGCTCAGACGAAGGCAGATGTGGCCAAGCAGCGGGCGGTCGCTGTGGCCAAGGAGCTCGCCGGCATCATCGCCGACGAACTCGGCATCACCGATGCCCTGGACTGCTTCACCACCGGTTCCTTGGGAGCTTGCGGGGCCACCGCGGTCAACATCATCACGAGCGCAATCGGCGGCATCGTCGCCAAGCTGGTGAAGAAGTACGGGATGCCGTGGCAGTGGAACAAGGCGGCCGCACTTGGCAAGCGGCTGTGGGGGCTCGGCGACGACCTGATCGACAGAAGCGCCGATTACATTCGCCTGTCCCGCAAGGCGAAAAAAGCAGCAAAAGAGGCTGACGAATGCAACAGCTTCACGCCCGACACCAAAGTACTGATGGCCGACGGTTCCACCAAGGCCATCAAGGACGTCGATATCGGCGACAAGGTCCTGGCCACTGACCCTGAAACCGGAGAGACCAAAACCCAGACCGTCACCGCCGAGATCAAGGGCAAGGGGCTGAAGCACCTTGTCAAGGTCACCATCGACATCGACGGGGAGAAGAGCAGCAAGACAGCCTCGGTGACGGCCACGGACGGGCATCCCTTCTGGGTACCGGAGCTGGGCGAGTGGGTCGAGGCCACAGACCTGAAGGCCGGGGAATGGCTGCGCACCAGCGCGGGCACCCGTGTTCAGGTTGGGGCAGTCAAACGGTGGGCGGCTCAGAAAGCCACGGTCTACAACCTCACCGTTGCGAGCGAGCACACGTACTATGTGCTGGCGGGGGCCACACCGGTACTCGTTCATAATGCGGGCGGCCGCAGTGATCCTGAGGGTGTCTGCACGATCGGCAACTTTGCGCAGGAGTCCATTCCTGCCGCCAGCAAGTCTCAAAAATTCACGGCCGAAGAGCGGCGTCAGATCAATGATTTGGGGTATAAGTTTGGCTGCCACACCTGTGGTTCGACTGATCCGTTCTCCAAGGGGCGAAACTTTGTTCCCGACCATCAGCCGATCAGTTCCTGGGTTCCTGACGGAACGCCGCAGCGCCTTTATCCACAGTGCCTGCCTTGCAGCAGGCAGCAGGCAGGATGGGCTCGTCAACTGGCACCGGTGATGAAGCCGTTGTACGAATTGAGGTGGAAGAAATGACGGGAGACCGTGAGGGGCCCCGCCCGCGGGAGAGATTTCACTGGATTGAATCCTCCGGGGGACCGCTGGTGGTTCTTCCTGTATCGCACGTACCCGGTTGGCTCGGCAGTTACGGGGCTGACTTCGACGCTACCTGCGAAGTGGAAGAGTATCTCGGTCTGGTGAGAGTTGGGGCACCGGAACGAGAAAAGACGGGGCTCGTCGTCGCGGACGAGCCTCTTCCCGCCACGTATATTCCGGATCTTCGGTGTGTTCTGCAATGGCAGTACGCGCCGTCCGAGAGCGCACTAGTTTCGGCTGCTCGGCAGTCAATCGAAGGTCCTCTCGATTGGCAGGAAGGGCCGCTGTTCGAGCTGCGCGAACCGGTACTCATGTTTGATGCGGCGGCCTCTGGAGGTTCGCTGACGAGCGAGGAATCCCTGGATCTTTCCTTGCCTCCGGGGCGCTATGAATGTTTCACGGCTGACTACTCGCGCGGCAGTGATGTATCGGGACGGCTCCACCAGTTCCGCCCTGAAAAAAGCGGGTGACCAATTAGCACGGTAGCCCCGCTGGTGCTCTCCGGCGGGGCTACTCGCTGAATCCACGGCCCTCGAAGAGATTGAAAGGATGTCGACCTCGGGCCGCCCAACTGATCCTCGATCCATCGCGTGGTAGTCGGTCTGTGGACGACGAAATGAGAAGAGGTGCCTGCTGATTTGGGATGATGGGAGTTCCTACGCCCTCATCAGTTCCACGAAGCAAGGCACCTCGTAAGTGAAAGTCTTCCACACCCCGGCGGCGCTGTTCGCCGCGTTCGATGACCCGTACCTGATCGCGCCTGCCGGGCTGGTCTCGTGATCGGTTGCGTCCTGTGTGGAGTGGTGCCTGATCCGGGGGTTTCTCCCGGCGTCGGAGTGGGTGCCCGAATAGAGAGACGGCCATCGGCTGATGGAGGTCACCTGAGCGCGGTGCCTCTCCCGCCGGCGCCGGCGGTCTCGCGCTGCGGGGCCGGGAGGAGACGCTTCGCATCTGCCGCGCTCTCCGGCCGTGGCCCGGGCACCGCCCCTCACGTGTCGAACCCGCGGCTACGCCAGCACCAGCACCGTCGTGAGGGGCGTGATCCGTGGGGCATCGGTCCGAATCCCCCCTCGGACACAACCTTCCCCCGCACTGTCAGTTTCCAGGGCAGGCGGAATCGGCACCCGTCTCCGGCTCCCGGCCGGACGCGGGTGTTCGTCGTTTCGGTCCCCTTAGATCAGCGAGATCGCCTCGCTGCGGAGGTGCGCGACCGGGTCCCGCTTGAGCAGGACGCACGCGTTCGGGTCCGCCGTGCCGAGCGTCCCTTCCAGCAACAGGAGGGCATGGTCGATGAGTCCGAAGCGGATGCCGGGCAGCGTGGTCACCGTCTCGGGCCGGATGACGATGGCGGCGATCATCGCGCGCACCGAGCCCTGGCCGGCGAGGATGCCACGGAGCGGGAAACTTGCAGGCGAAGGCGACGCATGCGACGGGGTCGGTGGAGCCCGCGACCGGTGCGAGGGCACGCCTGGGCCGTCACGCCTCGGGTGCGGCGCACTGAGAGCCACTGACAGTCTCCGACATCAGCAGTGCGAGCGAACGAAACTGCACTTCGCATGCAATGCTGCTAAAATGCAGGCATGACTGCTCTGACTATTCGCGATGTGCCGGACGATGCCCTTGCCACGCTGAAGGCGCGCGCCGCGAAGGCGGGCAAGTCGCTACAGGCCTACGCACTCGACCTCCTCGTCTCTGAAGCCGCCAGGCCCACCCTCGCCGAGGCCGCCACCCGCGCGGAAGCCGAGGCCGGGGCGAGCCTGAGTACGTCGGACGTGCTGGCCGCGATCGACGACGCGAGGGCGGGCCGTTGATCGTCGTCGACTGCTCGGCACTCGTCTTCTTCCTGAGCGACGAGGGTCCCACCGGGCACCGGGTACGCGAACGTGTCGCCAAGGAGGACCGTCTCGCCGCACCGCACCTGATCGATTACGAGATCATGTCCGCATTGCTCGGCCTGGCGCGCGGCCGGCGTGGCGGCGAGCCCAAGCTGAGCGAGAAGCAGCTCCGCAAGGCCGTGGCAACGTACCGCGATCTGGCGCTCGACCGGCATGAGACGTTGATCCTCTGGGAGCGCGTCAAGGGCTTGTCGAGCAACCTCTCCGCCTACGACGCACAGTATGTCGCCCTGGCCGAGAGTCTGGGACTGCCGTTGATCACCAGCGACGCCAGGATCGACAAGAGCGGCGTGGCACGCTGCGAGATCGAGACGTTCGAGACCTCCGGCTGAAGCAGCCGCCACATGGTTTTCCCGTCCTCTCGGAGGTGCCTCGCGGGCGGTCAGGCGGGGCGGGAGTCCAGCTCCGCCCAGATGGTCTTGTCCACGGGCTCGTGCGGCTCCGTGCCGGCGTGAGCCGTGGGGCATCGGTCCGAATTCCCCCTCGGACACTCTGCATGTACATATCCAAGAGGGTTGTGACTCTACGGTCACAACCCTCTTCTTCGTGTCGGGCGCGGAAGCCCTGACCCACTCCCGCGGCAGGAACAGCCACCTCCGGCCCTGCGCGTTATCGCCGACGTTAACGATCGGTTATCACCCCTGGCTAGGCTTTCCGTGATCATTCAAAACGCGCTTGCGGCGGGTGGAGGAGTAGATGTGAGCACGAATCCATTTGACGACGAGGGCGGCCAATTCTTCGTTCTGGTGAACGACGAGGAACAGCATTCTCTGTGGCCTGCCTTCGCCGAAGTTCCGGCGGGCTGGAAAACCGCGTTCGGTCCGGAAAGCCGTCAGACCTGCCTGGGACATGTCGAGGAGAACTGGACCGATCTGCGGCCGAAGAGCCTGCGCGAGTCCATGGCCGCCGACGTGGCGGTGCGCCGCACTTGATACGAGGAGAATCCCTTGTCCGCTGAGCAGACCACCACTGAACTGCCGCCGACGCACAACGAGCGCGGCGTCATCGCCGAACACTACTATTCACTGCAGAGCCTCGGCGCCATCGAGGCCGCGCGCGAGGCCATGCAGGTCGAACCGGCCACCAAGGAGGCGCTGCTGGTCGGCCTCTACCAGTCGGCCGAGATCGCGCTGTACAACCTCGCCGACCTCCTCGACCGGGCCGGCAACCACCTGGCCAACCACGACATCGACCAGTGCGTGACAAACCTGCACTGGGTGCGCAGCTTTCACCGCGTGCTGGTTCGCCTCAGCCACGACGCGCTTCGCGTCAGCGGCGACTGGAGTGGCGAAGCACCGCGCTGGCCCATCGACGCGACCCCGGGTTACGGCGAATTCCTCCCGGCGCTGCAGCGCTTCGACAAGACGCTCACCCAGTTAGTCGCGGAAGACGGGCTGGACGTGCAGACAACGATCGCCGAGTCCTCGCTCGAAAACCCCGGATACGGCATCCTGCACTGCGCCCGTATCGCCAATCACGACGCCCGCGTGTGGAGCACAAACCTGTCCAAGGCGGCACACCCCGCGCCCGGCGTCGCTACGGACCTGCTGCTCGCCTCGGAGTACCTCCGGCACGCGGTCCATGAGCACCACCTGACCGGCGATACCTACTTCACGCAGTTCCGGGCGCTCCACCAGATACCCGAGCTCCTGGTACGGGAGATGAACGACCGGATCGAGATCGCGACCCGCAGCGCGCGCGACGGCGGCATCTCCGCCGCCGTCGAGATGCTGGACGGCATGGCCGAGCTGTACGCCGTGATCGAGGCGTGCCTGCCGCCGATCGTCGACAACCTGAGCACTCACGACTACCACCAGATCCGGGAGAACCTCGGGCTGACCAGCGGCAGCCACTCGGTCGGCATGCGGTTCCACCTCTTCACCGATCTGTACGAGCAGTTCACCCAGACGCTCGTGGAGCTGGAGGAGTCCGGCAACGACCACCCGCTCCTGCCGCGCCTGCGACGGCACGCCGTCGACCTGCGCGTCTTCATCTTCGCCTGGCGCGATATGCACCTCCATCTCCCGCGCAACAACCTCGGGGGCAACGAGACCAAGTCGCTCACGGGAGCCCCGGACGCGGTCCGTACCGTCCGCAAGATGCGGGACAACGCGACGACGGCCGACCCGTTGGCGCGCTGCACCAAGCGGAACCACCCGACGAGCTCCGCCGGCCCGCTCGCCGACTACCTCGACGGGCCGGAATCGTCCGACATGCTGCTGCTCGCCGTGACCGGCAAGGCCACGCAGTCGAACTTCCCCGACGTGCAGGAGCGGCAGAACTTCTTCTCCCAGCGCACCCCGTTCACTCGGCCGCCCCGCCGCGACGTCTGAGCGGGGGGAGGGCTCAAAGTGCAGGAAGTGATGTCCGAACTGTTCGAGCGTCAGGTGGCGGTGCGGTCTGGGTCGGTTGCGTTGGTGTGTGGTGGGGAGTCGGTGTCGTACGGGGAGCTGGACGGGCGGGCGAACCGGTTGGCGCGGGTGTTGGTGGGCCGTGGTGTGGGGCCCGAGGTGGTGGTGGGGGTGGCGCTGCCGAGGTCGCCGGAGTGGGTGGTGGCGGTGCTGGCGGTGATGAAGGCCGGCGGTGCGTATCTTCCGGTGGACCCGGACTATCCCGCTGAGCGGATCGGGTTCATGGTGGAGGACTCCGGTGCGCGCGTGGTGCTGGGGAACACGGCGACGGTGGGTGAACTGCCGCGGCTTGCGGTGCCGGTGCTGCGCCTCGACGATCCGCGGACCGCCGCGGCGGTCGCGCACGCGGATCCCGCTGCCCTGGTGGATGCGGACCGGCTGGGTTCGGTGTCGGTGGGCAACACCGCGTATGTCATTTATACGTCTGGGTCCACCGGTCGTCCCAAGGGTGTGGCGGTTACTCATGCGGGGTTGGCGAGTCTGCTGGCGGCGCAGGTGGAGCGGTTGGGGGTGACGTCG